>NZ_JBVHTP010000018.1:63773-178284 GCF_055565795.1 Streptomyces sp. NPDC028314
GCGGGGCGTGGGCCCGTCCCCGCGGGGCGTGGGCCCGTCCCCGCGGGGCGTGGGCCCGTCCCCGCGGGGCGTGGGCCCGTCCCCGCGGGGCGTGGGCCCGTCCCCGCGGGGCGTGGGACTGTTCCCGCGGGGCGTGGGCCCGCCTTCATGCCCTCACCACCGCAGGATCACCCGCCCAGGAACCCTGTTCGACCTGGGCGTTCCATGATCGGTACGACAACGGCTTCCGACGTCGGCGCATTGTAGGATCCGCAGGGTGGCAGAACTGATCAAGACCAGCGCGACCCAGGCTGACGATCACCCGGGCCGGCCCACCCGAGACCAGGTCATCGGCCGGATCGCCGATCACCTCACGGCCCGGGACCCCGGGCATCCGCTTCGGGTCGCGGTGGACGGTATCACCGCCTCGGGGAAGACGACCCTGGCCCGTGCGCTGGCATCTGCGGTCGCCGATCGCGGCCGACCCGCGATTCACCTGTCCATGGACGGGTTCCACCACCCGCGCGCCCACCGCCACCGGCAGGGCCGCGACTCAGCGGTCGGCTACTACCAGGACGCCTACGACTTTCCCGCGTTCGCACGGACCGTACTCACACCGATGGGCCCGGGCGGCGACCGCCGCTACCGCAGCCGCATCATCGACCTGGCCGGCGACCAGCAGATCGACGAACCCCCCGTCACCGCGCCGGCCGAAGCGGTGCTGATCGTGGACGGCAGCTTCCTCCAGCGCGGCGAACTGGCCCGCCTGTGGGACGAGGTCGTGTTCGCCGACACGAGCTTCCCCGTCGCCCGCCGGCGCGGCACCACGCGGGACGCCGCGCTCTTCGGCGGACTTGAGCAGGCCGAGAATGCCTTCGACAACCGCTACCACGCAGCCTGTCGGCAGTACCTGGCCGAGGCCGACCCGGCCGCGCGAGCAAGCATCGTCATCGGCAACGACGACGTCGACCACCCTGAACTACGCCGCATCGGCGACCTTCGACGGCCCCGGTAGCCTGCGCGGCCGTCCGGCCGACTGATCCTCGAACCGATGTCACGAAGTTCCCCGTCCCACCGACCGCAAGGCACCCCGGGGCCCGTCCCGGGGTGCCTTGCGGCATGGCGGGGTCCTGCTCAGTCGGCCGAACCCTGCCGGCCCTCCTCCCTGACGCGGGCCCAGGCACGGGCGAACATCTCGTGCGGGGGCTCGGGCGTGAGGAGGCGGACGTACGGGCCGTCGGCGGCCTTGCCGTACACGGACACCAGGTGCGGGGCCGTCTTGGCCCGCTCCAGCGGCAGGTGCGGGGCCTTGAGGTCGGTCCACTCGCCCGGGACGAACGCGGTGCGGCCCGCGCGGGCGCGCCGGCCGCCCACGATCACGCCGGCGGCAAGCAGTTCGGCCTGGACCTCCTTGTGCCGGGCGGGCGTCCAGCCGTTCCAGCGGCGGACGTTCTTGTCGGTGGGACGGGCCAGGGTCAGGAGCTGGAGGTAGAGCGCGGCCGCGTCCCTGCCGACGCCGAGCGTCCCGGCGGTCTCGGTGACCAGCTCCGGAGCGCTCAGAGCCGGGTTCGCCTCGTACCCCCCGGCGCCCACCGGGGTGCCGGCCGCGCGGGCCACCAGCCGGGCGAGACCGTCGAACTCCGCCTGGAGCGACCGCAGCCGGGGGCCCAGGCTGTCCGGGAGATGAGGGTGCTTCAGCTCGGCGCAGAGCCGCACCGCCCGGTCGACCCGCTCCGGATCGGCCAGCGCGGCCGCGCGTACGAAGACGTCTCCCCGGGGCAGGGCGACCACGAACAGCCCGTCGTCGTACGCGGTGGGGGTCTCGCTCACGCCCTCGTCGAGGGGGCGGGGGCACGGCAGGACCTGGCCCTCGTACGGGGCGAACCCCTCGGCCTCGGCCAGGGCGGGAAGGCGCGGATAGTTGAGCGGGATCAGGGTCCCGGGGTCCTCCAGCACCGCCCGCAGCCGCCCGTACAGGGCGAGCGCGCCCGCGGCGGCCGGATCGCCGACCGGGCGCTCGGTCAGCGCCCACGCCACCACCGAGGCGGCCTCGCGGTGCGCGGGCGTACTGCCGGCCACCCACATGCCGGGCGTGCCGTCGGGCTCGGCCAGCCGCACCTGGAGTTCGCCGGAGGTGCCGCCGACGAGCAGGAAGCCGTGCTCCCCGTAGGCGCTGCGGCCCTCGGGCGCCCGGCCGGCCGGCAGGGTGCGCGGCCAGTCCCCGGAGAGGCCCAGGTCCTCCTCCAGCTGCTCGGCCAGGCCCTCGTCCACGTACGGGCTCGCGCCGAGCAGCTCGGCCCAGACCGCGGCCATCCGCTCGGCGGCCGCGGTCATCCCGCCGGGCCGCCACAGTTCGGCCGGGTCCTGCGGGACGCCCGCGGCCAGCAGGGCCTGCCGGCCCGCCAGGCCGAGCTGGTGGCTGAGCCCGTCGTACTCCCTGACCATGGCCTGGGTCATCTTGTACGGCTTCAGCCGGAGCATCTTCTGGTGCTCCCGGTGGTCCTGCCGCCCGGGGAGGCCGGCGAGCGCCAGTTCGGCGACGGACCGCCGGACCCCGGTACGCCAGCAGAAGACGTCCACGGCTTCGGCCGGTACGGGCAGCGGCCCGTGCAGGGCGAGCAGTTCGAGCAGCCGGGGCAGGCGGGCGGCGTCGTCCCCGGGGACGGTCGAGGTGCCGCACTCCTCGGCATCGGCGGGGGCAGGGTCCTCGGCCCGCTGGAGGAACCGGGAGAGGGCGCCGCGCGGGGCCGCCGAGGCCACGGCCGATCCGGCGGACCGGCACGCGGCCAGGGCCTCCTCGGTCGCCCGGCCCGTGCGCCAGGAGCTGCCCTGTTCGGCGAAGGGCTGGCGGCTCCAGGTCTCCAGCAGGGCGGCCAGGGCGGCGCGTTCCGCCTCGGGGGTGCTCTGGACGGCGGCCCGCCAGGCCACCGCGTCGATCCG
Source organism: Streptomyces sp. NPDC028314 (assembly GCF_055565795.1). Lineage (NCBI taxonomy): Bacteria > Bacillati > Actinomycetota > Actinomycetes > Kitasatosporales > Streptomycetaceae > Streptomyces > Streptomyces sp. NPDC028314. The sequence goes on from NZ_JBVHTP010000018.1 coordinate 66,693, forward strand.
GCCGGTCAGGACGGCCCATTCGGCGGGCTGGGCCGGCAGGGCCAGGCGCCGGGTCTCGTCGTCGATCTCCCCGCGCAGGTGGCGGCCGTCCGCGGCGACGGCGGTGAGCAGCGCCGGGTACGGCCGCGGCACGTGGGCCTCGTACGGCCGCAGTTCCGGCAGCAGCCCGCGCAGGGCGGGGGTGAGTTCGGTGTCGGGGACGGCGGAGGGGAGTTCCACGACCGGCCCGGACCGCATGACGGCCACCCGGCGGGACAGCTCCTGGCGGCGGCGCAGCACGTCGGCGGCGAGCCGCGCGGCCCGCGCGACGCCCTCGGCGATCCGGGGCTCGCTCACCCCGGCCACGGCCGGCGCCGGGTCCGCGCGCAGGGCCGCGTCGAGCAGGGCGCGGACGGCCGCGTCGTCGACGCCGCGCAGGGTCTTGGAGGCGGCCTCGTCGCGCGGGGTGAGGAAGTGCCAGAAGGCGGGCGGCGGTACGGGCCCGGCCTCCTCGCCGAAGGTGGCGTCCTTGCGCCGGCGGTCCGATCCGGGGAAGCCCTGGACCTGCCACAGCAGGGAGTTGTCCTCGGCGGCGTGGCAGCGGATGCTCTCGTACTCCACCAGCACCGCGTCCTCACCGCCGGCCGGCATCCCGATGATGCCCCACGGGTGCTGCCCGTAGGTGCGGGTGCGGTAGCGGGCGCTCCGGCCGTCGATGGACTCCAGCAGGAACTCGCGCGGTGAGGGCCCGGGGTGCGGGGTGCGGTTGAAGACCCGGCAGCCGACCAGGCGGCCGGCCTGGCCCAGCGGTGAGGCGGGGGCGCCCTCGGGCAGGGGCGCCAGGGTCTGGTCGTCCTCGAAGGGCTCCATGCCCGGCGGCACCTGTGCCCCGGCGATGAACTCGGGCGGGGTGCGGTCGGCCGTCCGCTCGCCCGTCACCGGGTCGACCCGGTTGCGCTCCTCGCGGGCGTGGAAGACGGGGGCGCTCCAGTAGCGGCTGCCGTCGCTCAGCATGAAGTCGAGGTGGCCGATGCCCTCGCGGCCGCCGGGCCGCAGGACGCGCTCGCCGTCGTGCCGGCCGCCGCCGTCCGGGGTCTCGAACTGGTAGCCCTGGCCGCCCTGGATCAGGCCACCGTAGGGGCGCAGGCCGAGCGTCTGTGCCGGTTCGAAGACCTCCTCGGGGCGGTCGGCCCAGAAGGCGTGCGTGCCCTCGTGGGGCCGGGCCCAGCTGACGAGGAACGCGCCGCCCACGAAGTACACGCTGTGCCAGAAGGTGTTCTCGGGAAGCCGGAACGCGCAGGAGCCGCGCTCGCCGGCGTGGTCGACGGCCACGGCCCGGGTGTCCCCGTAGACGGTCAGGACGGGCCAGGTGCCGGTGACCCGGACGGTCTCGCCGGACGCGAATCCGTCCAGGGCCGCGTCCAGGGCGGGCCAGCCCAGTTCCTCCGGGATCCCGGCGCGCAGGGCGCGGGCCAGCGGGCCGGTCAGGTCCAGCTCCGCCAGCGCCTCCTCGATCCCGTCGAGGGCGGTGGCCGTGGGGCGGTCCAGCAGCTCCCGCAGTTCGCGCACGGCCTCGTCGGCGGCGGCGAGGCCCCCGCCGCGCAGCGCCCCGAGCAGGCCCTCGACGCGGCCGTGCACCTCGGCGGCGATCCCGGCGTTCTCCGGGAGCCGGGTGATGGCCGTGCCGCCGCCCTTGTGCCGGGCGTGGACCGTGCCCTCCAGCCGGCGGCCGAACACCGGGTCGGCGGCGAGGGCCTTGAGGTCGCGCTGGGACCGCTCGCCCCAGAACTCCAGCCGTACGGAGTCGCCCGGGTCCTCGACGGGGAGGCCTTCGGCGAGGCAGACGTCCAGCAGGTCGGCGTCCAGCCCCTGGTAGCGGTACCGGTCCTCGTGCAGCCGCAGCGGGGTGCCGGCCGCCTTCAGGCGCGGGGCGAAGAGGGTCACCAGCTCGAACAGCTCCGCCGGCATGGGCTGGCGCACCACTCCCCCGCCTGAGCGGCCGTGCCCGAACATCCAGGTGTAGCGGCGCAGCCAGTCGGCGAGCCCGCCCTCCGGCTCCACCCGCCCGTCGGCGGCGGCCTCGGCGGCCCCGGAGCGCAGCAGCAGCCGCAGCCAGGGCGCCGCGTCGCCCCGGGACTCGGGGAACAGCTCGATGAGCGGGGCGTGCAGCTCCGCCTCCGGCGGGTGCGCGGCGAGCAGCTTCGAGACGGCCTCCAGCAGCCGGTCGGGGACCGTCCGGCCGCGCTGGGCCGCCACGAGGGAGCCGAGTACCCGGGCCTCCTCGGCGGTGCCCAGTCCGGCGGCGCGCGCCGAGGCGCGGACCCGGGTGGCCAGGTCGGCGGGGAGTTCACCAGGGGAAGCCGCCCAGGCGGTGAGGACCCGTACGTACTCCTCGTGCGCGGCGGCGGGGTCCAGTTCGGCGGCGAGCCGGGCCTGATGGGCGCTCAGCTCGGCGGCGGGCAGCGCCCCGGCGCGGGCGTGGAGGAGGACGTTCGCCCGGTGCCGGGCGGCGTCCACGGGCAGCTGGTGCTCCACCTCGGCCTTGCGGGCCAGCGTGTAGGCGCGGCCGGCGGAGCGCAGGTGCCAGGCGATCAGCCGGTGGGCCACCGTCTCCCAGAACCAGGGCAGATGGGCCGGGGGGAGCTGCCGGGCCCGCCACTCCATCTGGTCCACGTAGGCGCCCGGCTTCTCGTAGGCGCGGTGGATGTTCTCGCGCACGGCGTCGAGCAGTCCGAGCGCGGCGGTCTCGGCGCCGGGGTCGTGGGCCTTGACCCAGTCGGTGTACACCTCCGAGGTGCGCGGATCGGCCGGGAGCGGGATCTGGAAACTCATGCCCCGATCCTGCCAGCCGCCACTGACAGAAGATCTCCCGCCGTCCTGTCACATCTTCTGGGCGGCCCGGGTCATAGGGGCATGACCACGAAGAAGACCGCCCTCGCCGTCCCGCTCGCCGCCCTCGTCCTGGCCGCGAGCGCCACCGTCCCCGCCGTCGCGCACGACACCCCCTGGCAGAGCGCCTGGACCGCCTCCCAGCAGGCCCCCTCGGACACCCCGTGGTACCCGAACTGGTCGAAGGCCGGCTTCGAGGACCAGTCGGTGCGCCAGGTGGTACGGGTCGGGGCGGAGGGCGGCGAACTGCGCTTGCGGATATCCAACGCCTTCGGCGGGACCCCGCTGCGGCTCACCGGCGCGACGGTCGCGCGCACCGCCCAGGGCGCGGCCGTGCAGCCGGGCTCCACCCGCACGCTGCGCTTCGACGGGTCGGGTTCGGTGACGGTCCCCGCGGGCGGGGAACGGTCGAGCGACGCGGTGGCGCTGCCCGTGAAGGCCTTCGAACGGCTCACCGTCACCTTCTACTTCAAGGGCCCCACCGGTCCGGCCACCTTCCACAACGTCGCGATGGGCAGCAGCTACCGGGCTGCCGGGAACCACCTGCGCGACTCCGCGCCGGGCGCGTTCACGGAGGCCGGTCCCTCCTGGTACCACCTGGCCGGGGTGGACGTGAAGGGCGGGCCGCGGGTGCGGCCCCGGAACGCGATCGTCGCCTTCGGGGACTCCCTCACGGACGGTTTCGGCTCCACCGGCGGCGCCGACCTGCGCTACCCGGACCAGCTCGCCGGCCGCCTCGCCGCGCAGGGCCGGCCGCGGCCGGTGCTGAACGCCGGGATCGGCGGCAACAAGGTGCTCAACGACTCGGAGTGCTTCGGGGAGGCGGCGGTCGAGCGGTTCCGCCGGGACGCGCTGGGTCGGCCCGACGTGGGCACGGTGATCCTGCTGGAGGGCACGAACGACATCATCCAGGCCGAGATGCCCTCCGACCGCTGCACCTCGCCGAACCCCCCGGTGACCGCGGAGGAGATCATCGCCGGGTACCGGCAGCTGATCGGCGCCGCCCACGCCCGCGGGGTGAAGGTGATCGGCGCGACCCTTCCGCCGTACCGGGACGACGCCCGGGACCAGGACTTCCCGCTCTGGACGGAGCGCGGCGAGGCCGTGCGGACCGCGGTCAACGAGTGGATCCGTACGGGCGGGGCGTACGACGGCGTCGTGGACTTCGACCGGGCGGTGGCCGACCCGGCCGCCCCCCAGCGGCTCCGGGCGGAGTACGCCTCCCCGATCGACCACCTGCACCTCAACGACGCCGGGTACAAGGCGATGGCGGACGCCGTGGACCTGAACTCCCTCTAGACCGCGACGTCATCGTCCCGGGGACGTCCACCCGGGGATGTACGCCGGCGGCGGTGTACATCCCCGGGCCGATGGCAACCGCTCGCGCCCGCCGTAGCGTTCGAGGCATCGGTCCGCACCGGGCCGGATGCCACGAGAGACAACGATGGAGACGACTCGATGCGACGACGCTTGTTCCTGGTCGGTGCCGCCGTTGCCACGGCCCTGGCGGGCACCCTTGCCACCACGACCGCCCACGCCGACGCCCGCCCCGTACGACCGGCCGCGACGGCACTCGTGCTGCCCGCCCCGTCCGGGCACCACCCGGTCGGCAGGGCCACCGTCCACCTGAAGGACGAGGACCGGGCCGATCCGTGGGTCCCCGCGGAGAAGCGGGAGCTGATGGTCTCCCTCTGGTACCCGGCCGCCAGGCCCTCGGACACACCCGCGCCCTACATGACGGCCGAGGAGTCCCGGCAGTACGCGGCCGCCACCGGACTGGACCTGCCGGCCGGCCTGTTCGCCGGGGTGAGGACCCACTCGACGGTGGACGCCAGGCCGGCGAGGGTCCGGGGCGGCCTGCCCCTCGTCGTCCTGTCCCCGGGCTTCGGCATGCCGCGCGCCACCCTGACCGGCCTCGCCGAGGAGTTCGCGTCCCGCGGTTACGCCGTCGCCGCCATCGGTCACAACTACGAGGCGGACGGCATCTCGTTCCCCGACGGGCGCACCACCTCCTGCCTGGCGTGCGTGAACAAGAACTTCCCCAAGGTCGGAGCGGTCCGCGCCGAGGACATCTCCTTCGTGCTCGACGAGCTCACCGGCGCGCGCCCGGCCTGGCGCGGAACCCCCGTCGACCGCGACCGTATCGCCGTCGTCGGGCACTCGGCCGGCGGTTTCAGCACGGTCCCGGCCATGCTGCGCGACCCGCGCGTCAAGGCGGCGGTCAACATGGACGGCAACTTCCACTTCCCGAACGACATCCCCCTGGACCGGCCGTTCCTGATGCTGGGCAAGGCCGGCCACGTACCGGGCGCGGAGAAGACCTGGGACGAGACCTGGACCGAACTGACCGGATGGAAGCGCTGGCTGAGCGTCGACGACACCGACCACCTGTCCTTCACCGACCTGGCGCCGCTGGCCAAGCAGCAGGGTCTGCCGCTCCAGCGGCTGGACGGTGACCGTGCCGACACCGTCACCAGGACCTATGTGACGGCGTTCGTCGACACCCACCTGCGCGGACACAACACCCCGCTGCTGGACGGCCCGACGGAACGCTTCCCCGAAGTGCGCTTCCACCGACCCTAGTTGACGTCGTACGAAAAGGCCGGACGCGGCTCCGTGGTGGAGCCGCGTCCGGCTGTCTGTCCCGCCCGCGGGGGACGGTGTCGCGGGGCAGACGATCAGTGGGCCGCCGCGGGGGCCGGGTCGGCCGCGCCTTCCGCGGCCGCTGCGGAGCCCGCCGGGCCGGCGGAGCGGCGGCCGACGACCAGGAGGGTGAGGACCGCGAGGCCAGCGCCGATCCACAGGACGCTGGCGGTGGCCAGATTGTCCACGGCGATGCCGCCGAAGAGGGCGCCGAGGGCGATCGACAGGTTGAAGGTGGAGACGTACAGCGAGGAGGCGGCTTCGGTCGCCTCGGGAGCGGCGTCGAGGATCCAGGTCTGGAAGGTCACCGGTACGGCTCCGTAGCCCAGGCCCCACAGGACGAGGATCAGGGCCGCGGTGGCGGTGGTGTTGCCGACGGTGGCGAGCAGCACCATGGCGGCGGCGAGGACGATCGCGATGCCGATGACGACCTGGCGCAGCCGCTTGGCGATCAGGGCGCCGGCGATGAAGTTGCCGGTGATGCCGGCGACGCCGAAGGTCAGCAGCAGGGCGCCGATCATGCTGTCGCTCACGCCGTCGTCCTGGAGGAGCGGGCGGACGAAGGTGTAGGCGAGGAAGTGACCGGTGATCACGAGGAAGGTCATGGCGATGCCGACGCGGACTCCGGCGTTGCCCTTCCAGACCTTGGGCAGGTCACCGAAGCCGATGGTGCGTTCGGCGGGGACCTTCGGCATCAGGAAGAGCATCGCGGCGAGGGCCACGAGGCCGAGGATGCCGACGGCGGCGAAGGCGGTGCGCCAGCCGGAGAGGTCTCCGAGGAAGGTTCCGGTGGGCACGCCGAGCACGGAGGCGGTTTCCACTCCGCCGAAGATCACGGCGGTGGCCCGGGCGACGTGCCGTTCGGGCACGAGGCGCAGGGCGATGCCGCCGGCGATCGACCAGAAACCGCCGACGCTGATGCCGATCAGGAAGCGGGCGATCAGGACCACGGCGAAGCTGGTGGCGAAGGCGGAGGCGAGGTTCGCCAGGCCGACGATGGCGATCAGGATGGCCAGCACGAGCCGGCGGTCGTACTTGCCGGTGGCGACGGTGACCAGCGGGGCCGAGATCGCGGCGACGAGGCCCGGGATGGTGACCATGAGGGCCGCGGTGCCCTCCGAGACCTTCAGGGCGTCCCCGACCGGGGTGAGCAGGCCGACGGGCAGCAGCTCGGAGGTCATGAGGGAGAAGATGCCGAGGGTGACGGCCAGTACGGCGAGCCAGCCCTTGACCGCGGAGGGTTCCCTGCCCGCGGTCAGTGGTGCGGATGAGTCGAGCGTGGTCATGGTGTCAGTCCTTGGTCAGGGGTCCCCCTCGGGCGCCGGGAGACGGGGGACGGGCATGCGGAAGGCGGGCATACGAGGGGCGGTGGCCTGGCCTGTCCGGCGGTGGCCACCGCCCTGGTGCGCTGCTATGGGTTCTGGGGGTCGTGGACCGGCCGGCCTATTCGGTGCCGGGGGTCTTGCGGGTGGCGACGTTCATCCGGTTCCAGACGTTCGCCGTGAAGATGAGGGCGATCAGGTGCGCCAGCTCCTCCTCGCCGAAGTGGCGGGCGGCCTCGTCGTAGACGGCGTCGGTGACGCCGCCGGGCAGGAGGGTGATCTCCTCGGTGAGGGCGAGGGCAGCGCGCTCCTTGACGGTGAACAGGCTCGACTCCTGCCAGGCGGTGAGCTGGTAGATCCGCTCCTCCGACTCGCCGCCCTTGCGGGCGTCGCCGGTGTGGTAATCGATGCAGTAGGCACAGCGGTTGATCTGCGAGGTGCGGATCTGGACGAGCTCCAGGAGGACCGGGTCGAGGCCCTGCCGGGCGGCTCCGTCCAGGGCCAGTACGGACTTGAAGATCTTGGGGGCGACGGCGGCGAAGTTCATGCGCTCAGGAACCTGAAAAGTGGTCATGTGAAGACTCTATGAGCGCAATCGGCCCCGAGTAGGGTTCATTTCCATGCAGAGATCATGGGTCAATCCCGCGGACGATCCCGCCTCCGAACCGGCCGGCACCGGCAGCGATCTGCACCTGGAACTCAGCGGCGAGGGCAGCCTGCGCAACCAGCTGATGCAGGCGCTGCGCACCGCCATCGACTCGGGCCGGCTGGCCCCCGGCACCCGGCTGCCGCCCTACCGGGCGCTGGCCGCGGACCTCGGGATCGCCCGCAACACCGTCGCCGACGCGTACGCCGAGCTGGTCGAGGAGGGCTGGCTGGCGGCCCGCCAGGGGTCCGGTACCCGGGTGGCCGAGCGGGCGGCCCCGCTGCGGCCGGACCGGTTGCGCGGACCCGCCCGGCCGACGCACCGGCGCACCGCGCACGACCTGATGCCGAGCTCCCCCGATGCCTCCGCCTTCCCCCGTACGGCCTGGATCGGCGCCGCCCGCCGGGCCCTGGCCGCCGCCCCGCACGATGCCTTCGGGGTGGGTGACCCGCGCGGCCGGATCGAGCTGCGGCGGACGCTGACGGAGTACCTCGCACGGGTGCGGGGCGTACGGACCGCACCCGACCGGATCGTCGTCTGCTCGGGCTTCGCTCACGGGCTGGAGCTGCTCGGCAGCGTGCTGCCCGGTCCGGTCGCGGTGGAGTCGTACGGGCTGCCCTTCCACCGGGAGGTCCTGGAGGGCGCCGGGCTGGCCACCGTGCCGCTGACGGTGGACAGCAGCGGCGCGCGGATCGGCGAGCTGGCGGGGACCGGGGCCCGGGCCGTGCTGCTCACCCCCGCGCACCAGTTCCCGACGGGCGGGCCGCTGCACCCCGAGCGGAGGGCGGCGGTGGTGGACTGGGCGCGGGCGACCGGTGGAGTCCTGATCGAGGACGACTACGACGGGGAGTTCCGCTACGACCGCCAGCCCGTCGGCGCCGTCCAGGGCCTGGACCCGGACCGGATCGTCTACATCGGCTCCGCGAGCAAGAGCCTGTCCCCCGCGCTGCGGCTGGGCTGGATGGTGCTGCCGGGCTGGCTGGTCGACGACGTGCTCGCGGCGAAGGGCCCCCGCGAGATGTGGTCGGGGGTCACCGACCAGCTGACCCTGGCCGAGTTCATCGGCTCGGGCGCCTACGACCGCCACCTGCGCCGGATGCGCCTGATCTACCGGCGCCGCCGGGACCTGCTGGCGGCCCGGCTGGCCGAGCAGGCCCCGCACATCAGGGTGAGCGGGGTGGCGGCCGGGCTGCACGCCGTGCTGGAGCTGCCGCGGGACACCGAGGAGGCCGCCTTGCGTGCGGCCCGCCGCCAGGGGCTGGCGCTGGACGGGCTCGGGCCGTACCGGCACCCGGGCAGCTCCATGCCCCCGCGCGACGGTCTGGTGCTCGGCTACGGAACCCCGCCCGACCACGCCTTCGCGGCGGCCCTGGACGCCCTGTGCCTGGCGCTGCCCGATCCGCCGCAGGAGGAGCGGGAGGGGGCGGGCCGCCAGGATCCGCCGCGCCGCCGGGACGGCTCGCAGCACCGGTAGCGCACGCACGGGCGCCGCCGCCCGGTGCGAACCGGACGGCGGCGCTCGGCCGTTCCCCTCCTCCTTCGTGGCGCCGCGTCAGTGGCCGGGCGCCGCGACCAGGGCGTGGCGCAGCTCGGTCTCCAGCCGGTCGAGGTCGCCGTGGTGCCCGTGGGCGGCGATGTGCCCGTCGGGCCGGACCAGGTAGTACCCGGGGCGGGCGCAGAGCCCGCCCCGGCCGGGGAGCTCGGGCGTGGCCCGCAGTACCCGCACCCCCGGCCAGGGGCTCGCGGTGTGCTCGGCCCGGGCCGTCCAGCCCCTGTCCCCGGCCGGCGGGCGCAGCACCAGGGTCCAGCCCGCCGGGTCCCGGCCGGGGCCGGCCAGACCGAGGGCCAGGGCGGTGACGCGCGGGAGGACGGATCCGGCCCGGACCCCGCCGGGCAGCCGGTCCCGTACCCGGCAGGCTCCGGCGGAGGGCTGCTGGGTGTCGCGCTGCGGGGTGTAGGCGAGCCGGCGTCCGGCCATCACGGGCGCGTACAGCCGGGCGGCGGCGCCGGTGCGGTCCAGTACCCGGAAGGCGTGGTCGCGGGCGGCGACGCGGCGCCGGGTGCGGGCGGTCAGGGCCCGGGTGTGCAGATCGGTGTCGCGGACGATGCGGGCGGTCGCCTCGACGCGCTCGCGGCCGTAGTCCTCCAGGAGGGCGGCGGGCGACTCCCCGGCGAGGACGGCGGCGAGCTTCCAGGCGAGGTTGTGCGCGTCCTGGAGCCCGTTGTTCATGCCCTGCCCCCCGGCCGGGCTGTGGACGTGCGCCGCGTCCCCGGCGAGGAAGACGCGGCCCCGCGAGAACTCGGTGGCCCGCCGGGCGTGGACCCGGAAGACGGTCTCCCACACCGGTTCGGTGATCCGTACGCCGTGCGGTCCCCGGGTGTCGATGAGCCGCTGCATGTCCTCGCGGGTCAGCCGGGTGCCCTCGGGCATCACGGACAGGAACCGGAACACCCCGTCGGGCTGCGGTACGACGCAAAGGGTGCCGGAGGTGCTCTGGTAGTACGAGATCTCGTCGGGCGGCAGGTACCCGTCGACGCGGGTGTCGAGCAGCGCGAAGGCCATCTCGTACGTGGATCCCTCGAAGCCGATGCCGAGTTGGCGCCGGACGTCGCTGCCGGCCCCGTCGGCGCCGATGACGAAGGCCGCGGTGAACCGTTCGACGGGCCCGTCCCCGTGTTCCAGTACGGCGGTGACCGTGCCGCCGGGCACGATCCGGCCGGAGTAGTCGACGTCGTCCAGGCACAGGAGCCGGACGCCGCGCTCCACCTTCCCGCCGAGGGAGTGCAGCCGCTCGGTGAGGATGCGCTCGGTCTCGGGCTGCGGGAGCTGGCGGGCGGCGAGTTCCTCGGTGAAGGTGAGCGAGGCGACGGGCCGCCGGTCGGAGAAGTAGCGGAAGGCCCGTACGGGTACGGACGCCTCCCGCACGGCGTCGCCGACGCCGAGGTCGGTGAGGATGTCGCGGACCCGGGGCCACAGCGACAGGGCCTTGGGCACCCGGGCGGCCTCCCGCGCCCGGTCGACGATCCGTACGCCCACGCCGCGCCGCAGCAGTTCGCAGGCGGCGAGCAGGCCGGTGGGGCCGGCTCCGACGATCAGCACGTCGGCTTCGCTGGTGGCGTTCACTCGGGTGTTCTCCTCCCTGTCGCCGGGCGTGGTCAGGACGCCTGCGGGTCGGACAACCGCCGCAGGCGTGCGCTGAGTTCGATGCGCTGGACCTTCATCGTGGCCGTGCGCGGCAGCTCGGTCAGCTTCATCTGGACGGGTTCCGCGAGCTGGGGCCACTCGGCGGCCGCGGTGCGCCAGCGGTCCGGGTCCAGGGGCTGGTCGTCGCGGGTGCAGAGCACGGGGACGCCCGCGCCGCCCGGGCCGGGGACGACGACCAGCTCGGTCAGTTCGTCGAGCCTGCCGAGGACGGTGTCCTCGATCTCCAGGGTCGAGTGGATGCCGGGGATGGCGTCGACCTCGCGGTCCAGCAGGTGCAGGCAGCCCTCGTCGGTGCGGTACCCGAGGTCCATGCCGCGCCACCAGCCGCCGTGCACCTGGGTGTCGTAGCGCTCGCGCTCCCCGAAGTAGCCGAGCGCCCGGCCGGCGGCCTGGACGTCGATGTAGCCGGGGTTGTCACGGGTGACCTCCTTGCCGTTGCGGCTGACGAGCCGGAACTTGGTGTCGGAGGGGAAGGCGTAGCCCTGGCAGCGGCCGTCGGCGCCGAGGGCGGTGGCGCGGGTGAAGCCGCGGCCGACGAGCGGGCCCGTCTCGCTCTGCCCGTAGATCTGGTAGAAGAGCGGCGAGCTGCGGTCTGTGGCGTGCAGCAGCTTGTGCATGGTGCTGGGGTGGATGGCGTCGAAGGTCGTGCTGAAGAACTTCACGTTCGACAGCGGGCGCAGCGGGTGGTCGGCCAGCACCTCCCACTCCATGAAGGAGTTGGGGTGCGATTCGATGAAGCCGGGGCGGGTCTCGGCCCAGAGCCGCGCCGCGTGCTCGGGCTCGGCGTCGTTCATGATGACCATCGGGTTGCCGCGCGGCAGCAGGACGGCCAGGGCCAGCGGCATGCGCGAGTGGACGTAGCTGACGTGCAGGGCGACCGTCTCGTGCTCGCGGATCATGTCGAAGAGCTTGGCCTGCGGGCGGTAGCGCCCGTGCAGGGTGCGGGCGGAGTGGACGACGAGCTTGGGCAGGCCGGTGGTGCCGGAGGTGTGCGTCATCAGCGCGGGCAGGTCGAGGTGGGGGACGACGGGGGCCTGGCGCGGGGATCCGGCCAGGTCCGCGAGGGAGACCGCGCCCGGCCGGGAGCCGGCCACGATGACCACCTGGCTGGTGATCTCGGCGAGGGGGGCGTCGGCGAAGGATCCGTCCAGCTTCGCGATGTCGGTGACGAGGTACGGGGCGCCGAGCCGGCGCAGCAGCGCGAGGACGCTGTCCGCGTCGAGGTACGGGGAGAGCTGTACGGGGACGGCTCCGAGGCGGGCGACGGCGCTGGACAGGATGTTGATGTCGAAGCCGTTGGACTTGTGGATGGCGACGTGTTCGCCGCGGCGCACTCCGGCCGCGTACAGCCGGGCGGCCGTGTCGTCGACGTGCTCGGCGAGTTCGGCGAACGTCATGCGGCGCCCGGCGTCGGGGAGCAGGTCGAGGTCGTGGTCGAGGATGATCAGCTGGTCGCCGTGGTCCTCGGCGGCCCGCTCGGCCACGAGACCCATGTAGAGGCCCTTGTCACTGCCGTTGACGGGAAGCATTGCGGAGCTCCTTCGCTGGAGGGGTGCGGGTGGTGGTCAGATCAGGCCGGTCAGCAGGGATTCGACGATGCGTACGCCGTCCCGGGTGAGCACGGATTCGGGGTGGAACTGCACGGAGGCGAAGTGCGGTCCGCGCAGGGCGTGCACCTCGCCGGTCTCCGGGTCGCGGCTGACCTCGGTCACGCCGACGCCCTCGGCCTCGGTCTTGTCCTCGGCGCTGCGGGCGGCGAACGTGTTGTAGAAGCCGACGCGTTCGGCCTTGCCGAACAGCGTGATCTGACGCTGCACGCCCTGGTTGGGGTGGTCGCGGCGTACGAGGTCGAGTCCCAGTTCGCGGGAGAGGACCTGGTGGCTGAGGCAGACGGCGAGGAAGGGGCGCCGCTCCGCGAGGAGCCGGCGGACGTCGGCCGTCAGCCGGGCGATCTTCGGGTGGGCGGTGTCGCGCGGGTCGCCGGGGCCGGGTCCCATGACGACCAGGTCGTGGGCGTCGAGGGAGTAGGGCTCGTCGAAGCGGCTCACGGTCACCAGCAGGCCCATCGAGCGCAGCTGGTGGGCGATCATCGAGGTGAAGGTGTCCTCGGCGTCGACGACGAGCACCGACCGGCCGGCCAGGGAGGCCCGCGGCAGGGCCCGTTCGGCTTCCCCGGCCAGCCAGTACCCGGCGATCGTCTCGTTGCGCCGGGCCAGGGCGGCCCGTACGTCCGGGTGGGCGGAGAAGCGGGTGGCGCCGTCCGACTCCAGGGCGGCGAGCAGCCCGGCAGCCTTGGCGCGGGTCTCCGCGACCTCGGACTCGGGGTCGGAGTGGCGGACCAGGGTGGCGCCCACCCCGATGGCGAGCCGACCGCCGGCGTCGATGTCGGCGGTGCGGATGAGGATGACGGAGTCCATCTCCCGCTCGCCCCGGTCGTCCGTGCCGATGAGGGCGGCGACTCCGCTGTAGTAGCCGCGGCCCTGGGGTTCGTACCGGCTGATGACGCGGCAGGCGCTCTCCAGCGGGCTGCCGGTGACGGTCGGGGCGAAGAGGGTCTCCCGCAGGATCTCGCGCGGGTCCCGGGTGGTGCGTCCCTCGATGAGGTACTCGGTGTGCGCGAGGCGGGCCATCTCCTTGAGGTAGGGGCCGACGACGCGGCCGCCGCCCTCGCAGACCCGCGCCATCATCTTGAGCTCTTCGTCGACGACCATGTACAGCTCGTCGGTCTCCTTGCTGTCCGCGAGGAAGTCCATCACCTGCGGCAGGGTGGGGCCGGTGGCCGGGTAGCGGTAGGTGCCGCTGATGGGATTCATGACGGCGGTGCCGCCGTGCACGCTGATGTGCCGTTCGGGCGTGGCGCCGACGAAGGTGCGGCCGCCGGTGTGGGCGATGAACGTCCAGTAGCCGCCCGACTCCTGCTCCAGCAGCCGGCGGAAGAGGGTCAGCGCGCTGCGCGGGGTGTAGTCGCTGATCTCGGCGGTGAAGGAGCGCTTGATGACGAAGTTCGCGCCCTCGCCGGTGCCGATCTCGTCCGCGATGACCCTGCGGACGATGTCCGCGTAGCCGGCGTCGTCGATGTCGAAGCCGCCGCCCGTGAGCCGGATGGGCCGGTCGCCGATGCGGGCGGCGGCCTCGGCGAGCGGGACGCGTTCCTGGCCGGTGACGGTCAGGGTGATGAGCGGGGAGCCGTCGTCGGTGGCTTCGAAACCGCGCTCGCCGATCTGCCGGAACGGTACGAGGACCAGCGCCTCGTGCCGTGCGCCGGGCGCGGGGTCCGCGGGCAGCGGTACGGAGTCCAGTGTGGCGGGGTGCGACACGTCGCCGACGAGCACCTCGATGATGCCGGGCCCGGTGGTGCCGGGCCGGTGCAGCAGGGCGAAGGGCGGGGGTTCGGGGGCGAGCACCCGGGCCAGCAGATCGTCCTCGGGCGGGGCCGGCGGGGCGCTCATGCGAGGACCTCCTTGGCGGTGGTCACCACGGCGCAGCGCTGGGCGGCGTAGCTGAGGGTCCGGCGGTGGTCCTCCTCGGAGAAGTCGGCCAGCGCGTCCGCGACCAGGAAGGTCTCGATGTCGTGGCTGAACGACTCGACGGCCGTGGCCAGTACGCCGACATGGGCGTACACGCCGCAGACCAGCAACTGGTCGCGGCCCGCCTCGCGCATGCGGGACAGCAGGTCGGTGTGGTGGAAGGCGCTGTAGCGCCACTTGGTGAGCACCCAGTCGCCGGGACCGGGCCCCAGCTCCGGCGCGATCTCGCGGTCGGCGCGCGAGGGCTTCATGCCGGGACCCCAGAAGTCCCGCAGCAGCCCGCGCTGGCGCTCGGTCATACCGCCCGGCTGGGCCGTGTAGGCGACCGGGATGCCGAGTTCGGCGCACCGGTCGCGCAGCAGCGCGGCGTTGCGGACGAGCTCGGCGCGCAGGGTGTCCGGCAGCGGCGCCAGGAAGTAGCGCTGCATGTCGTGCACCAGCAGTACCGCGCGGTCCGGGTCGGCGGACCAGGTGGCGATGTTGAGGGGCAGGTCCCCCGATGTCGGCATCGGGTAGGCCTCGATGGTCGGGATGCCGGCCATGGCTTCCTCTCGTGGCTCTGATGTGGCTCTGATGTGGCTCTGGCTGTGCCGTGGGGCGGGCGCGGCGGGTCAGACGCCGAGGGTGGCGCCGCCGTCGACGGTCAGGGTGTGCAGGGTGATGTGCGCCGCCTGGTCGGAGAGCAGGAAGACGACGGCGTCGGCGATGTGCCAGGGCTGCGCGAGCCGGCCGAGCGGGATGCCGACGCGGTACGAGTCCCCGTGCCCCTCGACGGAGGTGCGCGGGCCGGACTCGTCCTGCCACATGGAGCGCAGCATGGGGGTGTCGGTCGAGCCGGGGGCGACGACGTTGCAGCGGATGCCGTGGCGGGCGACTTCCAGGCCGAGGCTCTTGGTGAACATGGTGGCCGCCGCCTTGGAGGCGGCGTAGGCGGCCATGTCCGTACGGGGCGTGCCGGCGGCGTTGGAGGCGACGGTGACGATGGAGCCCTTGGCGCGCTCCGCCATCCGGTTGACCACGGCGCGGGAGACGTGGAACACGCCGGTGGCGTTGACCGCGAAGGTGGCGTTCCAGTCCTCGTCCGTGAACTCGCGCGCCTGGCCCGTGCGCAGGATCCCGGCGGCGTTGACGAGGTGGTCGAGGGGGCCGAGTTCACGTTCCACGGCCGCGACGGCCCGCTCCACGTCGGAGCTGCTGGTGACGTCGGCGGGGTAGGCGGTGGCCTTGATCCCCTGGCCGGCCAGTTCCTCGACGGCCGTGCGCAGTTGCACCGGATCGCGGTCGACGGCCGCGATGAGGACTCCGCGTTCACCGAGGGCGCGGGCGACCGCGCTGCCGATGCCGCCGGCCGCGCCCGTGACGAGGGCTATGGTGCCTTCCATCAGAAACTCCAGCTGGATACGACGGATATGGCCTGTCCGGGGTTGAGGCGCGGGTCGCAGTGGCTGGTGTAGAACTCGCCGACGCGGCCGACGGCCGTCGGGTCCGATACGCATTCGGTGACGGCGTCCGGGGTGGTCTCCAGGTGGAAGCCGCCCGCGACGCCGCCGGCCCCGGTGACGGCGAAGTGGAAGGCCACGGCCTCGCGTTCGACGGCCTCGACGTAGCGGGTCTTGTACCCGTCGGGCGTGCTGACGGTGTTGCCGTGCATGGGGTCGGTCAGCCAGATCACCGGGTGGCCCGCTTCGCGCACGGCGGTCACCAGCGGCGGCAGGGCATCGGGGAGCGCGTCGGCGCCCATCCGGGCGATCAGGGTGAGCCGGCCGGGCTCGCGGTCCGGGTCGAGCCGCTCGCACAGTGCGAGCAGTTCGGCCGGGGTCATGTTCGGGCCGACCTTGCAGGCCACGGGGTTGCTCACCCGGGCCAGCAGTTCGACGTGGGCGCCGTCGACCTGCCGGGTGCGCTCGCCGATCCAGGGCCAGTGGGTGGAGGCCAGCATCCGGCCGCCCGCCCCGTCGCCGCGGAGCATCGAGACCTCGTAGTCCAGGAGCAGGGCCTCGTGGCTGGTCCACACCACCGGGTCGATGCCGGCGCCGGGGCTGCCCGCGCGCCAGCCGAGGTTGCGCATGACGTCGTCGGCGGCCATGTAGCCGGTCAGCAGCCGCAGCGGGTCGGGGCGTCGGCTGTCGGCGTCGGGTTCGGGGCCGTTGACCATGTGCCCCCGGAAGACGGGCATCTCGACGCCGTCGACGTGCTCGGTGGGCTGGGAGCGGGGCTTGGCGTACTGGCCGGCGATCCGGCCGACGCGGAGCACGGGCTTGCCGGTGATCAGTCGCAGGGATCCGGCGAGCAGGTCGAGGACGGCGGCCTTGCGGGCGACGTGGCCGGGGGTGCATTCGGCCGGGTCCTCGGCGCAGTCGCCGATCTGGACCACGTGGGCCTGGCCGGCGGCCACCCGGGCCAGCAGCCCGCGCAGGGTGCGTACGTCGTCCGCGGCCACCAGCGGCGGGCGGACCAGCAGTTCCTCCCTGACCCGGCGCAGCTGCGCGGGGTCGTCCCAGTCCGGCTGCTGGAGCGCAGGTTTCAGCCGGATGCCGGTATCGGCGTTTTCCACGGGGGTGCCTCCGAGTAGACGAGCAGGGGCGCGCTCCGCGCGGACGGCGCGGTTGCGCTGGCCGCGCGGGATGGCGCGGGGCATGGGTGCGCTGTACGGGGGGCCAGGAGCCGGGCTGCGCGGCTGCGCGGGGCCGGATGCGGGGTGCGCAGTGTCGGCGGCTCGCGGTGCGGGGCTCGGGCTGTGAGCGGGGCGACCGGCTAGGCGAGGCCCTTGCGGAGCGCGGCGGTGATCTCGACGGTGCGGCGGGCCTGGTACTCGATGGCCGCCAGGTTGTCCTCGGTGACGTTGCCCGGCTCGTTGCGCGAAACGCTGCTCACGCCGTACGGGTTGCCGTTGCTCGGGGCCAGCTGGACCGGGTCGGCCACGCCGGGCGGGACGATGATCGCGCCCCAGTGGTAGAAGGCGTTGTTGAGGGCCAGCAGCGTGCTCTCCTGACCGCCGTGCAGGGTGGCGGTGGAGGTGAACGAGGACATCACCTTGTTCAGCAGCCCGCGCTTGGAGTGCAGGGGAAGGGTCTGGTCGATGAACTGCTTCAGCGAGGCGGCGGGCAGGCCGTAGCGGCCCGGCGTCCCCCACAGCACGGCATCGGCCCATTCGAGGTCGTCGAGGGTGGCCTCGGGGATGTCCGCCACGGCGGCCAGGTGCTGCTCCCAGGCCGCGTTCCAGGCGTCGTTGCCGGGAACGACCGTCTCGGTGGTCAGCTCGGCGGTCCTGCGCAGCCGCACCTCGGCGCCCGCCTTCTCGGCGGCGGCCGCGGCGGCCTCGGCGAGCCGGTGGACGTTGCCCTGGGAGGAGTAGTAGATGACGGCGACCTTGGTCATGTCCGGGAATCCCTCGGTTCGATCGGCTGGAATGTCCCGATCCTGTGCGAGGCGGCGGCCCCGGCCAATGGCCGCCGGGGCTATCCGTCAACTGCTCAGCTCGCTAGGTCAGGTCGCCCTCCAAGGTCCGTCAGGTACCCCCGGCCGTGCCGTTCACGGCGAATCGGATCGGTCAGGTCCGCCACCTCGGCCGCGGCCCGGCGGGTGTTCGGCCGGCCGCTGAGCAGGGCGATGGCGTGTGCGGCGGAGGCGAGCGTGGCGTGCCGGTGCCAGCCGCTGAAGGAGCGGCCGGAGAAGTCCCGGATGCCGACCTGGTCGGCGACCTCGGCGAGGTCCCGGTCGACCCGGTGGGTCAGCCGGATGAGCTGGGTCAGCTCGGCCGGCCGCAGGTTCGTCAGGTCGGTCAGCCACAGTTCGGCGGGCCACTGGCCGCCGTCCGAGACGCCGAGCAGCAGGAGTTCCCCGGCCGCGGCGGGCCTGCCGCCGCCGGGGCGCCGGGTGTCGGCGGTCAGCGCGGCGCTGACCGCGACGAGCGCGCCGGGCCTGCCGGGCGGGCGCTGCCGGGCTTCCGGCCCGGGCTGGCGGCGGGGTTCCAGCTGCCGCACGTGCCAGGCGGTGGACATGATCTGCTGGGCCGTCATGCTGGCGCCGCGGCGCGGGAAGGTCGGCTCCAGCACGGTGAGGCGTACGGAAGGGTCCACGCGCAGCATCCAGGGCGTGCCCGCGGCCCGCAGCCGGTGGACGGTGCTCAGGAGGTCGGCGTTGCGGGCGTCCATCACCAGGGGCCGGACCGGCATTCCGGAGTCCCTGATCATCGCCAGATAGGCCTCGACCGAGCAC
The DNA here is from genome assembly GCF_055565795.1 of Streptomyces sp. NPDC028314. NCBI lineage: Bacteria > Bacillati > Actinomycetota > Actinomycetes > Kitasatosporales > Streptomycetaceae > Streptomyces > Streptomyces sp. NPDC028314. The sequence continues at coordinate 85,122 of NZ_JBVHTP010000018.1, forward strand.
TGGGTGAGGCTTTCCTGGACGGTGGTCTCGGGGATGGCGGCCTGGCTGCGCCGGTTCTCGTCCTCCAGCCAGCGGTGCGTGAGGTGCAGCCGCCAGTGGAGCGGGGAGCTCCAGTCGTGGGCGGCGGCCCAGACGCCGACCGCCTGCTGGGCGTTGATGACCTGGCCCAGTTCCGGTACGAAGCGGCGTTCGACCCCTACGGAGGTCTCGCCCGCCTTCGGGATGATCATGGGGTGCACCACGTACGCCTGCGGCGGCGACACCCGTTCGATGTGCTGGGCCAGCGCCCGCCGGACCGGGGTCCAGTCCCAGGTGGAGCTGGAGATGAAGTGGTGGAGGCTCTGTTCGGCCGCGTCCCCGCCGAGCAGCGTCGCGATGTTGCGGATCGACTTGCGGCCTTCGGCGCCCAGCAGCCCCCGGACGTAGTGGATGGCCTTCATCCGCTGGTCGCTCCGGGGCATGGACGCGAAGAGCCCCGAGCACAGCTCGAAGACCACCGAGTCCTCCTCCCCGGGGCGCCGGGCGCCTTCGCGTCGGGCGCATTCGGCGCGTTGCTCGTCCGTGGGCTGGTTCGGGGCCGCGCTGGTGCGCCGCAGGACCGTGCTCCTCATGGAACTCTCCCCTCCGGCCGGGGATCGCCCGGCCAGCTGCCTGCTCGTGTCTGCGAGCGGCGGGTGCCGAAAGCACATGCCGCCACGGAGACGCAGCTTCACGCGGGACGACCAAGCGGAGGCAAAGGATCGGGAAACCCGGATTCCGGGACTCCGGGGTGCAGGGCGTAGGCCGCCGCCCGGAGGGAGGCGCCCGGGGACCGCAGCTGCGGATCCGCCTCCGGGTCCCCTCCGAGGGCGAGCCGGAGCAGTTCGGATATCCGGAAGGACGACACCGCGGTCCCGGGCGTTCCCGCGTGCACCCTGCCGTCCAGTTCGACGGCGTGGTGGTCCAGCAGGCTGCCCAGCAGTTGCTCGGCGGTGGCGGTGGGAACCCCGAGCAGCTGTGCGGCGTCCCGGACCCCGAAGGTTCCGGTGGTGGAGCGGCTGAGCGCGGTCAGTGCCTCGCGCGCGGCGCGCGGCAGCCGGCCGGCGGACTGTTCGACCCGGGCGAGCACGTCCCAGGTGCCTGCGCGCAGTTCTACCCGTCGTTGGCGCTCGTTGGCCAGTCGTCGGGCGAAATCCGCCGCCGACCACATCGGGCGGGCCGCCAGGGTCTCCCCCATCGCCCGGATGCCGAGCGGGACGTGGCCCATCAGCCGGACGATCCCCCGGGCGGCCGCGTGGTCCCCGGCGGGCCACCCTCCGGGGCCGGCGGCCGCGGCGAACAGCGCGGCGCCGTCCTCGGTGCTCATCGGCCCGAGGGTCAGCGACGCGGCGCCGGGCAGCCCGGGCAGCCGGACCCGGGAGGTGGCGATGACGGTGCTGCGGCTGCCGCCCGGCAGCAGGGGCAGGATCTGCCGGGCCGAAGCGGCGTCCTCCAGCAGCAGGAGCAGCGCCCGGTCGGCGGTGTGGTCGCGGAACCGCCGGGCGAGCTCGTCCTCGGCCCAGCCCCCGGGATCCCCGTCCGAGGTCGGTACCGGGTCCAGGCGCAGGTCCCGCAGGAACGACCGCAGGATCAGGGTCGGGCTGATCGGAGTCCCCCGGTCCCCGTGCAGCCGGGCGTACAGCCGGCCGTCGGGGAAGCGGCCGCTGAGCAGGTGGGCGGCCCGTACGGCCAGCACGCTCTTGCCCATGCCGATGCCGCCGAGGACGGTGACGATGCGGGGTGCGGTGCGCCGTGCGGAGTCCTCGCCCGGGGAGGCCAGCGCGAGCAGGCGGTCGAGTTCCCGTCGACGGCCGGTGAAGTCGGGTGTGTCCGGCGGGAGTTGGGAGGGCCGGGGGACGGTCGTGGGGGTCGCCAGGCCGGATGCGGGGGCCTCCACGGCGGGCGGGCCGGGCGGGAGGAGGTGTACGGGCGTGGGCGCGCCGAGCGAGGGGGCGGCGCTCAGCACCTCCTGCTGGAGCGTGCGGACCCAGTCGGAGGGTTCGATGCCGAGCTCCCGGACGAGGTTGCGGCGGAGCCGGGTGAACGCGTCGAGGGCGGTGGCCCGTTGGCCGGAGCGGTGCGCGGCGAGGACCAGGTCGGCGGCGAACCGCTCGTTCAGCGGGTGTTCGGCGGTGAGCTGGCGCAGTTCGTCGAGGAGTGCGCCGTGCCGGCCGAGCTGGAGGTCGGCCTGGACCCGCATTTCGAGCGCGCTGATCCGGGCGGCCTCGATCCGGGTGACCCGGGAGGCGAGTTCGGGCCCGGCGGGCACGTCGGCGAAGGCGTCGCCGCGCCACAGTGCGAGGGCGGCGCGCAGGGTCTCGGCGGCCTCCCCGGCGTTTCCGGCGTCCAGGTCGATGCGGGCCAGTCCCACCCGGCGTTCGAAGTCCCAGAGGTCGACCTCCTCCGGGCGCAGGCGCAGCAGGTAGCCGTTGGTCCGGGTCTCCAGCCGCTCCGCGGAGGGCTGGGCCGCGGATGCCGCGTGCGCGGCGCCCGGTCTGCGGGCCAGCGCGCGGCGCAGCTGGTACACGTACGTCTGGACGGTCTTGCGGGCGAGCCGCGGGGGTTCGGTCTCCCAGAGTTCCTCGATGAGGGCGGAGACCGGCACGGGACGGCCCGCGCGCAGCAGGAGGACGGCCAGGACGCGCCGGACCTGGGGCGCCGTGGGGGTCCGGGGCTCGGCGTCGAGGTGTACGACGAGCGGCCCGAGCACGCCGATGCGCAGGGAGGGTTCCCCGGGTGCGGCCGGTCCCCGCTGGAGCAGCGCGGTGGACTCCATGGACGGCCCCTCTCTGGACGGTGTGCCCTGCCGGCCTGCCACTGTGGAAACTGTGGCCCACGACGGTTTATGGCCGGTCACTCGCCGTCCTGTCCGCTCACGGGGCCGTGGGGGCCGGTCCGCCGCGGCTCACCAGGGGCGGCCGCCGGGTCACCAGGAGCGGCCGTCGGGCAGTTGGTGCAGGCCCGGCGCGCAGAGGCGGAGGACCTGGTACCGCTCGGTGGCCTCCTCCTCGTCCGGGACGGCGTCCGCCCAGAGGACGAACCTCAGCAGCCGCCAGTCCCGTGGGTCGAGCGCGAGCGCGGCCGTGTGGACGCCCTCCCGCCGCGCCAGGGCCTCCAGTTCCCGCGTCTCGCGCTCGGTCCGCTCGGCCGTGTCCAGCCCGGTGGCCTGCGCGTCGGGGCCGGTGGGGAGGAGGGTGAGCCGGCGCGAGGCGGCCCGGGGAACCGCGGCGCGGGCGGGACCGGCCAGCGCGGCGAGGCCGGTCCAGTGGTGGACGGCCGGGCGGCCGAAGTCGCGGATGATGCCCTGGAATCCGGCGCCGCCGACGAGGAAGGCGGCCATCGCGCCCGGGTCGTTCCAGAGGTAGAAGGGGGCGTACTCGTTGACCGGCGAGCCGTCGGTGCCGCGTTCGCGGAGCAGGTAGGCCTTGAGGCCGAGTCCGGCGCGGTCGTCGAGGGCGTGGCCGAAGTCGGCGACGCGCTTGCGGATGATCTGCGTGTCGTAGTCGGCGGGCAGGGTGATCTCGTACTGGCTGGCGTACACGGTGGTGACTCCCGTTCGGGGGTCCGGCGGTTCAGGGGTTCCGCCGGTGGGGTGGCGGGGCAGGTGCGGAGGTGCTCAACGCCGTTCGGTGACGTACGCGGCGAGCAGCCCGAGGATCCCGTCCACGGCCTGGGTGAACACCTCGTCCGACCCGGCCGCGCGGGCCAGTACGTAACCCCCCTGCAGTACCGCGACGATGGCGGCGGCGGTGGCGGCCGGGTCGAGTCCGGGGGCCAGTTCGCCGCGCTCGCGCCCCTCGGCCAGCAGAGCGGCGAGCCGGCCGCGCAGCCAGCCGAAGGTCTCCTCGACGGGGCGGCGCAGAGCGGCGTCGGCCATCACGTCCGGGTCCTGGGTGAGGCGGCCGACCGGGCACCCCCGCAGGACGTCCCGCTCGCGCCGCAGATAGGCGGTGATCCGCTCCACGGCCGTTCCGGGGGCGGCGAACTGGGCCTCGGCCTTGGCGCGCATCTCCTCGGCGGTGCGGCTGATGGCGGCCAGCGCGAGTGCGGGCTTCCCGCTGAAGTGGTGGTACATGCTGCCCTGTCCGACCCCGGCGCGCTGCTGGATGGCCTTGGGGCTGGTGCCGACGTACCCCCGTTCCCACAGCAGCTCGCGGGTGCTCTCGACGAGGTCTTCCGATGCACTCATACGAGGATTGTACCTACTGGTATGTACAGCGGGATGGGAGATCTCCGCACGGCGGTCGGGGAGTTGGGCCCCCGCCCCGTGGCCCGCGATCCGACCCGGTGCCTAGACTTCCGGCGTGAACGACAGCACGCACGGCACACACGGCACACACGGCACGCGCGGCATACGCATCCGACCGGGCGGCCCGGCGGACGCACCGGCGATTCTGGAGATGCTCGACTCCGCGGTGGCCTGGATGAACGAACGCGGCAACACCGAGCAGTGGGGCACCACCCCGTACTCGCAGAAGCCCGGCGGCGTCGAGCGGGTGGAGCGGTACACCACCGAGAACACCCCGTACGTCGCGGAGTTGGACGGGGCGCCGGTCGGAGCCCTGGTCCTCGACTCGGGGCCCAGCCCGCAGATGCCGATCGCGCCGGCCGGGGAACCCGAGCGGTACGTCCGGCTGCTGGTCTCCCACCGGCGGTACGCCGGTCTGGGCATCGGGGCGGCGCTGCTGGCGCATGCCGCCGAGGAGACCCGGCGGGCCGGCGTGGAGCTGCTGCGCGTCGACTGCTGGGCGGGCGGCGGAGGCGAACTGGTCGCGTTCTACGTGCGCAACGGCTTCACCCCCACCGATCCCTTCCTGTCCGGGACCTGGCCGGGACAGGTGCTGGCCCGACGGGTCGGCTGACGCCGCGGGCCGGGCTCGGGGAGGGCCGGGCTCGGCTAGGGCCGGCCTCGGCGAGGGCCAGGCAGGGCCGCACAGGGGCCGCACCGGGCCGCACAGGGCACGGCAAGGCGCGGCGGGGGCGCTCAGGGGTGGGTGTTCCAGCCCGCGATGACCGGGAGCCCGTGCTCCGTCGACAGCACGCTGACCGTTCCGGTGCGCAGCAGGAACAGACGGCCGTCGGCCGGGGACAGCCCGAGGTAGCGGGCCGTCAGCACGCGCAGGAAGTGGCCGTGGGCGACCAGTACGACAGCGCCCCGGTCCTCGCCCAGCACCTCGGCGGCCCGGGCCAGGACGCGGTCCGCGCGGGCGCCGACCTGTGCGGCGGTCTCTCCGGGATGCTCCGCGTCCCCGGGCGGGACCCCGTCGGTCCACAGGGACCACTGCGGCCGGGTCCGCCGGATCTCCGCCGTGGTGATGCCCTCGTAGCCGCCGTAGTCCCATTCGTGCAGGTCGGGGTCGGTGACCGGGCCGCTCAGTCCGGCGAGCTCGGCCGTGGCCACCGCCCGGCGCAGCGGGCTGGTCAGCACGAGGGCCGGATGGCCGTCGCGGAAGTAGGGGGCCAGCGAGATGGCCTCCTCGACCCCGCGCGCCGTCAGCGGCACGTCGCTCAGCCCCGTGTGCCGTCCGTCGGCGCTCCATGCCGTCTCACCGTGTCTCACCAGCAGCAGGTCGCTCACCCTTCGGACCATAGACCCTCCGGCATGTCGTCGCCGGAGGACGCGGGCGGGCGTGTCACTGTCGGGCGTCATGGATGTGAGCACCTTCTACGCCCTCTTCTCCGCGACCTGTTTCACCCTCGTCGGCCTGTGGTGGAACGTGGTGCAGGGCCACCCGGAATGGATGCGCGCGCCCGCCCTGCGGCGGGTGGTCGGCGGCATCTACCTGTCCTTCCTGCTGCCCGCCCTGATGGGCATGTTCGCGCAGGTGGGCGGGGTCGACCAGCCCGGCGTGTGGCGGGCCAGCTTCATCGTGGTCGCCGTCGTCGGGTGCGCGTCCACGCTGCGGCTGCTGGCCCGGGGCCGGGCCGACGGCTCGGGAGCGGGGCTGCTGTGGCACCGGGTGGGGGTGAGCGTGCTCTACCTGCTGGTCGCCGTGGTGGGCGCGGCCCCCGAGACGGCCTCCGTGGTGAACCTGACCGGGATCCAGGCGGAAGCCCTGCTGCTGATCCTGCTGGTGATGCTGGCGCACGCCCTGGTGTGGCGGTTCATGGCGGGCGAGGGCCGGCCCCCGGAAGCGGCCTGACGGATGCCGGCCACCCCGGTCCGGCCGCCGCTGACCGTGATGCTGATCGTGCTCACGGCGGTCGCGTTCGCCGTCGGGACGGCGTGCGGGACCAGGCTGGAGGCGGTGTCCGAGGCCCGGGGCCGGCGCTGGTTCGTGATCGGCCTGGCCGCCGAGGCGGCGCTGATCCTGGCGGCGGCGGGCATCGGATGGGGCGTGGAGCCGCGCTACGGGTCCCCGGAGGGCCGGCACCTGCTGAGCGCCGCCGTGCTCGCGGTGGCGATGGGGATCCGGAACGTGACGAGCCTGCGGGTGAACCTGCCCGGAGTCCCCACGACACTCGTGACCCGGGCCGTGACCTCCGTCGTCGGCGGTTCGGGCCTGGGCCGGGACAGTGCCGTCGGGTACGGCACGTCCGCCTGGGTGCGGCGGGCCGGATCGCTCGCGGCGATGTTCGCCGGCGGGCCGACCGGAGCCCTGCTGGTGCGGGCCGGCTGGACGGTGAACTGGATGCTGCTGCCCGCCGCCGTGGCGGTGCCGGCGGTCGGCTCGGCGTACCAGACCCAGCCCTGGCTGCACACCCGCTGACGCACGCCGCACGGCACGGACGGCCCCGAAGGGCCCCCAGGCGGGCGCTTGCGAAAACGATGCGGAAACGGTGCGAGTTGTCGGGCGGCCCGCCCCCTCGCGAGGCTCGGGGCATGGACGACCGGACGGACGAGGCGGGCATCGCGGCCGGGTTCGCCGCGGGCGACGAGGCCTGCACGGAGGCGGCCTACCGCCGCTGGCGGCCGCTGGTGCACTCCCTCGCCCGCCGCGCCCTGGGTGACGACCGCGAGGCCGAGGACGTGACCCAGCAGGTGTTCCTGGCCGCCTGGCGCGGCCGGGGCGGCTACCGCCCCGGGCCCGGCGGCCTGGGAGCCTGGCTGACCGGCATCACCCGCCACAAGGTGGCCGACGCCCTGGAGGCGCGGACCCGCCGGGCCCGGGCGGCGGCGGCCGTGTTCCACGAGCTCGCCCAGCGCCCCGGCACGCCCGACCGGCCGGAGCCGGAGCAGGCCGTGGACCGGGTGCTGGTCCTCGGGGAGCTGGCCCGGCTGCCCGCGGCCCAGCAGCGAGTGCTGCGCCTGGCCTTCTACGGGGACCTGACGCAGTCGCAGATCGCGGACCGCACGGGGCTGCCGCTGGGCACCGTCAAGAGCCACATGCGACGGGCCCTGCTGGTGCTGCGGGAGTCGGTGGCGCCCGCGCTGCGCCCCCGCGCGCCCGAGGCCTCGCCCCGGTGAGCCGTCCGGGGCGGCCGGCCTCCGCGGGGCGGTAACCGTCCGCGGGGCGGGAGCCGTCGGCGAGGTGGGAACCCTCCGCAAGGCGGAAGCCGACCCCGAGGCGGGAACCCTCCGCAAGGCGGGACCCCCCACGCCGCGGCCGCCCGCTCATCCCGCGTTCGCGTGGAAGGCGTCCAGGGCGGCCAGTTCGGACGCGGAGAGCCGCAGCGCCCCGGCGGCCACGTTCGCGGCGAGGTGCGCGGGATCGCCCGTACCGGGGATCGCGAGCACGTGCGGCCCCCGCTGGAGGGTCCAGGCCAGCCGGACCTGCGCCGCGCTCGCGCCGTGGGCCCGGGCGACGGCCAGCACCTCCGTGCGCTCGGGCCCGCTCACTCCCGCCTGGCGGCCCGCGCCGGCGATCGAGTAGAACGGCACGAAGGCCACCCCCTGTTCACCGCAGGTGCGCAGGAACGCGTCGTGATCGGGCCGGATGCCGATCCCGTACTGGTTCTGCACGCAGACCACCGGTGCGATGGCCCGGGCCTCCGCGAGGTGGGCGGGCTGCACGTTGGAGATGCCCAGGTGGCGGATCAGTCCGGCGGCGCGCAGCTCGGCCAGCGCGCCGAACCTCTCCGCGATCGGATCCTCCCCGAGGACGCGCAGGTTGACCACGTCGAGGTGGTCGCGGCCCAGCTGGCGCAGGTTCTCCTCGACCTGGCCGCGCAGCTGCCCGGGGGTGGCGTGGGGCAGCCACTCGCCCGACGGGCCCCGGCCCGGTCCGACCTTGGTGGTGATGACGAGGTCGTCCGGGTAGGGGGCCAGGGCACGGTTGATCAGTTCGTTGGCGGAGCGCAGCGGCGAGAAGTAGAAGGCGGCGGTGTCGATGTGGTTCACGCCGAGGTCGACCGCCTCGCGCAGCAGGGCGATCATCCGGTCCCGGTCGGTGGCCGGGGCGTCGTCGCGGAACGCCTCGCCGTGCTGGGTGAGGCGCATCGCGCCGAATCCGATCCGGTTGATCTCCCGGTCGCCGAGCGTCCAGGTGCCGGACGCCGACGCGGTGACGGTGGTATCTGAGGTCATGCCGGAATGATCTCGGCGGGGTAGGTTGGCGGCCATTGATTCAGGCATGTGTGAATCCGGGGGTGGTCGTCCTGGCCGAGCTGGCGCTCTCCGCGAGCGATCTGGCGCAGATGCGGTTCGCGGTCTCCCCGATGTGGGAAGTGGTGACCGCCTTCCGGCTGCTGCGCTCCGGCGCGCCGCATCCCGTTCACCGGCCCTGGCTGGAGCAGGTGCGGCCCCGGGTGGCGGCGGCCGGGCTGGACCGGGGCTGGCTGAGCGAGCTGGTCCCGCTGTCGGGGCCGCACCCGGACTTCCTGCACCCGGTGCCCGCCGGACCGGCCCCCACCCCGCAGGAGGAACTGGCCGCCGTCCTCGCCGCTCCCGCGGGCCGCGTCCGCCGGAACCTGGACCATCTGGCGTACCACCGGGGCGGCGGCCTGAGCCCGCGTCTGCAGGCCCTGTACGCCGAGCCCCTGACCCGCATGGTGCGGGTCGTGGAGGAGCTCGGGAGGTTCTGGGAACTGGCGCTCGCGCCGTACTGGGCACGGATCCGGGCCGTGCTCGACGCCGACGTCTTCCACCGGGCCCGCCAGGTCGCGGAGCACGGCACGGGCCGGCTCTTCAACGAGCTGCACCAGGGCCTGAGCTGGCAGGACGACACCCTGTACCTGGCCCTGCGCAAGCCCGCCCTGTCGCGCCGGAAGATCGGACCGGGGCTGCTGCTGGTCCCCTCGGCCTTCTCCGGACCGGGCCTGGTGATCCAGCTGGCCCGGCCGGAGCCGCCGCAGCTCGCCTATCCGGCGCGCGGCACCGGCACGCTGTGGCAGCCCCGGGCCGCCGGCCGCACCGATGCCCTCGCCGCCGTGCTCGGCCGCTCCCGGACCCTGCTGCTGACCGAGCTGGAGACCCCCGCCTCCACCACCGAACTGGCCCGCCGCACCGGGCTCTCCCCGGCCGGGGTGTCCCAGTACCTGACCGCGCTGCGCGACGCGGGCCTGGTCAGCGCCCACCGGGCCGGCCGGTCGGTGCTCTACGCCCGCACCTCGGTCGCGGAGTCCCTGCTTGCCGCCGGACCCGCGTAGTCCCGGGAGTGCAGCGCCGCCTCGATGACGGTGAGACCCGAGCGCAGCCCGAACAGCCGCCCGGTGCGCGGATCCGGGGCGCCCGCGCCCCAGCCGGGCCCGGCCAGCAGCAGCGCCGGACCTCCTCGGGCGCCGCGCGGCCCCCATTCGACGGCGGCCACCGAGCGGGCCAGGGTGCGGTCGGCCGTGGTGCGGGACTGCGCCCACAGGACGGCGGCGCGCGGACCCGTGCGCCGGACCGCCTCGTGCAGCGCCTCGGCGGGCAGGGCCGCGCCGAACATCCTTACGGGCAGGCCCCGTTCACCGAGCGCGGCGGCCAGCGCCTCGACGGGCAGGGTGTGCTGCTCCCCCGGTGTGCAGGCCAGCAGCACGGGAGGCGAGCGCAGTTGCTCCGCGGCGGGCCGGACCCGGCGCAGGGCGCAGGAGACGTGCCAGGACAGCAGGTGCTCCACCTCCACGTAACGCTCCCCGGCCGAGGCCCACTTGCGTCCCACGGCGTGCAGGGTCGGCGCGATGACCTCCTCCCAGGCGCGGATCAGGCCGTGTTCCGCGACGGCGGTCTCCAGCAGCCGCTCCACCGCCGGCGCGTCCAGTCGTACGGCGGCCCGTGCGAGCCCCCTGCACTCCGGGCGGACCTCCCCCAGCGGAAGGGCGTTGGGGCCGCCCGGCGTCACAGCGGCCGCCGGCGCGGCGGCGCGGGTGCCGGGGGCTGCGCCGAGCGCGGCCCGCGCCGCCTCGGACGGGGGGACGCCCTGCGCGGTGAGCCGGCACATCAGCTCCAGCCGGGCGATGTCCTCGGGGGTCCAGCGGCGGTGGCGTCCGTCCTCGCGGCGGGCGGGCCCGATGGCGTACCGGCGCTCCCACGAACGCAGCGTGGTCGGTGACACCCCGAGGCGCCGGGCCACGGCGCCGGTGCTCAGCGCGGCGGCGGGCAGGTCCTGCGGGTGCTCCGGGGCGTGCTCCAGGGGGTGCTCCTGGGGCCGGCGGGGCGGCACGGGGTCCACCCGCTCACGATACGACGCGGGAACCCGGTGCGGACGTCCCCGGCGGCACCGCGTGGGCCCGCCCCTGCCGGAAGCGGTCGAGCCCGTCCGCGAGGTCCACCACCGGGTCGGGGTAGTCGTAGCGGGCCCGTTCCGGTGCGGGCAGCCGCCAGGGTTCGTGCACCCGGGGCGCGGGCAGTGCGGCCAGCTCGGGGACCCAGCGGTGCACGTAGGCCCCGTCGGGGTCGTGGCGCAGGCCCTGGCGGACCGGGTTGAGGACGCGGTTGGGGCGGGTGTCGGTGCCCGTGCCGGCCACCCACTGCCAGTTGAGCTGGTTGTTGGCGAGGTCCCCGTCGACGAGGAGGTCCAGGAAGTGCCGGGCGCCGACCCGCCAGTCCACGTACAGGGTCTTGGCGAGGAAGCTCGCGGCCAGCAGCCGGCCCCGGTTGTGCATCCAGCCCTCGTGGCGGAGCTGGCGCATGGCCGCGTCGACCACCGGGTAGCCGGTGCGGCCGTCCTTCCAGGCCCGGATCTCCTCCTCGGCGGCGGGTCCGGTGCGCCAGCGGTCGTGGCGGGCCCGGTAGTCCTCGGTGGCCGCTTCGGGGCGGGCGGCCAGCACCTGGTGGTGGAAGTCGCGCCAGCACAGCTGCCGGACGAAGGCCTCCGCGCCGGGTCCGCCGGCCGCGCGGGAGCGGTGGACGGCCTCGGCGGCCGAGAGGGTGCCGAAGTGCAGGTGCGGGGAGAGCCGCGAGGTGGCGTCGCCCGCCAGATCGTCGTGGACCTCCTCGTAGCGGGCGATGGCGCCGCCCAGCCAGCCGGTCAGCAGCCGCCGCGCCTCGCGTTCGCCGCCGCGCGCCAGGCCCGGGGAGACCCCGGTGACGGCAGCGCGGTCGGGCAGGGGTTCGGAGCCGATGCCCGGGGGGACCCGGACGGCGCGCGGGGCGGCGGCGACGGGCCGCGGGGGCAGTTCCGACCAGCGGCGCAGGTATGGGGTGAACACGGCGAAGTGGTCGCCGCCGGCCGGCCGCACCACCCCGGGGGCCACCGCGGTGATCACCGCGTCGTGCACGTACAGCCGCCGGCCGTCCGCTTCGAGGGCGGAGCGCAGCCGCTCCTCCCGGGCGTGGGCGTAGGCGCTGACCCCGGCCGCCATGTGCACCTCGTCGGCGTCCGCCTCCCGCACGAGGGCGCACACCTCGGCGACGGCGTCCCCGGAGCGCACCACCAGCCGGCCGCCGCGCTCGCGCAGCGCGGCGTCCAGATCGGCCAGGCAGTCCGCGAGGAAGGCCCGCCGGTTGGGCGGGGCGAATCCGGCCGCCTCGACGGCCCGGTCGCGGACGAAGAGCGGAACGACCAGGTCGCAGGAGGACCGGGCCGCCCGCAGCGGCGGGTGGTCGTGCACGCGCAGGTCGGAGGTGTACAGGACCACCGCGACGTTCATGGGCGCTCGCTCCGTGTCAGGGCTGTGGCGGACGGTTGTCATCGGGTACTTCGGCGCCGCCCGCCCGATCGGATGCGGGGCCGCCCGCCGCCGGCCGGCGGGACGCGGGGGCCCCGGCCGCGCCGGGTGCGCGGACCGGACCGGGCGCGTCGTGCGCCTTCGCACGGTCCAGCTTCTCGGCCGCGCCCGCGATGTTGCGGGCCATCCCGCCGAAGACCACGGCGTGGAAGGGCGACACGCTCCACCAGTACAGGTGGCCGAGCAGCCCGTGCGGGTGGAACAGCGCCCGCTGGCGGTAGCGGGAACGGGCCCCGCTGCCGCCCCGGGCAGCCGTCGGCTCCGGTTCGACGTGGAGCTCCAGCCAGGCCAGGCCCGGCAGCCGCATCTCGGCGCGCAGGCGGAGCATGCGCCCCGGCTCGATCTCCTCCACCCGCCAGAAGTCGAGGGAATCACCGACCCGCAGCCGGGCCGCGTCGCGCCGGCCGCGCCGGATGCCGGCCCCGCCGACGAGCCGGTCCAGCCAGCCCCGTACGGCCCAGGCCAGCGGGAAGGAGTACCAGCCGTTCTCCCCGCCGATGCCCTCCACCACCCGCCACAGCGCGCCGGGCGAGGCTTCGACGCCCAGTTCCCGCCGGTCGGTGTACAGGCTTCCGCCCGCCCAGTCGGGGTCGGTGGGCAGGGGGTCGCTCGGTGCGCCGGGCAGGGCGGCGGAGGACCAGCGGGTGACCACGTTGGCCTGGCGGATCCGCTGGAGGGCGAGCGCCAGGGCCTGGTCGAAGCCGATCGGCGCGCCGGGCGGGTCGGGCACGTACGCGGCGATGTCGTGCTCCTCGCAGACCACCTCGTGGCGCAGCGATTCCGCGAGCGGCCGGGCGAGGCGCCTCGGTACCGGGGTGACCAGGCCGATCCAGTGGCTGGACAGCCGGGGGGTGAGCATCGGCACGCGCAGGATGAGCCGTTCGGGAAGCTCCGCCACCACGGCGTAGCGGCGCATCATCTCCTCGTACGTGACCACGTCCGGGCCGCCGATGTCGAAGCTCCGGCTGACGTCGGACGGCATGGAGGCGCTGCCGACGAGGTAGCGCAGGACGTCGCGGACGGCGATGGGCTGGCAGCGGGTACCGACCCAGCTGGGGGTGACCATGACGGGCAGCCGCTCGGTCAGGTAGCGCAGCATCTCGAACGAGGCCGAGCCGGACCCGATGATGACGGCGGCGCGCAGGAACGTGGTCGGGACGGCGGAGGCCAGGAAGATCTCCCCGACTTCGGCGCGGGAGCGCAGGTGCGGGGAGAGTTCCCGGACGGGGATGCCGGCCGGGGTGAGGCCGCCGAGGTAGACGATCCGCCGGACCCCGGCGGCGTGGGCCCGTTCGGCGAAGGTGCGGGCGGCAGCGCGGTCGCGGTCCTCGAAGCCGTGGCCGCTGCCGAGGGAGTGCACCAGGTAGTACGCGACGTCGATGCCGCTCATGGCCGCCGCCAGCGACTCCGGGTCGGTGACGTCGCCGCGCACCACCTCGGCGCGGCCGGCCCAGGGGTGGTCGCGCAGTTTCTCCGGGGAGCGGGCCAGGCAGCGGACGCGGTGCCCGGCGTCGAGCAGTTCCGGCACCAGCCGGCCGCCGATGTAGCCGGTGGCCCCGGTGACCAGGCATCGCAGTCCTGTCATGGCCGTCTCCGTTCTTCGTCGTCCCGCGTGCGGGACCTCGTAAGCGTGCCGGCGCGGGGACCGGTGCCCGGCCCCCCGTACGGGATTCCGCGCGGCCGGTGCGAGCGGATGCGCCGCTCTCCGCTCGGCCGCTTCCGACGGGCTTGGCCCCGCCGGGGGACGGTCCGGAAGGACCGCCCGCCGGCACCGCCCGCCGGCACCGGCCTCCAGCTCAGCACAGACCCGCCCCGGATCCGGGAGTGCCATGCCCCCGTCCGCCCGGATCACCCGGCTGGTGATCCCCTTCCCGCCCCGCGCCCGCCCCCTCCTCGGTGAAATCCCGGCCCGGTTCGGCCGCGGACACATCCGAGCACCCCTCCCGCTCCGAAGGAGCGGTGAAGGAGGCGACACGATGACCGAGCGAGGACGATCCCGACCGCGTACGGCCGTGGTCGGAGGGGGTGTCTCGGGGCTGACGGCGGCATACGTGCTGGCGGGCTCCCACGAGGTGACCCTGTACGAGGCCGACGACCGGCTGGGCGGGCACGCCCACACCCACGAGCTGAAGGGGCCCGACGGGCAGGTCCGGGCGGTGGACTCCGGGTTCATCGTCCACAACGACCGGACGTACCCGCAGCTGCTGCGGCTCTTCCGCGAGCTGGGGGTGGCCACCCGGGCCACGACGATGAGCCTGTCGGTGCACTGCGAGGGCTGCGGCCTGGAGTACGCCGGGGCGCGCGGGCCGCGCGGGCTGTTCGCCCGGCCCGGGTCCGCCGCCCGGCCCGCCTACCTGCGCATGCTGGCCCGGGTCCCGGCCTTCCACCGGCAGGCCCGGCGGCTGCTCGCGACCCCGGCGGCCGGGCCCGGGCCCACCCTCGGGCAGTTCCTGGCGCGGGGCGGGTTCGGCGCGTACTTCACCGGGCACTTCGCGATCCCGCTGGTGGCCTCGGTGTGGTCCTGCCCTCCGGACACGGCGCTGCGCTACCCGGCCCGGTACCTGTTCCGCTTCCTGGCCCACCACGGGATGCTGTCGGTCGGCGGCTCCCCGAACTGGCGGACCGTCGAGGGTGGCTCGGCCCGGTACGTGGACCTGGTACGGGAGCGGCTCGGTGCGGGCGCGGTCCGTGCGGGAACCGCCGTGCGGGCGGTGGAGCGCACCCCGGACGGGGTCAGGATCACCACCGCCGACGGCGGCACGGCCGCGTACGACTCGGTGGTCGTCGCCGTCCACGCCGACCAGGCGCTGCGGCTGCTGGCCGACCCGACGGAGCGCGAGCGCGCGGCACTGGGCGCCTTCCGCTACTCCCGCAACCGGACGGTGCTGCACACCGACGCCTCGGTGCTGCCGCGTTCGGCCGGGGCCCGGGCCTGCTGGAACTACCGGCTGTCCGGCTGCCGCCCGCAGGACGGGCACGTCCGGGTCAGCTACGACATGAACCGGCTCCAGGGGCTGGACTCGCCGGAGCCGTACGTGGTGACGCTGAACGCCGACGACCGGGTGCGGCCGGACCTGGTGCTGGCCGAGATGGCCTACGAACACCCCGTCTACACGGCGGAGTCGGTGGCGGCGCAGCGCCTGCTGCCCGCGCTGTCGGGCCCGGTGACCGCCTTCGCCGGGGCGTACCACGGGTGGGGGTTCCACGAGGACGGCTGCCGCTCGGGCGTGGCGGCGGCGGCCGCGCTGGGGGTGACCTGGTGAGACCCCGCCTGTACGAGGCCGAGATCCGGCACGGGCGGTCCGGCGGCCGCTCGTACGGCCTGCGCCACCGGACGTACCTGTGGCTGGTGGACCTCGACGAACTGCCGCGGCTGCCGGGCCCGTTGCGGCTGCTGGGGCGTTTCGACCCGCGCGACCACTTCGGCGGCGGGGCGCCGACCATCCGGGCGGGGCTCGACCGTTTCCTCGCCGCGCGCGGGGCCGGGCTGCCCGCCGGTTCACGGGTGTCGATGCTCGCGCACGCCCGCGTGTTCGGCTACGTCTTCAACCCGCTCTCCGTGTACTGGTGCCACGGCCCCGACGGGGCGCTGCGCCAGGTGGTGGCCGAGGTGCACAACACGTACGGCGAGCGGCACTGCTACCTGCTCGGCCCGGAGGCCGCGCTGGGGACGGCCGGGGTGGCGAAGGAGTTCCACGTCTCCCCGTTCCTGGGGGTGGACGGCGCCTACCGGATGCGCCTGCCCGAACCGGACGAGCGGCTCGCCCTGAGCGTGCGGCTGGCGGGCGGGGCCGACGGTGCGCGGCTGACCGCGGCCGTGCGCGGCTGCCGCCGGCCCGCCGGCGTACGGGGCGTCCTGCGCGCCTCGCTGCGCCACCCCTGGTCCACCGCCGCGGTGGCGGTGGGCATCCGGTTCCACGGCGTCAGGCTGTGGCTGCGCGGTGTGCCGGTGCGGCCGCGCCCCCGACACGTACCCCAGGAGGGTGTGAAGTGAGCACGATGACGCTGCCGGCGGTGCCGGACTGTTCGCGTACCCGGGCGGCCGTGGGCCGGCTGCTGATCCGCCGGGCCCTGGACCGGCTGCCGCTCCAGGTCCGGATGGGCCCCGGGGAGCTCCTCGGCAGGGGCGGGCCCGCCATGGCGGTGTACGACCCGGCCGCCTTCGAACGCCGGATCACCGCCGAAGGCCTGATCGGCTTCGGCGAGTCGTACCTGGCCGGCGAATGGGACGCCCGGGACCCGGTGGCCGTGCTGACGGTGCTGGCGGGGCACGTGTCGGCGCTGATCCCGGCGCCGCTGCAGAAGCTGCGCGGGATGTGGGCGGCCCGGCACCCGGAGACCGACCGGAACACCCCGGACGGCTCCCGCACCAACATCCAGCGGCACTACGACCTGTCCAACGAGCTCTTCGCGGAGTTCCTGGACCCGACCATGACCTACTCCTCGGCGGTGTTCCGGGCCCTGCCCGCCGGCCCCGGGCAGCTGGCCGACGCACAGCGGCGCAAGATCGACATGCTGCTGGACACGGCCGCGGTGGGCCCCGGCACCCGGCTGCTGGAGATCGGCACCGGCTGGGGCGAGCTGGCGATCCGGGCGGCGGCGCGCGGCGCCCGCGTGGTCACGCTCACCCTCTCCCGCGAGCAGCGGGAGCTGGCGGTGGAGCGGATCGCGCGGGCCGGGTTCGCCGACCGGGTCGAGGTGCGGCTGTGCGACTACCGGGAGGCGCGGGGCAGCTACGACTCCATCGTCAGCGTGGAGATGATCGAGGCGGTCGGCGCCGAGTACTGGCCGGTGTACTTCGCCGCGCTGGACCGGCTGCTGGCGCCGGGCGGGCGGGTGGCGCTCCAGGCGATCACCATGCCGCACGAGCGGATGCTGGCCACGCGGGACACGTACACCTGGATCCACAAGTACATCTTCCCGGGCGGGACGCTGCCGTCGGTACGGGTGGTGGAGGAGATGGCCCGGGCCCACACCCGGCTGCGCGTGGTGCGCTGCGAGGGGTACGGGGCGCACTACGCGCAGACCCTGCGGCTGTGGCGGGAGCGGTTCGCGCAGCGGTCGGAGCGGGTGGCGGAGCTGGGCTTCGACGAGACGTTCCGGCGGATGTGGACCTTCTACCTGGCGTACTGCGAGGCCGGCTTCGCCTCGGGCTACCTGGACGTGCACCAGATCCTGCTGACGGACGCGGGCGGCGGTACCCGGTGAACTGGGGTGCCTTCGGGGCCGGCCTCGCCGTCTCGGCCGGGGTGGCGCTCGCCGTCATGCTGATCGCCTTCGCGGTGGGCGTGCGGCTCGGGAGGCACCGGGTGGTGGACGTGGCCTGGGGCCCGGCGTTCGCGGCGGTCGCCGGGGCCACGTACGTGATGTCGGACGGCCGGCAGCCCCTGCCGGCCGCCCTGACGGTGCTCTGGGGCCTGCGGCTGGCCGGGCACATCGCGTGGCGGGGCCGCGGGCACGGGGAGGACCCCCGGTACGAGCGGCTGCTGGCCCGGGCTCGCGGGAGCCGGAACCTGTACGCGCTGCGCGTGGTGTACCTGCTCCAGGCGGCGCTGGTGTGGCTGGTCTCCCTGCCGGTGCAGGCGGGGGCGTACGCGACGCGGGGCCCGGGCTGGCCCGCGGTGGCGGCGGGGACGGCGCTGTGGCTGTGCGGGCTCACCTTCGAGGCGCTCGGGGACCACCAGCTGGCCCGCTTCAAGGCGGACCCCGCGAACCGGGGCGGGATCATGGACCGGGGCCTGTGGTCGTGGACCCGGCACCCGAACTACTTCGGGGACTTCTGCGTGTGGTGGGGGCTGTCCCCGACCGCGTGGGGGACGTGGGAGGCGGCCGCGGTGTCGGTGGCGGGCCCGCTGGTGATGTCGTACCTGCTGATCGCGGGCAGCGGCAAACGCCTCCTGGAACGCCATATGGCCGACCGCCCGGGCTACGCCGCGTACCGCTCCCGCACCAGCGGCTTCCTCCCCCGGCCGCCCCGCCGCACCGGCTGAGCGGTCCTTTCTGCCCGGCCCGACCGGCTGAGCGGTCCTTCCCTGCCGGCCCCCGCAGGCGGGACAGCACTTAGGATCGCGGCATGGCGGTGGACGAGCTCGACACCCGGATCCTGCGCCTGCTGATCGAGCAGCCGCGCACCAGCGTGCGCGAGTACGCGCGGCTGCTCGGCGTGGCGCGCGGCACGCTCCAGGCCCGGCTCGACCGGCTGGAGCGGAGCGGGGTGATCACCGGGACGGGTCCCGTGCTGTCCCCCGCCGCGCTCGGGCACCCGGTGCTCGCCTTCGTGCACATCGAGGTCACCCAGGGTCACCTGGACGAGGTCGGCGACGCCCTGGCGGCCGTACCGGAGATCATCGAGGCCTTTTCCATCACCGGTGGCGGGGATCTGCTGACCCGGGTGGCGGCCCGGGACAACGCCCATCTGGAGGACGTCATCCAGCGGCTGATCCAGCTCCCGGGGGTGGTCCGCACCCGGACCGAGGTGGCGCTGCGCGAGCGCGTGGCGCACCGGCTGCTGCCGTTGGTGGAGTCCGTGGGAAAAGCTGCCCGTAAACCCTGACAAGATGGATGGGACACGTACACAACCGGCAGAACGGGCAAATGCGGATGATCTCCGTCATATTCGATCTTGACGGCACTCTCGTGGACAGCGAGCCGAACTACTACGAGTCCGGGCGGCGCACCCTGGAGCGCCACGGCGTCCCCGATTTCACCTGGGAGCAGCATTCCCGCTTCATCGGCATCGGGACGCTGGAGACGCTGGAGATCCTCAAGGAGCGGTACGGGCTCCGCGCCCCGGTGGAACAGCTGCTCGCGGAGCAGAACGCGGCCTACCTGGAGCTGGCCCGGACGGAGACCGAGGCGTTCCCCGAGATGCGCAAGTTCGTCGAGCGGCTGCACGCCGAGGGCGTCCCGATGGCCGTGGCCTCCGGTTCCTCGCGGGAGGCGATCGACGCGGTGCTGGCCGGGACCGGGCTGGACGCGCTGTTCACCACCGCGATCTCCGCCGAGGAGGTCCCCCGGGGCAAGCCCGCCCCCGACGTGTTCCTGGAGGCGGCCCGCCGGCTCGGCGCGGACCCGGCCGACTGCGTGGTCGTGGAGGACGCGGCGCCGGGCGCGCTGGCGGCACGCGCCGCCGGGATGGCCTGCCTGGCGGTCCCGTACGTGGCGCAGACCTCGGGCGATCCGGCCTTCGCGGCGGCCGGGCTGCTCTTCCGCGGCGGCCAGCGGGAGTTCAGCGCGGACACCGCCTACGAGTGGCTCGGCGAGCACCGGGCCGCCTGACCCCGGCCCGCGGGGCAGCCCCGTCCCCCGCGTCCAACTGCCCCCGGAAGCTGCCCCTTCCGGCGGATGCGCACCCCTACGGTCGTCCCGGTACACGAGCGCGGCGGATCCTCCGCCGCCCACACCGGGAGAGGCCTCATGAAGACGAACAGGAAGCTGGCGGCCGGCGGCGCGGCGATCGTGCTGGCCGCGGGCATCGCGATCACGGCGGTCGGCGCCGCCAACGCGGCGCCGGCGCCGGCCCCCGCCGAACGCATCACCTCCGTGAGCCAGCTGCACGAGAGCCTCGCCCAGGCGGTGGCGCAGGAGCAGGCCCTCGGGCTCCAGGGCACCATCGGCGGCCCCGTCGGCCGTGAGGTGCTCGAGTCGCACGACGTGATCGACGGCTGACGGGACGGGTGAGCACCGTGGGATCCGACTCGACGACGGCCGCGCCGTCAGCAGCGGCGGCGCCGTCGGCCGCGGCCGCGCCGTCAGCCGCGAAGCCGTCGGCGGCCGCACCCTCGACCTGGTGCCCGAGCAGCGAGGCCCGGGCGCCCGAGTCCGTCGTCCTCGGCGTGCGCTCCGCGGCGGACGGCCGGGTGACCTACCTGGCCGATCCGGTCGCGGCGTCGGAGGTGCTCGGCTCGATCCCCGAGGGGATCGAGCCGACGCGGGTGCTCCGGTTCGCCTCGCACTGCGTCTCGAGCTGCGTCAACCGGCGGGGCGACGACTGCGCCCTGGTCGAGCGGGTCCTGGCCCTGCCACCCGCGGCCGAGTCCCGAGCGGTCCCGCGGTGCCACCTGCGCGCCCGGTGCCAGTGGTGGCAGCAGACCGGGGTGGACGCCTGCCACCGCTGCCCGGCCATCACCACGGCCACCTTCCAGGAGGACGAACTGGCCACCCTGGTCGCCGATCCGGCCACCACCCCGCAGCAGCTGGCGGCCTGGATCGAGGCATCCGCCTGATTGCATTTCGTACGAGGGCGCGGACTCCCGGCATTGAGCTGGGAGTTCGCGCCCTCCGTCATTAACCGGGCACGTTCCCGTGCCCCTTTGCAAGGCAATCCGGAGATTGCGCGCAAGGACAGCTTGATTCCGTCAACCATCAATTCTCGGCCACGACTTGGCCGAAACTCCCGCAGTCAAAAGGTTGTGGTGGCACCACGGGGCGGATGTACGATATCTACCGAACATGTGCCCTTGGCAACCATCGACCGGACCTCGACCATCCTGTTCAGCCGCCAAAGGCCCATGCCGCATTGCTGATTGTCGCCGGGTCACCCCCGGCTGCACGGCCGAGGTCACACACCTTTCACGGGGTGAGCTTCCGGTCGGCGTGCGAAACATGTGCGCCACCGCGCGCTCGCTGCATCAAATAGGAGAAAATTTCGTGTCTCACATGCGCAAGATCGTGGTTGCAGCCATCGCCGTCTCGCTGACCTGCGTCACGGTTTCCGCCAGCGCTTCTCCGGACACCGACAAGCCCTCCCAGCCGGCCGCCTCGGCCGTCGCCGTCTCCGCCATCACCGGCACCTGGTACAACCAGCTGGGCTCGACCTTCGTCGTGACGGCCGGCGCCGACGGTTCTCTCACCGGCACCTACGAGTCGGCCGTCGGCAACGCCGAGAGCCGCTACGTCGCGACCGGCCGCTACGACAACGCCCCCGCCACCGACGGCAGCGGCGCCGCCCTCGGCTGGACCGTCACCTGGAAGAACGACTTCCGCAACGCCCACTCCACCACCACGTGGAGCGGCCAGTTCACCGGCGGCAACGACGCCAAGATCAACACCCAGTGGCTGCTCACCTCGGGTACCACCGCCGCCAACGCGTGGAAGTCCACCCTGGTCGGCCACGACGAGTTCAGCAAGACGAAGCCGTCCGCGGCCGCGATCGACGCCGCCAAGAAGGCCGGCGCCGTCAACGCCAACCCCCTCGAGAACGCGCAGCAGTAAGGCGCCCCGCGCCCATCGGCGCCCCGGCTCCGGTAGGCCGAACCGCTCGACCGAACGCGCGCGAGCCGTCCGAAGGATCCTCTTCGGACGGCTCGTGCGTCCGGTTGTCCGCGTGCCCGCGCCCGCCCGCGTCCGACGCGGCGGCGGGCCCGGTACGACCTGCCCGGACGGCGCCCTCACGGCGCACCGGGGACGTAGAGACGCGTCTCACAGTTTGCCCGCCCGGCAGGTATTCAACGTGATCATGGCCGGTTGATACCGCTGCCCTGAAGAGGTGGGATTCATTCATGACGGCAATGCCCGTTGACAATGTCGATCTGTTCGACCAGGGGTACGCACTCGACCCCTTTCCGGTGATGGCCGCGCTCCGCGAGCACGAACCCGTGAAGTTCGACGAGAACACGGGCCTTTGGTTCATCAGCCGTTACGAGGACGTACGCGCGATTCTCCTTGATCCGGATAATTTCCTTCCGGACAATGCGATCGACGCCATCGGCCGCTTCTCGGTGCAGACGCTGCGCACCCTCGCACGCGTCAAGTTCGATCTTCCGCAGACCCTGGCCAACAACAGCTCGGACAGCCACTCCGGTTACCGGCGGATAATGACCCGGCTGCTCAATGCCCAGGCCGTCAATGCCTCCGTTCCTATGGTCGAGGCGGTCGTCGCGCAATCACTCGACGAGGTCGAAGAGCGGCTCGCCGCCGACGGGGTGTGCGATCTGGCCACGACCCTGGCCCGCGACGTACCCTTCCGCGTGATGCTGCGGCTGCTCGGCCTGGAGCAGGCCATCGACGTGGACATCGACACCCTGGCCCGGTGGAGCGACGCCTCCCTGGAACTGTTCTGGGGGCGGCCGAAGGGCGAACGGGAGGTACGGCTGGCCCGCGAGGCCGCCGAGTTCTACGCCTGGCTCGCGGACCTGGTGTCCCGGCCGGCACCCGGGGAGGGCACTCTGCTGGGCGCCCTCGCCGCCCATCGCCTGCCGAACGGTGAGCCGCTGAGCGTGGCCGAAGCCGCCGCGGTCGTGTACTTCATGATCATCGCCGGGCAGATGACCACGACGCAGATGCTCAGCACGATGTACCGCCGCGCGCTCGAAGAGCCGGGCCTGTGGGAACGGTTCGCGGCGGAGCCGGGGATCGTCGAACCCTGGACCGAGGAGGTGCTGCGGCGGGATCCGCCCATCACCACCTGGCGGCGGGTCACCGCCCGGCCGATGACGGTGTCCGGGGTGGAACTCCCCGCCGGAGCACCGCTGTTGCTGATGTTGTCGGCGACCGGTTCCGACGCGGAGGTGTTCGAGAACCCCGAGCAGATCTGCCCGCACCGGGCGAACGTGCGCAGGCACCTGTCCTTCGGCGTGGGCCGCCACCGCTGCTCCGGGGCCGAACTGGCCCGGATGGAGGCCGACGTGGTGATGCGGATGACCGCCGAGCGGCTGCCCGGCCTGCGGCTGTCGGCCGACAACTCGCCGCGGATGCTGGCCCTGCTCTCCTTCCGCGCCCCCTTGCAGGTGCTGGTCGAGCGCGGCTGAACCGGGGCGGTGTAAGGGCTGGGCCGGCGGCCGCGCCCTCACGGCACCTCCCGCAGTCCCGGCCGGCCCTCCAGGAGGAGGGTGCGGATCAGCTGGTGGTCGGCCTTCCCTACGGCGGTACGGGGCAACGCGGCGGTCTCGAAGAGCCGCCTCGGACGGCTCTGCGGCGGGACGCGGCCCGCGAGCCGTTCCCGTACCCCTGCCAGGCTCAGGCGCGCTTCGCCGCTCCAGCGCACCACGGCGCACACCACGTCGCCCCCCTGCCCGTCCGGCAGGCCCACGACGCAGGCCTGCGCTATCTCGTCCAGCCGCAGCAGCGCTTGCGTGACCTCCTCCGGGTGGACGGAGGAGCCTTCGGCGGACAGCACGCCCTCGCTCCTGCCGAGCAGATGGAGGTAGCCGCGCCCGTCGACGCGGCCGAGGTCCCCGACGCTGAACCAGCCCCGCTCGTCGGGGGCTCCGCGGTGCTCCGCCGACAGGTAGCCGCTGAAGAGCATGTCGCTGCGTACGTAGACCTGGCCGGGCGCGCCGGCTCCGGCCTCCTCCCCCGAGGGGGTGCGCAGGGAGAGTTCGACGCCCGGCACCGGTCGGCCGACCGACTCCCGCGGGCCGTCGTCGTCACCGTGCAGGATGGATACCAGGCTCAGTTCGGTCGCCCCGTAGAACTCCACGGCATCCGCGCGGGGGAAGAGCCCGGCGGCCAGGGCGCGGCTCTTCGGCGCCCACTTCGACCCCACCGAGAGCAGGGTGCGCACCCGCGGGAACCGGCGGCCCGGGTGCCCGCGGACGTGCTCGGCGAGCGCCTCGAACAGCGCGGGCACCAGGTAGAGCCGGGTGACGCGGTGGCGCTCCAGGTGGTCGAGGACCGCGGCGGCGTCGAACGCCGGCAGCAGGTGGACGGTCGCACCGACGTGCAGCCCGTGCACCGCCCCGAAGAGGAAGTGCGACTGCGACAGGGCGCCCGGCAGCAGGATGGTGTCGTCCGCGCCGATGCCGAACTCGTCGGTGTAGTGGTCGAAGGTGCGCAGCCAGGAGCGGTGGGAGCGGATGACGCCCTTGGGGCGGCCGGTGCTCCCCGAGGTGAAGCCCACGTAGAAGGCAGCGGTGTCCGCGACCGCATCGAACTCCGTCTCCTCGAAGGAGGTCCGGGCGCCCGCGTGGCGGCGCAGCCATGCGTCGAAGCCGGGGCCGGCCAGCTCCGTCAGGGTGCCGGCGGCGGCGAGCTCCGCCATCGGGCCGGTGGCCGTCTCGCAGAACAGCCGGGCCGGCGGTGCCTCGCGCAGGACGAAGCCGAGTTCCTCGCCTCCCCACGCCCGGCTCAGGACCATGACCGGAATTCCGGCGATCCCCGCGCCCAGGAAGATCTCCAGGAACTCCCGGCGGCTGCCCAGGTGCAGGGCGATCCGCACCTGTGGAGCCGGGCTCCGGCCGAGCTCGGCGCGCAGCGCCCGGGCCACGGCGAGCGCGCCGTGCCTGAGCGCGCCGTAGCTCCACCGCGGCCCGGGGCCGACGCCTATGGCGAGGGCGGCACGGCCCGGTGACTCGGCCGAGTGCGCGAGGAACCCGTCGGCGATCGTCATGGCGTCCTGAGTCTTCCGGCCCGGGCCGCCGCGGGGTCGCGGCCGGCGTGCGGCAACTGCCCTACCAAGGACTGTTCTTCACCACGACGTCGATCGCCCGGTCGATCTCGGCGGCGGTGAGGTCGGCGCGCGAGGTGAGCCGGATCCGGGAGAACCGGTCGGGCACCGACGGCGGGCGGAAGCAGGCCACCTTGACCCCGTCCGCCAGGCACTTCTGCGCCCACTCGGCGGTCTGGGCCGCGGAGGGCCCGCGTACCGACACCACGGCCGCCTGGGCCTCGGTGACCGGCATGCCGGCGGCCGCGAGCCGCTCGGCGATGGCCGTGGCCACACCGCGGGTCCGGGACGCGCGCTCGGGCTCGGCGCGCAGCACCCGCAGCGCCGCCAGGGCTCCCGCGGCCGACGCCGGGGCGAGCCCGGTGTCGAAGAGGAAGCTGCGGGCCATGTTCATCACGTGGTTGACGACCCGGCGGGGGCCGATCACCGCGCCGCCCTGGGCCCCGAGGGATTTGGACAGGGTGATGGTGGTGACGACGTCAGGGCTGCCGTTCAGCCCCGCCGCGGCCACGGCGCCCTCGCCGCGTTCGCCGATGACCCCGAAACCGTGCGCGTCGTCGATGAGCAGACCCGCGCCGTGCCGGCGGCAGACATCGAGCACCGCCGCGAGGTCCACGAGGTCCCCGTCGACGGAGAACACCGACTCGGTGACGGCCAGCGCGCGCTGCTGCTCGCGTTCGGCCAGTACCCGTGCCAGGGCCCGCGGGGACGCGTGCTCCACGTCGGCCACGTCGGCGCCGGACAGCCGGTAGCCGTCGATCAGGGAGGCGTGGTTGAACGCGTCGGAGGCGATCAGGCTGCCGGGCCGGGCCAGCGCGGTGACCGCGCCGAGGTTGGCCAGGTAGCCGGAGGAGAAGACCAGAGCGGCCTCCGCCCCGCTGAACTCGGCCAGTTCGCGCTCCAGTTCGGCGTGCAGCTCGGTGGTGCCGGTGGCCAGCCGGGAGCCGGTGGAGCCCGCGCCCCAGGTCAGGGCGGCATCGGCCACGGCCCGGACGACGTCGGGGTGGCGGGTGAGGCCCAGGTAGTCGTTGCCGCCGAAGTCGATCACCTTCGACTCCGCGCCGCGGACCTGGACCCGGCGGGTGAGCCCCGCCCGGTCCCGGCGCCGGGTGCTGTCGTCGATCCAGGCGAAGACGTCGTGCGGGCCGCTCTGCCGCTCTGCTTCCATCGCTTTGCTCCGAACGCTATCCGGTGGGACCGAGGACGAGGACGCCGTTGTGGCCGCCGAAGCCGAAGGACTGGGTGATCGCCGGTCCGGGCTGCCACGTGCGGCCCTCGCCGGTCACCACGTCCACGGCGAGCCCGGGGTCGAGCGTGGTGAGGCCGAGGGTGGGCGGGATCAGCTCGTGCCGCATGGACAGCAGCAGCGCGGCGGCCTCCAGGGCGCCGCCGGCGCCGAAGGCGTGCCCGGTGGCCCCCTTGGTGGAGGTCACCGGCGGACCGGCGCCGAACACCGACAGGATGGCCTTGGTCTCCGCCTCGTCGTTGAGCAGCGTGCCCGTGCCGTGGGCGTTGATCTGCCGTACGTCCTCCGGGGCGATCCCGGCGTCGGCGAGGGCCAGCCGGATGCACCGGGCGGCGTCCGCGCCGGTGGGCGCGGGCATGGTGATGTCGTGGGCGTCGGCGGTGCTGGCCGAGCCGAGGACCTCGCCGTGGATGGCGGCACCGCGCTCCACGGCCGCGTCCCAGGCCTCCAGCAGGAGCACCGCGGCGCCCTCGGCGATGGCGAAGCCGTCGCGGTCGGCGTCGAAGGGCTTGCAGCGTCCGGAGGGCGACAGGGCGCGCATGTTGCCGAATCCGGCCACGATGGTGGGCGTGATCGCCGCCTCGGTGCCGCCGGCGAGGACCCTGTCACAGGTCCCGTCGGCGATCATCCGTGCGGCGTGCCCGATGGCGTGGGTGCCGGCGGCGCAGGCGGTCTCCAGGCTCTCGCACGGCCCCCGCCACCCCTGGTGCATGGCCACGGTGGCCGCGGCGGCGTTGGCCATCATCATCGGCACGAGGAAGGGGGAGACCCGCCTGCCGCCGCGCTCGTGGTGGACGACGGTCTGCCGTTCGAAGGTGCTGACTCCGGCGAGGGCGGTGGCGACGACGACGCCGCTGCGTTCGGCGTCCACCCCGGTCAGGCCGGAGTCCCGGTAGGCGAGATCGGCGGCGGCGACGGCGAACTGGGTGAAGCGGTCGGTGCGCCGGGATTCCTTGGCCTCCATCCAGGGCGACGGGTCCCAGTCCGTCAGCTCCCGGTGTCCTGGGGGCGGTTCCTCGAACAGGCCCTGCCAGAAGGCCTCGGCGCCGGTGCCGCACGCGCTGACGACACCGATACCGGTGACGGCGACGCGGCGCGCCCCGCTGTCCCTGCCGTTCATCACGAGGCCAGCGAGAGGATGAGGCGGTGCAGGTCGTCGACGGTCTTGATCTCCTCGACCGACTCGTCGGGCACCGATATGCCGAACTCCTCCTCGATGGCCATGACCAGCTCCACCTGGATGAGGCTGCTGGCGCCGAGGTCGTCGGCCAGGTTCGCGTCCGGGGTCACGGACTCCGCCTTGACCTGTAGGACATCGACGGTGCAGGTGGTGAGCCGGTCGAAAACGTCGTCGTCAGCCATGGATGGCCAACCTCCCCCTGAATGAGATGAATGGTCTGTTCATGGGTCCGGCTCCGAAGCCGGGATGTCATCGCCCGGCGAGCGGAGCCATCGAGATCACATGTCGTGAGCGGGCTGCGGCACGGCCTCGGGCGAGGCCTTGACGGGCCCTCTTCGGGCCGCGAGGTACCGGGGCAGGACGACCAGTGCCAGAGCGATCAGTTCCAGACTTGCGCCCGCCCAGGCCAGGGCCGCGGGCGCGAGCCGGTCGAGCACCGCCCCGCCGACCGCGCCGCCCAGGGCGACGCCCAGGTACGAGGCGGAGCTGTTGACGGAGATGGCCACGCTCGGGGCCGTGGGAGCCAGGTCGAGCACGCGGTGGATGGCGGTGGGCGGTTCGGCCCAGTAGACCATTCCCCATGCGACCGTCACGGCGAGGAACACCGCCACGACGAGGGTGGCACCGGAGGCGAAGAAGGTGGCGAGCACGGCGAGCAGCGTCATCGTCAGCACGACGCCCGACACCGAGGCGGTGAAGGTGCGTTCGGCGCCGATGCGGTCGCTGAGCCGGCCGCCGATCGCGTTGCCGGCCGCGCCGGCGACACCCCATACCAGCAGTACGACGCTCACCCGGGCGTCGTCCATGCCCGTGGCCGCCCGGGTGAAGGCGGCGAGGTAGGTGAACACGGTGAAACAGCCGGCCACCGCGAACAGGTTGGCCAGGACGGACAGCAGCACCGGCCGCTGGGCACCGATCCGCACGCGGTCGCGCATGCTGATCACGGGGGGCTGCGGTACCGGCGGCAGCACCAGGAAGAGTCCGATCAGCACCGGCAGGGCCAGCGCCACGACGAGCCCCAACGTCAGTCGCCAGCTGCCGAGTTGGCCGACCAGGGTGCCGCCGGGCACTCCGAGCGCGGTGGCGACGGTG
This sequence comes from Streptomyces sp. NPDC028314, assembly GCF_055565795.1. Lineage (NCBI taxonomy): Bacteria > Bacillati > Actinomycetota > Actinomycetes > Kitasatosporales > Streptomycetaceae > Streptomyces > Streptomyces sp. NPDC028314. Next base: position 113,073 of record NZ_JBVHTP010000018.1, read on the forward strand.
AGGCCGCCGATGATGAGGGACACCGCCTTGCCGCGGTGTTTCTCGCCGGCGAGGGCGGTGGCGGTGGCCGCCGCGGTGTTCATGTAGAGCGCGGCGCTGATCCCCGCCAGGATCCTGGCCGCCATCAGGACCCCGTACGTGGGGGCGAGCGCGCCGAGCAGGTTCGCGAGCAGGAAGGCCAGCAGTGCGCCCCGGAGCATGACACGGCGGGAAAGGCCCGCGGTCAGGGTCATCAGGACGGGCGCGCTGATCGCGTAGCTGAGCGCGAAGACGGTGACGAGCTGACCGGCCACCGGTTCGGACACGTCGAGTTCACCGGCGATGCGGGGCAGGATCCCGCTGATGACGAAGCCGTCGGTGCCGACGGCGAAAGAGCCGAGCGCGAGAAGCGCCAGAATCACCTTGTGGGGCATGGCGCTTCCCGGGGACCCTGTTGCGGAATCGCGCATGGCAGGATCGCGGATTTCTCCGCCCCCCTTTCCAGTCGAGCCGCTCTCGTGAACCGGCTTTACGAACGGGGTTGTTCCCATCAACGTACCAGCAAGTCCGGGATGCCAAATAACGGCATTGGCGTGAGGACGATCACCCGGCCGGACGGCCGAAAAGCATCGGTCCGAGAGCGCCGCAACGGCGCCCGGAAAGCTGCTTTCCGGTCAAACCCCTCACCTGGACGGCAATGTGGCGTGAATTCGACGGCGCCGCCGTTATATTCGGGCCGTTTGCCGTCCAGCCGATCACGCGAAGGAATCCCACCTCCATGACCTCGACCGTGCCGCCCATGGACCCGGACCGGCTCCTCGCCCTCGACCGCGCCCACGTGTGGCACCCGTACGCACCGATGCCCGGCCGGACCGATCCGGTCATCGTGGAATCGGCCTCGGGCGTACGGCTGCGCCTCGCCCGGCCCGTCGAGGGCTCCGGGGAGCTCGTCGACGGGATGTCCTCGTGGTGGGCGGCGGTCCACGGCTACGGCCACCCGGTGCTCGACGAGGCGGTGCGCGACCAGGTCGGCCGGATGAGCCACGTGATGTTCGGCGGCATCACCCACGAGCCCGCCGTACGACTGGCCGCGAAGCTCGTCGAGATCACACCGGAGCCGCTCCGGCACGTCTTCCTCTCCGATTCCGGATCCGTGGCCGTCGAGGTCGCCGTCAAGATGTGCCTCCAGTACTGGCGCTCCCTGGGCCGCCCCGAGAAGCGCCGGCTGCTGACCTGGCGGGGCGGGTACCACGGGGACACCTTCCAGACGATGGCCGTGTGCGACCCGGACGGCGGGATGCACAGCGCCTGGACGGGCCTGCTGCCGGACCAGGTGTTCGCGGGCCGCCCGCCGGGCGGGTTCGACGCCGGGGTGGACGAGGCGTACGCCGCCCACCTGCGCGAACTCATCGAGCGGCACGCCCACGAGCTGGCCGCGGTCATCGTGGAGCCGGTGGTGCAGGGCACGGGCGGGATGCGCTTCCACGCGCCGGGGTACCTCAGGGTGCTGCGCGAGGCCGCCGACGCCCACGGCGTGCTGCTGATCTTCGACGAGGTGGCGACCGGATTCGGCCGCACCGGCGAGCTGTTCGCCGCCGACCACGCCCGGGTGGCGCCCGACGTGATGTGCCTGGGCAAGTCCCTCACGGGCGGCTACCTGTCGCTGGCCGCGACCCTGTGCACCTCGCGCGTGGCCGAGGGCATCTCCCGCGGGGAACTGCCGGTGCTGGCGCACGGTCCGACCTTCATGGGCAACCCGCTCGCGGCGGCCGTCGCCAACGCCTCGATCGATCTGCTCCTGCAGGACGACTGGCGCCGGCAGGTCAAGCGGATCGAGTCGGTCCTGGCGACCGCCCTGGAGCCCGCCCGGGCGCTGCCCGGCGTCCTCGACGTCCGGACGCTGGGTGCGATCGGGGTGGTCCAGCTCGACCGCGACGTGGACGTGGCGGCCGCCTCCCGGGCGGCGATGCGCGAGGGCGTCTGGCTCAGGCCGTTCCGCGACATGATCTACACGATGCCCCCGTTCGTCACCGAGGACGAGGATCTGGACCGGATCGCCGGCGCGGTCCTGGCGGCCGCGGCCGCCGCATGACGCTCCGTCAATGACCGCTTTGTGAACGGCTCACGGCGCCGCGGTACCGGATCTCGCCATGGCGCTCCGGGCGTTGCCGCAGGTCGCAGTGGGCTGAGTCACACAAGGGTGCGAATCGAGTCGGGGGTGTCTACCATTAAAGGCTGTAGCGGCCCTTCCCGGACCCGTGCATGCTGACCGCATGGCCATTCGCGGACCTCGGGAAGAAGATCCGGACAGTGACAGACTCAACGGGGGTTCGACACATGTCACTTTCATCCGCATGCCGATCTGACTGAGCATGCCCGCGTTCGCCCCATTCCGAGCGATCAATTCATCGATGTTCCATCGCCGATAGGAAGTCGGCCAGCCGGTTCACCCTGCCCAAAAGGCGGTGGCCGGTCACCAAGGAGTTCGACCACATCGTGAAATTCCTGCGCATCCTTCTCGTCGACAACTACGACTCCTACACGTGGAACCTCTTCCAGCTCTTATGGAAGGTGGCAGGCGTACCTCCCGTCGTCGTGCGCAACGACGAGGCGACGGCCGAAGACCTGCTGGGTCAGGACTTCACCCACGTCGTGATCTCCCCGGGGCCGGGCACGGCCTCCAGGGAAGAGGACTTCGGGCTCTGCCGCGCCCTGCTGGAACAGGCCGCGGTCCCCGTCCTCGGCGTGTGTCTCGGCCACCAGGGTCTGGCCATCGCCTTCGGGGGCGAGGTCCGCCGCGCGCCGGAGATCGTGCACGGCCGGACCAGCGCGATCACCCACACCGGAACCGGCGTCTTCGCCGGGATCCCGCAGGGCTTCCGCGCCGTGCGCTACCACTCCCTCACCGTCACCGATCCCCTGCCGGACGAACTCGTCGCCACCGCCTGGTCCGAAGGCGGCCTCCTGATGGGCCTCCAGCACCGCGAACGCCCGCTGTACGGGGTGCAGTTCCATCCCGAGTCGGTGGACAGCGAGTACGGCGAGGAAATCATCGCCAACTTCCTCGGAGTCTCGCCGGAGCTGCGCTGGAGCGAGCTGGAGGTCGACGTCGAAGCCGAGGCCCTCTTCCTGCGCGCCTTCGCCGACAGCCCGTACAGCTTCTGGCTCGACAGCTCGCGCTCGGCGTACGGGATGGGCCGCTACAGCTACCTCGGCTCCTGCGCCGGGACCGGGCTGGAGGTGATCCGGGCCTACGCGGGGGCGAACGTCGTCGAACGCGAGACGCACGAGTCCGTGGAGCGGATCTCCGGCACGGTCTTCGAGCAGCTGCGGGCCGGCCTCGCGGCCACGCCCGTCCCGGTCGGCGCGTCACCCGTGCCGTTCGCCGGAGGCTACGTCGGCTACCTCGGCTACGGGGTCAAGGGCAGTGTCGGCATCGGCCGGGCGGGCAGCGGAGAGCGTCCGGACGCGGAGCTGCTGCGGGTGGACCGCTTCGCGGCGTACGACCACGAGACCGGCCGGCGCCACCTGGTCACGGTGGGCCTGTCCGCCGAGGAGCACACCGCCTGGTGCGAGGAGGTGCGCACGCTGGCGCGCCGCCCCCTCCTGCCGCGGCCCCGCCGCGAGAGCGCACCGGCCGTGCTGCGGGCCGGCGTCGACCGCGAGACGTACCTGCGGCACTTCGGCGAGGTGCAGCGGTGGCTGCGCGACGGCGACTCGTACGAGGCCTGCTACACGTACCAGATCAGCGGCACCAGCGACGCCGACCCGCTGGATACCTATCTCCGGCTGCGGGCGACCAACCCGGCTCCGTACGCCGCCTACGTCCGGCTCGGCGAGCGCTCGCTGCTGAGCTCCTCGCCGGAGCGGTTCGTCACGGTGGCGGGCAACGGCGAGGTGGAGGCCAAGCCCATCAAGGGCACGGCTCCGCGCGACGCCGACCCGGTGGCAGACGAGGCCGCCCGCCGGGCCCTGGAGACCGACCGCAAGATCCGCAGCGAGAACCTGATGATCGCGGACCTGCTGCGCAACGACCTCGGCCAGGTCTGCGACAACGGCACGGTGCACGTGCCGAAGTTGATGGCGGCCGAGTCCTACGCCACGGTCCACCAGCTCGTCACCACGGTGCGCGGGCGGCTGCGCTCCGACCGCGACGCGGTCGACTGCGTGCAGGCGCTCTTCCCGGGCGGCTCGATGACGGGGGCGCCGAAGAAGCGCACGGTGGAGCTCCTCGACGAGCTGGAGCCGCAGGAGCGCGGGGTCTACTCCGGCAGCCTCGGGTTCTTCGGCTTCGACGGCACGGCGGACCAGAGCATCGTGATCCGCACGATCGTCTGGGAGGGCGACCGGGTGCGGATCGGCGTGGGCGGCGCGCTGATCGTGCTGTCGGACGCCGAGGAGGAGTACCAGGAGACGCGGCTGAAGGCCCGCGCGCTGCTGCGGGTCCTCGGGGTCGACGAGCTGCGCGAGACCACGTTGGAAACGGGTGCGGGGCGGAAGGGATGGGCGTGAGCGCTGTGGGTTTCGAGACGGGCCCGGCCGGGCCGGAGGAGGCGGAGGCGGTGGCCGAGGGCGTCACCGCACTCCTGAGGGAGCTGCGCGGCGACGCCGGCCACACGATCCCCGGACTCGGGGCGGCCGTGGCCGACGCCATCGCCGGCAAGGACGGCTCCGGCGTGCTGGTCGCCCGGGACGGGGAGGGCGGGCTGGCGGGCCTGCTCGGGTACACCACCCAGACGGCCCTGCGGCTCGCCGCTCCGTACCGCCACGTCCAGGAGCTGTGGGTGCGGCCGGACCTGCGGTCCCGGGGGGTGGCGGCACTGCTGCTGGACGCGCTGGAGAAGCTCTGCGCGGCCGATGGCGTACGGCGGGTCGAAGTCTGCCTGCCCAGCCCGGAGTTCGAGGCCTTCCCGCGCACGCTGGCTTTCTACGAGCGCTCCGGTTTCCGCGCCATAGGCCCCCGCGTGATCAAGGACGTGTCATGACCTTGCAGGTGGTGGTACCGCAGGAGTCGGACGCCCTGCCCTTCACGGTCGAGCCGTCCGGTGCGCAGGTGGCCAGCAAGGAGGTTCCCGAGCGGATCCACCAGATCCTGGCCGGACTGCGCGACGGCGGCGCCGAAGTGGCCCCGCCCGTCGGGCAGGACACGGCCCGTGCGGAGCGGATCGTCGCCGCCGTGCACGGCAAGGCCCTGCTGGACCATCTGCGCCACGGGGTGCCCGAGGGCCGGGACTCCGTGCTCGACGACGCGTTCGCGGCGCCGGGCCTCGCGCAGGAGACCCCCGTGACCCGCGGGGTCTGGCCCGCCGCCCTGGGCGCGGCGGCCGCCGCGGTGCGGGCGGCCGAGCTGACGGCCCGGCTGGAGCGGAACAGCTACGCCCTCGTACGGCCGCCGGGCCACCACGCGGGGCCCGGCTGGTACGGGGGCTACTGCTTCCTCAACAACGCCGTCGTCGCCGCCAGGACGCTGCGCGAGGAGGGAGTGGCCCGGGTCGGCATCCTCGACGTCGACTACCACCTGGGCAACGGCACCCTCGCCTGTGTCCGGGAGGACCCGACGCTGCCGTTCGCCTCGGTCCACTCCAGCGCCGCCAAGGACTTTCCGTACAGCTTCGAGCCGGGCCCGGGGCTCTTCGGCGTGGAGTCGGACCCCGGTCAGGGAGGCTTCCTCTCGCTGGTCGGCGAGGCGCTGGCCCACCTGCGCGGGGCGGGCGCCGAGGCCCTGGTGGTGTCCGTCGGCTACGACGTGCTCGACAAGGACCCGCACGGTTCCTGGACCCTGCCGCCCGAGGTGTTCGGGCCGGTCGGGGCCCTGCTGGCGGAGCTGCGGCTGCCCACCGTGTTCGTCCAGGAGGGCGGATACGGACTCCCGTCCCTGCGCGGCGCGGCCCGCGCCCTGGCATTGGAGGCCTCGCGATGAACGCGACCCCCGAGAACGTGCTGCGGCCCTACCGGGAGCGGCTGGAGGAGCTCGACCAGCAGCTCGCGGAACTCGTGGCGGCCCGGCTGGGGATCTGCTGCGAGGTGGCCGAGGTCAAGCGAGCCCACGACATCCCGATGATGCAGCCGCACCGGGTCACCGCGGTCCGCGAGGCGTACGCGGCCCGCGGCGAACGCCTCGGCCTGTCCCCCGAGTTCATGCGCTCCCTGGCGACCCTGCTCATCGACGAGGCCTGCCGCCTGGAGGACGAGATCATCGACGCTCCCGCGGCGGCCTCGACAGTGGAGGTACGGCGATGACCCTGACATTCACCACGCTCGGCCCCGAGGGAAGCTGCCACGAGAACGCCGTGGCGGCCTACTTCCGGTTCCAGGGCATCGAGGACGAGGCGAAGACCGACCTCACCATCGACCTGCACGAGGGGCTGGAGCGCGTCCGCAGCGGCGAGAGCGACTACCTCGTGCAGTGCAGCGCGCACCCCGAGGTGCACCTGATCACCGAGCGGTACTTCAAAGAGGTCCAGGTCGTGGACACCTTCGTGTACCCCACCAAGGAACTGGTGCTGCTGAGCCGGGCCGACGTGGAGCGGCCCAGGACCCTCGGCCTGGTCCCGGCCACCGCCGGCTACGTCGACACGTCCCGGTGGGAGGAGGTCATCCGCGAGCCGTCCAAGCCCGTGGTCGGCCGCAACCTGCTGGCGGGCGCGTACGACTCGGGCCTGACCCACCTGGAGTACCTGGAGCAGTCGGACGGCGCGCTGCGCCTGGACCGCTACATCGGCGCGGTGACCACCACGTGGGTGGTGTACGGACGCCGCCCCCGTTTCACCGGTGACCTGATCGGCACGCCGTGCCGCGACTACCTTCTGGGAGGGGCGAAGTGAGCACGACCGCATCCCCGGCGAGGAAGATCCTCGTCTGTGACACCACGCTGCGCGACGGCGAGCAGACCTGCGGAGTGGCCTTCCGGGTCGAGGAGAAGGTGAAGATCGCCGGGCTGCTCGACGAGATGGGCGTCGACACCATCGACGCGGGATTCCCCGCCTCCTCGCAGGCCGACCAGGACGCCGTGCGCGGTATCGCCGCCCTGGGCCTGCGCGCCCGGGTGGTGGCCTTCTGCCGCCCGAACCGTACGGAGATCGACCTTGCCAAGGCCTGCGGCGCCAACGCGATCTACACCTTCGTACCGACGTCCGACGTGCACATGCGGGTCAAGTTCGGCGGTACGGACGGCTCGGTGCGCGAGCGCCTGAAGCGGGAGATGGCCGACGGCATCGCCTATGCCAAGGGCCTGGGCATGTTCGTCGGATGCGGTTCGGAGGACGCCACCCGGACCTCGTACGACTACCTCGAAGAGGTGCTCGTACTCGCCCAGGAGAGCGGCGCGGACCTGGTCGGTGTCGCGGACACGGTGGGCTCCACCACCCCCGACGACTTCCGCGCGCTGATCTCGCGGCTGCGGTCGCGGATCGACGTGACGCTCTCGCTGCACTGCCACAACGACTTCGGGCTGGCCACGGCCAACACCGTCGCCGGGATCCTCGGCGGCGCGGACGAGGTGCAGTGCACGGTCAACGGCATCGGCGAGCGGGCGGGCAACGCCTCCCTGGAGGAGGTGACGGTCGCGCTGACCCAGCTCTACGGGTACGAAACGAACGTCGACCTGTCCCGGCTCAAGCCCATGTCGAACCTGATCGCCGACCTGTCCGGCATCGAGGTCAGCCCGATGAAGCCGATCGTCGGCGGCAACGCCTTCTCGCACGAGTCGGGGCTGCACGTGTCCTCGGTGATGAGGGACTCCACCGCCTACGAGCCCCTGCGGCCCGAGCTGGTCGGCCACACCCGGCGCATCGTCATCGGCAAGCACTCCGGCAAGTCGATCATCGCGCACGTCCTGGACGCGCACGGGCTGCCGTACGACGACGCGCTCCTCGGCTCCGTCCTCCAGGACGTCAAGGAGGCCTCCGTCCTGACGAAGTCCAGCGTCACCGAGGCGCAGGTCGTGGAGATCCACCGCAAGCGAACGGCCGTATCGGTATGAGCACGGAGCACGACCCCGCCGCCTGGTTCGCCGACGAGGAGTTCTGGGAGGCGTTCTACCCCCACCTCTTCTCCGCGGAGCGGGCGGCGCAGGCGGCGGAGCTGGTGGAACACTCCCCGCTGCTGCGCTTCCCGTCCGGCGCGCGCGTCCTCGACCTGTGCTGCGGGCCGGGCCTGTTCACCGCGCCGCTCGCGCGGGCGGGCCACCGGGTCACCGGCGTGGACCGCAGCGCGGCGCTGCTCGCGCGGGCCCGGGAGAACTGCCGGGAGGCGGGCGCGGACGCCCGCTTCGTCGAGGCGGACATGCTCGACTTCGCCGAGCCCGGGGCCTTCGACGTCGTCATCAACATGTTCACCTCCTTCGGCTATCTGGACCGGCACGAGGACAACGTGCAGGTGCTGCGCAACATCCACAGCAGCCTGGCGCCGGGGGGCACGCTGGTCCTCGACGTCGTCGGCAAGGAGGTCCTCGCCCGTCTCGACGAGCGGGTCTCGCTCTCCGAACAGGACGGCAGGCTGCTGATCCAGCGCGACACCGTCCTCGACGACTGGAGCCGGCTGCGCAGCGACTGGTTCTCCATCGACGGCTCGCGCGCGACGCGGAAGTCGATGACCCTGCACCTCTACAGCGCGGCCGAGCTGCGCGGCATGCTCGGCGACGCGGGCTTCGACGAGGTCCGCTGCTACGGCGGCTACCCCGGCACCTCCTACGACCAGCGGGCCGAGCGGCTCATCGCGGTCGCCACGAAGGGCGCTGACGTCCGTGGGGAATGAGGTCGTCGTCGTACGTTCGTCCTCCGGTGTCGGCCGGGAGGAGTGGGACGCGCTCGTGCCCGCGACCGAGGTGTACCTCACGCACGACTGGCTGCGCGCGGTCGAGGAGTGCTTCGGCTTCGAGCTGGTCTTCTTCCTGCTGCGGGACGGCGGCCGTACCGTCGCCGGCGTGCAGGGCCTGCTGGTCCGGGATCCCGACGCCTTCCCGTACCACGATCCGACCGGCGCCCTGTTCGGCGACTACGAGATGGACCACCTCCGGCAGGCCCTCGCCCAGGGCCGTACCGCGGAGGAGGCCGCCGAGGCGTCCGAGCTGCTGGCGGCGGTCGCGCGGACCGAGGCGGCGTACACGCGGGCGGCCGGCTATCCGGCGCTCGTGATGACCAGCCCGTACGGTTACGCGAGCGACGTCCTGACCCTGCCCGGCGCCGGCCGGCGCGGTGCCATCGGGGAACTCCTCGCGGCGGTCGAGGAGTTCTGCCGGGCCGAGGAGATCCCCTCCCGGTCCTTCCTGTGGCAGTCCGGCACGGACGAGGCGTTGCACGGGGCGCTCGCCGCGCACGGATACCTGGAGTTCCTCTCCGACGTCGAGTACGACCTGGAGACCGGTTCCCTCGGATCGTTCGAGGAGTACCTGGGAACCCTGGACCGCAAGCGCCGCAACGTGGTCCGCGCGGAGATCCGCAAGTTCGCGGCCGGCGGGCTGCGGGTCGAGCACGTCCCGGACCCGGATCCGGCGGTCGTCGCCCGGTGCGCCGAGCTGTCGCAGGGCCAGCAGGAGAAGTACGGCCTGCCGGTCGACCGGGCGTCGATGGAGCGGCTGTTCACCGCCCTCCTCGGCTCCCCCCGCCTGGGCACCGCGCTGTACGTGGTGCGGCGCGCCGACGCGGAAGCCCCTCCGGGGGCCGACGTCGTGGGCTTCCTGCTCTGCCCGGAGGCCGGGGGCGTACTGCACCCGAAGTTCCTCGGGTTCGACGCGGCCGCGGTGGGCTCCTCGTACGCGTACTTCAACCTCGTCTTCTACCACCTCGTCGAACTGGCCCTCGCGGGCGGCGTCCGCCGCATCGCGTACGGCATGGGTTCGGCGGACGCGAAGCGGCTGCGCGGCTGCCGCCCGGCACCGGTGCGCGGCTGGATCCGATTCTCCTCACCGGCCGCACACCGGCGGATCGAGCCGTACGTCACCGTCTTCCACTGCCTCAAAAACCAGCTTCTCGGCAACCAGGATGGACGCGTTCAGCGATGACTCTCGTACGCCGGCTCTTCGAGCACAAACTCGGCCGTCCCGTCACCACCGGCGAGGTCGTGGACCTGCCGTTCGACCTCTGCTGGGGCAGCGAGATGACCGTCAAATGGGCTCTCGACATCCTCCGCGACAGCGGCTTCGACGACGAGTACATCGCCGCCGGCATCGCCGCGCAGCGCGAGAGGACGGCCTTCGTCTTCGACCACGTCGTCCCCACCCACACCGCGTCGATGGCCTCGATCCTCGTCGAGCTGCGGCGCTTCGCCCGGCAGCACGGCATCAAGGTGTTCGACGTCGGCTACGACGGCGGCATCCAGCACAAGATCCTCATCGAGCAGGGCCTGATCCGTCCCGGCGACGTCGCGGTCGGGGCCGACTCGCACAGCTGCACCGCGGGAGCCATCGGCTCGCTCGCCACCGGCATCGGCTCGACCGACCTGGCCGTGGCCCTGGTCCGGGGCAGCGTCTGGATGCGGGTGCCCGAGGCGACGCTGGTCCGCTTCCACGGCTCCCTGCGCCCGCACGTCCAGGGCAAGGACGTCGCGCTGTACCTGTGCGGGCTCATCGGGGTGCACGGGGCGGTCTACCGGAGCCTGGAGTTCGGCGGTCCCGGCCTGGCCTCGCTGGCGATCACGGACCGGCTGTCGCTGAGCAACATGGCGGTGGAGATGGGGGCCAAGTACGGGCTCTTCCCGACCGACGAGGTGCTCGCCGGCTACCTCGGTGACGAGGTGGCCTACCCCTCGTTCACCATCGACGAGAACGACGCCGAGTACGTCGAGGTGATCGACGTCGACCTCGACGTGATCGAGCCGACGGTCGCGCTGCCGTTCTCGCCGGACAACGCCATCGGCACCCACCAGCTCCAGCACGTGCTGCGCCACTGGGACGAGTACCGCGACCGCGCCGACCTGATGACCGGTGTGGCCCAGCTGGCCCGGACCGCCGACGAGAACGGCGAGATCCCTGTCGACCAGGTCTTCATCGGGTCCTGCACCAACGGGCACCTGGAGGACCTGCGGGTCGTCGCGGACCTGCTGCGGGGCAGGCGCGTCAAGGACGGCGTGCGCACCATCGTCATCCCCGCGTCGCAGAAGGCCTACCGGGCGGCGATGAAGGAGGGCCTCATCGACGTCCTGCTGGAGGCCGGCTGCTACGTGGAGTCCTCCAGCTGCGGCCCGTGCATCGGCATCAAGTCCGGTGTCCTCGGCAAGGGAGAGGTGGCGGTCTTCACCTCCAACCGCAACTTCCGCGGCCGCTGCGGCGACGTGGACGCGAGCGTGGTGCTGGCCAGCCCGGCCGTCGCCGCGCGGGCCGCGCTCTCCGGCGTGCTCGCCCCCATCGGTGAGCGCGGCGACTACTACCCCTCGGAGGAAGCCGTCCGGACCGGCATCGACGAGCTGTTCGCGCTCCACTCGGCGCGCGAGGGCCGGGCGCCGCTCGCCGACGCGGACGAGCGCCCCGCACCGGCCGGGGCCGCCGACGGCACCCGGGGAGCGGGGAGCCTGTCCTGGGTCTTCGGCGACCACGTCAACACCGACGTGATCCTGCCCGGCGTGTTCTGCCAGATACCCGACCCGGCCGAGTACAAGAAGCACATCATGGCCCACGCCGGGAACCAGCCGTTCCTGGACCACTACGCGGCCTGCGGGTACGACCTCGGCGGCTCGGTGATCGTCGGCGGCATGAACTTCGGCTGCGGTTCCTCCCGCGAGAACGCCCCCATGGGCATCAAGGCGTCCGGCGCCCCCTTCGTGGTCGCGCACAGCTTCGCGCGGATCTTCTTCCGCAACGCCCTCAACATCGGGCTCCGGCTGGTCGAGGTGGGCGAGTTCGCCTACGCGATCCAGGAGGGTGACCGGCTCGTCGTCGACGACGAGCTCGGCCGGCTGGTCAACGTGACCCGGGGCACCTCCGCGCCCATCACCCCGCCGTCCGCGTTCGAGCGCGAGCTGCTCACGGCCGGCGGGCTCGTCGCCTACGCCGGCGAGCAGGTCCGGTCCGCGGCGGCGGCAGAGGCAGCGGCGCGATGAAGCCCCTGGCGGTCATTCCCGGCGACGGCATCGGCCCCGAGGTCATGGCCGAGGTGCTGAAGGTCCACGCCGTGGTCGAGGACGTCTTCGGCACGGGTCTGAAGACCGAGGTACTGCCGTACAGCGCCGACCACTTCCTGCGGCACGGCGACGCCGAGATCGACATCGAGGCCATCGGCAGCACCTACCGCGCCGTGCTGCTCGGCGCTCTCGGTGATCCGCGCGTCCCGGACAACCGGCACGCCGTCCAGATCATCGGCGGGCTGCGCCGGCAGCTCGAACTGGGCGTCAACCTCCGCCCGGTACGGCTGCGCACCCTGCGGCACTGCCCGCTCAAGCACGTGGCCTCCGTCGCCGACGTGGACCTCGTCATCGTGCGGGAGAACACGGAGGACGTGTACGTCGGCGTGGGCGGCACGGTGCGGGGCGGCCGGCCCGGCCACGTCGCGATGGAGGTCGGCGTGCACACCCGCTGGGCCGTGGACCGGGCGGTCACGGCGGCGTTCGAGATCGCCCGCTCCCGCCCCCGCCGCCGGCTCACCCTCGTCGACAAGAGCAATGCGATGCCGAGCGCCGGGCCGCTGTGGAGCAGCCGCTTCCGGGCGATCGCCGCGTCCTACCCGGACGTGGAGACCGACCACATGTACGTGGACGCCGCCGCGATGGAGCTGATCCGCAACCCGGCCCGGTTCGACGTCGTGGTGACCGGCAACCTCTTCGGGGACATCCTCAGCGACGAGGCCGCCCAGCTCGCCGGCGGGCTCGGCGTCGCACCCTCGGCCAGCTACGACCCCGAGGACACCGAGTTCCTCGGTGTCTTCGAGTCGGTCCACGGCAGCGCGCCGGACATCGCGGGCACCGGACGCGCCAACCCGCTCGCCTCGGTCATGAGCTACTCGCTGATGCTGGGCCGGCTGGGGCTGCACGAGGCGCACGCCGCCGTGGAACGCGCCGTGGACGAGGTGCTGCGCGGGGACCTGCTGACACCCGACCTGGGCGGCGCCGCGCGTACCGAAGAGGTCGGCGAACTGATCTGCCGGGCCGTCGCCCGGCACGACAAGGACTGAGGACATGAACGAGCCAGCGAAGCACCTGTGGTGGCAGGGCAGGGTCGTCCCCGCCGGGGACACCGCCTTGACGCTCGCCAACCACAGCCTCCACTACGGGCTGTGCGTGTTCGAGGGGATCTCCGCGTTCCCCTCCGGGGACACCGGCCACCACGTCTTCCGGCTCGAGGAGCACATGGCCCGCTTCGCCGAGTCGTGCCGCCTGGTGGGGACGACCCTCGCCCAGTCCCCCGCCGAGCTCGCCGCCGCCTGCCACGAGACGCTGCTCGCCAACGGGCTGCGCAGGGCCTACCTGCGGCCCATCGCCTTCCTGGGCGACGGGGTGCTCGGCCTCGCCCCGCCGGGGGCGCAGGCCGAGGTGGCCGTACTCGCCTTCGACGTCTCGGACTTCGACGGGGTGATCCGCTCCCAGCAGCCCCGGCTGTCCCTGTCGGCGGTGGCCCGGCTGAGCCCCTCCGCGTTCCCCACGAAGGCGAAGGTGTCGGCGGGCTACCTCAACTCGCGGATCGCCTGGCTGGACGCCAAGCAGCGCGGCTACGACGACGCGCTGCTCCTCGACGACACCGGCTCCGTCGCGGAATGCACGGTGCAGAACGTCTTCGGTGTGCGCGGCCGCACCCTCCTGATCCCGGACTCGGCCGCCGCCCTCGACGGGATCACCATCGCCTCCGTGGCCGAGATCGCCCGCGACCTCGGCCACCAGGTGGAGCGGACCCGGGTCGCCCCGCAGGACCTGCTGGGGTGTGACGCGCTGTGCGTGGCGAGCACCGCCGGCGGCGTGCGGCCGGTGCGCTGCGTCGACGAGCGGGAGTTCGACACCGCCAACCCCGTGGTCGCGGAGATCGTACGGGCCTACCAGCAGGCCGAGCTCGGTCTGCTGCCCGCCTACGCGCGGTGGGTGTCGGTCTCGTGAGCGGCGTACGCGCGCTGGACCCGGCCGTGCTGGACCTGCACGCCGCGCTCGGCGAGGAGTTCCGCGAGCGCGCCGAGGCGGCCGGCAGGGAGCACTGGCGGCGGGCCAACGAGGGCGTGCCGCGCCTTGCGGACTCCTGGTGCCCGACCCGGCCGCTGGTCCTGGGCGCCGCGGCGTACGAGCTGGTCGGCGCGGTCGCGGACCGCGCGGCCGGTCTGGTGCTGGACGCCTGCCTGCGCCGGGTGTCGACGGCGGGCGGCCTGCTCGACGCCCTCGGCATGCCGCGGGAGCAGTTCCCGCTGCTCGACCCGGCCGAGCCGCTCACCGAACGCCTGCTGACGTCGATCCGGGCCGACGTGATGGTCGAGCGCGGGGTGCCCAGGGTCGTCGAGCTCAACATCGACGGGGCGATCGGCGGAGCCATCGAGGCGGACCTGATCGCCCGGCGGTTCCAGGAGCTGTACGCGGAGCTGCCGGGCGCCGGGGAGGTCGCGCTGCGCACCCCGCCGTCGGCGGTGGACGCCTTCTTCGCCGAGCTGATCTCCTTCCTCGGCCTGTCCGAGGGCGCCCGTCTCGTCGTGCCCGTCTTCCGCGAGGACGGTCTGGACTCCCTGGCCGACCTCGACGACTTCATCGGCTTCCTGGCCCCCATGGCTGAGCGGGGCAGGGCCTACGGCATCGAGGTCCTCGGCCATCCGCTGGACCGGCTGGTCCTCGACGGCCGGCAGCGGCTGCTGGCCGGCGACCGGATCGCGCAGGGGGTGTTCCGGCTGTTCATGCCGGTCGAGCAGCGGGGTCCGGGGCTCGACGCCCTGGCGGGCGCCCTGCGGGCCGGCACGGCCGGGATGTACACCCCGGAGGCGACCAGCCCGGTCAGCGACAAGCGCGTACTGGCCTGGATCTGGCAGGACCTGGACCAGCTCCCCCCGGATGATCAGGAGTTCGTACGAAGGCACATTCCGCGCACCACCATGGCGCGGCCGGAGGCCCTCGGCGCGGACCGCGGCTCCCTGGTCCTCAAGCCGGGCGACGGCTACGGGGGCACCGGGGTGGTCCTGGGCCGCTCGGTGACCGAGGAGAGGTGGCGCGAGCTGCTGCTGGCCGCCTCCGAGAAGGACGACCACATCCTCCAGCAGGTCGTCGACAGCGACCTCGTGACCTTCGGGTTCGCGCACGACACGACCGGAGAGTTCCGCACCGCCGCCGTGCCGTGCGTGCTGGGGCCGATGATGTACGGCCGCAAGCTCTCGGGCATGTACGTCCGGCACGCCACCCCCAGGCCCGGTGACCTGATCAACACGCACCAGGGCGCTGCCTCCAACAGCGTGCTCATAGCGGAGGGTCTGCCGGCCGGGCGATGAGCGAAGACACCCGCACACCCACGCTGCTGGACCCGCTCAGGCACCGGAGCTTCCGCTGTCTGGCGGGCGGTCGCATGGCGACGTACATCGCCAACGCGATGGCCCCGATCGTGCTCTCGTTCGCCGTGCTCGACCTGACCGGGTCGCTGATCGACCTCGGCATCGTCGTGGGTGCCCGGTCGGTGGCCAACGTCGTGCTGCTGCTGTTCGGCGGGGTGATCGCGGACCGGCTGCCGCGCAGGCTGGTGCTCCAGGGGTCGAGCGTGGCGGCCGGGCTGGCCCAGGCGGTCATCGCGGCGAGCGTGCTGCTCGGCTTCGCCTCCATTCCGGTGCTGGTCGTCATCAGCGTCGTCAACGGCATGGTGGCCGCCGTGTCGCTGCCGGCGGCGGCCGCGCTGGTGCCGCAGACCGTCCCGGGCGCGATGATCCGGCCGGCCAACGCGCTGGTGCGGATGGCGGTCAACGCGGGCATGGTGCTCGGCGCCTCGACCGGCGGCATCGTGGTCGGCTTCGCGGGGCCGGGCTGGGGCATCGCCGTCAACGCGGCGGTGTTCCTGCTGGCCGGGCTGTTCTTCGCCGGGATCCGGGTGCCGAAGGCCGTGTCCCCGGCCGGTGGTCCGGCCCGGCCGCTGGCGGAACTGCGCGAGGGCTGGGCGGAGTTCACCTCCCGTACCTGGGTGTGGGTCGTCGTGCTCCAGTTCCTGGCCATCAACGCGGTGGTCGCGGGCGGGCTCCAGGTGCTCGGGCCCACCATCGCCGACGCCTCCTTCGGCCGGACGACCTGGGGGCTGCTGCTGGCCGCGCAGACCGCCGGGGCGTTCGCCGGAGGCATCGTCGCGGCCCGTTCGCGGCCGCGGCACGCCCTGCGGCTCGGGGCTGCCGTGGGGGCGTTCGAGGCGGTGCCGCTGCTGGCGCTGGCGACCACGTCGAACCCGCTGTTCCTGGTGCTCGCGATGTTCATGAACGGTGTGGCGCTGGAACAGCTCGCCGTCGCCTGGGACGTGTCGCTCCAGGAGAACATTCCGCAGGAGCGGCTGGCGCGCGTGTACTCGTACGACGCGCTCGGCTCCTTCGTGGCCATCCCGCTCGGTGAGATGGCCGCGGGCCCGCTGGCCCTGCGCTTCGGCACCGACACCACGCTGCTGACCGGCGCCGGCCTCGTCGTCACCGCGACGTTCCTCGCTCTGTGCAGCGGCAGCGTCCGCAACCTGACCGTCCGGCCCGAGGCCGCGAGACCACCGGCCGAAGGCGGATCCGCACCACCGACCGACGCACAGCACCGCACTGGGGGGAAGCACGATGAAACACGGGGCGCCGCCTCTGATCGATGACCGGCTCCGGCAGGGAGAGCCGTTGCCGGACGACATCTCGAAGGCCATCAGATCGCTGCCCGCACCCCAGCAGCCCGACTGGGAGGCGCACGAGGCGCACGGCGCGGCCGTCGAGCGGCTGCGCGCCTCGCCGGGGCTCGTGGACCCCCGCGACATCGGCAGGCTCGGCCTCCTGCTCACGGAGGCCGCACGGGGGAACGTGTCCGTCCTCCAGGCGGGCGACTGCGCCGAGGATCCGGCGGCCTGCACGCCCCGGGCCGTACGGGACAAGGCCCGGCTGCTCGACGTCCTCGCGTCGGCCCTCTCGGACATCACCGGCCGGCCCACGGTACGGGTCGGGCGGATCGGCGGACAGTTCGCCAAGCCGCGCTCGCGCCCGACGGAGCGGCACGGGGACCTCGAACTGCCCGTCTTCCGGGGCCACCTGGTGAACGGTCCGGAGCCGTCGGAGGCGGCCCGGGTCCACGATCCGCGGCGCCTGCTGGACTGCTACGAGGCGGCGCGCACCGTGCACGCCTGCCTGGCGGACGGGGGCCGCCCGGACTTCGCGACCACGTGGACCAGCCACGAGGCCCTCGTGCTCGACTACGAGATCCCGCTGGTGCGCGGCGACGGTTCGGGCCGGGCCTTCCTGTCGTCGGCGCACTGGCCGTGGATCGGCGAGCGCACCCGCCGCACCGACGGGGCGCACGTACGCCTGCTGTCCCTCGTGGACAACCCGGTGGCCTGCAAGGTCGGGCCGGCGATGACCCCGGCCGAACTGCTGGAGCTGTGCGCGCTGCTCGACCCGCACCGCAGCCCCGGCCGGCTCACCCTGATCGCGCGGCAGGGCGCGGACGCGGTCTCCCGGAACCTGCCGCCGCTGGTCGCCGCCGTACGCCGGGCCGGGCATCCGGTGATCTGGATGTGCGACCCGATGCACGGCAACACCGTGGCCGCGCCGGACGGCCGCAAGTCCCGGCTCGTCGAGGACGTCGTCCGTGAGATCGAGGGCTTCCAGCGGTCCGTGGAGTCGGCCGGGGGAACCGCCGGCGGGCTCCACCTGGAGGCCACTCCCGACGCCGTGCTGGAGTGCGTCGCCGGGCCGGGCGACCTCACCGGGCTCGGCCGCTACACCACCTTGTGCGATCCCCGGCTGAATCCGGAGCAGGCGGTCACCGCGGTGTCCGCCTGGGGGGCGTGAACACCGCCGCCCGCCTCCACCAGCCGGCCCTTTCACTTTCTCCAACGGGGGGACATCCGTCATGAACCTGCATTCCGACCAGACGGTCCGCGCTCTGCGCGGCCCGTCCGTCGACCATCGCGCGCCGTACGGCATCCCGGGCCTGATCCGGGCCGCGAGCGAGCGCACGCCCGACGCGGTGGCCTGTGCGGGCGCCGGGGAGACCTGGACCTACCGCCGGCTGGAGGAGGTCTCGGACCGCCTGGCCGCCGAACTGCTGCGCCGCGGCCTGCCCGAGGACCGGCCCGTGGCGGTGCTGGCGCAGCGCGGACCGCACATGGTGGCCGCGCTGCTCGGCGTGCTCAAGGCCGGGCTGCCCTATCTGCCGCTGGCCACCGACGAGTCGGCCGAGCGGCTCGCGCTGATCCTGGACACCGCCCGGCCGGATCTGGTCGTGGGCACCACCGGGGCGCTGGCGGACTGGCAGGGTCCGGACGGGCCCGCGCTGCTGGACGTGGAGCCGCTGTCCGCCGATCCCGACGGGTCCTACGTGCCGGGCCCCCTGCGGCCCGTCGCTCCGGACCAGCCGGTCAACGTCATCTTCACCTCCGGTTCCACGGGGACGCCCAAGGGTGTCGTGGTGCCCAGCGGTGGTGTCACCAACCGGCTGCTGTGGGGTCAGCGCCACTACGGACTGGCTCCTGGGGACCGCGTCCTGCAGAAGACCCCGTACACCTTCGACGTGTCCGGCTGGGAGATCTACTGGCCGCTGATCGTCGGCGCGCGGCTCGTGCTGCTCGCCCCCGGTGAGCACGCCGATCCGGCCGCGATCATGCAGACGGTGATCGAGGAGCGGATCACCGTCTGCCACTTCGTGCCGTCGATGCTGGACGAGTTCCTGCGCTGGCCGAACGCCGCCGAGTGCACCGGCCTGCGGCACGTGTTCTGCAGCGGTGAGGCCCTGCCGGTCACGCTGGCGCGGACCTTCGTCAAGACGCTGCCCGCCCGGCTGCACAATCTGTACGGGCCCACGGAGGCCTCGATCGAGGTCACGTACTGGGACAGCCCCCAGGACCCGGCGCTGATCGACGACGTGCCCATCGGGCGGGCCGTCGACAACTGCGAACTGCTGGTCCTGGACCGGCAGGGGCGGCCGGTGGCCGAGGGCGGGACGGGTGAACTGTGCATCGGCGGCGTTCCGTTGGCGCTCGGCTACCTCGGCCGCCCCGACCTGACGGAGCGGGTGTTCGTCCCCGGCCCCGAGGGCAGCGGCCTGGACCGCGTCTACCGCACGGGCGACCTCGTACGGGTGGTGGACGGCCAGATCCGCTACCACGGCCGGATCGACGAGCAGGTCAAGATCCGGGGCGTGCGCGTGGAGCCCGGCGAGGTCGAGAGCGTCCTGCGCGAGCACCCCGGGGTCGACGAGTGCGCCGTGGTCGTCGCCGGTGAACGGGCGCCCCGCCTGGTCGCCTTCGTCCGCCCGCACGGGGCGGACGGGGGCCGGGCCGGCCGGGGCGGGGCGCAGTGGCAGGAGGAGTGCCGCGCCCATGTCGCGGCCCGGCTGCCGTCCGCGTACGTCCCCACCCATTTCGTGGCACTGGACGCGATGCCGCTGACCCGCAGCGGCAAGCAGGACCGGGTGCTCCTGCGGCAGCGCGCCGCCGGGCTCCTCGCGCCCCGCGCGGACGGGCCGGCCGTGGAGGGCGACCCGCTGACCCGGCTGTGGGCGGAGGTGCTCGGACTCGACACCGTCGACGAGGAGGCCGACTTCCTCGCGCTGGGCGGCCACAGCCTCGCCGCGGTACGGCTGCGCGGCGAGCTGCTGCGCTCGTACGGGCTGCGGATCACCCTCGCGGAACTGCTGCGCGAGCGGATCACCCTGGCCGGTCTGCGCCGCCGCGCGGGCACCGACAGCGGAACCGCCGGCACCGGACCCGCCGGCACCGCCCTGCCCAGGCGGCCCGACCGGGCCCGCGCGCCCGTCTCCGGCGGCCAGCGCCGGCTGTGGCTGATGGAGCAGCTCTACCCGCGGCTGAGCGCCTACAACGTCGTCTCGGCCGTACGGGTCGCCGGGGGTCTCGACACGGCCCGGCTGCGCGAGGCCCTCGCCCTGGTCGTCCAGCGGCACGAGTCCCTGCGTACCGCCCTCGTCAGCGACGACTCGGGCCCCTACCAGGCGGTCGCCGAGCGCGTGGCACCGCCGCTGGAGACCCGGGTGGTGGACGGGGCGCTCACCGAGGAGCGGTGCCGCGCACTGGCGGCCGGGGCCGCGGCCGAACCGCTGCCCGTCGACCGCGCGCCGCTGCTGCGGGTCCTGTACGCCGAGGGCGGGGACGGCGACGGCTGCCTGGTCGCCGTACTGCACCACGCGATCGCGGACCAGCGGTCGGTGGACGTGTTCCTCGCGGAACTGGCGGCCGCCTACGACGGCTTCCCGCCCGCCGACGAGCCGCCGCACTTCGGCGACCTGCTGGTGGACCGGGCCGGCCGCGAGGACGCGGCGGAGCAGGAAGCGCACGTCGCGTACTGGGTGGACCGGCTGCGCGACGCTCCGCGGACGCACGGGCTGCCCTTCCAGGCGCGCCGTCCCGCCGTCACCACCTTCGAGGGCGGCGCCGTCGAGTCCGCGGTGAGCGGGGCGGACGCCCGGCTCCTGGACGAGGTGGCGCGGCGCCTCGGGGTCACTCCCGTCGCGGTGGTGCTCGCGGCCTTCACCACCGTGCTCACCTCGTGGAGCGGGCAGGAGGAGATCGTCGTCGGCGTCCCGTGGTCCTCCCGCGACGGGGGTCCCAGCGAGGACGTCATCGGGTTCCTCATCGACACCCTGCCGGTCCGGGTCGGCGTGGGCTCCGCGGAGAGCTTCTCCGCGCTGGTCCGCCAGGTCTCCGACACGATGATCGACGCCCACGGGCACGCGGGCGCCGACTTCGAGCGGATCGTCCGGGCGCTGGGCCTGCCGCGCAACCTGAGCCGCAACCCGCTGTACCAGGTCTGGTTCAACGACCTCACGCACGCGGCGCCCGCCCCCGCGTTCGGCGGGGTGCCGGCCGTCCCGGTGGAACCGGGCACCGCCGGCTCGCTGTTCGACCTCGGCCTGTACCTGCACCGCGACGGGGACTCGGACTACCGGCTCCGGCTGGTGCACGCCCGGGACGTCTTCGACGCGGAGACCGCCGGGCAGCTGCTCGGCCAGGTCGTCCGGCTCCTCCGGGAGGCCCCCGCCGACCTCGGCCGGGCGCCCTCCGGTTGGCCGCTGGGCGGCGACCGGCCGCCGGCGGAACTGGCCCCGCGTCCGTCCCTCGTCGGCGTGGCCGAGGCCTTCACCCGGGCGGCCGAACTGCACGCCGACCGGGTGGCGCTGAGCTTCCCCGGGGGCCGGATGACGTACGGGGAACTGCGCGACCGGGTGGTGGAGCGTTCGGACGCCCTGCGCGAGGCCGGCTGGTCGGGGCGCGCCGTGCTGCTGCCGGGCGACCGGTCCCCCGGGACCGTCGTCGAGCTCCTGGCGGCCCGGCACTGCGGATGCCCGGTCGCCCTGGTGGACGCCGCCCTGCCCGCCCGCCGCCTGCTGTCCGCCCTCTCCGGGTCCGGCGCCGAGGCGGTGCTCACCGGGGACGGCGCCGACTGGCCGGTACCGGTCCTGACCGGGCCGGCCCTGCCGCGTCCGGCCGGCGCCGCGGTGCGCCTCGACTGGGGACACGCCCTGTGCACCTCGGGCACCACCGGGGAGCCGAGCGTGGTGTTCGCCCCGCCCGAGGCACTGCCCGAGGCCCTGCACTGGTACCGCGAGACGTTCGGGACCGGTCCCGAGGACCGCTTCCTGATGCTGTCCGCACCGGGGCACGACCCGGTGCTGCGCGACATCCTGGTCCCCCTGACCAGCGGCGCCTCCCTCCACCTCCCGGCCGCGGGCACCGAGCCCGGGGCGCTCGTGGACGCGTTGGCGGAACACCGGATCACGGCCGTGCACGCCACCCCGGGCCTGGTCCAGCTGCTCGCCTCGGCGGCGCGCGGTACGGGCAGGCGGCTCGACCGGCTGCGGCACGTGGTGCTCTCCGGGGCGCTGCTCACCGACCCGGTGGCCCGGGAGCTGCGGCGGGCCGCCCCCGCCGCGGAGATCCACCACGGCTACGGGTCGACCGAGACCCCGCAGTTGAGCACCTGGCTGCGCTGGCGCGACCCGGCCGGAGACCCCGTGCGGCGGCGGCGCGACCGGGCGGGCGTTCCGCTGGCGGCCCGCAGCCCCTGGCGCGAACTGGTCGTCGAGGGCGCGGGCGTGGGGCAGCTCGGGGAGATCCTGGTGCGCGGGCGCGGGCTGGCGCTGGGCACCGGTCCCGTGCGGGACCCGTCGCCGTTCGGGCCCGATCCGTACGGCCGGCCGGGGGTGTCGGCGTACCGCACCGGCGACCTCGGCCGGTACACGCCCGACGGGCAGATCGAGTTCGTCGGGCGGCGCGACCGCCAGGTGTCGGTCGGCGGCCATCGGCTCGAACCGGCTGAGATCGAGGCGGCGTTGCGCGCCCACGCGGCGGTGGCGCAGTGCGTCGCCGTGGTTTCCGGGACGGAGATCACCGCCTTCGTCGCGGCGCCCGGCGCCGGCCCCGTGCTCGCGGAGGAGCTGCGCCACGAGCTGGGCTCCGTACTCCCCGGGTGGGCGGTGCCGGGCCGGATCGTCGTCCTGGACGAACTCCCGCTCGACCACAACGGAAAGGTCGACGTCCGCGCGGCCGCGGCCGCCCTGGTGCCGGAGGCACCGGTGGAGCGGCCGGTGGCCTCGGCCACCGAGGACGTGATCGTGGCCGCCCTGCGCGAGCAGCTCGGCGCGGGGGCCGGCGTACGGGGCGACGGGCTCGGCTCGCCCGACCCGCTGGATCCGGCCGCGAACTTCTTCGACGCCGGACTGACCTCGCTGTCGCTGCTGCGGATGCACGAGCGGCTGCGGGCGCAGGGGCTCACCGTCGAGGTCGTGGACCTGTTCCGCTTCCCCAACCCCCGGCTGCTCGCCCGGCATCTGCGCGGCGGCGACGCCCCCGCGCACGGCGGCGCGCTGCCCACCGCGGCCCGGTACACGTCACCGACCGGTACGGCCGCCGCCCTGACCGGCACGGCCGCCGCGCGGCGGTCGGTGCGCCGGCGCATGAACGACCAGAAGAGGACCACTCAGCGATGAACCCGCCGGAGAAGCACGACATGCACGAACAGACTGCCCAGCCCATCGCGATCGTCGGTATGGCGGGACGGTTCCCCGGCGCGGGGAACCTGGAGGAGTTCTGGCTCGCCCTGTCCGAGGGCGAGGACTGCTTCAGCACCCTCGGCGACGAGGAGCTGCGGGCCGCGGGCGTCGAGGAGCGGCACCTGCGGGACCCCCATTACGTACGCCGCATCCCGCTGCTGGAGGACGCCGACCGGTTCGACGCGGCGTTCTTCGGGATGACCCCGCGCGAGGCCTCCATGCGCGACCCGCAGCAGCGGCTGTTCCTGGAGCTGGCGCACTCGGCCCTGGAGGACGCGGGCTACGACGCGTTCGCCGTGCCCGGCACGGTCGGCGTCTACGGCGGCGCGGCCTCCAACCGGTACGCGGAGTTCAACATCCGCGCGAACAAGGAACTCGCGGCCCGCGCGGGCGCCCTGTCCCTGGACATCTACAACAACAACGACTACGTCGCCAGCACCGCCTCGTACCGCCTGGGCCTGACCGGGCCCGCCCTGTCGGTGGCCACCGCCTGCTCCACCTCGCTGGTGGCCGTGCACCTCGCGTGCGAGGCGCTGCGTGCGGGCGAGTGCGACGTCGCCCTGGCGGGCGGTACGGAGATCGAGCTGCCGTACGCGCACGGCTACCGCTGGGCACCCGGCAGCATCTACGCGCAGGACGGCGTGTGCCGTCCGTTCGACGCCAAGGCCAACGGCACCGTCTTCGGCAACGGCGGCGGTGTCGTCGTCCTCAAGCTGCTCGCCGACGCGCTGGCGGACGGGGACCCGGTGCGTGCGGTGATCCGCGGCTCCGCCGTCACCAACGACGGGGCGGACCGGGTCAGTTTCAGCGCGCCGGGCGTGGACGGGCAGATGCGGGCGGTGGTGGAGGCGATGACCGTCGCCGGGCTCGCGCCCGGGGACATCGACTACGTCGAGGCGCACGGCACCGGCACGGACATCGGCGACTCGATCGAGATCGAGGCGCTCACCTCGGCGTACCGGTTCCTGGCCGACGGCGGCGGGCTCACCCCGTCGAGCGTGGCACTCGGATCGGTGAAGTCGAACATCGGCCACCTCGGTCCGGCCGCCGGAGTCGCGGGGCTCATCAAGACCGTGCTGTGCCTGGAGCACGGCGAGCTGGTGCCCACGGTGCACTTCACCGAGCCCAACCCGAAGCTGAACCTGGGCGCGACCCCCTTCCGGGTCGTCGACCGGCGCGACGCGTGGCCGGCCGCGGAAGAGCGGCCGAGGACCGCCGCCGTGAGCTCGTTCGGCGTGGGCGGCACCAACGCGCACGTCCTGCTGGAGCAGGGGCCCGCGGCCCGGCCCGGCACCCCGGCCGACGGTCCCGAACTGCTCGTCTGGTCGGGCCGTACGGAGACCGCCGAGGAGCGGGTCCGCGCGCGGCTCGCCCGCCACCTCACCTGGCAGGGCGAGGACGGGTTCGTGGACACCGTCACGACACTGCGGCACGGCCGGACCGCACACCGGGAGCGCCGCGCCGCCGTCGCCGGCTCGGCCCGCGGGGCGGTGGACCTGCTCTGCGACGCGGAGGGCCGGGGCGTGATCCGCCCGGCGGCCGGGGCGGCCGCCCGCCCGGTCGCGCTGCTCTTCCCCGGGCAGGGCTCCCAGCGCCCGGAGATGGCCGCCGGACTGATGGGGTACGACGCGACGTTCACCGAGACGATGCGCCAGTGCCTCGACACCGTGGCCGGCCTGGGCCTCGACCTCGAACCCGCCTGGCGCGGGCCGCACGCCGCCGAACTGCTGGGGCGCACCGAGTACGCGCAGCCGCTCCTGGCGTCGGTGGGCTGCTCGCTGGCCGCGATGTGGCGGGCCTGGGGCGTCTCCCCGGTCGCGCTGCTCGGCCACAGCGTCGGCGAGCTGGCGGCCGCGGTGGTGGCGGGCGTGACGAGCCTGGAGGACGGACTGCGGCTGGTCACCGCGCGGGCGCAGGCCATGCAGGCCATGCCCGCCGGGTCGATGCTCGCCGTGTCCCTGGGCGAGCGGGAGGCCGCGGAACTTCTCGTGGACGGCGTGGTGCTCGCGGCCGTGAACGGTCCCCGTCAGAGCGTGCTCGCGGGGCCCGCCGAGGTGATCGCCGGGGTCGAGGCGCGGATGCGCGCGAACGGCGTGCAGTGCAAGCTCCTCGCCACCTCGCACGCCTTCCACAGCCCGGCCATGGCCCCGGCCGCCGAACGGTTCCTGGAGGCGTTCGACGGCGTGTCCCTGTCCGCGCCGGGGATCCCGGTGGTCTCGGCCGCCACGGGGCTGCCGCTGACCGACGAGCAGGCCGTGGACCCGGCGTTCTGGGCCGGGCAGCTCACCGCCCCGGTGTTCTTCGGGCCCGCGCTGGCGCGGCTCCTGGACGGACAGCGGCTGACCACGCTGGAGGCCGGGCCCGGGCGCGCCCTGTCCGCGCTGGCGCGCCGGCACGGCACGGACAGCCTGGCGGTACCCGGCCTCGGCCCGGCGGGGAGCGACCGGGAGGCCGTCCTCGCGGCGGCGGGTGCCCTGTGGACCGAGGGCCACGAGCTGCGCTGGGACGCCGTGGGTCCGGCCCGGCCCGCGCGCCGGATATCCCTGCCGGCCTACCCGTACGAGCGGGAGCGGCACTGGATCAGCCCGCCCGCGCCGTCCTCGCCGCAGCTGCCGGAGGCCGCCGCGCCCGAACCGGAGCAGGTGGAGCCGGGCGGTGCGCAGCAGCAGGCGCCCGCCGCAGCGGAGCCCGCGCCGGTACGGGACACCGCGCCCGCGCCCTCCCCGCTGTCGGTGATGCGCTGGGAGGAGCTCCCCACCGGGACGCGTCCGCCCCGCCACCGCAGCAGCGTCGCGCTGGCCCTGCTGCCGCAGGACCCCGAGGCCGCCCGCCACGTGACGGCCGTACTGGGCCGGGCCGGACACCGCGTGGTGCCCGCCCGCCCGGACAGCCTCCGCTCCGTGCTGGACGCTCTGCTGGCCCGGGGCGAGGAGCCCGCCGTCTACGTGCACGCCCTCGCGGCGCAGCCCTGGCCCGACGCCACCCCCGACACCATCGAGGAGCAGGCCGCCGCGGGCGTGGAGAGCGCGTACGCCCTCGTCCAGGCCGTGGTCCGGCACTCCCGGCCGCGGCTGCCCGCCCGGTTCCTGCTGCTCGCCGCGCAGGCCGCCGACGTGTCCGGCGGCGAGGCCGTCAACCCGGCCAAGGCGGCGCTCGCCGGGCTGGCCAGGACCGTCCCGCTCGAAGTGCCCGGCGCGCAGTGCATGCTGCTCGACGTGTCGCCGGGCACCGATGCGGACCTGATCACCCAGCAGGTGCAGGAGCCGCGGTGGCCGGCGGTGGTCGCGCTGCGCGGCGACCGCCGCTGGGTTCCCGTGGAGGTGCCGATCCCCCACGAACCGGCCACCGCGCCCCCGGTCCGCGCGGGCGGGACGTACCTGATCACCGGCGGGTTCGGCGGGCTCGGCCTGGCGGTCGCACGCGGGCTGGCCGAGACCGGTCTGGCTCCCACCCTCGTCCTGGTCGGCCGCTCGGGGCTCAGCGGCTCGGCCGCCGACGAGGTCGCCGGGCTCGAACGGCTCGGCGCGAGGGTGCTGGCCGAGCGCGGGGACGTCACCGACGAGGGGTCCGTACGCGCCCTGGTGCAGCGCGTGGAGAGCTCGGCGGGGCAGGTCCACGGCGTCCTGCACGCGGCCGGGCTGCCCGGCGAGGGCATGATCGCCTTCCGGACGCCCGAGCAGGTCAGGGCGGTGCTGTGGCCCAAGCTGCTCGGCACGCTGGTGCTGGAGCGGGTGTTCGCGGACCGTCCCCGGCTGGACTTCTTCACCTCGTTCTCCAGCCGCGCCTCGATCTCCGGGCTGGTCGGCAGCGCCGACTACGCGGCGGCCAACGCGTTCCTCGACGCGCACGCATCCGTCTCCCGGCAGCGCTGCGTCAGCGTGAACTGGCCGAGCTGGGCGAGCGTCGGGATGGCCGCCAGGTCCCGCGTGGACCCGGGCAGCGGCGAACCGCTCTCCGCGTGGACCGCGGAGCAGCACCGCGCGCCGCAAACCCTGGTGTACGAGGAGGAGTTGTCGGAGAAGGACTGGGTGCTCGACGAGCACCGGTTCGCCGGGCGCGCGGTCCTGCCGGGCACCGGCCATCTCGACCTGGTGGTCCGCGCGGCCCGGGAGCTGTGCCCGGAGCTCGCGGACGTGCCGGTGAGCCTGGGCGAAGTGGTCTTCCGCCGGCCCCTGTTCGTCGACGGCACGCAGCGGGTCCGGGTCGTCCTCGAACCGCGCGGCGACGCCTGGGCCTTCTCGGTCCGCAGTGGCTCCACCGTGCACTGCGACGGCCGGGTCGGCGCCGCGGCCGAGCCGTCCGCGCCCGAGGTGGACCTGGCGGCGGTGTCCGCACGGATGACGGAGACCGTCGACGCGTCCGGCGCCGGTGACCTCGCGGAGCTCGGGCCGCACTGGCTCAACGTCACCGGACTGCGCCGTTCGGCGGACGAGCAGCTGGGTTCGCTCGCTCTCGACGAGAGTCTGCGCGCCGAGCTGGACGGCCACCCGCTGCACCCGGCGCTGCTCGACAGCGCCACCGCGCTCACCCGGCGCCGCGAGGACGCCCACCACCTGCCGCTGCTGTACGGCGCGGTCACGGTGTACCGCGACCTGCCCGGCGAGTTCAGCAGCCACGTACGGCACGTGCGGGGCGGCGGTGACAGCGGAGTCCTGGTCTCCGACATCGACCTGGTGGGCCCGGACGGGAAGGTGGCGGTCTCCGTGCGCGGCTTCACGATGCGCAGGGTGGAGGGCAACCCCTTCGAGGCCGGCTCCACCGAGGAGCAGCCCCCGGCGGAGCCGGCCGGACTGCCCTCCTCGGACGGCATCCCGCCCGGCGAGGGGGTGGCCCTGCTGTTCGACGTGCTGAGCGGGCGCCCGGCGCGGCAGGTCACCGTACGCCCGTACCGCGACGGGGCGCCGCTGGCCCCGGAGACGGTGCGGGCGCCGCTGGTGGCCGCACCCGCCGGCCCGGTCTCCGCACCGGCACCGCTCGCCCCGGCCCCGGCCCCGGTTGCGGCGCAGGCCGCGGCCGAGCCCGCCTCCGCGCCCGTCACCCCGACACAGGCGGGCGGCAGCGGCCAGGACATGGCCGAGATGCTGGAGGAGACCTGGCGGGCCGCCCTCGGCATGGGATCCATCGACCACGGCGCGGACTTCTTCGCCCTCGGCGGGGACTCGCTCAGCGCCGTCGGCCTGATCGCGGAGGTCCGGGACCGGCTGGGCATCGAGCTGAGCATCGGCATCCTCTTCGAGTTCCCGACCATCTCGGCCCTGGCCGCCCAGCTGCGCCGCCAGACGGAGGGAGCCCGATGAGCACGCCCGTGAGCACCTCCGAGGAGCCGCGCTGGTCCGTCCGCGGGGAACGCCGCGCGGACCCGCGGCTGCGGCTGTACTGCTTCCACCACGCGGGCGGGTCCGCGTCCGAGTTCACGCGGTGGCACCGCTACCTGCCCGAGGACGTCGACGTGTGCGCCGTACAGCTCCCCGGCCGCGGAGCGCGGGTCAAGGAGCGCCCGCACACCCGCATGCGCCCGCTTGTGGAGGAGCTGGCCGGGCAGATCGGGACGGACCTGCCGATGGTCTTCTTCGGGCACAGCTTCGGCGCGCTGGTCGCGTTCGAACTGGCGCGGGCGCTGGTGGAGTCGGGCGGGCCCGCGCCGCGGCACCTGTTCCTCTCCGCCCGCCCCGCTCCCGGCCTGGTCACGCACGAGGGCAGCATCCACGACCTGCCCGAGGCGGAGTTCCTCGACGTCGTGGACCGCCGCCACGGCGGGGTCCCGGCGGAGCTGCGCGAACACCCCGAGCTGCGCGGGATGGTCCTGCCGTACTTCCGGGCCGACTACGAGGTCATCGAGACGTACCGGCCCGTCGCGGGCGCTCCCCTCCCGGTGCCGGCGACCGTACTGGGAGGGACCGACGACCCGATCCCCTTGGCGCAGCTGGAGGCGTGGCAGGAGCACCTGTCCGGCCCGTTCGGGCTGCGGATGTTCCCCGGCGGCCACTTCTACCTCCGGCCGCGGCGGTCGGCCGTGCTGGACCTGGTGCGCGCGGTGGCCCGATGAGCACGGACGTCCGCGCCGCGCCCGCGGGAAGGCGGCTCGGCGCACCGTACGAGCTGCTGCTGTTCGCCTTCGTGGTGTCCGGGCTGGGCAACTGGATCTACCGCCTGGCGCTGCCGCTGATGGTGTTCGAGCTGACCGGCTCGGCGCTGAACACCGCGGTGGTGTACGCGCTGGAGTACGCGCCGCTGCTGTTGCTCTCGCTGCCGGGCGGGGTGATCGCCGACCGGTTCGAGCGGCGGCGGATCCTGGTCGTGGGCGACCTGGCGGCCACGGTGCTCGCGGGGGTCCTCGCGCTCATCGTGACGTCGGGGTCCTCGTCGGTGCTGCTGGTCTACCTGGCGGCGTTCCTGCTCGCGTGCGTGGAACCGCTGTACTACCCGGCGTTCCAGGGGATGGTGCCGGACCTGGTCCGCGACAAGGACCTGGAGCGCGCCAACTCCTGGATGCAGATGGGCGACAACGTGATGAGCCTCGCCGGCCCGGCCGTGGCCGGCGTGCTCATCGCCGCCCTCGGCTACGAGGGCGCGATCTGGGCCGACGCGGGCACCTTCGCCGTGTCGGCCCTGGCGATGGTGGCCGTCAAGGCCAGGTCGAAGCCGCCCGCGGTGCGGGAGGCGGAGCCGGTACGCCGCAACCTGCTGGGGGAGATGAAGGACGGCCTGGTCCACATCACCCGGGACAACCGGCCCCTGCTCAGCGGGGCGGTCCTGTTCGCCCTCGCCAATCTGGGTACCTGGCTGGTGCAGGCGAACCTCGTCTACTACCTCAGCGACTACCGGGCGATGTCGCCCACCCTGATCGGAGCGGTCTTCGCGGCGCAGGGCGCCGGGGCCGTGCTGGGGGCCGCCGTGTGCCCCTGGCTGGGCCGCCGCTTCGCACCCGGCCGGGTCGTCATCGCGGGCACGGTGCTCGCGGGCGCCGGGATCGTCCTGCTGATCCCGTTGCGGGGCGTCGTCGGCATCTGCGTGCTGTGGGCGGTGATCTACGGCATCGGCACGGTGAACATGGTGAGCTGGTTCGTCCTGCGCCAGCGCACCGTGCCCGCGCAGCTGCTGGGCCGGGTGGTGGCGACCACCCGGATGATCGCCTTCATGTCGATCCCGGTCGCCTCGGTGCTGGGGGGTGTGCTGGAGCAGCGGTGGCACAACATGTACCTGATCATCGCGATCGCGGGCCTGCTGCGCCTGGCCGTTGGCCTGGGCGCCCTGGTGTCACCGCTCAACTCGGCCGCAGGCTGGCGCGATCCGGCCGATTCCTGACGGCGGGGCCGGGACCACGACCGCGGCCAGGAGCAGTTCCGGGGTGGCCGCCCAGCGTCCTGCGTAGCGCAGGGGCGCGGGCGGCTCCCCGGCCCCTGGGCTCTCCCGGGTCCCCGGCGTCTCCCCCGCCCCTCCGGTGTCCCCGGCTCCGGCCGCTCCGGCCCTCGCGACGATCTCGGCGTGGAAGGTCCCCGCCGCCGGGTCGAAGGTGACCGAGGCGTCCCGGAAGCCCAGCGGGCGGCGCGTCAGGGGGAACCACGCCTTGTACACCGCCTCCTTGGCGCAGCACAGCAGCCGGTCCCAGCTCACCTCGGGGCCTTCGGCGGACAGGGCCGCGAGCCGCGCCACCTCCTCCGGCCGGGCGACGGCGCCGAGCACGCGGGGACGCAGCGCGACGTGCGGTTCCGCGTCGATCCCCAGGGCCCGGACGTGTTCGCCGCGGGCCACCGCCGCCGCCCGGTACCCGGCGGTGTGGGTCATGCTTCCGACCACGCCCGAAGGCCAGCGCGGCGCCCCGCGCTCACCGGGCACCAGCGGCAGGGCGGGTACGCCGATCTCGGCCAGGGCGCGGCGGGCGCAGTGCCGGACCGTGGTGAACTCCCGCCGCCGCCCCTCGTGGCGCGCCGGCCCCAGCGCCGCCAGCTCCTCGGGGAACAGGGTGGACTCGGGTACGTCGACGGCGGACTCGGCACACGCCACGGCGTCCGGCAGGATCGTTCTGAGCACGCCTGGACCCTAAGGGCTGTCCCGTAATCCCCGGCGGGCGCACGACGACAGCTACGGCACCTCGCCGCGTTGTCGGAGCGCCCGGATACGCCCAGTATGAGGACGCTCCTCCGCCTTGCGATGCACCGCATCTGACGCCGCGCGCTGATCCACCGGGGATTACGGGACAGCCCTTAGCGGGACGCTGCGGCCGGAGCGGACCGGACAGCGCGCGGCCGATGGGCGGCCGGAACCGATGTTCCGTCATTTCCGCTGGTGGGCCCGGCTGCTAGCGTGAGATGAAACCGCCTTGTGCACCGACGGAAACGACACGGCATTGTCCATCAAGGGGGATATCCGCGATGACCAGCGGTATTGACCACACGTCCAAGGAATTACCCGCACCCGCGACGGGCTCCACGAAGCGGCCGCCGGGTCTGCGACTGCCCGCGGTGGTCCAGACCCTCCTCTTCGCGCAGTACCGGCACCGATTGTTCCCCCTGCTCCGCCGCAGGCACGGGGACGTCTTCACGCTCCGGCTCACCGCCCCGACCCGGCACCTGGTGATCCTCTCCCGGCAGGAGGACATCAAGACCGTGTTCGGCGGTCCGGTGGAGGTCCTGCACGCGGGAGAGGGCAACGGGATCATGGGCCCGGCCCTGGGGGACCACTCCGTGCTCCTCACCGACGAGGAAGAGCACCGCAGGGCCCGCCGGCTGCTGATGCCCGCCTTCACCGGTGCGGCGCTGGCCGGTTACCAGGAGATGATCGGGCGCCTGACCAAGGCGGAGGTGGAGAGCTGGCCCCGGGAGACGGTGTTCAGCTCCCACGAGCGGATGCAGGCCCTGACCCTGGAGATCATCATCCAGGTGGTGTTCGGGGTGACCGACGAGGCGCGGCTGAAGAGGATGCGCCCGCTCGTGCGCGGCATCGCGGACATCGGCCCGGTGACCCTGCTCGGCCTGCCCTACCCGCTGCTCCAGCGGGTAGGCCCCTGGCGCCGCCACACCGCTCTCCAGCGCGGGCTCGACAAGCTGCTGTACGAGGAGATCACCCGTCGGCGCGCCGCCGTCGACCTGGCCAGCAGGACCGATGTGCTGTCCCGGCTGCTCCAGGCGGAGGAGAACCGCAGCGGCGGAGGCTTCAACGACGCCGAACTGCGCGACCAGCTCATCACGCTGCTGCTGGCCGGACACGAGACCACGGCCACGGGCCTGGCCTGGGCGATCCACGAACTGGTGCGCAACCCGGCGCAGTTGAAGCGGGCGCAGCGCGCCGCGGACGAGGGCGACGAGGCGTACCTGACGGCCGTCGCCAAGGAGGCGCTGCGCCTCAAGCCGGTGGTGTACGAGGTGGCCCGGCAGCTGACCGAACCGCTGACGGTCGGCGGCTACCGGCTGCCCGCCGGTGCCACGGTGATGCCCGCCATCGGCCTGGTGCAGTCCGATCCGGCCCACCACCACCAGCCGGACGAGTTCCGTCCCGAACGCTTCCTGGACGCCCAGCCGCCCGCGAACACCTGGATCCCGTTCGGCGGGGGCGCCCGCCGCTGCATCGGGGCCGGGTTCGCCCTCCTGGAGGCCACGGTCGCGCTGCGCGAGATGCTCCTGCGGTACGAGATCCGGCCCGACCGGCCCGCCCCCGAGGAGCAGAAGGCCCACCACGTCACGCTGATCCCCTCCCGGGGTGCGCGTGTCGTGGTGAGCCCCCGCCGCTGACGCGGGCGCCGCCCGCACGGGGCGGCTGCGGTCAGCGGGCGGTCTCCGCCGTGACCGGCAGCTGCCCCGTCAGGTAGCGCTCCCGGCACAGGCCGCGCTGGACCTTGCCGGAGGAGGTGCGCGGTATCGCGCCCTTCTCCAGGGCCACCACCGCGTCCGGGGCGTGCCCGAGTTGCTCGCGCAGCCGCTTCATGACCGCCGAGGCGATCTCGGCGTGGTCGTCGAAGCCCTTCGCGGCCTCGAACGCGACGACCATCCGCTCGGTGCCGGGCAGCGCGAACGCCGCGCACACCGGCCGTACGCCCTCCACCCGGGCGGCGACGTGCTCGTAGTCCTCGGGGTACAGGTTGCGTCCGGCCACGATGATCATGTCCTTGAGCCGCCCGCAGACCACCAGGCCGTCCGGGGTGCGGTAGCCGAGGTCGCCGGTGCGCAGCCAGCCGTCGCCGAGTACGGCCGCGGTCGCCTCCGGGTCCTGCCAGTAGCCCTGCATCAGGGAGGGGCTCCGCACCCAGATCTCGCCGACGCGGCGTTCCTCCAGCGGTTTGCCGTCCTCGTCCCGGATCTCCACCTGGACTCCGGGCACCGGCGGCCCGCAGACCGCCAGCGCGCGGGCGTCCGGGGCGC
Source organism: Streptomyces sp. NPDC028314 (assembly GCF_055565795.1). Taxonomy (NCBI): domain Bacteria; kingdom Bacillati; phylum Actinomycetota; class Actinomycetes; order Kitasatosporales; family Streptomycetaceae; genus Streptomyces; species Streptomyces sp. NPDC028314. Next base: position 146,510 of record NZ_JBVHTP010000018.1, read on the forward strand.
CGGCGGGCACCGGGCGGGCGGCGCCGCCCGCCTGGAGGCCCTCGCGGGAGACGTGGTCCCAGTCCAGGGGCCGGCCCTTGACGCCCATGGCGACGGCCAGGGTGGCCTCGGCGAGCCCGTACATCGGGGTCATCGCCTCGGGCCTGAGGCCGTGGACGGCTCCGGCCTCCATGAACTGCTCCAGGGTCGCCGCGCGGATCGGCTCCGCCCCGTCCCCGCACACCTCCAGGGCGGACAGGTCGAGTTCGCGCGGCCGCAGCCGCATGCCCTGGCCGGCCAGCCCGTAGGCGAAGTTCGGGGCGACGGTGCTGGTGGCCCGGAAGCGGGACAGCGCGTCCACCCAGGAGTCCGGCCGGGCCAGGAAGTCCTCCGGCGGCTGGAGCACCAGCTTGATCCGGTAGGCCATGCCGGACAGCACGGAGATCAGTCCCATGTCGTGGTAGAGCGGGAGCCAGCTCACGTGCACGCTGCGGTCCCGCTCCAGTCCCAGGCGCTCGCAGCACACCGCGGCGTTGGTGAGCATCTGCCGGTGGGTGAGCGCGACGGCCCGCGGCAGGCCGGTGGTGCCGGAGGTGAACTGGAGGTACGCGAGGTCGTCGGGGCCGGCCGGCGGCGGCCCCGTGATCTCCTCGCGCTCCGAGGCCAGTTCCCCGCAGGTCAGCACGGGCCGGTCGCCGGTGATCCGGCCGCTCACGAAGTCACCGAAGGCGTCGGCGACCACCACGCAGCGCGCGTCCACGTGGTCGAGCCGGCGGTTGATCTCGGCGACGAACTCCGGCAGGTCGGACAGCCGGTGCGGCAGCGGGAGGATGACGGGCACGGCGCCCGCCCGCCAGGCCCCGAACAGGCTGAGCAGGAAGCCGGGCGAGGTGGAGGAGACGATGGCGACGCGGTCGCCCTTGGCGACCCCGGCCCTGGCCAGGCCGCCCGCGACGCGCCGCGCGCCGGCGGCGAGCAGCGCGTACGGCAGCGGGGTCTGGTCGAGCTGCCGGTTGACCACGGTGATACCGCGTGAGGTGGTGGCGGCGAGCTCCAGCACCTCGGCCACGGTCACCGCGCCGAACATGTCCTCGGGCTTCGGGTGGTCCACGGTGTTCACTTCCCCGTTCATCCGGCGCTCCGCGCCAGTGTGTGCAGTTCCTCGATGAAGCGGTCGGCCAGGGCCCGGACCGTGGGCTGCGTGTGCAGGTTGGAGCTGTACGTCCACACCAGCCGCAGGGTGCCGTCCGAGACCATGGCCATCAGGTCGAGCGTGCGGGTGCGGTGGCCCAGGCCGCTGCGGTGGTGGCCGAAGGAGTCCACCACCGGGCGGGCGTCGCCGGTGAAGTACTCGCTGACGTCGCCCCAGAAGTTGAAGCCGATCTCCGGGACCGGTACGCCTGCCATCCGCTCCCTGACCTCCGGGTCGGGGTGCAGGTACCGCAACAGCCCGTATCCGACGCCCTGGTGGGGCATCTCGCGGATCTGGTCGCGCACCGCGTCGAGCCCGCCCGGACGCAGCACCAGCGGCGAGAGGGTGGAGAACCGGGCGACGGTGCGGGAGATGTCGAGCGTGTCGAAGACCCGCTGACGGCCGTGTCCCTCCACCTCGACGACCAGCTCCGGCTGCCCCGTCCACGCCGTGACGGCGCGGGCCAGTGCGGTCAGCAGCACCTCGCGGATCTCGGCGCCCCGCTCGCGCGGGAGCCCCGTCACCACGGCGGCCGCGGTCTCCCCCGTCACCTCCGTGAAGTGGCGCACCGCCGTGTCCTGGGTGTTGGGGCCGAGGCGGTGGTCCACGGGCAGCGGGGCGGGTGAGAGCGCGGCGAGCCTTTCCCAGTACGGCAGTTCGGCCGCGACCTCCTCGCTCGCGGCGTGGGCGCGCAGCTGCTCCGCGGACTGCGGCAGCGACGCGGTCTTGGGCGGCAGTGCCGGTTCGTCCCCCCGCTCGATGGCGAAGTAGGCGGTGCGGAGGTCCTCGTAGAACACCCGGGAGGAGTAGTAGTCCATGACCAGCCAGTGGGCGCTGACGAGGAGCCTGGGGCGGCGCCGCGGGCCGAGGTCGAACTGGGTGAGCTGGACGGTCGTGCCCGAGGCCGGGTCGAGTCCGCTGTTGCGCAGCTCCACGTGCCCGGCGATCTCCGCCTCCACGTCGGCGTCGGGGACGTGGCCGAGGTCGACTTCGGTGACCCTGGATTCGTCCAGCGGGCCGGCCCCGGGGAGTTCCGCGTACGGGCCGTGCTCGTCCCGCAGGAACCTGGCGCGCAGCCCGTCGTGGTGGGCGAGCACGACGGAGAGCGCCCGGCGGAGGGCACCGGGCTCCAGACGGCGGTCGAGTTCGAAGACGGGCCACATGCCGTTCCAGTGGCGGGACTCGGCGAAGTCCTGCTCGAAGAACCAGTGCTGGCTGGGCGAGAGGCCGGCGCGGCCGGTGATCTGCGACTGGTCGGCCCGGGCCGCCGGCCGGTCGCTCGCGTGGAGGGCCTGCCCGGCGATGGTCGGATGGGCGAAGAAGTCCACCAGGGCGAGGTGGAGGCCCTGTTCGGCGGCCTTGGCCACGGCGCGTACGGCGAGCAGCGAATCGCCGCCGAGCGCGTGGAAGTCGTCGTGCCGTCCGATCGTCTCGACCGGCAGCACCGCTGCCCAGGCGCGGGCCAGCACCTCCTCGGCCCGGGTCGCGGGCGCCTCGTGTTCCGGGGCGACGGCCTCGGGCGCGGGGAGGGCCTTGCGGTCGAGCTTCCCGTTGGCGCCCGTCGGCAGCCGGTCGAGGAGCACGACGGCCGAGGGGACCATGTACGCGGGCAGCTTGGCGGCGAGGTGGGTGCGCAGCTCCTCGTCCTCGAAGGCGGCGCCCTCCTCGGGGACCGCGTACGCGATCAGGCGCCGGGCGTCCTGCGCGACGACGACCGCGGTCCGTACGCCGGGGTGGCCGCCGAGCACGGCTTCGATCTCGCCGAGCTCGATCCGGTGGCCGCCGATCTTGACCTGGAAGTCGTCCCGGCCGAGGAGTTCGAGGATGCCGTCGGGCCGGTAGCGGCCGAGGTCGCCGGTCCGGTAGAGGCGCTCTCCCGTGGCCGGGTGCACGAGGAACTGGGCCGCGGTGCGCTCGGGGTCGCCCCAGTAGCCCCGGGCGACGCCCACGCCGCCGATGTAGAGCTCGCCGGTGACGTGGTCCGGCTTGTCGGTGAGCTCGGCGTCCAGGACATGGAAGGTCTGGTTCCGAAGGGGCGTGCCGTACGGGATGCTCCGCCACTCGGGGTCGATCCGGTCGATGGGGTTCCAGATCGACCAGATGGCGGCCTCGGTCGCGCCGCCGAGGCTGATCAGCTCGGGCGGGGCGGGGGCGAGCGCCCGGATCCGGCCGGGCAGGGTGAGCGGGATCCAGTCGCCGCTGAGCAGGGCCGTCCGGATGGAGGCCGGGAACGCGGCGCCCTGCCGCTCGCAGTGCTCGGTCAGCAGTTCCAGCAGCGGGGGGACGGTGTTCCACAGCGTCACCCGGTGTTCGTCCGCGAGCTCGGCCCAGCGGCCGGGGTCGCGGGACTCGTCCGGCGCGGGCAGCACCAGTGCGCCGCCGGCTCCGAGCACCCCGAAGACGTCGTAGACGGAGAGGTCGAAGCTCAGCGAGGACAGGCCGAGGACCCGGTCCCCGGGGCCGACGGAGAACCGGGCGCCGATGTCGTCGACCGTGTTCAGCGCGCTGCGATGGCTGATCATCACGCCCTTGGGGCGGCCGGTCGAGCCCGAGGTGAAGATGACGTACGCGAGGTCGTCGGGGCCGGTGGCCGGCGCCCCGACGGGTCCGTCCGGCACGTCCGGCCAGGGCTCCCGGTCGATGACCAGGCCGGTGACCCCCGTCGGGAGGTATCCGCCGGGCTGGGTGACGGCTGCCCTCGCCCCGCCCGCCTCGATCAGCTGGTCGACGCGCTCGCGCGGCAGGCCCGCGTCCACGGGCAGGTAGGCGGCGCCGGAGCGGAGCACGCCCAGCACGGCGGGGATCTGCTGCCAGCCCTTGTGCATGACGACGGCGACCAGCTCGCCCGGCGAGACGCCGAGCTCGCGCAGCCGGCGGGCCGTCTGGTTGGCGCGCCGGTCGAGTTCCCCGTACGTGAGCGTGCCGCCGGCGCTGATCACGGCGGGCGCGTCGGGGCGTTCGGCGGCCCGGCGGTCGAGGGCCGTGTGGAGGAGGCCGCCCGGCTGCGGGCCCGCGGTGTCGTTCACGGCCTCGCGCACGGCCCGCTGCTTCGACGGCAGGGCGACCGGAGGCGGCGATCCGTGCTCCGCGATGCCCTCGACGAGCTCCACGTACGCGGCGAACATGTCGTCGAGGACGCCTTCGGGGAACATCTCCTCCACGGCGTCCCAGCTGATCAGCAGGTCGCTGCCGCGCGCCACGACCTGGTTGTCCAGGTAGACCTGGGGCGTCTGCGAGATCGCGTACCGGGTCTCGAAGACCATGCCCTCGAGGCTGCCGAGGCTGTCCTGCTCCCGCAGCAGGCTGGTGAAGACGACCGGCATCCGCGCGTGCGTGCCGTCGTTGCGGCGGGCCAGCTCCCGCTGGACCTCGACGCCGCTGAAGCGGGCGTGCGCCAGGTCGCTGCGCAGCTGCGCCTGGAGCCGGCCGGCGGCCGTCGCCAGGTCGGGGGCGCCCGCCAGATCGCACTCCAGCAGGATCGTGCTCGTGAAGTCGCCGATGAGCCGGTCGATGTCCGCGTGCCAGCGGGGCCGGTCGGCGAGGGTGAGGTTGAGGGTGAACCGGGACGTGCGGCTCCAGGTGCGCAGCACCTGCGCGTACGCGGCGCACAGGAGCACGGAGGGGGTGACGCCCAGGGTGTTCGCACGCTCCCGGATCTGCCGCCAGACCCGGCCGGACAGGCGCCGTTCGCGGCGTACGAAGGCGGGGGCCTGGGTGTGGCGGCCGGTGCGCACGGGCAGTTCGGGGGCCTGGGGGAGCGAGCCGATGCGCTCGGACCAGTACGCGCGGGCCGCTTCGTGGCCGGGCTGCGCACGGTGTGCGGCGACGCCCTCCAGGTAGTCGCGGAAGCTCAGTGCGGGGGCCGGTCCCAGGGAGCCGGGGTCCAGGACGAGGCGGATCCATTCGGCCAGCAGTAACTGGAGGCTGCCCGCGTCGGCGAAGAGCAGGTCGATGCTGAGGTGGAGGCGGAGGGTGCCGGCCGCCAGCTGGTGGGTGCGTATCTCGTACAGCGGCCACGTGTGCGGGTCGAAGACCTGGGCGGCCATCTCCTCGCGGGTCTCGTGGAGCCGACATCGTTCCTCGGCTTCGGGCAGCCCGGCCAGATCGGCGTGTCGGAAGCGGTAGTACGGGACCTCGGGGGCCATCTGCTGGCGGCCGTCGGGCAGGAGGGTCGCCCGCAGCATGCCGTGGCGTCCGATCAGCGTGTTGAACGCCTCCTCGACGCGCTCGCGGTCCGCGGCGAACAGGTCCACCTCCACGTAGAAGTGGGCCGAGCGGCCGCCGAGTTCGAAGCCCCGGCTGCCCAGCCAGTACGCCTGCTGGACATCGGTGAGCTCGAAGGGCTCGTGGGCGCTGCCGGGCGCGGGGACGATCCGGGGCGCCGCCGCCCCGCCGTCCGTGCCGTGGTTGAGGAGCGCTTCGGCGAGGGTCTCCAGGGTGCAGTGGCCGAAGAACATCTCCAGCGGAAGGTCCGTGCTGCAGGCGGTGTCGATCGTCGACTTGAACCGGACGGCGTCCAGCGAGTCGAGGATCAGGGGCTCCTGGGGGTCGACCCAGCGGTCGTAGTCGGTGTTGACACCGGCCAGCAGGTCCCGGAGCTGGTTCACGCTCTCGTCGTGGTCGGGTATGGGCACAGCGGAAATCTCGGACATCGGTCCCCCGTATCGACCGGCGTGGTCGCGCCGGCGCGGTGTGCTATTGCGAATTGCCCTGCGCGTCGGCCACCTTGCGCAGGTAGGAGTAGATCCCGCCGTTGCGCGCGATCCACGCGGTCAGTCGTGGGGAGAGTGCGCTCATCACGTCCGCGACCTTCTCCATCACGGGCGCGACGGTCATCTCCACCTTGTTCTCCCGGATGCACTTGAGCACCGCGAGCGCCACCTCGTCCGGTCCCACCCGGCCGAGCAGTCTCGGACGTGCTCCGCCCTGCCAGGCCGCCGAGATGCCGACGTCGGCGATGAGGGTCGGGTACACCGCCGACACCCCCACGCCGGTGCCCCGCAGTTCCTCGCGCAGGGACCAGGTGAACCCGACGAGTCCGTGCTTGGCGGAGGAGTTGATGGTGGCGTACGGATAGGCCGTGCGGCCGCCGACGGAGCCGATGTTGACGATGTGTCCGCGGCCGGCCGCCAGCATGTCCGGGAGGACGAGTCTGGTCATCGCCTCGGCCCCGAACAGGTTGACCAGCAGCACCTGCCTGATGGTCTCGACCGGGGCGTCCTGGAAGCGGGTGATGCGCTCGATGCCCGCGTTGTTGACCAGCAGTCCCGCCGGTCCCAGCTCGCGGCGGACGGTTTCGACGATCCGCGCCTGGTCTTCCTCGTCGGAGACGTCCCCCGGCACGACGAGGGGCTTGGGGCCGTGGTGGCCGATCTGGTCCGCGGTGGCCCGCAGGCCCTCTTCCGACCTGGCCACCAGGGCCAGTCGGACACCGGCCCTCGCCAGGCGTCCGGCTATGTGGGGGCCGACTCCACGCGAGGCACCGGTGACGATTCCCACCACATCGTTCAAGTCGCGCACGTACATCGTCCTTTGCCGAGACGGAGTGACTTACCTGGAGCGGCGCGCCGCCCGCGGACCGCGGCCCTCATCCGGCGATCCCGGACGGCTGGGCGGCGGTGCGCCGGCCGGTCAGCACCTGGACCGCGACCGCGACCAGGCACAGCCCGGCGCCGGTGAGCGCCACCGCACCGATGCCGATGTGGTCGAGCACCGCCCCGCCGACGACGCCGGAGAGGCCGATGCCCAGGTACAGGGCGGACGCGTTGAGTGCGAGCAGCAGGCCGACGGCGGTGGGCGAGAGCTCGATCAGCCTGCGCTGGACGGGCGGGTTGAAGGCCCAGCTCGACACGCCCCAGGCGAAGAGCAGGACGGCGACGAGGGCCGTGCTGTGCGCCACGGACAGCACCGACAGGGTGATCACGCTGCCGGACACGGCCACCAGCAGCGGCAGCCGGTATCCGTAGCGGTCCGCGGCGACTCCGCCGACGACGTTGCCGATGGCACCGCCGATGCCGTAGCCGAACAGCAGCAGGCTCAGCCCGGTTCCGTGCGCTCCGACGGTCTCGGCGAGCAGCGGGGCCACGTAGGTGTACACGGTGAACACGCCGAGGCTGGCGGCCAGGGTGATGCCGAGGACGGCGAGCACACGGGAGTCCGAGGCCACCTCGATGCGCCGGCGCAGGGTCACCCTGGGGGGCGCCGCGACCTCCGGCACGGCCAGCGACACGGCGAGCGCGGCGAGCGCGCAGAACCCGGCGACGAGCCAGAAGACGCCGCGGTAGCCGAGCGGGCCGACGAGCAGCGATCCGGCGGGGACGCCGACGATGGTGGCCGTCACCAGCCCGCCGAACACCCAGGCCGCGGCGCGCGCCCTGCGCTCCGGACCGCTCAGTTCCGCGGCCACCGCGGTCGCCGCGGGCGTGAACACCGCGGCGCCCACGGCCGTGACGATCCGGGCGGCCAGCAGGACGCCGAAATCGGGCGCGATCGCGGCGAGCGCGTTGCCGGCCGCGGCCACCAGCAGGGCGGCGACGATCAGCCGGTGGCGGCGCCAGCCGCCCATGGCCACGGCGAGCAGGGGCGAGCCGATCGCGTAGGCCACGGCGAAGGACGTGGTCAGCAGCCCCGCCGTGGACAGGGAGACGGATAACTCCCCGCTCAGCTGCGGGAGTACGCCGGTGACGATGTAGCCGCTCGTCCCCACCGCGAACGCCCCGAGCGCGAGCGTGAAAACCTTGCCCAACACGAAAAGAACCCCCTGCGCCCGGCTGGTCAGCGCCGGACCTTGATCACGACATGCGTTCGCGAAGGCCTCGCGAACCCTGCCCAAACCACATTCCCACACCACGCAGTTGCGGGCCAACGGCAGAACTGCGCCAAGATCGAAAATGCCGCAAAGGGGTTCACGGCCCTCGTGCCGCGCCGTCCGGGGCCGGATACGCGCGGTCCGCCCACCGCACGGGACAGCGCGGTGAGCGGACCAGGCGACGGAGTGGGCGCTGCGTCAGCCCCGGTCGCCGGCGGACGGGCCGGCGCCGCGGACGCCAAGCTGCTCCGCCTTCGCGATGTCGGCGGCGGACGGCTTGACCCGGCTGAACTCGTCGTGGCCGACCACCGTCGAGCGCCACTGGTCGGCGGGGGTGGTGCCGGAGGTCAGCAGCCACTGGGTGACGATCCGCTCCTGGCCGCCGCCCACGTACTGGCCGCTCCACGTCGCGACGGAGTGCGCGTTGCGGTAGCTGTTGTGGTAGGCCACGGTCCAGCCCAGGGCGGTCCCGCTGCCGTCGGTGGCGGGGGCGCTGTCGTAACGGCCGGTCAGGACGTACTTGTTCTCGGCGTTGCCCACCGCGGACTCGTACGTGCCGACGAACCCGCCGTCCGCGGCCCGGGTGATGATCATCGTGGAGCCGAGCTGGTTGTACCACTTGCCGGCGATGCCCGGGCGGGTGGCCGCGTCGGCCCCGGCCGCCGGCGCCCGGGTGTCGGCCGAGGCGCTCGCGGACACGGTGACGAAGGTCAGGAGCACCGCGCAGAGCGCTATCAGGGCATTGCGTACACGTGTCATGACGTTTTCCCCCTGTGAAGGTCGAGGATCCCGACCGGTCCGCCGGGATCCTGGAAGATCGATGACGTTTCCGGGCGGCAGCGTAGTGCCCCTCGCCCGCCCTGTCCGAAGTCGGCGACCCGGACGTCGAAATACCGTCGAAATCAGGCCAGATGCGCTCCAGCCGTCCCGCACGAGCTCCCCGGGCGGCGGCTAAAGCGCGGCTTAAACCCGGCCGTGCGAACCGCCAAAACCGGGCTGACACGGTCAAACGCACATGGCTGCCCCCTGCACCGATGGCTACTGTGGCTCCGCTCGAGCCGCAACGCACGGCTCGGCTGACGGCCGAACGGGTGGGGGACATGCACGAGAACGCGGCGCCGAACGACACATCGCCGATCCGGACCGGACTCGCCTACCGGTCCATAGCCGTCGTGGTGCGCACGGCCTCCCGGCTCCTGGCGCGCCGGGAGTGGCGCGGTGCCCACCACCTGCCCCGCGAGGGCGGATACATCACCGTGATCAACCACAACTCCTACGTGGACCCGCTCGCCTACGGCCACTTCCAGTACGACAACGGCAACCCGCCCCGGTTCTTCATCAAGTCCTCGCTCTTCGAGGTCCCCGTCGTCGGGGCGCTGCTGCGGGCGACGCGGCAGATCCCCGTCGAGCGCAGCAGCCACCGGGCGGCCGAATCCCTGGACGCCGCGTGCGAAGCCGTACGGCGCGGCGAGTGCGTGGCCATCTACCCGGAGGGGACCCTCACCCGGGACCCCGCCCTGTGGCCCGGCCGGCCCCGGACCGGCGCGGCGCGGCTGGCGCTGATGACCGGCGCGCCCGTCATACCCGTCGCCCAGTGGGGCGCGCACGAGATGGTGCCGCCGTACGCCAAGGGCGGCCGGAAAGTACGGTTCCGCCCGCGCCCCACCCTGCGGGTGTACGCCGGTCCCCCGGTCGACCTCTCGGACCTGTACGGCGCCCAGCCGACGGTTCCCGTACTGCGCGAGGCCAGCGACCGGATCATGGACGCGATCGTGGCGCTGCTGGAGGAACTGCGCGGAGAACAGCGCCCGGCGCTGGAGCAGCCGGGCGGGGAGCAGCGCGCGGCGCTGGAGCAGCCGGGCGGGGAGCAGCACCCGGCGCTGGAGGACCGGTAGCCCGCTGCTCCCCGTACCGCCTCGCCGGCCCGGCCGGCCCGGCGGGCGCGTCAGCGCGTCGCCGCCCGGCGCGCCCGGACCACCTCTATCAGCACCGGCAGCATCGAGACGCCGATGATCACGAACACGGCGGGCAGCAGATAGCTGTCGATGCTGCCCTTGAGGGTGTCGCCGAGGCGGTACCCGAGCAGCAGGATGCCGGCCGTCCACAGCACTCCGCCGAGGGTGTTCCACAGGAGGAACACGCCCGCCTTGATGCCGAGCACTCCCGCCACCGGGTTGAGGAAGGTGCGCACGACGGGGATGAAGCGCGCGAGGACGATCGCCTTGCCGGCGCCGTAGCGCGTCAGGTACCCCTCGGCCTTCTCCACGTATTCCCGCTTGAACAGCCGGGAGTCCGGGCGGGCGAAGAGCGTGGGGCCGACGCGGACGCCGAGCAGGTGGCCCAGCTGGGCCCCGGCGATGGCGCACACCGGCGCGCCGACGAGCAGCAGCGGCAGGGAGAGGTGGAATCCGGGCCGGTCGAAGACCTCGGCGGCCGCGCCCGAGGCGCCGACCCCGGCCAGGAACAGCAGCGAGTCCCCCGGCAGGAAGAAGCCGACCAGCAGCCCGGTCTCCACGAAGATGATCACGAGGATGCCGAGCAGCCCGAAGGTGGTGATCAGCGACTGGGCGTCCAACAGGTTCACGGCTAGGTTCACAGGGCTCACGTGGGCTCCTCGGTAGGGAAAGGCCGGCCGCGGCGCAGCGGGGTCAGCGCGTCGCGGAGGTGGCGAAGACGGGGACGTACTCCTGGCCGGAGAGCGCGCCGATGGCAGCCATGACCGCGTCCGACGCCTGGCGCCGGGCCCGCGCGTCATCGGCGCGGCCCGCGAACTCCGACAGGTCCACCGGCTCGCCGAAGGCGATCCGGACCTTGGCCGGGCGGGGCAGGTGCCGGCCGGGTGCCAGCACGCGGTCGGTACCGGTCATGGCGACCGGCACCACCGGCGCCCCGGACTTCAGCGCCAGCCACGCCACCCCGGTGCGGGCCCGGTAGAGCCGGCCGTCCGGCGACCGGGTGCCCTCCGGGTAGATGCCGAAGACGCCGCCCCGCTCCAGGACCTCCAGGCAGGGTTCGAGCGAGGCCGCGGCCGCCCGCTGGTTGCCGCGGTCGACGGGGATCTGGCCGTTGCCGTGCATGAAGGACGACGTGAACTTCCGGATCCAGCCCGGTCCGTGGAAGTACTCCATCTTCGCCATGAAAGTGACGTGGCGGTCCACGACGAGCGGCAGGAAGGTGGAATCCAGGACGGAGAGGTGGTTGGAGGCGAGTACGACCGCGTCCGACCGCGGCACATTCTCCAGTCCGGAGGTCTCCAGGCGTACGGCATTTCGCAGCAAGGGGCCGGCCCACTGCTTCATTCGGCGGTACATCTGCATGCGGGACTCTCCGATCCGTTCCTGCGCTGCGGGACCGGACAGCACTGGTCAGTCGATTTCGATTGATCGTGCGGGACTCCGGGAATTGACCGGCCGGCAGTTCGCTCCGCAGACACCGATGGATATTAGGCATCACCCAACTGCCGGTCAAGTACACGCATTTCGCTGATCCGCCGCTGAATTCCGGCCGTGCGGACCGCTAAATTACGCCCAAAGAACGGGCGCTTCAGGCGCTTCAGGCGCTTCACGCGCTCGCGGCGCTTGAGGAATTCCGCGCCCGCTTCTGCCGTATGCCCACCAGGGCCACGGCCGAGCCGGCGAGGGCCACGGCCACACCCGCGGTGAGGGCGTACGCCATCGCGTCGGTGAAGACCTCCGCACTCACCGTCTCCCAGACCGCGGCCAGCCGGTCGGGCATGCCGGGAACGGGGCGGTGCAGGCCCACCGAGGCGTCGCCGGTCGCCCGGGCCAGCACCTCGCCGTCCGGCGGCCGCCCGCCTGCCTCCTCGGCCGCCGCGCGGACGAGTTGCCCGGCCCGGCCGCCCAGCATCGTGCCCATGACCGCGATGCCGATGCCGCTGCCGATCTGCATGCCGGTCTGGTGCAGGCCGCCCGCCAGACCGCCGAGGTGCTGCGGCACGCTCGCCACGATGATCTTGGTACTGCCCACCAGCGAGGGCGCGAGTCCCAGGCCCAGGGCGAAGAGCAGCAGGCCCAGTTCGAGCGGACCGGTCCCCGGGCCGAGCCGGGACAGTCCGTACGTGGCGGCGGCCGTCACGAGGAGCCCGCCCGCGACCACCGCGCGGGCGCCGGCCCGGCGCATCACGAAGCCCGACAGCGCGGCGGCAACGATCAGGGTGCCGGTGAGGGGCAGGACGCGGACACCGCCCTCGACCGGATCGAGCCCGAGCAGGTTCTGGACGTAGTACGAGATGACGAAAAGGGTTCCGATCATGGCGAACGACAGCGCCATGACCACGAGGAGCCCCGCGCCGAGCGCCGGGGTGCGCAGCAGCTCGGGAGGCATCAGCGGGTCCGCCGCGCGCTTCTCGACCCTGACGAACGCCCAGGCCGGCAGCAGGACGAGGGCGACGAGACCGGCGCTGCGCAGGTCCGCCGCACCGTAGGAAGTGATCTTGGAGACGCTGAAGAAGAGGGCGAAGAGCAGGACCGCGAGGACCGCGGCGCCGGGAAGGTCGAACCCGCGCACGCCGGGCCGTACGGCGCGGCGCGCGGGCCTGCCGCGCCAGACGAGGGCCCCCAGCAGGACGGTCAGCAGGCCCAGCGGCACGTTCAGCAGGAAGACGGCCCGCCAGGAGACGTGGGCGACCAGCAGTCCGCCGACCACCGGCCCGGCCGCGGTGGACACGGCGATGGCGGCGCCGCGGATGGCGATCGGCATGTCGAGCCGGTCGTCGGGATACGTCTCCCGGAGCAGCCCCAGGGTCGAGGGCTGCAGCACGGCGCCGCTGATCCCCTGGAGGACCCGCAGGGCGATCAGCCAGCGGGCATCGTGGACGGCGGCGATCAGTGCGGAGGTCACCCCGAAGCCGGTGACCCCGATCAGGAACGCCCACCGGTTGCCGATGCGGTCCCCGATGCCGCCGGAGATCACGAGGAGGCTGCCGACGGCGAGCAGGTACCCGGTGGTGACCCACTGGACCTGCTCCAGGCTCGCCCCGAGGTCGCTCTGGAGCGCGGGCTGGGCGAGCAGGACGACCGTCCCGTCGAGCGAGACCATCATCGCGCCCAGCGCGACGACCACCAGGACCAGCCACGCCCTCCCCGGCTCGAAATCCGCACGGCCCGGGTCCGCACCCGGTGTCGCGCCGGAACTCCGTTCGCGCATACGTGACATGCAAACCGCCTTGAAATCTGGGTGGATTGAGGGGGATCGCCCGCGACGATATCCGAGGCGAGGCGGATGACAATCCCGCCCGGCAGCCCCCGCGGCCGACTCGGCAAGGGACGACCGCCCCTGGCGCTAAAGCGTGGGCATGCGACCGGTAAATCGGGCCGGATCGGCCTTGAGTTGGCCCCCGGCACTTCGCCATAGTGAGCCGCCGAGACGGAATCCCGCCTGCCAGGATGGCGGCGGGTCCGCGCAGTTGGCCGTGATGATGGACTCCGGGAGATTCGATGGATGGCCGCGAGATCGTACGCAGGACCCTGTCGGCGGCAATGACCGCCTACTTCCGGCCCCGCATCAGCGGTGTCGGCAATATTCCGAAGTCCGGCCCCTTTGTCGTGGCGGCCAATCACCTTTCCTTCTCGGACCACATATTCCTCAGCATCCTGGTGCCGCGCCCGGTGCATTTCGTCGGCAAGGCGGAGCGCCTCGGCCGCACCGGGCTGCGGGGGCGCCTCAGCAGCTGGTTCTTCCGGCAGGTCGGCATGATCCCCGTCCGCCGGGACGGCGGCCGGGGCGGCATCGCCGCGCTGGACATCAGCCTCGACCTCCTGCAGCGCGGTCTCGGCGTGGGCATCCACCCCGAGGGCACCCGCTCCCCCGACGGCCGTCTCTACCGCGGCCACACGGGAGCCGCGTGGATGTCTCTGGCCACCGGGGCTCCCGTGGTGCCGTGCGGGCTGATCGCCACGGACCGCGTGCAGCGGCCCGGCCGCCTGCTGCTGAAGCGGACCCCCTTCGAGGTCCATTTCGGCCCGGCGCTCTCCCCCGCCGAGTACGCGGGCCGGGAGAAGCAGAGCCTCACCCGCCGGCAGTTCACGGACCGGATCATGAACGAGATCCGCGTCCTGTCCCGGCAGGAGCACGCCGGCGAATTCGCCGTCAAGGGAAAGGCCCTGGCCGCAGGGTGACCCCCGCCGAGCCGCCGCCCGCGTGAGCCGCCGCGCGCTCCGCCCACCTGACGTACCACTTTCCGACGGGAGTCACCCATGACAGCGTCCGACATCACCGACGAGCACACGCCGCTCCCCGCCGCCGGGTCCGGGGACGGGGCCGATCCCCAACGGGCGGAGGATCTGCGGCTGATGGCCTCGCTCATCGCCGAGATCACCGGCCTTCCGCAGGAATCGGTGGTCCCGGAAGCCGATCTGATCGAGGACCTGTACATCGACTCGGTGGCGAAGATCGAGCTGATGGTCGCCTGCGAGACCCGCTTCGGGGTGGTCATCCCCGACGACGTGGTCGGCGAGCTGCGTACCGTCGGCGCGGTCCTCGACCACCTCGCGGCCGACCGGGCCGCCCGATGAGCGTCGTGGTCACCGGCCTCGGCGCGGTCACACCGGTCGGGACGGACGCGGAGGCCTTCCACGAGGGGCTGCTCCGGGGCGCCTCGGGCATCCGCCTCCTGGACGGCCCGCGCTTCGAGGGCCTGCCGACCCGCCTCGCCGGCACCGTGGACGTCGAGGGCCGCCTGGAGCGGGTGACGCAGCGGACCCTGGAGCGGGTCCAGCAGCTCGCCCTGATCGCCGCCCGGGAGGCCTGGCAGCAGGCGGGCGCCGTGGACGTGGCGCCCGAGCGGCTCGCGGTGGTCGTCGGCACCGGCATCGGCGGGGCCCAGGCGATCCCTCCCCAGATCCGGGTCTTCGAGGAGCAGGGGCCGCGGCGGGTCAGCCCGTACCTGATGTCCCAGCTGATGCCGAACGCGGCCGCCGCCGGTGTCGCCCTCGACCTGGGCGCCCGGGCGGGGGCGCACACCCCGGTCAGCTCCTGTTCCTCGGGGGCCCAGGCGGTGGCCGCGGCCCTGGACCTGCTGCGGCTGGACCGGGCGGACGTGGTCGTGGCGGGCGGCGCCGAATCCTGCCTGCACCCGCTGACCCTGGCCGGGTTCGCGCAGCTGCGGGCGCTCTCGCGGCGCGACGTCGACCCCGGCTCCGCGAGCCGGCCGTTCGACCGGGACCGGGACGGCTTCGTCCTCGGCGAGGGGGCCGGAATGCTGGTGCTGGAGCGGGCGGAACACGCCTCTGCCCGGGGTGCGGCCGTGCTCGGCACCCTGCTGGGGGCGGGCTCCACCTCCGACGCCCACCACATCATGGCCCCCGACCCGTCGGGCGCCGGCGCCGCCCGCAGCATCGAGATCGCCCTGCGCGACGCCGGTGCGAGCGCGGCCGAGGTGGGCCACGTGAACAGCCACGGCACGGCCACCCCCGTCGGCGACCTCGCCGAGTCCAGGGCACTGGGCCTGGCCCTCGGCAGCCACCGGCCCCCGGTCACGGCGACCAAGTCCTGCACCGGACACCTGCTGGGGGCCTCCGGCGCCGTCGAGGCGGTGGCGACCGTACTGGCCCTGCGGGACGGCCTGGTCCCCCCGGTGCGCAACCTCGACCGCCCCGGCGACGGGATCGACCTCGACCTGGTGCGGGACGAACCCCGCAAGGTCGCGCAGGGGGTCGCCCTGTCCACCTCGTTCGGCTTCGGCGGCCACAACACCGCCCTGGTCTTCGCGCGCTGACCGCGCCCGGCCGACCCCTCACAGACAT
Organism: Streptomyces sp. NPDC028314; assembly: GCF_055565795.1. NCBI lineage: Bacteria > Bacillati > Actinomycetota > Actinomycetes > Kitasatosporales > Streptomycetaceae > Streptomyces > Streptomyces sp. NPDC028314. Next base: position 162,252 of record NZ_JBVHTP010000018.1, read on the forward strand.
CCGCGAGACAAAGCCAATCAGGAGTGTTTGGATGACCACGCCGAGCCCTGCGGGGCTGAAGGCCGAGACCCGGCCGGACCGGCCCAAGGGCCCGCCCCTGCTCGATTCCCTGACCGGCCTGCGGGGCATGGCCGCCATCCTGGTGTTCTTCTTCCACTTCACCACCTTCAAGATGGTGTTCTCCGACAGCGGCGGCCTGGAGTTCGCACCGCTGACCCGCCCCAGGTTCCTGACCATGAGCGGCAACTTCGCCGTGGGCAGCTTCTTCATCCTCAGCGGGTTCGTCCTGGCGCTCACCACCCGGCAGGGCACGAGCATGGCCAACTTCGCGGCCAAGCGCGTGGGCAAGCTGGTGCCGGTCTACCTGTTCACCTCGTTGCTGGCCATCGGCGCGATCCTGGCGATCGGGATGCCGGTCACCCTCGGCAACGTGGTGCTCCACCTGACCCTGCTGCAGTCCTGGGTGCCCTTCCAGGACATCTACCACGGCATCAACCCGGTCACCTGGTCGCTGAGCACCGAGGGCTTCTTCTACCTGCTCTTCCCGGTCGCCCTCTTCCTGGTCCGCCGGCTGTCCACCCGCGCCCTGTACTGGCTCTTCGGCACCGCGGTGTTCCTGGAGTTCGCCCTGCCGCTGTACGTGATGAAGTACTTCGCGGTGGGTGACTCGGCCGGCCACGAACAGTTCATGAGCACCGGCTCGAAGGGCGGCGACCTCGCGTACTGGTTCACGCTGCCGTTCCCGCCGTACCGCTTCCTGGAGTTCCTGGTCGGCATGATCGCCTGCCTCCTGCTGATGCGGGGGGTGCTGCCGACGATCCGTTCCGGCTGGGCCTGGTCCCTGTGCGGGGCCGCCTACGTGATCGGCACGTTCACGAGCGGGCCGCTCCAGCGCACCGCGGTGGGCATGGTCCCGCTGACGGTCCTGGTGATCGCCCTCGCCCAGGCGGACTTCGCCGGCCGTCCCTCGCTGCTGCGGCGCAAGCCCTTCGTCGAGCTCGGGAAGCTGTCCTACGGGATGTACGCGATCCAGCTCCTGGTCTTCCTCCCCACCGGACCGTTCGTCCAGCGCTGGCTGGCCTCGCTGCTCTCGCTGCCGGAGGAGACGCTGGAGGGGGCGCAGTACCAGATACCCATCATGCTCTGCTACTTCGGGCTCATCATCGTCCTCGCGATCCCGATCTACCGGTACATCGAGGTGCCCGCGTACGACTACGCCAAGCGGCTGTACCGCAACCGCAAGGGCTCCGACCTGTTCGCCGACCCGGCGCCCGCCGAGGTGAACGCCCGGTGAGGGTCTGCGTGATCGGCTCGGGGGTCTTCGGGATCGCGGCCGTGCGGGAGCTGCGGCGCAGCCACCCGGCCTCGTCCTTGTACTGGCTCTCCGAGGACCGGGAGGCCGGCGGCCTGTGGAGTTCCTCGGCGCGGCGCAGCCGGGTGTACGACGCCCTGTACCTGAACACCTCGCGGGAGCGCAGCGCCTTCGCCGGAACCTCGATCGGCGGTCCCGCGGCGGTGCACTTCGTCCACCACTCGCGCTACTCGGCCTACCTCGCCGAGGTCGCGGCCGGCTGCGAGGGCGCCGAGCGCCGGTGGGGGTGCCGGGTCACCTCGGTCTCGCCGGGGCCTGCCGGCCGGTGGCTCGTCCGCTGGGAGGACCGCGAAGGCACCGCCGCGGAAGCCGAGTTCGACGCGGTCCTCGACGCCACGGGGCACAACGGCGAGCCGAGGCCGCCCGAGGTGCCGGTCGCGGACGAACCCTCCTACACGTACGCGCACTCCTCCCAGTACCGCAGCTCCGCACCGTACCGGGGCAAGCGCGTCCTGGTCGTGGGCAACGGCGCTTCGGCGGTGGACATCGCCTGCGATCTCGTACCCGCCGCGGCGAGCGTGGGGGTCAGCATCCGGACCCCGAAGTGGTACCTGCCGAAGGTGGTCCTCGGAAAGCCCGTCGACCACTCCTCGGGCGGCCGGCTGCACCGCCTCCCGCTGGTCGGCGCCCTCACCGCGCGCGTGGCCGAGTCGGTGGTGCGCCGGGTGATCGGCTCCTACCGCTCGTACGGCCTCCAGGAACCGGCCCGGCCGCTGTCCCGCTCCACGCCCGTGCTCAGCGACCACTTCCTCGCGCACCTCAGCCACGGCCGGCTGAGCGTGTACCGGCAGGTCGTGGAGCTGGAGCAGGAGGCGGTGCGGTTCGCCGACGGCACCGCCGAGAAGTTCGACGCGGTGATCGCGGCGACCGGGTTCCGCGAGAGCTCCCCGCACCTGCCCGCCGGTGTGCGGGAGTTGCTGGCGGACCGGCGGCTGGGGCTGGCCTTCGAGACACCGGGGTTCCCGGGGCTGTTCCTGATGAACCGGTTCCGCTGCGGAGACGCGGCGGTCAGGTGCGCGGAGGTCCAGGCCTCGGCCATCGCCCGCGCCCTGGCCGGCCCCCGGTCCGGCCGGGTCGCGCCGCCGCGGCTCGCGGACCCCTCGGCCGACGGCTCCCGTATCACCGCCCGCACTCTTGAGAAGGTCTACGAGGCATACCGATGACAGCGATTCGACAGAGGACCGGCATCGCCGGCCTGGGCTGGCACGTACCGGGTCTGCGCATCGACAACGAGACGATCGCCGGGTGGAGCGGCGCCGACCCCGAGTGGATCGTCCGGCGCACCGGCGTCGAGGAGCGCCGCTACGCCGGCGCCGACGAGCCGACCTCCGCGCTGGCGGCCCGTGCGCTGGCCATGGCACTGGAGGACGCCGGGCTGCGGCCCGGGGACCTGTCCGGGGTCATCGTCTGCACCTCCACCCCGGACCAGCCCCAGCCGCCGACGGCGGCCTTCGTCCTGGACCGCCTGGGCATCTCGGGGGTGCCCGCGTTCGACGTGAACGGCGTCTGCGCCGGCTTCCTCTACGGTCTGGGGGCGGCCGAGGGCTGGCGGCGGCGCGGTCCGCTGGCCGTCATCGGGGCCGACAAGTACTCCTCGATCATGAACCCGGGCGACCGCAGGACGGTCAGCCTGTTCGGCGACGGGGCGGGCGCGGTCATCCTCGACCCGCCGGACGGGGACCACGGGCTGATCAGCGTCGTGGCCCGCTGCCAGCCGGAGCACCTGGACCTGGTGCGGGTGCGCGGCGGAGGCAGCGCCCTGCCGCTGCGGGACACGACGGACCCGCTCGCCGACCGGTTCGAGATGCAGGGGCGGCCGATCGTGGAGTGGGCCGAGAAGGCCCTGCCGGTCGTGGTGCACCAGGCCTGCGCGGAGGCGGGGCTGACCCTGGCCGACATCGACCGGGTGGTCCTGCACCAGGGAAGCGTGCGCATGGTCGAGTTCTGCGCCAAGTGGCTCGGTGTGACGCCGGGCAAGGTGGCGCTCTCCGCGGACCGGTTCGGGAACACCGGGGCGGCGTCGATCCCGCTCACCCTCGCCATCGAGCAGCGCGAGGGCCGCATCAAGCCGGGTGACCGGGTGCTGCTCGCCGGTCTCGGCGGCGGTACGGCGGCCTGCGCCGCCGTCGTCCGCTGGTGATTCCCGGCAATGACCAACCGTCAGGCAACGAGTCGTGAAGTGGTGGAAGAGATGACTGTTGACGAGAGCCTCCAGACCTTGGGGCTGCCCCCGCTGCCGCAGGGCGCGCCCAGCGGGTGCCCCTTCGCCCCGCCGGAGGCCGTCGCCGAGCTGCGCGACGAGTCCCCGCTGGCACAGGTGGCCCTTCCCGACGGCACCCAGGCCTGGCTGGCGACGAGCCACGAGCTGGTCCGCGAGATCCTCACGCACCCGGGTTTCAGTGTGAACCCCAAGGTGGAGGGTTTCCCCCGGTGGAACCTGCCGGGCGGTTCGGACCTGCCGATGAGCATGACCCACGCCGACCAGCCGGAGCACACCCGGCTGCGGGGCATGGTGGCCGCCGAGTTCACGCCCAAGCGCATCGCCCGGATGCGCCCCGACATCGAGCGCATCACGCGGGAGCGCTGTGAGGCCATCGAGGCGCTGGCGCAGCCGGTGGACCTCGTCAAGGAGTTCTCCACCCCGATCCCCGCGATGGCGATCAGCCTGCTGCTCGGCGTCCCGACCGACGAGCTGGACTTCTTCGAGCGCAACGTCCGGATGGTGCTGTCGCACGACGACCTGGAGTCCCCGGAGCGCGACCAGGCCAAGCTGGAACTGCTCCAATACGTGATGAAGCTGATCGAGCGCAAGCGCGCGGAGCCGGACGACAACCTGCTCAGCAGGATGATCGCCGACCATCCCGAGCTGACCGACATCGAGCTGATCTCGTTCGTCGCGCTGCTGCTCTTCGCCGGCTTCTCGACCACGGCCCACCAGATCGAGCTGACCGCGCTGACGCTGATCCAGCGGCCCGATCTCGCCGAGCGCGCCCGCAAGGACCCCTCGGTCATCCCGGTGCTGGTCGAGGAGCTGCTGCGCTACCACGCCATCGTCCGGGACTCGCCGCGCCGCGTGGCGGTGGAGGACATCGAGGTCGGCGGGGTCGTGATCCGTTCCGGCGAGGGCGTCATCGCCTCGGTGCAGGCGGCCAACTGGGACGCGGCCGCCTTCCCCGACCCGGAGGTCATCGACCTCGACCGGCCCCGCAGCCCGCGCCAGCTCGCCTTCGGCCACGGCATCCACGTGTGCCTGGGGGCCGCGATGGCCCGCATCGAGCTGGAGGTGGTCCTGGAGCAACTGGTCCTGCGCTACCCCGACATGAAGCTGGCCATCCCCGAGGAGGAGATCGCCTTCCGCACGACCACGCATCTGCACGGCTGCTACTCCCTGCCCGTCGACCTCGGGCTGGAGGCGCGGGCATGAGCGCGTACGTCACCCTGAACAGCGGCGCCGAGGTCCCGCGACTGGGCCTGGGCATGTGGCAGATACCGGACGAGCAGGCCGGGCCCCTCGTCGCGAGCGCGCTCGAGACCGGCTACCGCAGCATCGACACGGCCGCGAGCTACCGCAACGAACGGGCCGTCGGCGCCGCCGTGACCGGCTCCGGGATCCCCCGCGAAGAGATCGTCGTGACGACGAAGCTGTGGAACAGCGAACACGGCACCGACGAGGCGCTGCGCGCTTTCGACACGAGTCTGGAGCAGCTGGGCCTGGACTGGGTCGACCTCTACCTCATCCACTGGCCGCTGCCGATGCGCGGCCGGTACGTGGAGACCTGGCGGGCCCTGGAGAAGATCCACGCCGACGGCAGGGCCCGGGCGATCGGGGTCTCCAACTTCACGGCCGGGCACCTGGAGCGGCTCATGGACAGCTGCGACATCGTGCCGGCCGTCAACCAGGTGGAGCTGCACCCGCTGTGCCAGCAGGGGGAGTTGCGGGAGTTCCATGCCGCCCACGGGATCGCCACCCAGGCCTGGAGCCCGCTCGGCTCGGGTCAGGGGCTGCTCGACCTGCCCGTCCTCGCCGAGATCGGGCGGGCGCACGGCCGCTCACCCGCCCAGGTGGTCATCCGTTGGCACCTCCAGCTCGGCAACCTGGTGATCCCCAAGTCGGCCTCCGCGAGCCGGATCGCGGAGAACTTCGACGTGTTCGGCTTCGCCCTGGACGACTCCGAGATGGCCGCCGTCGCCGCCCTGGACAGCGGCCGGCGCTGGGGTCCGGACCCGGACACCTTCGACTACCCGTAGACACCCTCGTTCCACCCGGGCGCACCCCGCAGGCGGTGCGCCGGACACCGGCACGGACTCAGTACGGACACAGAAAGCAGGGGGAAACATGGAACCCGTCAAGAACAGCGGCACGGGCCCGGGGGGCGCGTCCGCGCTGCGCGACCTCTTCGCGCGGCCGGGGGTGGTACGGATCGTGGGCGCTCACAACCCGCTGGGTGCGCGGTTGGCCGAGCGCGCGGGCTTCGACGGCGTCTGGTCGAGCGGGCTGGAGATCTCCGCGTCCCAGGGGCTGCCCGACACCGACCTGCTGACGATGTCCGAGCTGCTCGCCGTGGCCGGTTCGCTGGCCGCGGCGGTGGACGTACCCGTGGTCGCCGACTGCGACGCGGGGTACGGCAACGCCCTGAACGTCATGCACACCATCAGGCGCTACGAGCGGGCCGGGCTCGCCGGCGTCAGCATCGAGGACAAGGTCTTCCCCAAGGTCAACAGCTTCATCCCGGGCCGTCAGGAACTGGCCGGACTCGATGAGTTCTGCGGGAAGATCGAGGCGGCGAAGAGCGCCCGGCGCGGCTCCGACCTCATGGTGATCGCCCGCATCGAGGCCCTGATCGCCGGGCACGGCATGGAAGAGGCCCTGCGCCGGGGCGAGGCGTACGCGGACGCCGGTGCGGACGCCGTGCTGATCCACGCCAAGGGCTCCTCCCCCGAGCCCGTCCTGGAGTTCCTCCGGCTCTGGCGGCCCGACCTGCCGGTGGTCGTGGTGCCCACCACCTACCACACGGTCAGCGCCGACGAACTGGGCGCCGCCGGGGCCAAGATGGTGATCTACGCCAACCAGGGCCTGCGGGCCGGGATCAGCGCGGTCACCGAGGTCTTCGACCGGATCCTCCAGGACGGGCGCAGCACCGGGGTCGAGGACCGGATCGCCCCGCTGGCCACCGTCTTCGACCTCCAGGGGATGGCCGCGCTGAAGCGGGACGAGGAGAGCTTCGTCCGTGAACGCGTGCCCGCCGCCCGGCTGGTGGTCGTTCCCGAGGGCGCCGGACAGCTCGCGCACGGCAGCGGGGACGCCCTGGCCCGGCTGCGGACACAGGCGCTGAAGGAGAGCGGGATCGCCTCCCTGCCGGAGCCGGAGCCGGCGCCCGCCGGAGCCGGGCAGGCGGCGCCGGACGTCGCCGCCGCGCTGGCCGACGTACCGGCGGCGTTCTCGGGCCGTACGGTGGTGGCCGCCGACGACGTCTTCGTCGACGCCGAACCCCTGCGCCGGCTCGCCGCCTCGGAGGCCGACATCACGGTCCTGGTCGATGTGGCCCCGCGCGGCCGGACGGCCGCGGAGCCCGGTGGTGTCCCGGTGTCCCTGTCCTCCCGCACCGTCTCCGGACGGCGGCTCTCCGGCCCCGGCGGCCTCCTCGTGACGGCCATCGGCCCCGAGGCCGCCGCGGCGCCGGACGCGGAGTTCACGGCCGTCGCGTCCTTCTCGCCCAAGGGCTTCGCCGCCCTGCGGCAGGCCGCCGAGAAGCGGGGCGTACCCCAGGACCGGCCCGTCACCCTGGCGGACCTGCTCGCCGACCTCATCAGCACCGGCTGGGCGGTCCGGGCCGCGGAGGTCGGGGGCGGGTGGACCCCGGTGCGCACGCGGGACGACCTGCGCGAGCTGACCGCCCTGCTGGACGAGCGGGTGACCGCGTGAGCGACGCCCTCGATCCGGCGGAGGTGGTCGCGGCCTTCGAGGAGGCCGGGTACGGGCCCTTCACGGGCGTGCCCTGCTCCTTCCTCGGCCCGGTGATCAGCTGCCTGGAGGACACCCGCCCGGAGCGGTACCTGGTCGCCGCCAACGAGGGCGAGGCGGTGGCGATCGCCGCCGGCGCCCGGGTGGCGGGCCGGCGTCCGGTCGTCATCCTCCAGAACTCGGGACTCGGCAACGCCGTCAACCCGCTGACCTCGCTCTGCCACACGCTGCGGCTGCCCGTGCTGCTGCTGGTCACCTGGCGGGGCGAGCCGGGCAGGCCCGACGAGCCCCAGCACGAGCTGATGGGCCGGGTCACCCCGGAGCTGCTGACCGCGATGGAGATCCGCCACGAGATCCTGCCGCAGGACTCTGCCACGCTGCGCGAGCGGCTGCGGGCGGCCGAGGCGCACATGGCGCGGACCGGCCTGCCGTTCGCCTTCGTGGTGCCCAAGGGGGCCATCGCCAAGTACCGCCCGCTCGCGGAGGGTTCCGGCGGCGGGAGCCCGCGGGCCGGGGGCCCGGACGGGCCGCTCATGCGGCGCAGCGAGGCCATCGGCCGGGTGATGCGGGCCGTCGGGGAGAACGCCCTGGTCGTCGCCACGACGGGCAAGACCGCCCGTGAGCTGGAACGCGACTGGGACCGCCCCGGCAACCTCTACATCGTCGGTTCGATGGGCTGCGCCTCCAGCGTGGCCCTCGGCATCGCCCTGCACGCGCCCGACCGCCAGGTGGTCGTACTGGACGGCGACGGCGCGGCGCTCATGCGGCTGGAGGCGATGGCCACCATCGGGCGCCTCGCCCCGCCGAACCTCCTGCACATCATCCTCGACAACGAGGCGTACGAGTCCACGGGCGGCCAGCCGACCGGCTCCGGGCACGTGAACTTCGCCGAGGTCGCGGCCGCCTGCGGCTACGTCTCGGCCTCCGAGACCAGCACGGCCGAGGGGCTCGCCGCGGCCCTGGAGCAGCAGTTGTCGTACGCCGGTCCGACCCTGCTCCGCGTACGGATCGCCGCGTACTCCGATCCGGGCCTGGGACGGCCCGCCCTGCCTCCGCCGGCCTCGGCCGCACGCTTCCGGGAGACGATCGCCTCATGACCAGCCAGTCCCCTTCCGCGACGCCCCGTCCGGCGGCGTCCGCTCAGCGGGTCGTCCTGATGAACCCGGGACCGGTGAACACCGACGAGGCGGTCCGAGCCGCGCTCACCGGCCCGGACCTGTGCCACCGGGAGTCCGAGTTCGCCGCACTCATGGGCCGGGTCCGCGGGAAGGCCGCCGCCGTGTGCGGGGGCGGGCCCGAGTACACCTCCGTCGTGCTGACGGGGTCGGGCACCGCCGCGCTGGAAGCCGCCCTCGCCTCGGCCGTCCCGGCGGACGGCGGGCTGCTCGTCGTGGACAACGGCCATTACGGGCAGCGGCTGCACGAGGTGGCGGCCGTCCACGGGATCCGCACCACCCGGCTGGAGCTCGGCTGGGGCACCCCGGTGGATCCCGCCGCCCTCGGCCGCGCCCTGGCGGCCGATCCTTCCCTCACGCATGTCGCCCTGGTCCACCACGAGACCAGCACGGGCATGCTCAACGATGTCGCGGCCCTCGGGGCGGTGGCCCGCGAACACGGCTGCCGCACCATCGTGGACGCGGTCAGCAGTGTGGGCGCGGAGTCCCTGGACATCGCCCGGGACGGGATCGACTGGCTGGTGGGCACCGCGAACAAGTGCCTGGAGGGCATGCCGGGCGTCTCCTTCGTCTGTGCCTCCCGGCAGGACTTCGAGGATCTGGCGCAGTACCCGAGGCGTACGTACTACCTCGACCTGCACCGGCACTACCGGGCCCAGGAGAAGGCGGGGGCGCCCGCGTTCACGCCCTCGGTCCCCGTGTTCTACGCCTTCGACGCCGCCCTGGACCTGGCCCTCGCCGAGGGCGTCCCCGCACGCGGCGCGCGCTACCGGGCCCTGGCCGGACGGCTGCGCGCGGGTCTGGCGGAGCTGGGGCTCACCATCCTGCTGGCCCCGGAGCACCGCGCGGCGAGCCTCACCGCGGTGCGGCTGCCGCAGGGAGTGCCGTACGAGAGCCTGCACCGGGCCCTCAAGGACCGGGGGTTCGTCATCTACGCGGCCCAGGAGCAGCTCGCCGGCGGGTACTTCCGGCTCTCCACCATGGGCGCCATGGACGAGCGGGACATCGACCGCTTCCTCGGCGCGCTCGCCGGCTTCCTCTCCGAGGGGCAGCGGTCCGCGCTGCCGGCCGCGGCCGGGGGGACCCGGTGAGCGCGGTGCACGGCGCCTCCCAGGCGGTCCACCGCCTCGCCGTCGTCGGCGGCGGTCCCCGGGCCACGTACGCGCTGGAGCGCCTGTCGGCCGGTATCGGCCGGCTCGCTCCGGGGCAGTCGCTGCGGGTCCATGTCTTCGAGCGGTCCGGGGAGTTCGGCTCGGGCGAGTCCCACAGTCCGGCGCAGCCGCGGACCAGCTATCTGAACCGCATCAGCAGCCAGGTGTCCTTCGCCGCCGACGAGTCGGTGAAGGACGCCGGGCCGCTGCGCCGGCCGCGGGACCGGCCCACGCTCCACGAGTGGTGCAGGGAGCGCTTCGCCCGCACCGGGCATCCCGATCTCGACCTCGGTCCCGACGACTGGCCCAAGCGCTACGTGCACGGGATGGCGCTCCAGGACATGTTCCGGCGCTACGTCGACGAGTTGCGGGCGCATCCGGACGTCGAGGTGCTGCTGCACCGCGAGGAGGTGGTCGACGTGCGGCGCCGGGGCCGTGTGCTGGAGGTCGGGGTGAGCGGAGGGGATACCTTCCCCGCCGACCAGGTGCTCCTGGTGACGGGGCACACCCAGCACGACCCCCGCCGCTCGGCCCGGTCGCGCGAGCTGCTGGCCTTCGCCGACCGCACCGCAGCCGCGTACCTCCCCTGCGCCTATCCGCTGGACGCGGCGCTCACCGAGCCGGCCACCGGCGCCGGGCAGGTCGTCGGGATCGCCGGTATGGGCCTCACCGCGATCGACCAGATCCTGTTCCTCACCGAGGGCCGCGGCGGCCGGTTCGAACCCGATGCCGAGCACGGACTGCGCTACCGGCCGAGCGGAGCGGAGCCCGCCCGGATCCTCGCGTTCAGCGATGCCGGGATGTTCACCTTCGCCCGCCCCGACAACCACAAGGAGGCCGATCCGGCCCGGCTCGAACACCGGGGCGTGTTCCTGACCGACGAGGCCGTGGACCGGCTGCGGGCGAGCGTCGGCACGGCGCGGGCCGGCCGCGGGGGCCCGGGCCAGCTGGACTTCGAGCGGGACGTGCTGCCGCTGGTGGTCCTGGAGATGGCGTACGTGCACTACACGACGCTGTTCGGCAGCGGGACGGCCGGCTTCCTCGGCGCCCGGCTCGCGGACGTCCACCGCGAGTTCCTCGCGGGGGGCCTGGCCCACCGCGAACGCCCGCAGGATCCGGGCCGGCTGCTCGGGCCGCTGGAGGCGGCGGTGGACGAGATCGCCGACGTCGTCGACGCGGTGGTGCGCGGCCGCACCACGGTGGCGGGGGCGGGCGTGCGGGACTGGCCGGTGGAGGAGACCGTCCTGCGCTGGATCAGGGTGGTGTTCGGCCCCGAGGCGCAGGCGCGGACGAGCGCCGCGTGCCTGGCGAACCTCGCCGGGCCGCGGGGGGACGCCGCGTCGTGGGTCTCGCCGTTCCGGCTGGAGCCCGACCCGCGCGGAAACCGGTTCGACTGGGAGCGCACCGTCGCCCCGCTGAGCGGGAGCGGTCGGGGCGGTCCGGGGCAGTACCGGGCCGCGCTGCTCGACTTCATGGACCGCGACCAGCGGTGGGCGGTGCAGGGCAACCTGGACAACCCGCACAAGGCCGCCGCCGACGGCGTCTGGCGGGACCTGCGCTCGGTGATCAGCCACGCGGTGGACGACGGCGGGCTCACCCCCGCGTCCCACCGGGTCTTCCTCGCCCGCTACACGCGGGTGCACAACCGGCTCGCCAACGGAGCCGCGGCCGAGGTCATGGCCCGGATCCAGGCGTTGGTCCGGCACGGTCTCCTCGACGCGGGCACCGGCCCCGCGGCGACGGTCGTCCAGGACGGGGAGTCGGGGCGGTTCCGTATCGACGGGCCGGCCACGGGAGCCTCCTGCCCGGTCGACACCCTCGCGGACGCCCGGATCCACCCCTTCGATCCGCGCCGGGACGCGTCGCCGCTGTTCCGCAACCTGCTGGACCGGGGCACCGTCCGGTACTGGCGCAACGCCTCCGCGGCGGGCGACTCCTTCGAGCCCGGCGGTCTCGACCTGACCGACCGCTTCCACCCGGTCGGCCGCGACGGCACCGTGGAGGAACGGCTCACCGTACTGGGCCCGCCCGCGGAGGGGCGCAGGTCGTTCCTGCTCTCCGCGCTGCGGCCGGATGCCGACCACTACGTGATGCGGGACGCCCTCAGGTGGCTGGAGGACTTCTGGCGGGTGCTGGAACACAGCCACGAGGCCGACCGGCAGGCCGTCTGAGGCCCCGGCCTCCGAAGCACCGGGGCACGGAAGCACCGCGCAGCACGGGAGGGAGGAGGGGCGGGAACCGATCGCGGTTCCCGCCCCTCCTCCCTGTGGCCTTCGCCCTCAGTGGGCGGACGGTACCCGGTCCTCCTCGGCCGGTACCGGCTCCTCCCCGGCCGGAGCCGGCCGGCGCAGCAGGGCGTACCCGGCGGCGAAGGCCAGTACGGCCACCCCGCCGGACGCCAGGAGCGTGGTGTCCAGAGCGGCGACGAAGGTGCCGGGGACGGTGGCCGCGGCGGCCGACCCGCTCGCGAAGGAGTCCGGTGTGAGACCCAGCGAGACGGAGCGGACGGACTCGTCGAGCTCCGCTCCGGACAGGCGCACGCCCGCCTCTGCCAGCCGCCCCGGCAGCAGGGCGTCGACCCTGGCCACGATCAGCGCCCCCAGAACGGCCGTGCCGAGGCTGCCGCCGACCTGCATCGCGGTCTGCTGGAGGCCGCCGGCCACGCCGGAGTGCCGCAGTGGCGCGCCGGCGACGACCAGATGGGTCGCCGCCACGATGACGGCGCTGAAGCCGAAGCCCAACAGGATGAACCACAGGCGCAGTTCACCCATGGAGGACTCGGCCCCCACGGCGTGCGCCAGGCCGAACGTGGCGACCGCGGTGAGGGCCATGCCCAGCAGCGCCGGCCGCCGCGAACCCGTTCGACGCATCAGCAGGCCCGTGAGGACACCGGCCGCCACCATGGCGAGCGTCAGCCAGAGCACCAGGACGCCGCACTGCACGGGCGACATGCCCAGGACGTTCTGCAGGAAGAAGGTCAGGACGAAGGGCACTCCGAACATGACGAAGGAGACCAGCACCATGAGGAACACCCCCGCGGCGAACGGGGGTGACCGGAAGAGCGACAGGGGTACGAGCGGATCGGGCGCGCGGGCCTCCCACCGGCAGAAGGCCGTGCCCAGCACGGCCGCGGCGGTCAGGGCCGCCCAGATCCTCGGGTCGCCCCAGCCGAGCTCGGGTGCCCGGACCGCTCCCCACAGCAGCGCGAGCAGGCCGCCCGCGAGCAACAGCACGGCGACGGGGTCGAAGGACCCCGTCGCCGTGTCGGGGCGCGCCTCCCGGAGCACCAGCAGCCCCAGCGCGATCGCGGCGATGCCGACGGGCAGGTTGATGAAGAAGATGTACTGCCAGCTCGCGTACTGCACGAGCAGTCCGCCGACGACCGGCCCGGCGGCGGTCGCCAGGCCCAGGACGCCGCTGCGGACGGCGATCGGCACGTTGAGCCGGTCCGGGGGGAACGTCGCGCGCAGCAGGGCCAGGGTCGGTGGCTGCATCAGCGCCCCGAACACCCCCTGCACCACCCGCAGCGCGATGACCCAGGTGATGTCGGTGGAGAGCCCGATGGCGACGGAGGAGAGGGCGAACCCGGCAACCCCCGCCAGGAAGACCCGGCGGTGGCCCAGGCGGTCCCCCAGCTTCCCGGCGACGACCAGCAGGGCCGCCAGGGCCAGCAGATAGCCGGCCGTCACCCACTGGATCCCCCCGACGCTCGCCCCGAGTTCGGCCTGCATGGCGGGCTGGGCGACGGCGACGATGGTGGTGTCCAGGGAGACCATCACGGCGCCCAGGGCGAGCGTCGCGAGCGTCAGCCACGGATGGCCGCGGAGTCGGTTCATGCCGCGCCTCATGCCGCGGTTCGCTCCGGGGCCGTCCCGCTGCCGCTCCGCTCCGCGGCGGGCGTCCATCCCGGAGGGCCGAACACGTAGCCCGCCCGGTCGCGCCAGGTGCCGGCGCCGCGGATGTCGCGGAACATGCGGGCGAACTCGTGGGCCTGGATGCGCCAGATGCCGTGCGTTTCGATCTGCTTCGTCAGCCCGTAGGTGGGGCGGTGCAGTTCGGGCTGGAACGTGCCGAACATGCGGTCCCAGATGATCAGCATGCTGCCGTAGTTCTTGTCGAGGTACTCCGGGTCGCTGCCGTGGTGCACACGGTGGTGCGACGGGGTCACGAAGATCGCCTCGATGGGCCGCGGGAGCTTGCCGATCTTCTCGGTGTGCGCGAAGAGCCCGTAGATCAGGTGCAGCGAGTGCATGGTGAAGACGAGGGCCGGCGGGACGCCCAGCAGGGGCAGCGGCAGCCACATCAGCTTCTCGAACCACTGCGCCCACTTGCGCCGCAGGGCGACGGAGACGTTCAGGTACTGGCTGGAGTGATGGACCTGGTGGCCGGCCCACAGGAGGCGGATCCGGTGGGTCATGCGGTGGTAGCAGTAGATGGTGAGGTCCACGCCGATGAAGAGGACGACCCAGGTGTACCAGGAGTCGGCCGGCAGCCGGAACGGTGCGACCTCGACGTAGAGCCACGCGTAGAACACCAGCGCGGCGGTGCGCATCACGCTGGAGACGATGAGCGCCCCGAGACCGGTGAGGATATTCGCGCGCGTGTCCGCCTTGCTGAACCGCTCGCGTTCGTCGTCGTCGAAACGTATCGCCATGAATTCGACGAGAATGATGAGCGCGACGGCGGGAAGCGCATACATGATCGGGTCGTGAAGACGTTCCGACAGATGCGAGAACAAACGAACCCCCACTTTCAAATCGATGTGCGGATGCGCGAATCCCGGAATCGGTCCGCCCAATGGCGTACGGGGCGCGCGCAGCGACAGTAACAACGCCCACGACGCACCCCGCTAAAACACCGCTAATTCCGCTCCCGGCGGTCAGAACAGCGCCGGCAGAAGCCGGTCGGCCTCCAGCGAGGGGTCCCGGGCCAAAATGGCCTGGTGCAGGCGCCGGATCCGCTCGCCGGGCTCCAGGCCGAGCTCCTCGACCAGCGCCTCGCGGATCCGCCGGTACGCCTCCAGCGCCTCCGCGACCCGACCGCTGCGGTAGAGCGCCAGCATCAGCTGGGAGTGGACGGTCTCCCAGGTGAGGTGCACGCCGGCCATCCCGTACAGCTCCCCGACGACCTCCTTGTGCTGCCCCAGGCCCAGCCTGATCTCGATGCGCCGCTCGATGACGTCGATGCGCTTCTCGTCCAGCTGCCGGGCGAGGTTGTCGAAGACGGGCACCCCGCGCAGGTCGGCCAGGGCGTGGCCGCGCCAGAGCCCGTGGGCGGCGTTCAGGCTGCGCAGCGCCTCTTCGGGGCGGCCGGCGGCGAAGTGCTCCTGGGCCTTGCGGGAGTGGCTCTCGAACTCGTGCAGGTCCAGCTCGTCGGGCTCCAGGTCCAGCGCGTAGCCGTGCGGCTTGGTGATCAGCCGGTGCGCGAAGCCGCCGTGCTCGTCGAGGTACTTGCGCAGCTTCGACACGTAGACCTGGAGCGCGGTGCGCGCCGTCCGCGGCGGGTTGCCCGACCACAGGGCCTCGACCAGGCTCTCGCGGGAGACGTCCGTCCCCGCGTGGACGCAGAGCAGCGCCAGGACCGCTCGGATCTTCGCGGGCTGCGGGGCCACCGCACGGTCTGCGGCGACCAGCTCCACCGGACCCAACACCTTGAATCGCATCACACGTTCCCCCGTGGTTCTGCTTATGGACAGCCAATGAACCGGTTAAATTCCACCGGCAGCCCGAATATGCCGCCACCGGTGGGGAGCCGGAACCCCTATCCGCCACCCTCACCCCGCTCCCCCTGGAAACGCAGGGGAAGTGGGGGCACCCCCCTACCCGGCGACGGACACCCCCCTATTTTTCTGGGGCCCTATGCCCGGGAAGCGGGCACCGAATAGGGGTTTGCGGCTCTTGCACGGGCTTCCTAGGGTGCGACGGAGGCGCTCGTCCGAGCGGCTCCTGACTCCGGGAGAAAATCACGTGAGAGAACTCATCGACACGATTCTTGCGGGCGATGCGACATCCAGGGATTTCGCGGAGCTCCGGATCCCGGAGAGCTACCGGGGCATCGTCGTCCGGAAAGAGGACGTCGGGATGTTCGAGGGGCTCGCCACCGGCGAGAAGGACCCGCGCAAGTCCCTGCACGTCGAGCACGTGCCGGTGCCGGAACTCGGCCCGGGCGAGGCCCTGGTGGCCGTGATGGCCTCTTCGGTCAACTACAACTCCGTGTGGTCCTCGATCTTCGAGCCGCTACCGACGTTCGGTTTCCTGGAGCGGTACGGCAAGCTCAGCGAGCTCACCAGGCGCCACGACCTGCCGTACCACGTGATCGGCTCCGACCTCGCGGGCGTCGTGCTGCGCACCGGCCCCGGCGTCAACGCCTGGAA
>NZ_JBVHTP010000019.1:0-144609 GCF_055565795.1 Streptomyces sp. NPDC028314
AAGGTCGGCGTCCTCGCCCTCGCACCCGAAGAAGGCCTCGGCGTCCGCGACCACGAGATGCGCGCCACGCACCTCGACGCCATCAACCGATTCCGGAACATCTGAAGTCCGCAGAGGATCGCCTGAGATGACAGAGCGCCAGAAGGACAGGCCGTGGCTCATGCGGACGTACGCCGGCCACTCCACGGCCGAGGCGTCCAACGAGCTGTACCGCCGCAACCTCGCCAAGGGGCAGACCGGCCTGTCGGTCGCGTTCGACCTGCCGACGCAGACCGGCTACGACCCGGACCACGTCCTCGCCCGCGGCGAGGTGGGCCGGGTCGGGGTCCCGGTCTCCCATCTGGGCGACATGCGGCGGCTGTTCCAGGACATCCCCCTGGAACAGATGAACACCTCGATGACGATCAACGCCACCGCCATGTGGCTGCTGGCGCTCTATCAGGTGGCCGCCGAGGAGCAGGGCGCGGACATCGCGCAGCTCCAGGGCACCACCCAGAACGACATCGTCAAGGAGTACCTCTCGCGCGGGACGCACGTCTTCCCGCCCGGGCCGTCCCTCCGCCTGACGACGGACATGATCGCCTACACGGTCAGCCACATCCCCAAGTGGAACCCGATCAACATCTGCTCGTACCACCTCCAGGAGGCCGGGGCCACCCCGGTCCAGGAGATCTCGTACGCGATGTCGACCGCGATCGCCGTGCTGGACTCGGTGCGCGACTCGGGCCAGGTCCCGGAGGAGCGCTTCGGCGAGGTGGTCGCCCGCATCTCCTTCTTCGTGAACGCGGGCGTCCGCTTCATCGAGGAGATGTGCAAGATGCGCGCCTTCGGCCGCATCTGGGACCGGGTCACCCGTGAGCGCTACGGCATCGAGAACGACAAGCAGCGCCGCTTCCGGTACGGGGTCCAGGTCAACTCCCTGGGCCTGACCGAGGCGCAGCCGGAGAACAACGTCCAGCGCATCGTGCTGGAGATGCTGGCGGTCACCCTCTCCAAGGACGCCCGCGCCCGCGCCGTGCAGCTGCCCGCCTGGAACGAGGCGCTGGGCCTGCCCCGGCCCTGGGACCAGCAGTGGTCGCTGCGCATCCAGCAGGTGCTGGCGCACGAGAGCGATCTGCTGGAGTACGAGGACATCTTCGCGGGCTCGCACGTCATCGAGGCCAAGGTCGAGTCCCTGGTGGCCGAGTGCCTGGCCGAGATCGACCGGATCCAGGAGATGGGCGGCGCGATGGCGGCCGTCGAGTCCGGCTACCTGAAGTCGCAGCTGGTCTCCTCGCACGCCGAGCGCCGGGCCCGGATCGAGGCCGGCGAGGACAAGATCGTCGGCGTCAACTGCTACCAGCAGACCGAGGAGAACCCGCTCACCGCCGACCTGGACGGCGCCATCATGACGGTCGACGGGGCCGTGGAGGCCCTGACCGTCGAGCGGATCCAGCGGTGGCGGGCGGAGCGGCAGGAGTCCTCGGAGCGGCAGGGGAACGGCGACCCGTTCGTCTTCCCCACCGTGATGCAGGCCCTGGACCGGCTGAAGGAGGCCGCGGCCGGGACCGAGAACCTGATGGAGGCCACGCTGGAGTGCGCCCGGGCGGGTGTCACGACCGGTGAGTGGGCGGGCGCCCTGCGCGAGGTGTTCGGCGAGTTCCGTGCCCCGACCGGGGTCTCCTCGGCCCCGGTGGCGGTCACCGCGGAGGAGGGCACCCCGATGGCCCTGGTCCGCGCGAAGGTCGCCCGTACGGCCGACGACCTCGGCTCCGGCCGGCTCCGGCTGCTCGTCGGCAAGCCCGGCCTGGACGGGCACTCCAACGGCGCCGAGCAGATCGCCGTCCGGGCCCGCGACGCCGGCTTCGAGGTGGTCTACCAGGGCATCCGGCTGACGCCCGAGGAGATCTCCTCGGCGGCGCTGGCCGAGGACGTGCACTGCGTGGGACTGTCCATCCTGTCCGGTTCGCACAGCGCGCTCGTCCCCGACGTGCTGGAACGCCTGCGTCTGGCGGGGGCGGGCGACATCCCCGTCATCGTGGGCGGCATCATTCCCAATGCCGACGCGGTGACACTCAAGGCGGCCGGGGTGGCCGCCGTGTTCACCCCCAAGGACTTCGGCATCACGGAGATCATCGGCCGTATCGTCGACGAGATCCGCAAGGCCAACAAGCTCGATCCCATCAACAGCGCCGACAACGCTGACGTCGTTGAAAGCACGGAGGTTCCCGCATGACCACGCCCTCTTCCCCGGTCAACCGGCTCCGGCCGCGCCGCTCCTGCCTCGCGGTGCCGGGCTCCAATCCCCGGTTCCTGGAGAAGGCGCAGGGCCTGCCGGCCGACCAGGTCTTCCTGGACCTGGAGGACGCCTGCGCCCCGCTCGCCAAGGAAGGCGCCCGCCACACCATCGTGGACGCGCTGAACAACGGCGACTGGACGGGCAAGACCCGGGTCGTGCGCGTCAACGACTGGACCACCCACTGGACGTACCGCGACGTGATCACGGTCGTCGAGGGGGCCGGCCAGAACCTCGACTGCATCATGCTGCCGAAGGTCCAGGACGCCCAGCAGGTGGTGGCCCTCGACCTGCTCCTGACCCAGATCGAGAAGACCATGGGCTTCGAGGTCGGCAAGATCGGCATCGAGGCGCAGATCGAGAACGCCAAGGGCCTGGTGAACGTCGACGAGATCGCCGGCGCCTCCTCGCGGCTGGAGACCATCATCTTCGGCCCGGCCGACTTCATGGCCTCCATCAACATGAAGTCCCTGGTCGTGGGCATGCAGCCGCCCGGCTACGGCGCGGACGCCTACCACTACATCCTGATGCGGATCCTGATGGCGGCCCGTATGCACGACCTCCAGGCGATCGACGGACCCTTCCTCCAGATCAAGAACGTGGACGGCTACCGCGAGGTGGCGGGGCGCGCCGCCGCCCTCGGCTTCGACGGCAAGTGGGTGCTCCACCCCGGTCAGGTCGACGCGGCGAACGAGGTCTTCTCCCCCTCGCAGGAGGACTACGACCACGCCGAGCTGATCCTGGACGCGTACGACTGGTGCACCTCCGAGGCCGGCGGCAAGAAGGGCTCGGCGATGCTCGGCGACGAGATGATCGACGAGGCCAGCCGAAAGATGGCCCTGGTCATCTCCGGCAAGGGCCGCGCCGCGGGCATGCAGCGCACCACCAAGTTCGAACACCCCTCGATCGAGAAGACGGCGGAGGCGTAGGGCCATGCAGTTCGGACGCACGTACGAAGAGTTCGAGGTCGGGGCGGTCTACAAGCACTGGCCCGGAAAGACGGTCACCGAGTACGACGACCATCTCTTCTGTCTGCTGACCATGAATCACCACCCGCTCCACATGGACAGCAACTACGCCGAGAACACGACCGATTTCGGCAAGAACGTGGTCGTGGGCAACTACATCTACTCCCTGCTGCTGGGCATGTCGGTCCCCGACGTCTCCGGGAAGGCCATCGCCAACCTGGAGATCGAGTCCCTGCGGCACGTGGCGCCGACCTTCCACGGCGACACGATCTACGGAGAGACCACGGTCCTCGACAAGACCCCGTCGAAGTCGAAGAACGACCGCGGCATCGTCTACGTGGAGACCAAGGGCTACAAGCAGGACGGCACCCTCGTCTGCGTCTTCCGGCGCAAGGTGATGGTCCCGACCGAGACGTACATCAAGGAGCGCGGCGGCGAGCAGCCCGGCCGCCCCACGCTGAAGGAACAGGGGAAGTAGCCATGGCCCGACTCGCCCAGACCGCCGGGCTGAACGACGTTCAGCGGGAGATCCTCAAGACCGTCCGGGAGTTCGTCGACAAGGAGATCATCCCGGTCGCGACCGAGCTGGAGCACCGCGACGAGTACCCGCAGCAGATCGTCGACGGCCTCAAGGAGCTCGGCCTCTTCGGCCTGATGATCCCCGAGGAGTACGGCGGTCTGGGTGAGTCGCTGCTCACCTACGCGCTGTGCGTCGAGGAGATAGCGCGCGGCTGGATGTCCGTCTCGGGCATCATCAACACCCACTTCATCGTGGCGTACATGCTCAAGCAGCACGGCACGCAGGAGCAGAAGGACTACTTCCTCCCGCGGATGGCGCTGGGCGAGGTGCGCGGCGCGTT
Organism: Streptomyces sp. NPDC028314; assembly: GCF_055565795.1. Classification (NCBI taxonomy): domain Bacteria; kingdom Bacillati; phylum Actinomycetota; class Actinomycetes; order Kitasatosporales; family Streptomycetaceae; genus Streptomyces; species Streptomyces sp. NPDC028314. Next base: position 4,104 of record NZ_JBVHTP010000019.1, read on the forward strand.
CTCGATGTCCGAGCCGGGGCTGGGCTCGGATGTGTCGGCGATCACGTCGAAGGCGGTGAAGGACGGTGACGAGTACGTCCTGAACGGCCAGAAGATGTGGCTGACGAACGGCGGCACGTCGACCCTGGTGGCCGTTCTGGTCCGGAGTGACGAAGGACACGCCGAGGGCACGGCGCCCCACAAGTCGATGACCACCTTCTTGATCGAGAAGGAGCCGGGCTTCGGTGAGGTCCGTCCGGGCCTGACCATCCCTGGCAAGATCGACAAGATGGGCTACAAGGGCGTCGACACGACCGAGCTCATCATGGACGGACTGCGCATTCCGGCCAATCGGGTCCTCGGGGGCCAGACCGGCCGAGGGTTTTACCAAATGATGGACGGGGTCGAGGTCGGCCGCGTCAACGTGGCGGCACGTGGCTGCGGCGTCGCTCAGCGTGCATTCGAGCTGGGTGTCTCGTATGCCCAGCAACGTCACACTTTCGGCAAGGCGATCGCGGAACACCAGGCCATCCAGTTCAAGCTGGCCGAGATGGCTACCAAGGTCGAAGCCGCCCATGCGATGATGGTCAATGCAGCACGCAAAAAGGACTCCGGGGAACGAAACGACCTCGAAGCAGGGATGGCGAAGTACCTCGCCTCCGAGTACTGCAAGGAGGTGGTGGAGGACGCGTTCCGTATCCACGGCGGATACGGCTTCTCGAAGGAGTACGAAATCGAGCGCCTCTACCGGGAGGCACCGATGCTGCTGATCGGTGAAGGTACCGCCGAGATCCAGAAAATGATCATTGGGCGACGCCTGCTCGAGGAGTACCGACTCCAGGGCTGATAGTCCCTTTTGCGGGGAATCATCCGAAGATTTCTCGCCGAAGAGTCACTACCAGTCACTGGCCGACGGCCACCGACTCGGCTTCTGGCTTGCCCAGTTGTTGCGCGCAACCGATAGCATTCCAGTAAAGCCGCCGTCCCGTCCCCCCGTTTGCGGCGCGGCAATCACCCGCTACGAAGGTCATCCATGCCCCACAGCCAAACCTCTGCACCTCGCGTCGGCCTCCTCGGTGGACGTCTCGCGCGCGGAGCATCGCCGTGGCTTCTGCCGACCGTCGCCACCGCGGCGCTCAGCCTCACCCGGGCGCGCAAGTCCGGGCGCTGGGCCGCGGTGGCCGTGCCCGCCACCGCGCTCGCCGCGGGCATGCTGTGGTTCTTCCGCGACCCCGAGCGTGAGATCACGCAGGGCCGCGTCATCTCGCCCGCCGACGGTGTGGTGCAGAGCATCATGCCGTGGAAGGACGGGCGTACCCGCGTCGCGATCTTCATGAGCCCGCTGAACGTCCACGTCAACCGCGCGCCCCTGGCGGGCACGGTGACGTCCGTGGAGCACATCCCCGGCGGGTTCGTCCCGGCGTTCAACAAGGAGAGCGAGAACAACGAGCGCGTTGTCTGGCACTTCGACACCGAGCTCGGCGACATCGAGATGGTGCAGATCGCCGGTGCCGTCGCGCGTCGCATCGTCCCGTACCTGCCGGCCGGCACCAAGGTGGAGCAGGGCGAACGCATCGGTCTGATCCGCTTCGGCTCCCGCGTCGACATCTACCTCCCCGAGGGCGTCGAGGTCGCGGTCGAGGTCGGTCAGGCCACCACCGCGGGGGTGACCCGAATTGACCGTGACTGACCCTGAGACTCCTGCCACAGGCTGGGTGCCCGAGGCCAAGGAGGAGGACGCGGACGCGGAAGACATGCCGCTCTCCCTGCGGCTGTCGATAGCGGACACCCTCACCCTCGGCAACGCCACCTGCGGATTCATGGCGGTGTACTTCACCACCACCGGGATCCTCATCCCGCACCTCACCGGCAGCGGTGAGTCGGGCATGGCCCGGCACAGCGCCGCGACGGCAGTGATACTCATGCTGCTCGCCGCGGTCTTCGACCTCTTCGACGGGATCGTGGCCCGCAAGCTGCGCAGCTCGCCGATGGGCGCCGAGCTGGACAACCTGTCCGACCTGATCAGCTTCGGGCTGGCGCCGGCCTATTTCGTGCTCGTCTACGGCATGGTCGCCGACGACGCGCACCAGAAGATGTCGGCCCTGGCCGCGATCGTGGTGCTGCTGGCCGTGGTGCTGCGCCTGGCGAGATTCAGCTGCGTGACGATGAAGGACGGCATGTTCCAGGGCATGCCGAGCCCCTTCGGCGCGCTGACGGTCGTCTCGATCGTGCTGCTGGAGCTGCCGTTCGTCCCGACGCTGCTGGCGATCATCGGGGTGGCCTGGCTGATGGTGAGCCGGGTCGAGTACCCCAAGCCGCGAGGAGTCCTCGCGGTGGCGATGCTGAGCTGGATCGTCGGGGCGATGGGGCTGCTGGCGGCCTGGGCGTTCGACGCCCCGGGCGGTCAGCTCCTGCTCCAGACCGGCTGCGCCCTGCAGATCGCCCTGGCCGCGACCATCCCGCTGTTCGCGACGACCCGTCGCGCGAACACGTTCCGCCACAACCGGCGCGAGGCCCGGGCCGCACAGACCCCGTAGCCCCGCCCGCACCTCCGAAAGGCCCCCGGATGCCTCACCAGGCACCCGGGGGCCTTTCGCGTGCCCGGGGGCTGGGGGCCGGGGGCTGGGCGGGGGGGGTGGCGTGCCCGGCGCGCCGGGGGGCTGGGAGGTCCCGGGGTGCCCGGGGGCTCGGCGGGCGTCACCGGGGTCCGGGCGGCACCCGGGAGCGGCTCGGCGAGACCCCGCGGCGGCTACGCTTGATGTCGGAAAACCGCCAGCCCCGGCGGATCCGGCCCGGGATCCTGGAGCCATGTACACCGACACCGACCGCTGCGTCAGGGCCGTGCAGTCGAAGGACGCCCGCTTCGACGGCTGGTTCTTCACGGCCGTGCTCACCACCCGGATCTACTGCCGGCCCAGCTGTCCCGCGGTGCCGCCCAAGGTCCGGAACATGACCTTCCTGCCCAGCGCGGCCGCCTGCCAGCAGGCCGGGTTCCGGGCCTGCAAGCGGTGCCGGCCCGACACCTCCCCGGGGTCCCCCGAGTGGAACGCCCGCGCCGACGCCGTCGCCCGCGCCATGCGGCTCATCCAGGACGGGGTCGTGGACCGGGAGGGCGTGCCCGGGCTGGCCTCCCGTCTCGGGTACTCCACCCGGCAGGTGGAACGGCAGCTCAACGCCGAGCTCGGGGCCGGGCCGCTGGCCCTGGCCCGGGCCCAGCGCGCGCAGACCGCCCGGCTGCTGATCGAGACCTCCGCCCTGCCGATGGGCGACGTGGCCTTCGCCGCCGGGTTCTCCTCGATCCGTACCTTCAACGACACCGTGCGCGAGGTCTTCGCCCTGTCCCCCAGTGAGCTGCGGACACGCGGCGAGAAGGCGGCCGGCCGCGACAAGCCCCGGATCCCGGGGACGATCAGCCTGCGGCTGCCGTACCGGGCCCCGCTCAACCCCGACAACCTCTTCGGCCACCTCGCCGCGACCGCCGTCCCAGGCGTCGAGGAGTGGCGGGCGGGCGCCTACCGCCGCACCCTGCGCCTTCCGTACGGCACCGGCGTCGTCGCGCTCACCCCGGGGCCCGACCACATCGGCTGCCAGCTGGCCCTGACCGACCTGCGCGACCTCACCATCGCCATCAGCCGCTGCCGCTGGATGCTCGACCTCGACGCCGACCCGGAGGCGATCGACGAGCAGCTGCGGTCCGACCCCCTGCTGGCCCCGCTGGTGGACAAGGCTCCCGGGCGCCGGGTTCCCCGTACCGTCGACGCGGCGGAGTTCGCCGTACGGGCGGTCCTCGGGCAGCAGGTGTCCACCGCGGCCGCGCGCACGCACGCCGCCCGCCTGGTCCGCGCGCACGGCGAGCCGGTCGCCGACCCCGATCCCGAGGGCGGGCTCACCCACCTGTTCCCGTCGCCGCAGGCGCTGGCCGGGCTGGACCCGGAGTCCCTGGCCCTGCCGCGCAGCCGCCGCGACACGCTGACCACCCTCGTCACCGCGCTGGCCGACGGCTCGCTGCCGCTCGGCATCGACAGCGACTGGGAGGCCGCGCGGGCTCAGCTGGGCGCGCTGCCCGGGTTCGGCCCGTGGACCACCGAGGTCATCGCGATGCGGGCGCTGGGCGACCCCGACGCGTTCCTGCCGTCGGACCTGGGGGTCCGGCGGGCCGCGCAGGGGCTGGGGCTGCCGTCCACGCCCGCGGCGCTGACCGCCCGGGCGGCCGGCTGGCGGCCCTGGCGCGCGTACGCCGTGCAGTACCTGTGGGCCACCGAGGACCACGCCATCAACCACCTGCCCGTCTGAGGAGTACGACCGCCATGAACAGCAAGCAGCACACCGTCGTCGACAGCCCCTACGGCCCGCTCACCCTCGTCGCCACCGAAGGCGTCCTCAGCGGTCTGTACATGACCGACCAGAGGCACCGGCCGGCCGAGGAGTCCTTCGGGGAACGCGTCGCGGCCACCGAGGAACCCTTCCCGGAAGTGGTCCGGCAGCTGGGCGCGTACTTCGCCGGGGAGATCAGGGAGTTCACCGTCCCGCTCCGGCTGGAGGGCACCGCGTTCCAGCGCAGCGTGTGGGAGCAGCTGGTGCGCATCCCCTACGGCGAGACCTGGTCGTACGGACAGCTCGCGGACAAGCTCGGCAAGCCGGGCGCCTCCCGGGCGGTGGGCCTGGCGAACGGGAAGAACCCGGTCGGCATCATCGTCCCGTGCCACCGCGTCATCGGAGCCTCGGGCAGCATGACGGGCTACGGCGGCGGGGTCGACCGCAAGGTCCGGCTGCTGGCCTTCGAGTCCGGCCGGCAGCTCTAAGGGGTGCCCTGCCGTTCAGGGGGTGTCCTGCCGGCCGGGCCGGGCCCGGCCCGACCGGCAGGACACCTCTAGATCACGACCAGCGGGACCAGCAGGGCGAAGCCCGCGCCCGCCTCCACCGCGTAGGCGTACAGCGAGGGGTGCTGGACGGGTGCGGCGAGCAGGACCACGCTCTGCTGCTCGGCGGCGGCCGCCACCCATTCGCCGTCGGCGCCGAGCTTGCCCTGGTACCAGCCCTCGCAGCTGCCGGGGCCGGTCACGGCGAGGAGGTCGTCCTCGCGGCGGTAGAAGGCCTGCCAGCCCTCGGCGGGGACGGACCAGCCCTCGAAATCGCTGAACTCGGCCCATCCGCCGTCGCGGATCGCGCCGTCGAACAACCAGACCGGGGTCCCCTCCGGGGTGACCTCGCCGCTGGACTGCTGGTCGGTGGTGAAGTGGACCATGGGGAGGGCGTCGGGCCCGTCGGCCGTGCTGGGCCAGGCGTACATCGTGATCATTGCTGAATTCTGTCCTGCTCGAAGTAGGCCTGCTGTAACGGTGCTACGCGTCCGCCGGGCGGCGGCCGTTCTCCAGCTCGGCGGTGCTCTCGCCCGACTCCAGGACGCGGTAGGCCTCTTGGGTGCGCCGGCCGAGGGATCCGAGGAGGTACGAGGTCAGTTCGGCGGGCCCGACCAGCTTCCAGGAGACCAGCTCCGACTCCTGGAGCCGGATCGCGGCCAACTGCTGCGCGTCCAGCACGCCGCCGTCGTAGAGGTACGCGACGAGCGGCGGACGGCCCTCGCCCACGCTCCAGTCGACGGCGAGCAGCCTGCCGAGCGGCAGGTCCAGCCCGATCTCCTCGGCGCTTTCGCGGCGGGCGGCCGTGCGCGGGGACTCGCCCGTGTCCGATTCGACGGTGCCGCCCGGGAGCGCCCAGCCCTCCCGGTAGTTCGGCTCGACGAGGAGCACCCGCCCCTCGGCGTCGCGGTAGAGCGCGGCGGCGCCGGCCAGCACCCGGGGCAGGCTCGCGATGTAGGTGGCGTAGTCATCGGTGGTGGTCACGCCGCAACCCTACCCAGCCGCCCCGGGGTCCGTGGATCACGTCCGGGGGCCACCGCCGCCGCCGTCCTCGCGGTCTCGCGCCTTGGACTCCGCGACGCGCCGCAGCCGGTGGTGGCGGGCCGGGCCCTGTTCGGTGACGGCGTCGCCGACCATGGCCTTGACGGCGTCGCGCATGCCGTGGAGGGGGTGCGCCCGGGCCGGGCCCGCGCCGGGGTCCTCGCGCAGTTCCCGTACCAGGGCCCAGCACAGCAGGAGCATGACGATCACGAAGGGCAGCGCGACCAGGATGGTGGCGGTCTGCAGGGACTTCAGGCCGCCCGCGACGAGGAGGACGGCGGCCACCGCGGCCATCAGCACGCCCCAGGTGACGACGAGCCAGGTGGGCGGGTTCAGGGAGCCCCGGCTGGTGAGCGAACCCATGACCAGGGAGGCGGAGTCCGCGCTGGTGACGAAGTAGGTCATGACCAGGGCCATGGCCACCCAGGAGGTGACGGTGGCGAGCGGGAGCGCGTCGAGCATCGCGAAGAGCGAGGCCTCGGCGCCTTCCTTGACCTCGGCGGCGAGGTCGGCGGCGCCGGTGGAGTCGAGCCGGATGGCGGTGCCGCCCATCACGCAGAACCAGACGACGGTGGCGCCGCTGGGGACCAGCAGGACGCCGACGAGGAACTCGCGGATGCTGCGGCCGTGCGAGATGCGGGCGATGAAGGTGCCGACGAACGGGGCCCAGGACAGCCACCAGGCCCAGTAGAAGATGGTCCACGCGCCGAGCCAGGCGCTGTCGGTGAAGGCGCCGGTCCGGGTGGCCATGGGCAGCGCAGCAGGTTGTGCAGGTAGCTGCCGACGCTCGCCGGGATCACGTCGAGGACGTAGACGGTCGGGCCGAGGACGAAGACGAAGAGCATCAGGGCGGCGGCCAGCACGATGTTGATGGTGCTGAGCCACTTCACGCCCTTGTGCAGTCCGGAGAAGGCGGAGAGCACGAAGGCGGCGGAGAGCGAGCCGATGATGATCAGTTGGAGCGTGGTGGAGTCCTCGGCACCGGTGGTGATATTGAGCCCCTTGGCGACCTGGAGCGCGCCGAGCCCGAGGCTGGTGGCGGTGCCGAAGACGGTCGCGAAGACGGCGAGCAGGTCGACGGCCCTGCCGGGCCAGCCGTTGGCCCGCTCCTCGCCCATCAGCGGGACGAAGGCGGAGCTGAGGCGGTTGCCGCGGCCCTTGCGGAAGGTCGCGTACGCGAGGGCGAGACCGGCGATGCCGTAGATGGCCCAGGGGGTGAGGGTCCAGTGGAAGAAGGAGTAGTCGAGGGCCGCGCGGGCCGCGTCGCCGGTGCGGGGGGCCGCCCCGGAGGCGGGCGGCGGGTTCAGGTAGTGGGTGAGCGGCTCCCCCACGCCGAAGAACATCAGGCCGATGCCCATGCCGGCGCTGAACATCATGGCGATCCACGCGAGGTTCGTGAACTCGGGCCTGGAGTCGTCGGCGCCGAGCCGGATCCGGCCGAAGCGGCTGATGGCCAGCACGACGCACATGACGAGGAAGACGTCGGCGGCGATGACGAACAGCCAGGCGAAGTTGCTCAGCACCCAGGCCAGGGCGGTGTCCGAGGCGGTGTCGAAGGAACTCTTGCCGAGTGCCGCCCAGGCGACCACGACGAGCACGGCCACCACGCCGATCGTGACCACCTGGAGGTCGGGAGCGCCGCCCTCCGGGTCGCCGGGCCCCCCACCTGGGGTATCCGGACCTGCGTGTTCCAGTGAATCCGCGCTCATGCGGCCACACTATGCAGGCGTATATCCCTCTTTATGGGCATGCCGCGCCGGGTGTGGCCCAGGCCACCCATGGGCATAGGAGGATCCTCCGGATAGGCTCATGGTGGCGCGACTGCACTGTTCGATAGCAAGGGATTAGCAAGGTGACGGACGGAGCAGTAACTGAGACCGCGCGCGTGCTCATCGCCGCGGACAAATTCAAGGGCTCGCTCACGGCCGTTCAGGTCGCGGAGCGGGTGACGGCCGGCCTTCGCAAGGCCGTCCCGGGCGTGGAGATCGAGACCCTCCCCGTCGCGGACGGCGGCGACGGTACGGTCGCGGCCGCCGTGGCGGCCGGTTTCGAACGCCGGGAGGTACGGGTCACCGGGCCCCTCGGCGACCAGGTCACGGCCGCCTTCGCGCTGCGCGACGGCACCGCGGTGGTCGAGATGGCGGAGGCCTCCGGGCTCCAGCTGCTGCCCAAGGGCGTCTTCGCCGCCCTGACGGCGACCACGTACGGCTCGGGCGAGCTGCTGAAGGCCGCGCTGGACGCGGGCGCGCGCTCGATCGTCTTCGGCGTGGGCGGCAGCGCGACCACCGACGGCGGCGCGGGCATGCTCGCGGCGCTGGGTGCGGTGTTCCTGGATGCGAACGGCGAACCGGTCGGCCCGGGTGGCGGCGCGCTGGCCTCACTGGCCTCGGCGGACCTGTCGGGCATCGACCCGCGCTTCGCGGACGTGGACTTCGTCCTGGCCAGCGACGTGGACAACCCGCTGACGGGTCCGAAGGGCGCTCCGGCGGTCTACGGCCCGCAGAAGGGGGCGTCGCCCCAGGACGTGGCGACGCTCGACGCGGCGCTGGCGCACTTCGCGGTGGTGCTGGAGAAGGCGATCGGCCCGAAGGCCGCCGAGTGCGCGGTGCTGCCGGGCGCCGGTGGTGCGGGCGGGATCGGCTACGGGGCGCTGCTGCTCGGTGCGACGTTCCGTCCCGGTATCGAGCTGATGCTCGAGGTGCTCGGTTTCGCTCCGGCCCTGGAGCGGGCCACGCTGGTCATCACCGGTGAGGGCTCGCTGGACGAGCAGACCCTGCACGGCAAGGCCCCGGCGGGCGTCGCGGCCGCGGCCCGGGCCGCCGGCAAGCCGGTGGTCGCGGTGTGCGGCCGTCTGCTGCTCGACCAGGAGGCCCTGGAGGCGGCCGGGATCCGGCGGGCGTACCCGCTCACCGACCTGGAGCCCGACCCGGCGAAGTCCATCCCGAACGCCGGTCCCCTGCTGGAGCAGGTCGCGGCCAACATCGCCGCCGACGTGCTCTGACCCCGTCCGGCCCCGCGAGGCCCGGCCCCCGAACGCGGGGTCGGGCCTCCGCCGTATCCGCTCCGGGGCACGGGGGGCAGCGGCCGGTCCGCCGGTCCGTCTCCCGAAACTACGCGGTGGCCCGGGCGCGGGACGCCGAGAGCAGCTGAGCGGTGCTCACCACGCGGGCGAAGCCGCCGCCCTGGAGGTTGACGGCCGTGGCGGTGGCCAGCTCGTCGGCGGTGAGGCTCAGGCCCCCGGGCCCGGCGAGGTCGAAGGTGTGCGTGGCGTCGAGGGGCACGAGGACGTCGTAGCCCAGGTTCCCGGCCATCCTGGCGGTGGTCTCGACGCACATGTTGGTCTGGATCCCGGCGACGACCAGCTGGCCGACGCCCTGGGCGGTGAGCCACTCGGCGAGGTCCGGGGTGCCGTAGAACGAGGAGTTCACGGTCTTGGTGACCAGCAGCGCGGCCGTGTCCCGCCGGTCCTCGACGAAGTCCTTGAACGCGTGGCCGGGGTGGTCGGGGGCCAGTACGGAACCGGGGCGCGAGGCGTGCCGCACGAGCACCACCGGGCGGCCGGTCTCCTGCCAGGCGTCCATCAGGGCGGCGAGGTTGGCCTCGGCGGCCGGGTTGTTGCGCGGGCCCCAGAAGGACGCGTCGTCGAAGCCCTTCTGGACGTCGATGACCAGCAGCGCGCTGTTCCCGGCGATCCCGATCCCGTTCGCGTTCTCCTGCGCCTTATCGTTCGCGTTCTCGTTCGCGTTCTCGTTCTCGTTCTCGTTCGTCGTCATGGCTTCATCCTGTCCACCGGGCTCCCGGCCCGACAGCGGCTCCGCCGACCCGAACCGATGGGATCCTGCCACCATGGCAGCCATGCACCGGATCGCGATCGTCGTCCAGCCCGGCATCCGCGCCTTCGACCTCGCCGTCATCACGGAGGTCTGGGGCCCCGACCGCAGCCGGGCCGGAGTCCCGCCCTTCGAGCTGCGCCGCTGCGCCCTGGACACCGGGCCGATCTCCCTGCCCGGCGGTCTGACCCTGGCCCCCGACCGCGGCCTCGACTGGCTCACCCGGGCCGACCTGGTCGTCGTACCGGCCCTCGCCGAGCCCACCGACCCGACCCCCGAGCCCGTCCTGGCGGCCCTGCGGGAGGCGCACGCGCGGGGCGTGCCCGTGGCCGCGCTCTGCGCCGGGGCGTTCGTCCTCGCCGAGGCAGGGCTGCTGGAGGGCCGCCGGGCGGTGACCCACTGGTGGCTCGCGCCGCAGCTGGCCGCCCGCCACCCCGGGGTCCTCGTCGAGGAGGCCCCGCTGTACGTCGAGGACCGCGGGATCTGGACCTCCGCCGGGGTCGCCTCGGGCATCGACCTCTGCCTGCACCTGGTCCGCGAGGCCCACGGCGCGGAGGCCGCCGCGGCCATCGCCCGGTCCATGGTGACGGGCCCGTTCCGCACGGGGGACCACGCCCAGTACCTGGACCGGCCCACCCCGGCCGCCGACCGGACCGCCGAGGCGCTGGCCGCCGTACGGGAACGGGCCCTGCGCCGGCTCCACGAGCCCCTGGACGTGGCGACACTGGCCGGCTGGGCCGGGATGTCGCCACGTTCCTTCGCCCGGCATTTCGCCGCCGCCACCGGCACCACCCCGCACAAGTGGCTCCTCGGGCACCGCCTGGACGCGGCCCGCAAACTCCTGGAGCGCACCGACCATCCGGTGGCGGAGGTGGCCCGGCGGGCCGGGTTCACCAGCGAGGTCACCTTCCGCCAGCACTTCACCGCGTACGTCGGCACGGGTCCGCGCGCATACCGCACGGCGGCGGCCGCCACCCCCAAACCGCGTGGACAGTGTTAGAAATGGCTCATGACCGGACGTTCGGGTCGACCCCGGGGATCGCCGCCGGCGGGCCAGCCATCAGGCCTGCTCGCGCGCCTCTCCCTGGCGCCGAGCAGTGTCGCCGGTCAGGTGTTCGCGCTCCAGGCCGTGATCGTGCTGGTGCTGATCACGGCGGCCGCTCTGGCCCTCGTCTTCCAGGCGCGCTACGACAGCCAGCGTGACGCCGAGAACCGCTCGCTGGCGGCCGCCGAGGCCTTCGCCCACGCCCCCGGCCTGCCGCAGGCCCTCAGGTCCTCCGATCCCACGGCCGTGCTCCAGCCCCTGGCCGAGGGCGCCCGGACGGCCTCCGGCCTCGACTTCATCGCGGTCATGACCCCGCAGGGGGTCCGCTACACCGATGCCAGACCCGAGCTGATCGGGACGAGGGCCACCGGCGACCTCCAGCGCGCCGCAGCCGGTGAGTCCTTCACCGAGACCTTCACCGGAGCCCCGAGCGACGCAGTCCGCGCCGTGGTCCCCGTCCGGGACGCGAGCGGAGCCGTCGTCGGCCTGGTGTCCACCGGCATCGAGGTCGCCAACGTCGGCGACGTCGTCGAGGGCCAGCTCCCCCTGCTGCTCGGCGCCGCCGCGGGCGCCCTGCTGCTGGGCACCGGCGGCGCCGCCCTGGTCAGCCGCCGGCTGCGGCGCCAGACCCGCGGGCTGGGCGAGGCCGAGATGGCCCGGATGAACGAGCACCACGAGGCCGTACTGCACGCCGTGCGCGAGGGCGTCCTGATCATCGACGCCGATCACCGGCTGGTGCTGGCCAACGACGAGGCGCGGCGGCTGCTGGACCTGCCGCCCGACGCCGAGCAGCAGCACGTCGACGAGCTGGGCCTGGATCCGCGGACGACGGCCCTGCTGGCCTCGGGGCGCGTGGTGACGGACGAGGTCCACCTGGCGGGGGACCGGCTGCTCGCCGTGAACGTGCGTCCGACCAAGCCGTACGGCGGCCGCCCCTCGGGCAGCGTCATGACCCTGCGGGACTCCACCGAGCTCGCCGCGCTCTCCGGCCGCGCCGAGGTGGCCCGGGAGCGACTCCAGATGCTCTACGACGCCGGGGTGCGGATCGGTACGACCCTGGACGTGACGCGCACCGCCGAGGAGCTGTCGGAGGTCGCCGTACCGCGCTTCGCGGACTTCGTCACCGTCGAGCTGCTGGAGCCGGTGCTGCACGGGGAGGAGCCTTCGGCCACCTCGGAGGTGTACACGCAGATGCGCCGGGCGGCCATGACGGGGGTGCGCACCGACCAGCCGCTCCAGCCGGTCGGGGACATCATCCGGTTCGTGGTGCCGACCGCACCGATGGCGGCGGCCCTGAGCGCCGGGCGCGCGGTGCTGGCCGCGGACCTGAGCGCCGCCTTCGGCTGGCGGGCGCAGGACGCCGACGGGACGCGGGTGGCGCTCGACTACGGACTGCACTCGCTGATCTCCGTACCGCTCCAGGCGCGCGGGGTGGTCCTCGGGATGGCCAACTTCTGGCGGGCGGACACCCCGGACCCCTTCGACGAGGAGGACCTGTCCTTCGCGGAGGAGCTCGGGGCGCGGGCGGCCGTCTCCATCGACAACGCCCGCCGCTACACCCGCGAGCACGCCACCGCCGTGACGCTCCAGCGCAGCCTGCTGCCGCGGGTGCTGCCCGATCTGAGCGCGGTGGACGTCGCCTTCCGGTACCTGCCCGCGAAGGCCGGGGTGGGCGGTGACTGGTTCGACGTGATCCCGCTGCCGGGCGCCCGGGTGGCACTGGTCGTCGGGGACGTCGTCGGGCACGGGGTGCACGCGGCGGCGACGATGGGCCGGCTGCGCACCGCCGTGCACAACTTCTCCACCCTGGACATGCCGCCCGACGAGCTGCTGGGCCATCTGGACGAGCTCATCGACCGGATCGACCGGGACGAGAACGGCCCCGCCGAGGACGCCGGCGAAGGCTCCGAGGAGACGGCCGGCGTCACCGGTGCGACCTGCCTGTACGCCGTCTACGACCCGGCGTCGGGCCGCTGCACGCTGGCGAGCGCCGGGCACCCCGGGCCGGCGCTGGTCCACCCCGACGGGCGGGTGGAGTACCCCGAGCTGCCGACCGGGCTGCCGCTGGGCGTGGGGGGCATGCCCTTCGAGACCACCGAACTGACGCTGCCGGAGGGGAGCAGGCTCGTACTGTTCACCGACGGGCTGCTGGAGGACCGCGACCGGGACTTCGACACCGGTCTGGCGGTGCTGAGCGAGACCCTGTCGCGGTCCGGGCGCAGTCCCGAGCAGGCCTGCGCGGACGTGCTGGCGGCGCTGCTGTTCCCGGCGCCGAGCGACGACATCGCCCTGCTGATCGCCGACACCCGGCGGCTGGAGGCGGAGCGGATCGCGGAGTGGGACGTACCGGCCGACCCGGCGGCCGTCTCCCGGGTGCGCAACGAGGGCTCGGCGCAGATCGCCGCCTGGGGCCTGGAGGAGATCGCCTTCACCGCGGAACTGATCCTCAGCGAGCTGATCACCAATGCCATCCGGTACGGGGCGGCGCCCATCCGGGTGCGGCTGCTGCGCGACCGGACGCTGATCTGCGAGGTCTCCGACTGCAGCAGCACCTCCCCGCACCTGCGGTACGCGGCCACCACCGACGAGGGCGGCCGCGGGCTGTTCCTCGTCGCGCAGTACGCGGAGCGCTGGGGCACCCGGTACACCGAGCGCGGCAAGGTGATCTGGGCGGAGCTCCCGCTGACCGCGAGCGCGGCGGAGCCGCTGGCCGCGCTCACGCTGGACCTGGACGAGCTGGAGGGCCTGGCCTGGTGACGGGGCCCTGCCCGGCCAGGCGCGCGTCCCGGCCAGGCGGGCGCCCCGGCTAGGCGGGCTGCCGGGTGACCACCGTGCGGGCCAGCAGGACGGCCACGTCGTCCTGCGGAGCGCTCGGCAGCAGCCGCTCCAGGATCCCGTCGCACAGCAGCTCCAGCGGCTGGGCGGCCTGCTCCAGGGCCCGTGCGAGCCGGTCCATGCCCTGGTCGAGGTCCCGGTCCCGGGCCTCGATCAGCCCGTCGGTGTAGAGCACCAGCAGGCTCCCCGGGGGCAGCGGCACCTCCTCGGTGCGGAAGTCGTGCCCGCCCGTGCCCAGCGGGGTCCCGGGCGGACCGTCGAGGAAGGTGACCGTCCCGTCCGCGGTGGCCACGGCGGGCGGCGGGTGCCCGGCGCGGGCGATCACGCAGCCGCCGGTCGCAGGGTCGTGGACGGCGTACACGCAGGTCGCCATCTCGTCCTCGCCGAGGTCGGCCACCGTCGCGTCGAGCGAGCGGAGCATCCGGGCGGGCGGGACGTCGTACCGCGCGAGGGTCCGTACGGCCGTGCGGAGCTGTCCCATGACGGCAGCGGCGTGGATCCCGTGGCCCATCACGTCCCCGATGACCAGGCCGGTCCGCCCGCGGGGCAGCTGGATGACGTCGAACCAGTCGCCGCCCACGTCGTGGTCGCTGGCGGGCAGGTAGCGGCCGGTCAGTTCGAGTCCGCCGACCTCGGGGAGGGCGCTGTTGGTGAGGCTGCGCTGGAGGGTGAGGGCCGCCTGCCGCTGGGTGGTGTACATCCGGGCGTTGTCGATGTTGAGCGCCGCTCGGGCGACGAGTTCGTCGACGAGCACGCAGTCCTGCTCGTCGAAGGGCTCGCGCCCGCGCACCCGGGTCACGGCGACGGCGCCGAGCACCTTGCCGCGCGCGACGAGCGGGACCAGCCGCGCCGAGCCCAGGGTGGCGAGGTAGGACCGCAGGGCGTCGGCGCGCGGGTCGGTGATCAGCGCCGGGACGTCGGAGGCGTAGAGGTTCATGGCCCGGCCTTCGGCGACGACCCTCTCGTAGACGGTTCCGGCGGGGATCTGGAAGGTCTGGCCCGCGGCCAGCTTCGCGGTGGGCGCGGACGGGTCGGGGAAGCTGGCGGCGAGTCTGCGCAGCATCCCGCGCGTGGCGGCGCCCGCCGGTTCGTCGGGGTCGAGCACCGCTTCCAGGAGCTGTACGTCGGCCGAGTCCGCGAGCTGCGGCACCAGGAGCTCCACGATCTCCTGGGCGGTCTGCCTGAGGTCCAGGGTGGTGCCGATGCGGGTGCCGGCCTCGGCGAGCAGGGCGAACCGGGTCCGGGCCCGCTCGGCCTCCAGCTGGGCCCGCTGGCCCTCGGTGATGTCGATGAGGGAGGCGATCAGGCCGAGCCGGCGGCCTCCGCCGTCGAGCAGCGGGGCGTACGAGCAGGACCAGGTCCGGTCGTGGTCCGGGTCGGCGGGGGTGCGGCCGGTGCGGCGGACGTCGACCACGGCGGTGCCCCGGTCGAGCACCTGCTGCATCATCGCCTCCAGGGCGGTGGCGTTGACCCCGGGGACCACCTCGGTGAGCCGCCTGCCGAGGTGCGCGGCGGGGGACACGCCGTTCATCCTGGCCAGCGCCTCGTTGACGCGGAGGAACCGCAGGTCGGGGCCGAGGGTGGCGAGGCCGATCGGGGACTGGGTGAAGAGGCTCTGGAGGGCGGCGAGGGAGTCCCGCATGTGCAGGACCTCGGAGGTCTCCACGGCGATGAGCATGGCGCCCGTACGGCCCTGCGGGTCGGGGGCGGGCACGATCCACATCTCCATCGTCACGCGATGGCCGTCCCGGTGCCGCACGGGCAGGGTCCCGACGACGGTCTCGCCGGCCTGGACGCGGCGGGTCAGGTCGTCGGCGAGCTCGCGGTTGGCGTCGGGGACGAGGACGGCGGTGCCGAAGCGGCCGAGGATGTCCTCGGGGCGGTGGCCGAGCAGGTCCTGGGCGGCCAGCGACCACTCCACGACCCGTCCGTCGGCGTCCTCCCGCCACAGGGCGATCGGCAGCAGTTCACGGAGTACGCCGGCGTAGCCGACCGCCGCCACCGGCGGATCCGGCACCTCGCTCGTCGACTGGTAAGTGTCCAACGCACCGACCTCACCCCGGGTGGGCCTGTTCCTACCGGTTCACCCTAGATGAGTGAGTCCGATGTTGCGCCTGCGGGATGCGCCGGGGGCGGTGGCGGTGGCGGTTCCGGCTTCGGGTACAGCCGGGGCAGCGCGACCGAGACCGCGGCGAGGGACACGTAGAGGGTCAGCAGCCCCCACCAGCCGCCGGGCGGATGGCCGCCGAGCTGGACGAGGGAGGCGAGGGCGCCCGCCGCCAGGGCGGCCGGGGGCACGAGCAGACGGCGGTCCGATCCGAGGGCCAGCACGATCGCGGCGGCCAGGGCGAGCGCGAGCCCGGTGGCCGGGATGCGCCAGCCGGACCCGGCCTCCAGCCGCAGCCCGCGCAGCTGCCACAGGGCGACCGGCGGCCCCGCCACGAGCAGCAGGGTGACGCCCGCGCGCAGCGCGCCGGGCAGGAACCGCAGGATCCGCCGGCCGCCGACCGCCAGGGCGGTCATCGCGAAGAGGCAGACCGGAACGTGCCCGAGCAGCGAGGACCACTGGCCGGCGGCGAGGGCGACACCGGCCCACATCAGGGCCGCCGCCGACAGCGCCCATCCGGGGGCGAGCACGGCGACCAGGGGCAGCAGGCAGGCGAGCGGCTTCAGCAGGAGCATGGGCACCTGCACCAGCCGGGCCGCGCCCCTGCCGGAGGGCTGTACGGCCGGCCAGGCGAGGAGTCCGGTCCGCAGGGCGGCGCGGCGCGGGTCGGGGGCCCGGACGAGCTGGTCGACGCCTTCCGCGCCGATGCGCCGGAACGACTCCACGGCGCTCTCGAAGGCGGCCTCGGTCAGGGGTGCCTGGGGCGGTGGGAGGTCGGGCTTGTTGCCCCGGCGGATGCCGCCCCGGTTCAGTGCGGCGATCACGGGGAGTTCCTCTTCGAGGATCTCGCGCTGGCGCAGCGCCGTGAGGACGTCCCGTACCCGGTCCCAGTCCTGTACGTCCTTGCGGTCCGGGTCGGCGAGGTCCTCGTGCCAGAGCTGGAGGAAGCGGGTGCCGTCGGGCGTGGCGGCGGCGACGAGCTGTCCGAGCGCGGTCCCCCGCGCCTCGGTTCCGAAGGCGGCGGCGAGGCGTTCGTCGGTGGCGACCACGGACACCAGGGAGGACGCCGCGTCCAGCCGGCCCCAGGTCCAGTCGCTGATCCGCCAGCGGGTGCTGAGGAAGGCGGCGAAGTTGCTGAGCTGGTTCCCGCTGAGCTTCGCCGCGACCAGCTCCTGCGGGGACAGCCCGGCCCGGCCCAGCACCTTGCGGCCGGCCCAGCTGGCGTTGGCGGCCGAAACGGTGTGGAAGCTGATGTCGGTGGCCTCGGCGAGCGGGTCCGGGCGCAGGGGGCCGAGCAGGACCTCGGCGGCCTGGAGGGCCTGCTTCATCTCGGGGCCGTCGGCGGCGGCGTGCAGTGCCTCGTAGCCGTCGACGACGGTGTCCCCGAGGCTCTCGCCGATGTACAGGCCGAGCTCACCGAGCCGGTCCCACAGTTCTCCGTACCTGCCTTCGGGCCCTTCGGGGGCCGGGTCCAGCGCGACGTAGACCACCCCGGCCAACAGGGCGGCCCAGGTCTGCCAGGCCTCGGGCGGCGCGTCGGCCGGGGGGATCACGGGCAGGGCGGCCCCGAGGCGGCTGCCCGCCATCCGGTAGGGCCCGGCGGCGGCGGTGGGGACCTCGCCCCCGGCCAGCGCTTCGCCGTAGGCGTGCAGCAGCAGCCGGTCGCGGGCGGCGACCAGGGTGGCGACGGCGAACCGGAACGCGTACAGCCGCTTGCGGCATTCCGCGACGGCCTCCGTGCGGTTCTCCGCGACGGTCTCCGCGCGGTTCAGCGCGTGCGGGTCCTGCTCGTCCGTACCGGCCTCGTAGGCCCAGACCCAGTCCATGAGCAGCCGTACCGTACGGGCCAGGGCCAGCGGTGAGCTGCGCTGGTCGGGCAGGAGGGTCCCCGAGTGCCGTCGCAGTGCCTCGAAGAGCGCGGCCGAGCCCTGCCCGCCGCTCGCGTCCAGGGGCTCCAGCGGGCCGGGGCCCGCGGGCAGCAGCAGGGCGTCGGGGCCCGTGACCTCGGCCGGGTCCTCCAGCAGCTTGATGAGCCGCTTCGCCTCGGCCGTGCCGACGGCCCGCCGGTAGGACTCCAGCCGGGCCGCGGCAGCCAGTTCGAGGGCTTCGAGGGTGTTCGGCAGTACCCCGGTGACGCCCTGTTTCTGCTGGACGGCGGCGTCGGCGGCGCGCAGCTCCAGGGCGTCGTCGCGCAGCGACTCGGACCCGGACTTCACGGCCATGGACTTGGCTGCGATCCGTACGAGGCGGGTGGCGCGCCTGCTGTCGCCGGTCTCCGGGCGCGGCGGGGAGGGCGGTACGGGCTGGAGGAACAGCAGCCAGCGGTCGACCTTGCGGGTCACCGGTGCTCCGGCGATGGCACGCACGGCCCAGGCCACGGGGATGTTGTCCAGCAGGCCGCCGTCGACCATCTCGGCGCAGCCGCCGAGGTTCTCGTCCGGGTAGCCGGTCTCGCTGCTGACCCCGCGCATGTCCACCCGGGCCGGATCGCCCAGCGGTGGCGGCTCGTTGCCGACGTAGACCTTGCCCGGTTCGAAGGCCCCGGGGAAGGAGGAGGACGTGCGCGCCGCGTAGGCCAGCCGGTCCAGGGCCGCCGCCCTGGCCGAGCCGTCGGGGAAGTCGGTGAGGGCCTTGCGGTGCCGGAAGCGGAAGTAGGCGTTGGAGCGGCCGACGAGCAGCGGCTGGCCGAGCGTCGGGCGCACCCAGTCCCGGCGGGGGCGCAGCCGGGTGGCCGTGAGGATCAGCCGGAGCGAGGGGACGGGCTTCCAGCCGGCCGGCGGGCTCTGCCCGAGCAGGGCGTCCAGCGACCGGCGCAGTTCGGCGTAGAAGACGTCGTCCCCGCACATCAGCGAATCGGGCACGTGGAAGGGCTTCGAGCGGCGCAGCAGCCCTTCGAGGTCGCCGATGCGCAGCCACATGTCGCGGACCCCGTCCTCGAAGGGCATGCCGTAGACCAGGTGGCAGGCGAGCAGGACGCCGTTGAGACCGCCCGCGCTGGTACCGGCGAGGACGTCGATGTCGACGCTCCCGTAGCCGCACGTGCGCAGCAGGTCCTGGTAGACGGCCGTCCGCGGGTCCCGGTCCGGGGCCGGCGTCCCTGCGGGCGCCTGCCCGGCCTCCCGCAGCCGGGCGGTCTCGCAGCAGGCGCCGCCCATCCAGACGGCGAGGCTCACCCCGCCCCGCAGGGCCAGGGCGAGGCGCAGTTCCGAACTGCGCGGACCCGGCCGGGCAGTGCTCATGTCTTCAGCTTGTGACCGGTTCGGTCGCGCCGCACCTCAGGCCGGGGTGCCGGGCCGCGCGTCCGCAGCCCGGCGGCGCCCGGCGGGATCCGGTCCTCGTCAGAAGTCGGCCCGGACCAGGGCGTCGGCACGGCCGACGGACTCCAGCTCCCAGGTCTGGCAGTACAGGCGGCGGATGTACTCGATGTCGGCGTCCCTGGCGCGGGCCTCACCGACCGGGTAGAGCACCGTCAGTTCGTACGACTTCTCGCGGTTGATGTCGCCCTCCTTGTCCCGCCACTGGCCGCGGCCCTCCTGAAGGGTCAGCCCGGACGGGAAGCGGGGCGTGATCACGTCGGCGACGAACTTCGTGAACTGCTCTTCGGTGATGGGCGGGTTGCCGTTGTGCCGGCCGGTGCCGAAGAAGAGCTGCGTGGACACGTACGCGCTGCCCCGCTCCCCCGGCACCAGCTCCTGGCCGGCCAGTGAGGCGGCCGCGGGCGACTGGACGGCGGTGTCGGTGGCCGGACTTCCGGCGGCGAAGAAGAGCACCGCCGCGGTGAGCACTGCGGCCGCGGCGGGCATCGATATGCGGATGTGGCGCATGGGGTCCCTGTCTGTGTCGGTCGGTCGTTCTCCGGCGTTCCGGGGCTCCGGAAGTCCGGTGATGAGGGGTTCTGGGGGTGGCTCGCCGATCAAGCCGGGTGACGGCCGGTGCGCGCCGCCGGGGCGGGCAGGCACTCCAGCAGGAAGGCCGCCGCGTCCCGCAGCGGTCCCGGGGCGTGCGCGGCGCGGCGCAGGCCGGCCGCGGTCCTGCCGAGCGTCCCGGTCGTCCGTACGGACCCAATGGCGGCGGCGCGGGGGGCGAGCTCCGCGATGAGGTCCTCCGCCTCGGCCCAGGCCCCGGCGCGGGCCAGGGCCGAGAGGAGCTCCGCGGTGAACAGGTGCCGGTAGGAGGGGCCCGGGGCCGTCGCCGCCTGGTGCAGGAGGGGGATGGCCCGATCCCATCGGCGCAGCCTGGCCAGCACCCAGCCCTGGTGGCCGAGGAGCTCGGTGTCGTCGATCCACCAGGCCCAGTGCGGGTCGTGGCGCGAGACGCCGTCCAGGAAGCGGCTGCGGGCGCGGGAGATCAGTTCCAGGGACTCGCTCCCGGCGCCCAGCACGGCGTGCGCGTGCGCCTGCCGCACCAGAACGAGGCTGCTGACCCTGGCGGGGAGCGCGCGCGGCCCGGCGACGCGCGAGGCGGTCTCCAGGGCGCCCCGGGCGTCGCCCACGTGGGTCTGGAGCATGCTGTGGTTCAGCAGCACCAGCCGTCCGGTCCAGCGGTCGCCGCAGAGCCCGGCGAGGGCGAGCGCCCTCCCGTTGGCCCGGTGCGCCTGCCGGTGGAAGCCCGCGTCGAAGAGGATCCAGCCGATCACCTCGCACAGCTCGGCGAGGGCCGCGAGCCGGTCGGCGCCCTGGCCGCGCAGGCTCGCGGGGTCGGCCGAGAGCTCCGGGAACCCGCGCAGGGCCTCGCGTACCGCGGGCAGCGCGGCGGTCGCGCCGTGCGCGGTGTCGAGGGCGACGAGGCGCTCGACGGCGGCTCCGGCCGAAGGGCTCACGGGGTCCCGGTCCGGGCCGCGGGGTACCGGCCGCCCTGGCCGAGGGCGGTGAAGGACGAGGCGACCTGGGTCAGCCATTGCACCTCGTCGCGGAAGTCCTCGTAGGGCGGACGCGCGGGAAGGCCGGCCGTATCGTCCTGTTCGGTCCTCTCCTCGGGCGGACGGCTCAGGGCGGCGCGCACCTGCAGGGCTTCGCCCAGGGGGGAGGTCGGGTCCTCCGGGAGGTCCAGGGAGCGGGCCACCCGGGTGAAGTCCTCGAAGGAGAGCGAGGTGCGGAGCATCAGCTGCCCGTCGCGTATCTCGATGACGCGCCGGTACAGGCTGTAGTGCAGGTCCCTGGGCGGGAGGAGGTCGCGCGGCCAGGAGCGCGGCGGGTTCAGCGCGATGTCCGGCAGGGCCTGGTGGAGCGCCCGCCACAGGGGCCGCAGGCGCAGGTAGGCACGGTAGCTGCGGATCCAGCCCCGTACGCGGGTGAGGTGGATCCCCCAGGACGGAATGGTCCACCCGGTGACCTGGAGCAGGGCCCCGACGCTGCCGCACGTCCACTGGACGGGGTCGAGGCCGGCGCCGTCGAAGTGCAGCCGGGTGCCGGCGATCTGGATGCTCCGGGTGACGCAGTAGACCAGGATGAGGCTCGCGCCGAGGGTCACGGTGCGCATGCCGGCCGCGAGCCACTGGCGGTTGGCGGCCTTGGTGAAGCGCAGCGACAGCCGTACGGTCTCCGCCTGCCCCACGGCGCATATCAGCAGGTAGAAGAACATGTAGAGGGCGTAGCCGCCGTCCTGGATGCTCAACAGGATCGTGGACGTGGCCGTTTCGGACTTCGTCACCGGGCCGACGACGAAGGAGGCGATCACGAGGAGGCACAGCGCGGCGCCGAAGAACAGCACGCGCCGGCGTGCCATGCGCCGGGCTTCGGCGGGCGGTGAGGACCAGTGGACGAGGACCACCTGCTGGGCGGCGGTGAGCACGACCACCGCGACCTGGGTGATCAGCGAGGTGACGTTCGGCAGGCCGAAGAATCCGGAGATGTGCAGCCGGAGCTGGTCCAGGTCGACGAGGAAGCTGATCCCGGAGCACAGGAAGTAGACGCACAGCGCCCACAGCGCGATGTCGTGCCTCCTGCGCAGCAGGTCCGGGAGCCGGTAGGCGAAGGCGGCCAGGCCGACGAAGGCGCAGACCCATGCGAGGACCGTGTAGAGCGTGTTCACTGCTGCTCCGGCTTTCCGAGGCCGAGTTCGATGCGCGCGACGATGTCGGCGGCCTCGTCCGGGACGGCCCAGGCCGGTTCGACCCAGCGCTTGGTGGCCCGGGCGAGGATGAGCGAGGCCATCGTCTCGGCCTCCTGCTCCTCCCCGTCGCTGTAACGGGAGCGCATGAGCATGCCCTGGACGGCGGCGGGGTCGACGTCCGTGAACAGGGGACCGGATTCGACGCGGTCGAGGGGGACGGACCCGCGGTGCCCGAACGCGATGTGGGCCAACTCGTGGGCGATGATGTGCTCTTTGTGGGCCGGAGAGGCCGATTTCTCGAACGCCACGACGTCGAATTCATCCAATTTCAGCCATATGCCCAGGAGATGGCGCTCCGGGAAAGTGGTCGGTATCAGATGGATGGGGCGGTTGCGCTGTGCGCTCAGGTACGCGTGGAGTTCGTCGATCCCGCAGCCGTGCTCCATGCCCCACTCCGCGAGCATCTCCTCGCAGGTGCGGCGGACCTTCTTGAGCCGACGCCTGAGCTGTCTGTCCTCCGAGGCCGGTAACGCAGAGCCAGGCACCTTCATCCTCAGTCCTCCGGCGAAACTCGGCGGCCGCCCTCGCCGGCCCTGGGTTCTTGATCCCCCGGGCAGACAACGCGGTCATGATGCCACACGGACAACTCGCCTCCGTGCGCCATGGGTTCCATCCGGCCACGGGCCGGCCGCCGGCCGGCCCACGGCTCGGTGGGCGCCCGACGGCCGGCCGGCCGGGCCCGGCCGCCGCCTACTGCCAGTCGTCCCAGGGAGCGTCCATGTCGTCCATGTCGAAGGGCGGCTCGTCGTCGTGCGGTTCGTCGTCGCGCTGCTTGCCGTCGTCCTGCCTGGCGTTGTGCTGCTTACCGGCGTGCTGCTCGCCGGCGTGCGGCGCGGCGGGGCGCGCCGTGGGGGCCGCCGGCTCGGCGGGGCCGGACTCGGCCAGGGTGTGCAGGATGCCTTCGGCGTACTTGGTCAGCTTCGCCTCGCCGATGCCGCTGATCTCACCCAGCTCCCCCGCCGTGGCCGGCAGCCGCGTCGCGATCTCGCGCAGCGTCGCGTCGTGGAAGACGACGTACGCGGGCACCCCCTGCTCGCGCGCGGTCTCGGCCCGCCAGGCCCGGAGGGCCTCGAACACCGGCAGGGCGGCCGCCGGCAGGTCGACGGGCACCCGGGCGCCCTTGCCGGACCGGGAACCGGACTCCTTGCGTGCCGCCCGGGCCGGCGCCTTCTCCTTGCGCAGCGGGACGCTGCGGCGGCCCCCGAGTACCTCACCGCTGGCATCGGTGAGCACCAGCGTCCCGTACTCGCCCTCCACGGCCAGCAGCCCCAGCGCCAGCAGCTGCCGTACGACCCCTCGCCACTCGGCGGTGCCCAGGTCCGTGCCGATGCCGAACACCGAAAGGGCGTCGTGGTCGAACTGGATGACCTTGGCGGTCTTCTTCCCCTGGAGGATGTCGATGATCTGGCCCGCGCCGAACTTCTGACGCCGTTCCCTGGCCAGCCGCCAGACCGTCGACAGCAGCTTCTGCGCCGCGATCGTCCCGTCCCAGGACTCGGCCGGCGTCAGGCACGTGTCGCAGTTCCCGCACGGGCCGCCCGGCTGGCCGAAGTACGCCAGCAGCCGCGCCCGGCGGCAGTCGACCGTCTCGCACAGCGCCAGCATCGCGTCCAGGTGGCTCGCCAGCGAGCGGCGCCGCGTGTCGTCCCCCTCGGAGCCCTCGATGAGCTTGCGCTGCTGCACGACGTCCTGGAGGCCGTACGCCATCCACGCCGTGGCCGGCTCCCCGTCGCGGCCGGCGCGGCCCGTCTCCTGGTAGTAGCCCTCGACCGACTTCGGCAGGTCCAGGTGGGCGACGAACCGGACGTCCGGCTTGTCGATGCCCATCCCGAAGGCGATCGTGGCGACGACCACGACCCCGTCTTCACGCAGGAACCGCGACTGGTTCTCGGCTCGCGTGCGGGCGTCCATGCCGGCGTGGTACGCCACGGCGTCGATGCCCTGCTCCACCAGGAAGGCCGCGGTCTTCTCCACGGACGACCGCGAGAGGCAGTAGACGACACCGGCGTCCCCGGCGTGCTCCTCCCGGAGCAGCTCCAGCAGCTGCCTGAGCGGGTTGTCCTTCGCGACGATCCGGTACTGGATGTTCGGCCGGTCGAAGCTCGCGACGAAGTGCCGGCCCTCCTCCAGCCCCAGCCGTGCCGCGATCTCGGCGTGCGTGGCCTCGGTGGCGGTAGCGGTCAGCGCGATGCGCGGCACCTTGGGCCAGCGCTCGTGCAGCATCGACAGGGCGAGGTAGTCGGGGCGGAAGTCGTGGCCCCACTGGGCGACGCAGTGTGCCTCGTCGATCGCGAAGAGCGACACCTTGCCCCGGTCGAGCAGCCGCTGCGTCCCCTCGGTGCGCAGCCGCTCGGGAGCCAGGTACAGCAGGTCCAGCTCGTCGGCGAGGAAGGCCTGCTCGACGCCGCGCCGCTCGTCGGCGCCCTGCGTCGAGTTCAGGAACCCGGCCCGCACCCCGAGGGCGGTGAGCGCGTCCACCTGGTCCTGCATGAGCGCGATCAGCGGTGAGATCACCACTCCCGTGCCCTCTCTGACCAGCGCGGGGATCTGGTAGCAGAGCGACTTGCCGCCACCGGTCGGCATCAGGACGAGCGCGTCGCCGCCTGCGACGACGTGCTCGATGATCTGCTGCTGCTCGCCGCGGAAGGAGTCGTAGCCGAAGACCCGGTGGAGCACCTGCAAGGCGTCGGGGATCTCAGTGGGCGCGTCCGAAAGGGTCATCCCAAGAGCCTAGCGACCCTCTACGACACCCGAGCACGGATCGGCCACAGCGCACACGCCGGCCACGGCGGTCACAGGGCAGCGGCGAAGGTCTCGTAGGCCTCCGCGCCGAAGAGCACGAACCTGACCTCCTCCACCGAGGTCCGGGCCGCCCGTACGGTCTCCACCGCGATCCGGGCCCCGTCGTCCATCGGCCACCCGTAGATCCCGGTGGAGATCGCCGGGAAGGCGACCGTCCGGGCTCCCAGCTCGTCGGCCACGCGCAGGGACTCGCGGTAGCAGGAGGCCAGCAGCGCGGACCGGTCCTCGTCCCGGGACCAGACGGGCCCCACCGTGTGGATGACGTGCCCGGCCGGCAGCCGGCCGGCCGTGGTGGCGACCGCCCGGCCGGTCGGGAGGCCCTTGCCGTAGTGGGAGCGCCGCAGGTCCTCGCAGGCGGCGAGGATCTCCGGACCGCCCCGGCGGTGGATGGCCCCGTCCACTCCCCCGCCGCCGAGCAGCGAGGAGTTGGCCGCGTTGACCACCGCGTCCACCTGCTCGGTGGTGATGTCGCCCTGGACCAGGGTGATGCGTACGGTCATCGGGACTCCTTCCGCAGGTGGCGCCAGACCGCCTTGGCGGCGTTGTGGCCCGACATGCCGTGGACGCCCGGGCCCGGCGGGGTGGCCGAGGAGCACAGGAACACCGCCGGGTGGGCCGTGGCGTACGGGAAGAGGCTGATCTTGGGCCGGAGCAGCAGCTGGAGTCCCGAGGCCGCCCCGCAGGCGATGTCCCCGCCGACGTAGTTGGCGTTGCGGGCGGCGAGCTGGGGCGGTCCGGCGGTGGCGCGGGCCAGCACGAGGTCGCGGAACCCCGGCGCGAAGCGCTCCAGTTGGCGCTCGACGGCCTCGGTGAGGTCGCCCTCCCATCCTGCCGGGACGTGCCCGTACACCCAGAACGTGTGCTTGCCCTCGGGCGCCCGGCCGGGGTCGACGAGGCTGGGCTGCGCGGTGATCAGGAACGGGTTGCGCGGGGCCCGGCCGCTCGAGGCGAGTTGCAGGGCGGCGTCGATGTCGCGGGTGTGCGGGCCGATCTGGACGGTGCCGGCCCGGCGGGGCTCCTCGGCGGTCCAGGGCACCGGGCCGTCCAGCGCGTAGTCGAGCTTGAAGACGGAGGCGCCGTAGCGGTAGCCGTCGTAGGCGCGGCCCAGCCGGGCGATCCGGGCCAGCGCGGTCGGGGAGGTGTCGAAGACGTACGCCCGGGCGGGCGGCAGGTCGTCGAGCCGCTTGACCTCGAAGTCCGTGTGGACGGCGCCGCCGAGGTCGCGCAGGTACGCGGCGAGCGCGTCCGAGATGGACTGGGAGCCGCCGCGCGGCATCGGCCAGCCGCCGGCGTGCGCGGCCAGCGCGAAGACCAGGCCGACCGCGCTGGTGCCGATCCCGCCCAGCGGGGCGATGACGTGCGCCACGAGCCCGGCGAGCAGGGAGCGCGCGCGGTCGTCGTGGAAGCGGCGCAGCAGCCAGGTGGAGGGGGGCAGTCCGGTCAGCCCGAAGCGGGCCAGGGTGAGCGGGTCGCGGGGCAGGGCGGTGGAGGGCAGCGACATGAAGTCCCGGGCCAGGGTGTCCCACTTGCCGAGGTACGGCTCGACCAGGCGGCGGTAGGTGCCCGCGTCCCGGGGCCCGAAGGACGCGGCGGTCTCCGCGACGGACCGGGACAGCACCGCGGCCGTGCCGTCGTCGAAGGGGTGCGCCATGGGCAGGGGGGCGTGCAGCCACTCCAGCCCGTACCGCTTCAGCGGCATCGTGGCGAACACCGGGGAGCCGGCGCCGAGGGGGTGCACGGCCGAGCACGGGTCGTGCCGGAAGCCGGGGAGGGTGAGCTCCTCGGTGCGGGCCCCGCCGCCGACGGTCCCCTCGGCTTCGAACACGGCCACGGAGAAGCCGCGCCGGGCGAGCTCGACGGCGGCCGTCAGGCCGTTGGGCCCCGCCCCCACCACGACTACGTCGAGAATCGACGACACTGACAGCTCCTTCGTCCGGCGGAGGACCGCCCACGGGATGCGGCACCACCTCCAGGATATGCGGCGCGGCAACGCGGGATCCGGGCCGCTGCGGGCCGTCTTGCCGCTCCGCCCGGGCGCGGGCGGGCCGGTCAGGCGTCGCGCAGGAGCTCGCGGATGCGCACCGCGGTGGCCTCGTCCCGGCCCACCGCGAACGGCAGCGCGTTGTCCCGGTCCACTCGGAAGGGGACCCCCTCGACCGTGCTCTGGGAGCCGCCCGCCTCGTCGACCAGCAGCAGCCCCGCCGCGTGGTCCCACGCCGAGGGCCAGGTGAAGGCCAGGGCGTCCATCTCGCCGCGCGCCACCTTCAGGTACTCCAGGCCTGCGGAACCGCACGGCCGGACGGCGACCCCGGGCACCTCCAGCCGGGCCAGGCCGCGCTTGTCCTCGTCGGAGGTGTACAGCGGGTGGGCCACGGCGACCCGCAGCACGGCGCCGGGCTCCGGCGAACCGCTGCGGATGCGCTCGCCGTTGACGTACGCACCCTGCCCGCGCACGGCGGTGGCCAGCTCGTCCAGGGCCGGGGCGAAGGTCCAGGAGGCGAGTATCTCCCCGCGCTGGGCGAGGGCCACGAGGGTGCAGAAGTTTGGGTCGCCGGCCACGAACTGCCGGGTGCCGTCGACCGGGTCCACGATCCAGACCGGCGCGTCGGCGCGCAGCGCCTCGTACACGGTGGGGTCGGCGTGCACGGCCTCCTCGCCGACCACCGCCGAGCCGGGCAGCAGCCTCGTCAGCGAGGCGGTGAGGTGCTCCTCGGCCTTGCGGTCGGCGACGGTCACCAGGTCGTGCGGGCCGGTCTTCTGATCCACCTCGTGCTCGGCGAGCTGCCGGAACCTCGGCATGATCTCGACCGCGGCCGCCTTGCGGACGGCCTCTTCGACGGCGGACAGGTCACGGGCCAGGAACTCTTCGATCATGCCTCCATCACACCATGCCCGACTGACAAACCCCACCGACAATCCGGGTCGAATGGTTGGACTGCAGGTGGACTGCGGACCTCGCGGGCGAAGGAAGTGCGGGAGGGCGGGCGCGTGGCCGACGATGGAGCGGTGACCGTCTTTCGCTGCGCGCGCTGCCTGACCGAGCTGACCACCGCCGTCCGGGAGGTCCCGGTACCGCCGGAGAGCGAGACATGGGCCCCGTACGAGGCGCCCGTGGATCCGTGTCCGCCCCGGATGGCGCCAGGGACGTACGCCCGTGACCCGGAGCCGTCGCGGTTCTCCTGGGGCCCGGTGCCCAAGGGCTTCGCGAGGACCGATGCCGCGCGGGGTCCCCGGCCGGGCGTGGTCCTGAGTCCGGGTGACGTCCGCGGGGTGCTGCCGATCGAGCGGCGCCGGATCGGCTGTTGCGGACCCATGGGCCTGGACGGGCCGAACCTCGCCTGCGCGGGGTGCGGCGCGGAGGTCGCGGTCGAGGCCGCCGACTGCTGCACGTGGCAGGAGATCGTACTGGACCCCCGCCTCACCGAGGCGGTGGACGCGGGGCCGCGACCTCAGTGGTCGGGCCGCTCCCGACGCGTGAGCGCCACGTACAGCAGCAGCGACGAGGCCAGGCCCACCGCCCAGCCGTAGTCCGCGAGCGGCTTCAGGAAGGGGATCAGGCCGTCCTCGGGGAAGGGGCCCTTGCCGGGCGCGGAGTGCGATCCCCCGATGGCCAGGACGCCGCCGACCAGGAAGGCGGCCACCGCCTTCGGGTTCCAGCCGCCCCGGTACCAGTACGGACCGCCCTCGCGGTAGAGGTCGGGCAGCGAGAGGCGGGTGCCGCGCACGATCCAGTAGTCGGCGATGAGGATGCCGGCGACCGTGCCCAGCAGGCCGCCGACCAGGCCGAGCCAGGTGAAGATGTAGAACTCGGGCGTCGAGGTCAGCTCCCACGGCATGATCAGCACGCCGACCACCCCCGTGATCAGCGCACCGGTGCGGAAGTTGATCAGGCGGGGGGCCAGGTTGGCCAGGTCGTAGGCCGGGGAGACGACGTTCGCCGCGATGTTGACCGAGATCGTCGCGACGAGCACCGTCACCAGGGCGTAGAGCAGTCCGAAGACGTTGTCGGTCTTGGAGACCAGCTCCACCGGGTCCCAGATCGCCGTGCCGTACACCGCCTCCGACCCGGAGGTGACGAACACCGACAGCAGCGCGAAGAGGGTCATCGTCGTCGGCAGTCCCAGGGTCTGCCCGAGGATCTGGGAGCGCTGGCCGGCGCCGAAGCGGGTGAAGTCCGGGATGTTGAGCGACAGTGTCGCCCAGAAGGCGATCATCCCCATGAGCGAGGGGAAGAAGACCGGCCAGAAGTCCTCGCCCCAGCCCAGCCGGGACGGCTGGTGGAGCAGTTCGCCGAAGCCGCCCGCCTTGGTCCCGATCCACACCAGCAGCGCGAGGGCGCCGACGATGACGAACGGCGCGGCCCAGTTCTCGAAGCGCCTCAGGGTCTCCATGCCCCGGTAGATGATGGCGAGTTCGAGGGCCCAGAAGAGGATGAAGCACAGCCACAGCGGCCAGGGCTGTCCGGCGATCTCCTCCGCGTCCTCCCAGCCGCCGAAGACCTTGCCGAGCAGGACGAAGATCCCGGATCCGCCGATCCAGGTCTGGATCCCGAACCAGGCGCAGGCCACGGCCGCCCGGATCAGCGCGGCCAGATTGGCTCCGCGCACCCCGAAGGAGGCCCGGGCCAGGACCGGGAAGGGGATCCCGTACTTGGGGCCAGCGTGCCCGGTGAGCAGCATCGGCACCAGTACGATCACGTTGGCGAGGGCGATCGTGAAAACGGCCTGTTTCCAGTCCATCCCCAGGGCCACCAGCCCGGAGGCGAGCAGCCACGAGGGGATGTTGTGCGCCATGCCGACCCACAGGGCCGCGAAGTTGTACGTCGTCCAGCGCCTGCCCTCGACCGGTACGGGAAGCAGGTCGGCATTGGCGAAGCGGCCGTCGGGGGGAACGTCGCCGGGGGCGAGCTCGACGCGGCCTCCGGTGTCTCCGCTCGGGTGGTCCACCATGGGCACGCGTCCCTTCGGGTCAGGGGGGTGGGCGTCAGGCTCTGAGGGCCGGGATGACGTGTTCGCCGTACGCGTCGATGGTGGCCTCCTCCACATCGTGCGTGTGCGCATCGACCCCGTCCGGGATCACGTACTTCCGCGAGGCGTCGATCACCCGGTCAGCGGTCCACTGCTGGCTGCCCGCTGTCACCATCGCCACGACACGGCGGTCCTCGATCAGAACATCCGCATGCAACTCGTTGGAAGCCGTAATGACAAGGCCACCGGTAATGAGAGTTCTGGTCATGAGCTCGTCCAGTGTCCATGCCCTCGAATGCCCTCGATGGAGAGGTAGCGGCGGAGTGGTCAGCGGTGCCGGCCAGGATCCCGGTTCGCGGCCGTGCGGCGCAGGTCGTTGTCGGCGAGGGGTTGCAGGGCGCCGCTGGTGTCCAGGCGGTAGAGCAGGACCAGCGGCGGTCCGACGAGCACGATCGCGATGACCGTGACCAGGAGCAGCCAGCGCAGTGTCGTCGGTGCTCCGGCCGCCTCGTCCACGGTCAGCGAGGTGGGGATGAGATAGGGGCGCTGGGCCAGCCCCCAGGCGATGACGACGAGGGCGACGCTCCCGACCGCGGTGATCCTCGCCCAGCCCGTGGCCGTGCGGTGGAGCAGCCCGGCGGTGGCCGCGGCGCAGACGGCGGCCGCCAGGACGAAGGCGAGGCCGACGCCGCTGGTGAGGCCGTCGTGGACGTAGCGCGCGTCGTGGTGTGTGACGACGAGGCCGACGGCGGTCAGGACGGCGATGACCCCGAGGCTGCACCAGGCCCGCAGCCGGAAGTAGTGGACGAGGTCGGGGGCGTCGAAGCGGCGGGCGTCGGCGGTGAGGAACACCGCCCCCAGGAAGGCGGTCGTGGCGACGGTGAACAGGCCGCAGAGCACGGAGGTCCCGTTGGACCACGCGTCCGCGGACGCCTTCGTCCCCGGAGCGACCCGGCCCGTGGCCAGCCCGCCGACGACCGCCCCGAGGAAGAAGGGCACCAGGAGGGAGGAAACGGCGAAGGTGGTGCCGTAGATCCTTCGGTGCGCGAGACGTGTCATGGGTTTGCGAAGGGCGAAGCCCGCACCGCGCAGGGCGAGCCCCAGGGCCGCGAGCGCCAGGGGCAGCCACATGGCGGTGAAGAGCGTCTGGAACAGGACCGGAAAGCCCGTCCACATGAACACCAGGACGAAGATGAGCCAGACGTTGTTCGTCTCCCAGACGGGCTCCATGGCGTGGTCGATCAGCCACCGGGGCCGCTGGCCCCGTACGGTGCCGCCCGCGAAGAGGTCCCAGAACCCGGCTCCGTAGTCCGTCCCGCCCGCACAGGCGTAGGCGGCAACTGCGGCCAGCAGCACCCAGGCCACGACGTCCTGGATCATCGCCCTCCTCCATCACCGCGAGCGGAGCCGTGATCGTGATCCGGTGCGGCAGCGACGGTCGCCCGGCGGGGGCCGTACGGGGCGTCGCTTTCCGGAGTGCCGGCGGCCTGGGCATCGCCCTCTTGTTCGTCCGCCGTCCGCCAGCGGGTTCGCATCTTGAGCAGGACGCCCAGGAAGGTGCCGAAGATCAGTACGTAGACCACGATGACGATGGCGAGCATCGTCCACAACGACGCGGCCCGGGTGTCCGTGACGGCTTCGGACACCCGCATGTTCTCGTACACGATCCAGGGCTGGCGCCCCACCTCGGTGGTGATCCAGCCACATTCCACCGTCACCAGGCAGGCCACCCCTGCCACGGCGGCGCACCGGAAGAACCACGGGGAACTCGGCAGGTCGCGTCGTCGCAGCCAGCACCAGCCGTACCAGAGCGCGAGCAGGAGGAGCGCGCTCCCGATCGACACCATGATGTCGAACGCCCAGTGGGCGATGGTGGCCTGGGCGGCCGTGGGGCGGTCGCTCGCGGGGACCGACGACAGACCCGTCACCCGGGTGTCCGGGCTGAAACCGGCGAGGATCGAGTCCAGTTGGGGGATCTTGAGCCCGCCGGAGACCGTTCCGTCCTCATGCAGGCGTCCGAACAGGATCTCCGGTTGGTGGGTGCCGGTCTTCCAGACCAACTCGGTGGCGGCGAACTTCACCGGCTGCTCCTGGAACACCGAGCGGGCGATGGAGTCCCCGAGCACGAACTGCACGGGGGTGA
Source organism: Streptomyces sp. NPDC028314 (assembly GCF_055565795.1). NCBI lineage: Bacteria > Bacillati > Actinomycetota > Actinomycetes > Kitasatosporales > Streptomycetaceae > Streptomyces > Streptomyces sp. NPDC028314. The sequence goes on from NZ_JBVHTP010000019.1 coordinate 35,823, forward strand.
GGATCGCGGCGACGGTGAACGGAACGGTGAAGCCGAGCCGGTGGTAGTGGTCACGTCGGCCTCGCAGCCAGCCCACCGCGTACACCCCGGCCACGACGTAGCCCGCCGTGAGGACGACACCCGCCACGAAGTGCCAGTACTCGGGGCCGAAGATCGGCGTGAAGATCGCCTTGCGGACGTCGATGTCCACGGGGTTGCCGCCCACGTCGAGCGAGAAGCCGCGCGGCGTGTTCATCCAGGAGTTCGCGGCGATGATGCCGAACGCGCCCAGCAGTGCCGTCAGCGGCAGGGGCAGAGCCAGCCACAAGTGCGTCCACGGCTTCAGCCTCCGCCATCCGTAGAGGTAGATGGCGATGAGGATCGCCTCCAGGAAGAACGCCCACGCCTCGACCCCGAACCCGAGGCCGAAGACATCGCCCCACCGGCCCATGAGACCCGGCCAGAGCAGGCCGAACTCGAAGGAGAGCACGGTCCCGGTGACGATGCCGATGGCGAACTGCACGGCCATGACCGCCGACCAGCGCCGCGCGAGCAGCAGCGCGACCGGATCGCCCTTGCGCAGCCCGCGGTAGTGCATCAGCAGGGTGATGGCGGGAAGAGCCACGCCGAAGGGAACGAGGAGGATGTGGGAGGCCAGGGTGAAGGCCATGAGTTGGCGGGCCGGGAGCAGCTGCGGAGGGGTGTCCGCCATGATCGCGATCGCGCTGTTCACGTGAGCCTCAGCAGTTCGTGTCGGACGGCTGGAGGAGCGGATGCCTCAGCCACCGGTGGAGTCCTTCCCTGTCCTTGAAGACCTGAGGAACAAGGTCGTTCGGCTACGGTCACTGCTGCTGGCTTCCACTGAACCGCTCCCTGGGTGCTGACGGGGACACGCAATCCGCGCCACCACGACAGCACCACCGGATTGCCATGGCCCGGTGGCACGACTGCCACTGATCCAATGGGGGTGTTCTCCCGAACCGAACGGCTCAACTGGGGTGCGGGAGACACGGTCGGCGACCGGCTGACCGTACGGCCTCTCAGGCTCCCGGTCCGCTCGGCCTCTCGGTGGCGGCGGAGGCGGAGTCCTCGGCGTAGTAGCGCCCCAGGAGCTCCCGCTCGGCGTCCCGGTGCGGGAACATGAAGAAGATCAGCATGGCGCCCAGGGCGATCGCGGCCAGGCCGACGGTGTACGCCCGGTCGTCGCCGTGGAGGAAGGACTGGCGTGCTGCCGCGATGATCTGGTCGGTGTACTGGGGGTGCTGCTGGGCGACCTGCCCGGCGGAGGCGAACGACTTCGTCAGCTCGCTCTGGACCTGATCCGACACGTCCTTGCTCTCGCGGGAGGCGGCGATCGCCGCACTGAAGGCCGAGGCGTAGCCGGCGGTGAGGAGCAGCCCCATGATGGACTGCATGACGGCCCCGCCGAGGTCCCGTTGCAGGTCGGCGGTACCGGAGGCCATGCCGGCCCGCCGCACGGGCACCGATCCGGTCAGCGAGTGGGATGCGGGCGTCCCGGCGAGGCCGGCGCCGATCCCGGTGAGCACGTAGGCGAGGCCGATGTGCCAGTAGCGGCTGTGCTCGCCCCAGAACAGCAGCATCCAGCCGAAGGCGAGGAAGAGGAACGCGTAGCCGATCAGCAGGGTCGTGCGGGCGCCGCGCGTCTCGACCAGCTTCGCGGACCGTGGTGCCACGAGCACCATCATCACGACGAGGGGGAGGATGGCGGCGCCGGCTTCGACGGGGTCGTACCCGAGCACGTTCTGCAGGTACTGCTGGCTGATGAACGCCGATCCCATCATGGAGCCGTACACGATGATTCCCGCGCATGCGGCGACCCAGAACGTACGCCGTCCGGCGATGTGGAGGTCGTACAACGGGTTGGGGGCCCGGAGCTGACGCCGGAAGAACGCCGCTCCGGCGGCCAGGGCGATCACGACGAGCCCGACGACCAGTGCTCCCTGGTGGGGGACGGCGGCGAAATTGATCGCCAGTACCAGTCCCGCGATCAGGAGGACGGACAGGATGCCGCCGAGGTTGTCCACTGGTTCGGCCGACTCGTTGGCGTGTGCGGGGACGAACAGCAGGGCCATGACCAGCGCGACCACGGCGAGGGGCAGGGTGATGAGGAACACCGATCCCCAGTAGAAGCGTTCGAGCAGCGCGCCCGCGATCACCGGCCCGAGCATGGAGATGCCGCCGCCCAGGGCTGACCACAGCGCGATCGGCTTCGTCCGCCCGGGCCCCGCCCACAGGGCGGTGATCAGCGCCAGGGTGGTCGGGTAGGCCATGCCGGCCGAGAGCCCGCCGAGGATCCGGGCCATCACCAGGACCGTGTCGTTCGGTGCGGACGCGGCGAGCAGACAGGCGGGGACGGACAGAGCGGTGCCGAGGAGCAGCAGCAGCTTGCGCCCGTGACGGTCGCCGACCGCACCCAGGTAGAGGACCGATGCGGCCAGGCCGAGGGAGTACCCCACGGCGACCAGGTTCAGCGAGCTCTGAGAGGAGTCGAAGGCCTTCCCGATCGCGGGCAGCGCCACGTTGGCCACCGACAGGTTCAGGTTGGCCACTGCGGCAACGATGATCAGGGACGCCAACACAAGCGACGCTCGCGCCGGGGCCTCACTCGGGACGTCGATGCGGGGCGCGCCGCTCTTCGACATGGAACCTCCGGGTCGGTGTCGGGCTTGGCAAGATTCTTGCCTGATCTACCGTGCCGAACGTCGCCCCGTGGGGATGACACACCCACCGGTCTCGCTGTCGCCGACGATCACGCCGAGGACCTCGCGGCCGTCGTCTTACGGCGGGACGTCGCAGCCTGCGGGATGGCGGTCGGTGCGAAAGAAGTGTCCACACGAGAGCCGTCGGCAACCTGTTGTGGGGCCGACCCAGTGGTCGGCCCCCGGCCACTCGCGAAAGTCAGCGGAACGTCGGGATGATGTCGGAGCCGTACGCGTCGATGGTGGCTTCCCTGGCATCGTGCATGTCGTAGACCGCGAACTGGTCCACGCCCAGATCCCGCAGGGCGCGCAGCTTGGCGATGTGAGCCTCGGCCGGGCCGAGCAGGCAGAAACGGTCGACGATCTCGTCCGGGACGAAGTCGGCGGACGGGTTCCCGGCGCGGCCGTGATGGCTGTAGTCGTAGCCCTGGCGGGACTTGACGTACTCGGTGAGCTCCTCCGGGACCATCGAGGAGTGCTCGCCGTAGCGGGAGACCAGATCGGCGACGTGGTTGCCGACCATCCCGCCGAACCACCGGCACTGGTCGCGGGCGTGGGCCAGCGCCTGCGCCGAGTCGTCGGCCGTGACGTACGCCGGAGCCGCCACACAGATGGTGATCGAGTCGGGATCGCGGCCGGCCTCTGCAGCAGCCTGACGCACCGCCTTGACCATCCACTCCGTAAGGTAGAGGTCGGCCAGTTGGAGGATGAACCCGTCCGCCTTCTGCCCGGCCAAGGCCAGGGCCTTAGGACCGTACGCCGCCATCCACACGGGCAGCTTCCCGTCCCGGATCCACGGAATCCGCAGCGACTTCCCGTCGACCTCGGCCTCGCGCCCCTCCGCCAGATCGCGGATGACCTCGATGGACTCGCCCAGGCGGGCCAGGGTGTTGGGCGCGCGTCCGGCGACCCTCATGGCCGAGTCTCCGCGGCCGATCCCGCAGACGGTGCGGTTGCCGTACATGTCGTTGAGGGTGGCGAAGGTGGAGGCGGTCACCTCCCAGGTGCGGGTGCCCGGGTTCGTCACCATCGGGCCCACGTGCATCCGCTGGGTGTTGGCCAGGATCTGGCTGTAGATGACGAACGGCTCCTGCCACAGCACGGCGGAGTCGAAGGTCCAGCCGTAGCGGAAGCCATTGCGCTCCGCGCGTTTCATAAGGCTCACGACCTGGGAGGCCGGCGGGTCGGTTTGCAGGACGAGGCCGAAGTCCATGCATGGCTCCTTGCTGCTGCGTGCGGGCTTACGGCTTACAGGTACTGACAGGCGGAGCGGTGAACGAACGCCCCGTGACCGGCCCGCCCGGTGTACTCCCGGCGGTCGATGACCACTTCGCCGCGCGAGAGCACGGTGTCGACGCGTCCGGTGATCCGCCTGCCCTCGTACGCGGAGTAGTCCACGTTCATGTGGTGCGTCTCGGCGGAGATGACCTGCTCGGCGTGCGGATCGTAGAGGACGATGTCGGCGTCGGAACCCGGCGCGATCGTGCCCTTCTTCGGATAGAGGCCGAACATCCGGGCCGGGGTCGCACAGGCGATCTCGATCCAGCGACGGCGGCTGATGTGCCCGTCCAGGACGGCCTGGTGGAGGAGGTCCATGCGGTTCTCCACCCCCGGCAGACCGTTCGGGATCTTCGAGAAGTCCCCGCGGCCCAGCTCCTTCTGGCCCCGGAAGCAGAAGGGGCAGTGGTCGGTGGAGACCACCTGGAGGTCGTTGGTCCGCAGACCCCGCCACAGGGCCGCCTGGTGCTCGCGCGGACGGAGCGGGGTGGAGCAGACGTACTTGGCACCCTGGAAGTCCGGCTCGGCCAGGTTGTCCGTGGAGAGGAACAGGTACTGCGGACAGGTCTCCCCGAAGACCGGCAGCCCCTTGTCACGAGCTGCGGCCAACTCCGCGACCGCCTCCTCCGCCGAGACGTGCACGACGTAGAGGGGGGCGCCGGCGACCCGGGCGAGCTGGATGGCGCGGTGGGTGGCCTCCGCCTCCAGGAGGACCTTGCGGACCTCGCCGTGGTGGCGGGGGTCGGTCTCTCCACGGGCCAGGGCCTGTTCCACGAGCACGTCGATCGCGATGCCGTTCTCCGCGTGCATCATGATCAGCCCGCCGTTGCCCGAGGCCCGCTGCATGGCGCGCAGGATCTGCCCGTCGTCGCTGTAGAAGACCCCGGGGTAGGCCATGAACAGCTTGAAGGAGGTGACCCCCTCCCCGACGAGGAGGTCCATCTCCTTCAGGGTGCCCTCGTTGACGTCCGAGAGGATCATGTGGAAGGCGTAGTCGACGGCGCAGTTGCCGTCGGCCTTGTCGTACCAGGCGTCGAGCCCCTCGCGCAGGCTCCGGCCCATGCTCTGCACGGCGAAGTCGACGATGGTGGTGGTGCCGCCCCAGGCGGCGGCCCGGGTGCCCGTCTCGAAGGTGTCCGAGGCCGCGGTGCCGCCGAAGGGGAGCTCCATGTGGGTGTGCGCGTCGACCCCGCCGGGGATGACGTACTTCCCGCTCGCGTCGATCGTGCGGTCGACGGTCGTACGGTCGGCGGCCGACCAGGCCTCGGCCGCCGCCGAGCCGTGGGCGGCGAGCGCCGCGACCCGGCCGTCCTCGATCAGGACGTCGGCGTGCAGCTCGTCGGCGGCGGTGATCACGAGGCCGCCGCGGATCAGAGTGCGGGTGGTCATGTACGTCTCCCCCCTGGGGATCGGAGCGGGGTCAGTTGAGGCTGCGCAGGGCTCGTTCGAGGATCTCGGCGCCCTCTTCCGCCTCGGCGACGGTGAGGGAGAGCGGCGGGGCGATGCGCAGCACGCTGGTGTTGTACGCGCCGCCCTTGCCGAGGAGCAGGCCGCCTTCGCGGGCGGCCTCCAGTACGGCGGTGGCCGCGTCGGGGTCCGCTTGGTCGGTGCCCGGCCTCGTCAGCTCCAGCCCGGCCATCAGGCCCCGGCCGCGGACCTCCCGTACGGCGGGCACGTGGGCGGCGATGGCGCGCAGCCGCTCCAGCAGCAGGCCGCCGACGCGGCGGGCGTTGCCCTGGAGGTCGTGCTCCAGCAGGTAGGAGAGGTTGGCGAGGCCGGCCGCCATGGTGACCGGGGAGCCGCCGAAGGTGGAGATGGAGTTGGAGTCCAGGCAGTTCATCACCTCGGCGCGGGCCACGACCCCGCCGATCGACATGCCGTTGCCGATGCCCTTGGCGAAGGTGAGGATGTCCGGCGGCCCGTTCTCGGCGTGGGCCTGCCAGCCCCAGAAGTGGTCGCCGGTGCGGCCCCAGCCGGTCTGCACCTCGTCGCTGATCCACAGGATGCCGTGCCGGTCGAGGACCCGGCGGAACTCCCCGTAGAGGCCGTCGGGCGGTGAGGTGAACCCGCCGACTCCCTGGACGGGTTCGGCGATGAGCGCGGCGACCCCGCCGCGGGTCTGGCCGAGTACGTCTTCCAGGTCCGCGACGGCCGCGGCGGTGAACCCGGCGTCGTTCAGGTCCGCGAAGGGGCCCCGGGTGCGCACGGCGCCGTGGACGTAGTGCGTCTGGAGCGGCGAGAGGCTGGTCGGGGACCAGCCCCGGTTGCCGGTGATCGAGACGGCGGAGAAGGAGCGGCCGTGGTAGCTGTTGCGCATCGCCAGGATCTGGTTGGAGCGGCGGTACGTCGTGGCGAGCAGCAGCGCGGTGTCGTTGGCCTCGGTGCCGGAGGTGGTGAAGAAGACCCGTGCCTCGGGGATGCCGGACAGGGCGGCGACCCGCTCGGCCAGTTCGACCATCGGCCGGTTCAGGTACAGGGTGGAGGAGTGGATGATCCGCCCGGCCTGTTCGGAGACGGCCTTGGTGACCTCCGGCAGGGCGTGGGCGGTCATCGTGGTGAGGATGCCGCCGAAGAAGTCGAGGTAGCGGTTGCCGTCGGAGTCCCAGACGTGGCGGCCCTCGCCGTGGGTGAGCTCGATGGGGCGGTCGTAGTAGAGCGCGAGCCAGTCGGGCAGGACGCTGCGGTGGCGGCTGTGCAGGGGGATCGGGTTGGTCACGGCTGTACGAGCCCTCCGTAGGCGTCGGGGCGGCGGTCGCGGTAGAAGGCCCACTGGTCGCGGACCTCCTTGATCAGGTCGAAGTCGAGGTCGCGGACGAGGAGTTCCTCTTCCTTGTCGCTGGCCGCCTCTCCGACGAACTGGCCGCGCGGGTCCACGAAGTAGCTGCTCCCGTAGAAGTCGTTGTCGCCGTACTCCTCCTGGCCGATGCGGTTGATCGCGGCGATGAAGTACTCGTTGGCGACGGCCGCGGCGGGCTGTTCCAGCTGCCACAGGTAGGCGGAGAGGCCGCGGTGGGTGGCGGAGGGGTTGTAGACGAGCTGGGCTCCGGCGAGGCCCAGTTGGCGCCAGCCCTCGGGGAAGTGGCGGTCGTAGCAGATGTAGACGCCGATGCGGCCGACGGCCGTGTCGAAGACGGGCCAGCCGAGGTTTCCGGGGCGGAAGTAGTACTTCTCCCAGAAGCCTTTGACCTGCGGGATGTGGTGTTTGCGGTACTTGCCGAGGTAGCTGCCGTCGGCGTCGATGACGGCGGCGGTGTTGTAGTAGAAGCCCTCGGACTCCAGCTCGAAGACCGGTACGACGATCACCATGCCGGTCTCGCGGGCGAGGTCCTGCATCCGCCGGACGGTCGGGCCGTCGGGGACCGCCTCGGCCCAGCGGTAGTGCTCGGGCTCCTGGACCTGGCAGAAGTACGGGGCGTTGAACACCTCCTGGAAGCCGATGATCTTCGCACCCTGGGCCGCCGCCCGGCGGGCGTGCTCCTCGTGTTTGGCGATCATCGACTCGGTGTCTCCGGTCCAGGTGGCCTGGACGAGCGCGGCGCGGACGACTTGGGCCATGAGCTGCTCCTCGCGACGGGAACGCCGACTTCTACGCACGTAGACGGTGCGTAGGGAGTAGAACGTAGGCCTCGTCACAGCGTGGGGCAAGAGCGCCTTGCGCGGTTGGAGTAGTCGATCAAGTTACGTCTGTACGCGGTCGTTTCCGGTCAGGAGGCGGGCAGCTTGGGGCGCGAGTGCTACGCCGAGGCGATACCCGCCACGCGCAGGGCGTGCACCAGATCCCGGTGCCGGGTCCCGGGGAGGGCGGCTGAGGCCCGGAGCAGCCGCGGGGCGAACCACTGCGGAGCCCGCCGGGCGAGCGCGGCCGCCTCCTCGGCGGTGCGCAGCCGTACGAAGGCCCCCAGCAGGGCGTCGGCCTCCCGCTCCCGCCCGGCCGCCCCGAGGGCCAGGGCGGCCTCCGCGATCTCGGCGGCGGGCCGGGCCACCCCCTGGCGCAGCAGCGCGTCGCAGTCGGCGTCCCGCCCGGCCTCCCCCAGGGCCGCGGCCGCCGCCGCGAGCCGCTCGGGCGGCAGCGAGGCCGCCTCCCAGAGCAGGGTCGCCCAGTCGGCGGCCAGCCCGGCCCGGCTCAGCTCGGCGGCGAGCTCCGGGAGCAGCTCGGCGGGCCAGGCCGCGGCCTCGCAGAGCAGCGCGTGCGCTTCGCCGGTGCGGCCCTGCGCACGCAGGGAGGCCAGCCCGGCGGCGAAGGCCGCGGCCCGGCGGGGGTCGGCGGGCGCGGTGTGCCGCGGGGGCTGGGGTTCGGGCTGTCCCTGGGGTTCCGGGTCGGGACGGCCCGGGCCGGGCTCGGGGCGGCCGAAGCGGGCGCCGCGCGGGGCGGCGGCCGTACCGTCCGGGTGCCCCGGCGGCGGGGTGGAGACCGGGGCGTCGGCGGCCGCCGCCCCGGCGTAGCGGGCGCCGCCCCCGGAGCGCCGCCCGCCGCGCAGCCACCGCCCCTCGGCCCGGCCGACGGGGGCCGGGGAGGTGGGCGGGGGCGCCGGGTCCTGGGCCGGGGGCGGGGTATGCGGCTGGCCCGGACCCGGGAAGGAGGCCGGGGCCTGCGCCGGGGCATAGGCCTGCGCCTGCACCGGGGGCGGGGCATAGGCCTGCGCCTGCGCCGCCTCGGCCAGCGGTGCGGGTGGCGCCGTCCGCTGGCGCGGCACGCCGGGCAGGGGCTCCCCGGGGTGCTCCCCCGCCGGGTGCGTCGCGGGCTGCGGGTCCGGCCCCGGGCGCGGTGTCGGGCGGAGCCAGGCCCGTACCGCGGCCGGCTCCACCGGCAGCGCGGCCAGCCGGGCCGTGAGGTCCTCGTACCGCCCCGCGGCCCGGGCCGCGTCGTCCCGGAGCCAGGCCAGCTCCCGCGTCAGCGCGGCCGCCTCGGCCGGGTCCGCCGCCCCGCCCAGCTGTTCCGTGAGGGCCCTCAGGGCCGTCTCGGACGCGGCCCGCTGCTCCGCGGCCGCCGCCAGCAGGTTCCGCAGCTCGCCCGCGCCGCCCGGCGCCCGGTCCCAGGCAGCGGCCGCGGCGCCGCGCAGCCGGGCCGCGTACTCCACCTCCCCGGGGACGGCTCCGGCATCGCCCAGCAGTGACTCCAGCACGTCCCACGGGGGTATCGCGGCGCCGTCCAGACAGGCCCGCACCCCCTCCGGGTCCCGCCGCAGGAACTCCCCGTACCAGCCCGCCCCGGGATCCAGTCTCCGCGTCAACCCCCGCAAGTACTCCGCGAGTTGACCGATCAGCAGCGAAGTCGCCGTCTCCATGCCCGCATTGGATCCCATCCGTGTTACGGGCGGGCTACGGGAATCTCAAAGCTTGACGGCGATCCCCGTGTGCGGCCGCTTGCCCCGCCGCGCCACTGCGGCCGGCACGTCCACCACCCAGAACTGCCAGGTGTACTTGCGCGACATCAGCTTCCGCACCCGCTTCAGTCCCGCCTCGTCGAGCAGCCGCGCCTGGCCCGTCAGCGTCGGCGCCCCCTCCTCGACCCGGCCGCGCACGTCGCAGGGGGTGACGGCGACCTGCCCGTTGTTGCGGATCCGCTTGACCTTCCACGAATCGCTGCGCGTCCACACGTACAGCTCACCCCCGTCGGCGACGGCCCATACGGGCGTGGCGACGGGGGTGCCGTCCTTCCGGAAGGTGGTGAGGCTGACGTACTTGCCCCGGCCGAGCTCCTCGAGAGTCATGCCCCGAGCCTAAAGGCTGACCCGCAATCCCCGGCGGGCGCACGACGACAGCTACGGCTCGGCCCGGTCCGCGCCACCGGCGGCGGCCGGCGGGTGTCCGTGGCTCAGGGTCTCCCAGGCCACGAACAGCTCGTCGGTCCCGGCCGGCCGGGTCTTGTCGGCCAGCTGTCTCGTGTACGGGAGTTTCGCTCCGGTGCGCGTCTCGTAGTGGTGCAGGGCCACCTCCGCGTAGGGGCCGGTGGCACTGTCCGCCGTTCCCGCGCACGGCCAGGGCGGGGCGTCCTCCTCCAGCTGGTGCCGGGAGTGGAACTCCAGCGCGGACCTCAGCCGGGCGGCCTGTTCCCCGTACAGGTCGACGCCCTGGTGCCAGGCCGTCTCCGCGATGTGCGCGGACGCGGCGAGCGCGTGGCCGACCCGGGTGAGGTCGCGGCAGGTCTCCTGGGCCATGCCGTCGGCGTAGCCGCCCGGGTGGGACCAGTACGCCTTGACCTGGTCGGCGCTGTCGATGCCGGTGTACGGCGGCCCGAGCGGGTGCGGTCCGTCCTTCTCGAGGTAGAAGTAGGCGGGCAGCCGCGACCGGAACCGCTCCACGGACTCCTTGAACAGTGCCCGGTCCTCCAGGAAGACCGCGATGCCCAGGGCGGCATCGGTCGCCACCAGCTCCCCGTTGCCGCCCTGGCCCGGCGGCCGGTTCCGTACGGCCGGCAGGTAGGCGGTGCGCAGCATCCGCTTGAAGCGGTTGACCTGGGGTTCCTCCCAGTTCGGGTAGTCGGCGTGCAGGATCTCGGCGGCCCGCGCCCAGGTGGAGCCCGCCCAGGCCGCCTGGAGCGCGGCGTTGTCCCCGCCGTGCCGTTTCATCACGGCCGACCAGCCGTCCATGATCTGTACGGCCTTGCGGGCGTGCGCGGTCCTGCCGTTGACCGACCACAGCAGTGCGTGGGTGTAGGCGGCGACCGCGTCCTGGCGTTCGCCGGGGCAGGAGGGCGGCCCCGCACCGAAGGGGCAGGCCACCACTTCGGCCGGACGGGGGGTGTAGTCGAGGGAGGCGTACCGGCTCTTCAGGACCGCTCGGTACGCCGAGCTCCAGGGCTCCTTGCCCGCGGCGACCATCCGCTTCGCGTCCTGGAGCTGGGTGTGGCTGACGAGGACGCCCGGGTGGCGGAAGACCACCTCGTCGTCCTGGGCATGGTTGCGGCCGTCGGGGGCGGCGCAGGCCGCGAGCAGCAGGCCGCCCGCGAGGACGGCGCCGAGCAGTCCGAAACCGAGTCGCTTCGATGCGTTCGTGGCTGACACGCCTTCACGCTTGCCCCGCGCCCCGCGCATCCCACCGCCGATTGAGCCGTTCGGCCGCCGGGCCCGCCCGAACGGCAGGCCCGCGGGGGCGGGTGGGGGTCGGACGGCGGTCAGGCGGGAGCCGTACGGACGTCAGACGGGAGTCGGAGGGACTTCAGACCGGCGTCAGGCAGGCGTCAGACAGGCACCAGGGCGCAGCGTCGCATGACCTCGTCGAGGGACAGCCCGAGGGCGCCGGCCAGGGCCGCGACCGTGAAGAAGGCCGGGGTGGGCGCGCGGCCGGTCTCGATCTTGCGCAGCGTCTCGGCGGAGAGGCCGGCGCTCGCGGCGATCTCGACCATGCTGCGCGGGCCGCGGGCCTCGCGCAGCAGGGCGCCGAGCCGCTCGCCGCGCTCGCGCTCTTCGGGGGTGAGGGGGGTACGGACCATGCCCCCACCCTACCCCGGACCCCAATAACTATCCCGTTAAAGTTATACCGGTATAGTTATTGGCATGGTGGAACTGAAGACAGAACGAGCGATCGAAGAGATGCGGGCCCCCGGCCGGGTCGTCGGGCAGGCCCTTGCGGCGGTGCGCGAGGCCGCCGGGGTCGGGGTCAGCCTGCTGGAGCTGGACGAGGTGGCCCGCGAGGTGCTCCGGGAGGCCGGTGCGACCTCGCCCTTCCTCGGGTACCGGCCGCAGTTCGCGCCGGTGCCCTTCCCGGCCGTCCTGTGCGTCTCCGTGAACGACGCGATCGTGCACGGCGTCCCCGACCGCTACCGGCTGCGCGACGGCGACCTCGTCAGCGCCGACTTCGGGGCGAAGCTCGGCGGCTGGGTCGGGGACGCGGCGGTCAGCTTCACCGTCGGCCGGGCGCGCCCCGCCGACCTGCGGCTGGTCGAGACCGCCGAGGCGGCCCTGGCGGCCGGTATCGCCGCCGCCGTGCCGGGCAACAGGATCGGGGACATCGCCCACGCCATCGGCACGGTGTGCCGCACCGCCGGATACGGCATCCCGGACGGCTTCGGCGGGCACGGCATCGGCCGCAGCATGCACGAGGACCCGGGCGTGCCCAACGAGGGCCCGGCCGGCCGCGGCATGAAGCTGCGCCCCGGCATGGTCCTGGCGATCGAGCCGATGCTGATAGCGGGCGGTACGGACGACTACCGCTGCGACCGGGACGGATGGACCCTGCGAACCGTCGACGGCAGCCGCGCGGCGCATGCGGAGCACACGGTCGCGATCACCACGGCCGGCCCGAGGATCCTCACGACCCCGTGAGCGGCGCCCCTGGGGCGGGGCACCGCTCGGGGACGGGCCTACGGGCGGGCGTGTGGGCTGACCACCATCGCGGAGCCGCCGCCCCGGCGGCTGGTTTCGGCCGCTGCCAGCCAGCGGCCGTCCGGCAGGCGCTGGACGCCGGTGGCCGCGCCGATCTCCGGGTTCTGGCGGAAGCCGTGGCCGATCGCCTCCAGTTCGGCCCGGACGGGGCTGTTCCACAGCCCCGGCTCCAGCTCGGTGGTGGTCTGGTTGCGCTGGCTGGCCCTCGGCGCGGCGATCGCGTCGACCAGCGGCAGGCCCCGGTCCAGGTGCCCGATCAGGGTCTGGAGCACGGTGGTGATGATGGTCGCGCCGCCCGGGGATCCCGCCGCGAGCAGCGGGCGCCCGTGCTGCAGCACGATGGTCGGGGCCATGGAGGACCGCGGTCGCTTGCCGGGTCCGGGCAGGTTCGGGTCCGGGACGCCGGGGGCGGCCGGGGCGAAGGAGAAGTCGGTCAGCTCGTTGTTGAGCAGGAACCCGCGGCCCGGGACGGTGATGGCGCTGCCGCCGGTGGACTCGATGGTCAGGGTGTACGAGACGACGTTGCCCCAGCGGTCGGCGACCGTCAGGTGCGTGGTGTTCTCCCCCTCGTACGTGGTCGGGGCGGCCTGCCCGGTGGTGGCGCAGGGCACCGGCTTGCGCGGGTCGCCGGGAGCGAGCGGGCTGGTCAGTGCCTGACCGGGCTTGATGAGGCAGGCGCGCGTGTCGGCGAACCGCTGCGAGAGGAGTTCCCGGGTGGGCACGTTCTCGGCGGCCGGGTCGCCCACCCAGCGGCCGCGGTCGGCGAAGGAGATCCGCGAGGCCTCGATGAACCGGTGCAGGTACTGCGCCTCGGAGAGCGAGCCGAGGTCGGTGTGCTCCAGGATGTTCAGCGCCTCCCCGACGGTGGTGCCGCCGGAGGAGGACGGGGCCATGCTGTAGACGTCCAGGCCGTGGTAGCTCACCTGGGTCGGGGCCTGGCGTTCGGTCTCGTACGCGCGCAGGTCGCGGGTGGTCATGTCGCCGGAGCGGACGACCCGGGTGGCGGCCGGGTTCACCGGGGGCTTGCGGACGGCCCGGACGATGTCCTCGGCGATCGGGCCCCGGTAGAGCGCGCCCGTGCCCTTGCGGCCCAGTTCGGCGTACGTGGCCGCCAGGTCGGGGTTCTTGAAGGTGGAGCCGACCACCGGCAGGGCCCCGCCGGGCAGGAAGAGTTCGGCGGTGGCCGGGAAGTCCTTGAAACGGTCCTGGTTGAGTTCCGTCTGGGCCCGGAAGGTGCCGTCCACGGTGAAGCCGTCCCGGGCCAGCTTCTCGGCCGGCTTGAGGAGCTGGCCGAGGGGGCGCGAGCCCCAGGCGTCCAGCGCGCTCTTCCAGGTCGCCGGGGTGCCGGGAACGCCGACCCCGCGGCCACTGGTCTGGCCCTCGGCGAAGGGGATGGGGACGCCGTTCTCCTGGAACAGGGTGGCGGTGGCCGTGGCCGGCGCGGTCTCGCGGCCGTCGATGGTGTGCACCTTGCGGGACTTGGCGTCGTAGTAGACGAGGTACCCTCCCCCGCCGATGCCGGCGGAGTACGGCTCGGTGACCCCGAGCGCGGCCGCGGTGGCGATCGCCGCGTCCACGGCGTTGCCTCCGGCGCGCAGTACGGCGATCCCCGCGGCGGAGGCGTCGGCGTCGACGCTGGCCACGGCTCCGCCGTAGCCCACGGCGACCGGGACCTTGGCGGCGGCGGCCCCGGCCGGCGCGGACGGCGGGGCCGCCGCGCCGGTGGACACCAGCGCTCCGGCGAGGGCGACGAGCGCTAACTGACGTGCGGCGGGACGACGCATCCGTACCTCCAGTCGACGGCCTGTCAGACCCCTTGTGCCAGGCCTAGGCTGGGCACTTTAACTTCACCTCGCCCCCCGCGTCAGGACGGCCTGTCGCGGGTTAACATCCGCGCCATGAACGACGACGTGCGCAACATCGTGCTCGGGGTGATAGCCACCGCCGTCAGCGGCGGGTTCGGCTGGTTCTCCCGGACCTACCTCTGGCGGCGCGCGCTCCGCCGCAAGCAGGCGTTCTTCGGGCTGCCGTCCGGCTCCGACTGCCTGTTCGTGGTGAACCGCCAGATGGGCGGTACCGATTCCTCGCTGCACCGCAACGACGCCTTCGCCCTGCTGGAGATCTCCGCCCTGATCAAGGACTGCGGGGCGACCGTGCAGATCGTCAGCCACGACGGCGCCCGCCAGGGGTTCGGCGAGCGCGCCGAGTTCTGCGTCGGCGGCCCCTCCTCCAACGCCCGTACCGTGGCGCACCTGGCCTCCATGCTGCCCGGGGTGCGGGTCGTCATCAGCCCCGACCCGGGGCCGGAGCGCGGAGCCATCGTCGTCGGCGGCGAGTCGTACCGCTGGGAGAAGGGGCAGGTCGAGTACGTGCTGCTGGCACGGCTGACCAGCGGGCACGGTTCCCGGCCCGTTTTCCTCCTTTCGGGGCAGACCGCCATCAGCAACCAGGCCGCCGCCCGCTACCTGGCCAAGCAGCACCAGGCGCTGGCCCGCAGGTACGGCGGGGATTCCTTCTGCATCCTGCTGAAGGTGATCAACTCCGACGCCTACGGCCCGGACGTGACCGAGCTGGTGGCCGATGTCACCCGGGCGGCCCGGACACCCGTAGCGGCAGCCGCGTGATCCCGTTGATGAAGTTCGACACCAGCCGGCGCGGCGGGCCGGCCGGTTCGGGCGGGGGCATGGCCGCGCACCACTCCTCGTAGAGGGTGCGCAGCTGGAGCCGGGCGAAGTGCGCGCCGAGGCAGACGTGCGGGCCGTCGCCGAAGGAGACGTGCGGATTGTGGGTACGGGCGAGGTCGAGCCGGGCGGGGTCGGTGAAGGCGCGCTCGTCGTGGTTGGCGGAGGCGTGGAAGACCACCACCTTGTCCCCGGCCCGGATGTGCCGCCCGCCGAGTTCGGCGTCCACGGACGCCGTGCGGCGGAAGCTGAGCACCGGCGGGTGTACCCGGAGGAGTTCGTCGACGGCCCGGTGCATGGGGACCTCCCCGGCGGCCAGTTGCCGGTAGGCGTCCGGGTGGCCGGCCAGGGCCAGGAGCCCGCCGGGCGCGGAGCTGCGTACGGTGTCGTTGCCCGCGACGGTCAGCAGGAAGAAGAACATCTCCAGCTCGGCCGGGTCCAGTTCCGCCTCGGCCAGGGCGGTCATCACGTCGTCCGCGGGGTGCCGGCGCTTGTACGCGGCCAGTTCCCGGGCGTACCCGAACATCTCGCCCAGCAGTGCCGGGGAGCGGGGGTTGAGCGGTTTCCCGTCGGGGCCCTTCGGCGGCTCGGGGGCGTCCTCGGGGTCCTGGTAGCCGATGACCCGTACGGTCCAGTCCAGCAGCAGCCCCCGGTCGGCGGCCGGCACCCCCAGCAGGTCGGTCAGGTTGAGCAGGGCGTACTCGTCGGTGACGGTGGCGACCAGGTCGGCGGCGCCGTCCCGCGCCCCGTCGCGGGCGGCGCGCAGCAGCGTACGGGCCCGTTCGCGCACGCGGCCGCCGAAGGCGTCGACGCGGGCGGGGGTGAAGGCGCGGGCGACGATCCGGCGCAGCCGCCCGTGGTGCGGGGGGTCCTGGTTGAGCATGGTGCGCCGCAGGAAGGGCAGGTCCGCGGGGTCGGGGTCGCGGATCTGGGTGGCGCCGAGCCAGGAGGAGTACGTGGTGTGCTCGCGCAGGACCCGGACGACGTCGGCGTGCCGGGTGACGGCCCAGAAGCCGGGCCCGGCGGGCCAGCCGAGGATCTCCGGCTCGGCCTGCCAGGACACGGGGTGCAGGTCGCGCAGCAGCCGGTAGCGCTCGTGCGGGATGCCCTCGGCGTACAGGCGCGGGTCGAACACGTCGGGTACGTCCGCGGTGCCGGGCGTGGGGACGGGGGTCATGGGGCCACGGTGGCGGCAGAGTCCCCCGCGCGGCAAGGGGGCGGTCCCGGCCCGACGCGGCGAGGGGGCGGTCCCCGGCCGGCGGTCCGGTCCCACCCGGGCAACGGGGGCGGTCCCGTCCCCGCCCGTCAGGGCCGGTCCGCCAGCCCGCACCGGCTCGGGTCCAGCCGCCCGTCGGTGCCGCTGAGGGTGACCTCCGGGTCCCGGGTCCCGCGCACCATCGAGAGGCTGCTGCAGATGACCTGGCGCCGGGCGAGCTCGGACAGCGGCTCGACGGCGAAGGGCAGCCGGACCGTCAGGGAGGTGTCTCCGGGGCCGATCTCCACGCGGATGGGCCCGGCCTCGCCCTCGGCGGCCCCCGGCGGGGGGAGTTCGGTGCGCAGCCCGGCCGCCTGCCCGACGGGGTCCGGGCCGGACCGCAGCAGGTCGAGCACGGACTGCGCCGACGGCTGGGGGGTGCGGGGCGGGGTGACCGGGCTCAGCCGGCCGTCGGGCGCGACGAAGTACAGCACCGCCGAGTGGGGCGGGGCGGACACCGTCACGGTGCCGGGCCGGCCGATCTCGATGACTCCGGTGTCCTTGATCCCGCAACCGGTGAGCAGCAGCTGCAGGCCGATCAACGCGGCGCCGGCGGACACGGCCTGCCGTACCGGGCTCATGCGCGGGCCTCCAGGGGCATGTCCAGGGTGAAGACGGCTCCTCCCGCCGGGGCGTTGGCGGCGCGCAGGGTGCCGCCGTGCAGGCGGACGTTCTCCAGGGTGATGGCGAGGCCGAGGCCGCTGCCGGAGGAGCGGGTGCGGGCGGCGTCCGCCTTGAAGAACCGGTCGAAGATGTGCGGCAGCACCTCGGGGGCGATGCCGGGTCCGCTGTCGGCGACCTCGATCACCAGCCGCTCGCCGTCGGGGCGGGGCTCGGTGGTGGCGGTGATCCGGACCGGGGCGCCGCCGTGCCGCAGGGCGTTGCCGACGAGGTTGGCGAGGATCACGTCGAAGCGTCGCGGGTCGAGCCGGGCGCGGACCCGCCGGGGCAGGTCGGCGGCGACGCGGTCGTCGTCCCAGTGGCGGCGCTCCAGGGTCTTGCCCACGGCCTCCGCGAGGTCCACGTCGTCGAGGTTGAGTTCGGCGGCGCGGGCGTCGAAGCGGGAGATCTCCATGAGGTCCTCGACGAGTACGGCGAGCTTGCCGGTCTCGGCGCTGATCAGCCGCAGGGCCTTGGCGGTGTCGGGGTCGAGCCGGTCGGCGTCCTCGTCGAGCACCTCGGTGACGGCGAGCATCCCGGCGAGCGGTGTGCGCAGTTCGTGCGAGACGTCGGAGGCGAAGCGGCGGGCCCGGGTCTCGGCCTGCCGGAGTTCCTCGACGGACCGCTCCAGGGCCCCGGCGGTCTCGTTGAAGGTCCGGGCGAGCCCGGCGAGTTCGTCGCTGCCGCTGACCTCGATCCGGGTGTCGAGCTTGCCCCGGCCCATCTGCTGGGCGGCGGTGCGCAGTCTGCGTACGGGGCGCAGCACGCTGCGCGCGGCGAGCAGGGCCGGGACGACGGCGATGGCGAGACCGGGGACGGCGCCCTGTCTGGCGGCGTCGACCATGGCGGCGACGGTCTGTTCCTCGGTGTTCAGGGCCATCACGGCGTAGAAGACGGCGCCGGTGGGTTCGTGGGCCGAGCGGTGGAGGAACACGCTCGGCATGCCGACGACCAGCATGGGATCGTCGTTGCCGTCCCGCACCCGCTGGAAGGCGCTCGCCTGGCTGCCGCGGATCCGGTCGAGGAACTCCTCGCCCACGAGGGGGGAGACGAGGGGGCCGCCCGGGTGGTTCGAGGTGGCTCTGAGGGTGCCGTACTCGCCGTAGACGACCCAGCCGTGGGGTTTGCCGCGCCGGCCGAGCTCGGAGACCACGCGCTGCAGCTGCTGCTGGTCCAGGGGCAGCTGGATCGACTGGGCCTCGATCTGGTCCCGCAGCGTGCTGACGGCGGTGTCCTGGGTCTGCTTGAGGATCGCGGTGCGGGCCTGCTGGTAGGTGAGGGCGGCCGTGGTCGCCGCGCAGATCGCGGCGACGAGCAGGAAGGCGGCGATCAGCCGGGTGCGCAGGCCGACGGGTGCGAGGCGTCTCACGGGCCGGTCCCGCGGAGGGGGCCGAAGCGGTAGCCGAATCCCCGCACGGTCTGTATGTAGCGGGGGCTGCCTTCGGGGTCTTCGATCTTGTGGCGCAGCCTGCGGACGCAGGCGTCCACCAGCCGGGCGTCGGCGTGGTAGCTGTGACCCCACACGTACTCCAGCAGCTGCTGGCGGGAGAAGACCTGCTCGGGCGAGGCCGACAGGTGGAGGAGCAGCTTGATCTCGCTGGGGGCGAGGGGGACGCGTTCGCCGTTCTTGGCGACGGTCAGCCCCGCCCGGTCGATGGCGAGCTCTCCGTGGGACTCGATGTCGGGGCGGCTGCCCGCCGGATCGCTCAGGCGTCGCAGTACGGCCTTGACGCGGGCCTCGATGACCTCGGTGCGGGCGGGTTTGACGATGTAGTCGTCGGCTCCGGCCTCCAGGCCGACGACGATGTCGAAGTCGTCACCGCGCGCGGTCAGCATGATGATCGGGACCTGGCTGCTCTCGCGGATCCGGCGGCAGACCTGTACGCCGTTGATGCCGGGCAGCATGAGGTCGAGCAGGACCAGCTCGGGGCGGAAGCCGGCCATCAGGGCGAGGCCGGCCTCCCCGGTCTCGGCCGTCCTCACCTCGTGGCCGCGGCGGCGCAGGCCGAGGCCGACCCCTTCCCGGATGGAAGGGTCGTCCTCGATCAGCAGTACGCGTGACATCCGGTCAGTATCCAGAGTGGTGAGGGGCTTTTCCTCCCCCTATCGGCCTTTTTTCCGGCCGATGAGGGGATCCAGCAGGTCGGTGATCTCCGTCAGGCGCAGCGGCCTGGCAAGGAGGATGACGACCAGTGCGATCGCGGCGGTTCCCGCGCCGACCGCGGCGAATCTGCCGATTCCGTCACAGGCCAGGGCGGCCCCGTAGCCGGCGGCCGCCGCGGGCACGCAGGCGGCGAGCAGCCGCAGATGGGTCCGCACCGCCGTGGTGCGCGCCGCGTCGCGGGCTCCGGTACGGGTCCCGGTGCGCGGGCCGAGCCGGCGGGCGAGGGTGTACCCGGTGACCGCGGCGCCCGCCAGGTACGCGACCGAGGAGGCCGCGGCCATGCCGGTGACCGCCCAGCGCAGGGGCAGCAGCTCGTAGGCCGTGTACGACAGGCCGGCGGTCAGCGCGACGATGACCAGGTTCAGGAAGAACGGGGTCCGGGTGTCGGAGAGCGCGTAGAAGCCGCGCGAGAGCACGTACTGGGCGGAGAAGGCGATCAGACCCGGCGCGAAGGCCATGAGCATGCCCGCCATCACCTCGGCGTCGGCCGGCCCCACCTTCCCGTACTGGAAGACGCAGGCGGTCACCCAGGGGGCGAGGGAGGCGAAGACCGCGGCGGCGGGCACCACGAGGGCGGCGCTGGAGCGCAGCGCGTACGAGACGTCACGGCGGACCGCGGCGAGATCGCCGTCGGAGGCGGCCGAGCTCATCCGGGGCATCAGGGCGGTGACCAGCGAGACGGTGACGATGCCCTGCGGGACGATCCACAGCTGGTAGGCGTTGCTGTAGGCGACGTAGCCCGCGCCGCCCTCGACGCCCGCCCGGCCGGCGAGGTGTCCGGCGGTGGTGGAGAGCAGGGTCACCACCCAGTAGGCGAACTGGTTGGTGAGGACGAGCAGGACCAGCCAGCCCGCGTTGCGCAGCGGGCGGGCGAGGCCGCTGCCGCGCCAGTCGAAGCGGGGGCGCCAGCGGAAGCGGGCGGCGCGCAGCGAGGGGATCAGGGCGAGGGCCTGGACGACGATGCCCGCGGTGGTGCCGATGCCCAGCAGCCGCGTCTCGGAGGCGCTGAGGGTGCCTGCCGAGCCGTGGGAGACGTGGAGGAAGAGGCCGAAGACGGCGATGATCACGAAGTTGTTGAGGACGGGGGTCCACATCATCGCGCCGAACCGGCCGCGGGCGTTCAGCACCTGGCCGAGCAGGGTGAACAGCCCGTAGAAGAGGATCTGCGGGAGGCAGAACCGGGCCAGGGCCACGGTGGTGTCGAGCTCGGCCGCGGTGTAGTCGGCGGGGGTGTACGACGCGACGATCCACGGCGCGGCGAGCACGGCCACGCCCGTCAGCGCGACGAGCGCCGCCGTGCAGGCGGTCAGCAGCCGGTCGGTGTAGGCGGCCCCGCCGTCCGCGTGCTCCTTGGCGGCCTTGACCAGCTCGGGCACGAAGACGGCGTTGAGCGCGCCGCCGATCAGCAGCATGTACAGGATGTTCGGGACGGTGTTGGCCACCGCGTAGCTGTCGCCGCGGAACTGGGTGCCGAGCGCGGCGACGACGACCGCGGAGCGGACGAAGCCGGTGGCGCGGGACACGATCGAGCCGGCCGCCATGAGCGCGCCGCTGCGGAGTATGGAGGCCTTGGCCGGCGCGCGGGGAGCGCTCTCCTCGGCGGGTCTCGTGTCGGTGGCCGTCACCGGCGGGCTCCGTGCGCGCGGAAGGCCTCGTAGGGCGCCGTCTCGGCGGGTGCGTCCATCGGGGTCTCCCATCGGAACGATCATCTGGGTCGAGGGTGGAGGGTACCCCGCGCGCGGGCGGTGCCCGTCCGCCGCTGCCGCCCGTGCGGCAGTGGCCGCAACCCGGTGACCGGGTAGGGCCATTCGACCCTTTTCCGCACGGCAGAAGTCCCCGGGCGGCCGGGAAAGGGCCGGGAGGAAACGCGGGACGTAGGTTCCGCATAAGGAATCGCCGGCAGCTGAAGGGCCGCGGCGATTGTGACCGGACGATGACCGTTTCGCTGCGGTCCACGTCACAACCGAAATGCCGATATTTTCCGCCGAATCCGCAACCTAGAGTCGCTCCGTTCGCTCTCTATTTGCGGACGATCATTACTTCGGAGGGGTTTTCGTTGAGCCGCACACGCCGTACCGCCCTGTCGCGCCGTCACGCTTCGTTCGTACGCGGCCGTCATGCCGTGCTGGCCGGCAGCGCCTTGCTGGCCGCCGCCGCACTGACCGCCTGCGGCGGACCGGGCGCCGCAGGGACGGGCGCCGGCAAGGCGGAAGCGAAGCAGAAGGCCGCCATGGCCGTTTCGGTGAATCTCACGGGCAACGAGGTCAAGGCCGGTGAGCCGGTCACGGTGACCATCGCGGACGGCAAGCTCGCCCAGGTGAAGGTGACGGACGGCAAGGGCGGGGAACTGGCCGGCCAGATATCCGCCGACGCCAGGACCTGGAAGTCGGAGCGCAATGCCGCACCGGGCACCGAATACAAGGTCGAGGCGCAGAACACCGACAGCCAGAGCGCGAACGTGCAGTTCCGGACGAGCGCCGCGGACAAGGTGAACAAGGTCACCATCAACCCGGGCAAGGTCACCCCCGTCGTCGGCGTGGCGCAGCCCGTGTCGATCGTCTTCGACAACCCGGTGAAGAACAAGGCCGAGGTGGAGAAGCACCTGAAGGTCACCACCTCGAACAACACCGAGGGTTCCTGGGGCTGGTTCAAGGACTACTCGGGCAACGACCGGGTGGACTGGCGCCCCAAGGAGTTCTGGAAGTCCGGTACCGAGGTGAAGGTCGAGATGAACCTGAACGGCATCGATTCCGGCCCGGGCGGCGGCCTGTTCGCCAAGGACTACAACACCGAGTTCAAGATCGGCAAGGACCGCCGGATGAAGGTGGACCTCGACTCCAAGAAGCTGTCGGTCACCGAGGACGGCCAGGCCGTCAAGACCGTCCCGGTCTCGGCGGGCACCCCGGGCACCCAGAAGGCCTCGTGGTCCGGGACGATGGTGCTGATGGCGAAGGAGGGCACCATCCGGATGGACTCCCGGACGGTGGGCCTGGGCGACTCCTACGACAAGATGGTCGACTACTCGATGCGGCTGACCTGGTCGGGCATGTACGCCCACGCCGCTCCCTGGAACAGCGGCAACTTCGGCCGCGCCAACTCCAGTTCCGGCTGCGTGGGCATGAGCGACTCCAACGCCGCCGAGGTCTACGAGCGGGTGCAGGTCGGCGATCCCTTCGAGGTCGTCGGCAGCGGGTCCAAGGGCAAGGCCGACATCGGCAACGGCTACGGCGAGTGGAACCTGTCCTGGGACGAGTGGAAGGCCAAGAGCGCGCTGACCGGCGCGGCGCAGAACGGCTGACCCCCGTCGACTCCCCTGCTCCGCCCGTGTGTTGAACTTTGGTCAATCGTTACCCGTACGTAACTTACTCACGGGTTACCTTGGGTAAGCCCCTCCCGTTACCGTCGGGTCACTTTGACATCGGCGCACGCGAGGAGCGATTGATGGTCCGCACCACCAGCACCGCAGCGACCGTGGCGGCCCTGCTCGCGGCAGCCGCCCTGGGCCTGGCCCCCCACCAGGCCCAGGCGGCGCCCGCGACCCCCGCACCCGCGGCCGTCTCGGGCGCCGACGCCTCGTCGCAGCTGCGGTTCCACGACATCCCCGGCTCGGGCGGCATCACCCTCAAGGGCAACGTCTTCACCCCGGCGGGAGCGGAGCCCGGCCGGAAGTACCCGCTGATCGTGCTGCCCACCAGCTGGGGCGTGCCGCAGATCGAATACATCGCGCAGGCGAAGAAGCTCGCCGACTCCGGCTACGTCGTGGTCAGTTACACCTCGCGCGGCTTCTGGCTCTCCGGCGGCCAGATCGAGACGGCCGGGCCTGCCGACACCGCCGACGTGTCCGCCGTCATCGACTGGGCGCTCGCCGGGACCCCCGCCGACCCCGAGCACATCGGCCTCGGCGGGGTCTCCTACGGCGCCGGCATCAGCCTGCTGGCCTCGGCCACGGACCCGCGCATCAAGGCCGTGGTCGCGCTCAGCGGCTGGGCCGACCTCATCGAGTCCATCTACTCCGGCCGCACCCAGCACCTCCAGGCCGCCGGGATGCTCGGCGCCGCGGGCTACCTCACCGGCCGCCCGGGCCCCGAACTCCAGCAGCTCCTCGCCGACTTCCTCGGCTCCCGGCTCGACCGGGAGCAGCAGATGATCGACTGGGGCAAGAAGCGCTCTCCCGCCGAGCAGCTGGACCGGATCAACGCGAACGGCGCCGCGATCATGCTCGGCAACGCGTGGGGGGACACCATCTTCCCGCCGAACCAGTACGCGAAGTTCTTCGAGCGGCTGACCGGACCCAAGCGCCTGGAGTTCCGCCCCGGCGACCACGCCACCGCCGAGGGCACCGGCCTGCTGGGACTGCCCAACGACACCTGGACCAACGCCCACCGCTGGTTCGACCGCTACCTCAAGGGCGAGCGCAACGGCGTCGACACCGAGGCCCCGGTGCAGATCAAGTCCCGCAGCGACGAGGGGTACGAGGGCTACGCCGACTGGAAGTCGGTCGGTGCCGGCGGCACCGAGAAGCTGGCCCTCCCCGACAGCGAGCACCTCTTCGCCAATGTCGATTCCGGCGCCAACGGGGGCGTCCTCCTCCTCTCCAGCGCCCTCGACCAGTTCCTCAAGACGCCCCCGACCGCCTCGATCCCCCTCCTCCCCCGCGCCTTCGCCGCCGTGTGGCAGTCGCAGCGCTACGACGAGGCCCGCAGGGTCCGCGGCACGGTCAGGCTGCACACCACCGTCACGCCCACCAGGTCGGACGGCACCTTCGTCGCGTACCTCTACGACGTGGGCCCGCTCGGCATCGGCAAGCTGGTCAGCAACGCCCCGTACACCTTCCGCGGCAAGACCCCGAACCAGGCCTTCGGAGTGGACCTCGACCTCTTCTCCACCGCTTACGACGTTCCCGCCGGGCACCGGCTCGCCCTGGTGATCGACACCGTCGACCCGCTCTACATCGAGCACAACCCCACCGGCGCGCAGCTGACCTTCTCCTCGCCGGGCACCGATCCCTCGTACGTCTCGGTGCCGCTGCGCGAGCAGTGACCGCGGCTGCCGCCGGACGGGTTGGCCCTTCGGAGCTGCCGGGCGGGGGCTATCTGAGCCCGCCCGGCAGCACCGTTCCCGGTTCGGCCGGGGCGATCTCCACCGCCTCGGTCTTCGGACTGCGTCTTTGGCGTCTGGCCGCGAGGGTGGCGCACCAGGACAGCAGCATGCACATCCCGATGTAGATCGGGGAGATGATCATCACGACCGGGATGAACGGCAGATCGTAGTCCAGGTTCGAGGCGATCAGCTTCCCCGCGTGCAGGAACTCCTCGTAGGTGATCAGGAAGCCGAGCGAGGTGTCCTTCAGTGCCACCACGAGCTGGCTGATGATCGTCGGCAGCATCGCCCGGACCGCCTGCGGCGCCAGGACGTACGTCATCACCTGCGTCTTGCGCATGCCCAGGGCGTACGCGGCTTCGCGCTGGCCCTTCTCCACCGCGTTGACGCCCGTACGGAAGACCTCGGCGAGCACCGAGCCGTTGTACAGGGTCAGCCCCGCCACCAGGGCGGGCAGCGGCTGGACCTTCAGCGCCACGAAGATGAAGAAGATCATGACCAGCACCGGCATGGCCCGGAAGAACTCCACGCACAGCGTGGCCAGCCAGCGCAGCGGCCGGTGGACGGAGAGCCGGCCGGCGGCGAGCACCGCGCCGAGCACGAGCGAGAGGACCGAGGCGTACGCGAAGGCCTTCAGGGTGTTCCCGAGGCCCCTGAGCAGCAGTTCCTGGATGCCCTTGTACTCGAACGGGCGCCACTTGGCCGCGGTGAACTGGTGGGTGTCGAAGAGCAGGTAGAGCAGCCAGGCCAGCAGTCCGAGGATCACTGCCGTCGAGGCGATCCCGTAGAAGAAGTGCCGGCGCCGGGCCCGGGGCCCGGGGAGGTCGTAGAGGGCGGTGGACTGCAAGTCCCCGTGGAGCGCGTGTGCGGTCATCGGGCGACTCCGTAGCGCTTTTCGAGCACGTTGAAGAGCGCGCTGATGGACAGGGTGATGATCAGGTAGCCGACGGCGATCCAGACGAAGGTCCAGACGATGCTGTAGCCGAGCTCGTTGAGGGTCTTGTACGTGCCCAGCAGCTCGTTGACGCTGAAGGCCCCGGCGATCGCCGAGTTCTTGGCGAGGGCGATCAGCGTGGAGCCGATGGGCGGGATGACGGAGCGGAAGGCCTGCGGCAGCACCACCGTGCCGAGCGTCTGGCTGAAGGACATGCCCAGGCTCCGGGCCGCCTCGCCCTGCCCCTTGGGCACGGTGTTGATGCCCGAGCGCAGCACCTCGCAGATGAAGGCGGAGGTGTAGCAGCCGAGCGCCAGGACGGCGAAGAGCTGGAAGGGCAGGACCAGGCCGAAGCGGGGCAGGCCCAGCAGTACGGCGAAGAAGAGCAGGGTGAGCGGGGTGTTGCGCAGCACGGTGACCCAGACCGTGCCGAACACCCGGAAGGAGCCGACGGGGGCGACCCGGAAGGAGGCCATCAGGAAGCCCAGGACCAGGGCGAGGAGGGAGGCGTAGACGGTGAGCTCCACGGTCCCGAGGAAGCCCTTGCCGTAGGTCGAGAAGTTCGCGGTGAGTACGTCCATGGCGGTGCGCTCTCCCCTCAGTTCGCCGGGTAGCGGTCGATGGGCGGCGGCGTCGGGGCGGGCACGCCGGACAGGCCGAGCGTGGCCTCGTAGGCCTTCTTCCAGTTGCCGTTCTTCTCGTTCGCCTCCAGCGCGTCGTCGAGCGCGAAGCGCAGGGCGTTGTCGCTGCGCGGCACTCCGATGCCGTAGGGCTCCTTGGAGAAGGGCTTGCCGACGACCTTCAGCTCCTCGGGGACCTTGGCCGCGTAGCCGAGGAGGATCGAGTCGTCGGTGGAGACGGCGTCGACCTGGAAGGTGAGCAGGTTGTCCACGCAGACCGAGTAGGTGTCGTAGGCGACCAGCACGGCCTCGGGGAACTCCTTCTGGAGGCGCTGGTACGGGGTGGAGCCGGCGGCCGAGCAGACCTTCTTCCCGGCGAGGTCCTCGGGGCCTTTGATGTCCTTCTCGTCCTTGCGTACGAGCAGGGACTGGCCGGCCATGAAGTAGGGGCCGGCGAAGCCCACCTGCTTCTTGCGGTTGTCGTTGATCGTGTAGGTGCCGACGTAGTAGTCGATCTGGCCGTTCTGCAGCGCCGTCTCGCGGTTGGCGGAGGCGATCGTCTTGAACTCGATCGTCTTGGGGTCGAAGCCGAGCGAGGCGGACATCATCTTGGCGATCTCGATGTCGAAGCCGGAGTAGGTGCCGCGGGCGGGGTCCTTCTCCCCCATGTACGGCTGGTCCTCCTTGGCGCCGACGACGAGGTGGCCGCGCTTCTTGGCCTTGGTCCAGGTGCGCGAGTCGGGCAGGGTGAACCCGGTGGCGACCTTGTAGGTGGGCAGGTCCTCCGGCTGGGGCCCCTTGACCGGGGGGCTGCCGGACTTGCCGCAGCCGGTCGCGGCGGCGAGCAGGGCGAGGGCCAGGACGTACGCGGGCAGACGGGAACGGCGCGAGAGCTTCACAGGCTGGCCCCTCAGTGCTTGAGGATCTTGGAGAGGAAGTCCCGGGCCCGGTCGCTCTCGGGAGCGGTGAAGAACTCCTCCGGCGTGCGGTCCTCGATGATCTTCCCGTCGGCCATGAACACCACGCGGTTGGCGGCGGAGCGGGCGAAGCCCATCTCATGGGTGACCACGACCATGGTCATGCCCTCGGCGGCCAGCTGCTGCATGACCTCCAGCACCTCGTTGATCATCTCCGGGTCGAGCGCGGAGGTGGGCTCGTCGAAGAGGAGTGCCTTCGGGCTCATGGCCAGGGCGCGGGCGATGGCCACCCGCTGCTGCTGTCCGCCGGAGAGCTGGGCGGGGTACTTCTCGGCCTGGTCGGCGAGACCGACCCGCTCCAGCAGTACGCGGGAGCGCTTGTCGGCCTCGTCCTTCTTGCGCTTCCTGACCTTGGTCTGCGCGAGCGAGACGTTGGCGAGGACGGTCTTGTGCGCGAAGAGGTTGAAGGACTGGAAGACCATGCCGACCTCGGCGCGCAGTTCGGCGAGTTCCTTGCCCTCGTCGGGCAGCGGCTTCCCGTCCAGGAGGATCGTGCCCGACTCGATGGTCTCCAGCCGGTTGACGGCCCGGCACAGGGTCGATTTCCCGGATCCGGAGGGGCCGATGATCACCACCACCTCCCCGCGGCCGACGGTGAGGTTGATGTCTTGCAGGACGTGCAGGTTCCCGAAGTGCTTGTTGACGTCCCGCAGCTCGATCAACGGATCGACGGCCATACGCTGCCCTGCCCACTTGTCGGTGTGTCGAGGTCAGCGCAAACTATCCAGCCCCGGAAGGGCACTTCCCCTCGACACGCCTAAATGCGACATAAAGGGACTGGAGATCAGCCCTCCGAGGCTTCGGCGTACGCCTGGGACAGCTCCGGCGAGCCGGTCATCGCCCACGACACCCCCGACTCGACCACGTTCAGCTCCCGGCCCGAGGCGAGCCGGATCACCGGCTGGCCGTTCGGCCACACCTGCCAGCCGGCTCCCGGCATGGTCCGGATGATCACGGTCCCGAGGTAGAAGCCGGCGTCGTTGCCCAGCCACGGCACGGCCACGGGGTCCCGCCGCCAGCGCGGCATCAGCTGGTCGAGCGCCTCCAAGGAAGCCGGGCTCTCGTCGAGTTCGAGCCCGGCCGACCGCGCCTGGACGCGCAGCATCTCGCATTCCGAGAACATCTCCGCGACACCTTCGGGATCATCCGCGAGGGCGGCGGCGAGTCCCGCACCCTGTTCCGTTTCGTGCCGGTTCAGCCAGTTGGCCAGGAAAGGGATGTTCATACGGACCAGCCTGGCACCAAGGTCCCCGGCTGGCCACAGGGCGCGCAGAGATCAAACCTCCAGGTCGACGACGACCGGGGCGTGGTCGGACGCGCCCTTGCCCTTGCGCTCCTCGCGGTCGACGTACGCGTCGGTGACGGCCTTGACGAAGGGGGCGTTCCCGTACACGAGGTCGATGCGCATGCCCTTGTTCTTCGGGAAGGCGAGCATCCGGTAGTCCCAGAACGTGTACGGACGGTCGTACTTGAGCGCGCGGGGGAAGACATCGGACAGCCCGGCCTCGCGCAGCGCCTCCAGGGCGGCCCGCTCGGCGGGAGTGACGTGGGTCAGGCCCGCGAAGACCGCCGGGTCGTACACGTCCTCGTCGGTCGGCGCCACGTTGAAGTCGCCGAGCACCGCGAACGGGCGCGGGCCCGCCGCGTCTTCGGCCACGGCCGCGCCCAGGGCGCGGAACCAGTCCAGCTTGTAGCCGTAGTGGTCGTGCTCGACCTCGCGGCCGTTCGGCACGTAGACCGACCAGACGCGCACCCCGCCGCAGGTGGCGGAGATGGCGCGGGGCTCCTGGACGCCCTCGTAGTCGGGCCCGCCGGGCAGGCCCGTCACCACGTCTTCGAGGCCGACCCTGGAGATCAGGGCCACGCCGTTCCACCGGCCGGTGGCATTGACCGCGGCCTCGTAGCCGAGCTCGCGGAGCTCCGCGAACGGGAACTGCTCCGCGGAGCACTTGGTCTCCTGGATGCAGACGACATCCGTGCCGGAGGACTCCAGCCAGGCCAGCAGGCGCGGCAGCCGGGCGGTGATCGAATTGACGTTGTACGTGGCGATACGCATGCCGTCCAACCTACCGCCCGGCACCGACAGTCACAGCTGCGTGCAGTCCCCGGCGGAGAGCCGGCCGTGGTCGGTGCCGCCCAGGGCGTCCAGGGCGCGGTCGTAGATCGGCCGGGCCAGGTCCGAGAGGTAGACGTCGTGGATGTCGATGGCCCGGCGCGGCTTGACCTCGCGGAGGTAGTCGATCACCTCGGAGACCTTGTTCCAGGGCGCGTGGACCGGGACCATCAGGGTCTCCACGGGCGCGTCGGGCACGGTCAGGGCGTCCCCGGGGTGGAAGAGCGAACCGTCCACCAGGAAGCCCACGTTGGTGATCCGCGGCATGTCGGGGTGGATCACGGCGTGCAGTTCGCCGTGCACCTGGACCTCGAACCCGGCCGCAGCGAAGGCGTCGCCGTGTCCCACGGTGTGCACCCGGCCGGGATAGGCGGGGGCGAGCTTCTCTGCGACGCTGCGCAGGGTCCACAGCCCGGCCGCCGGATTCGCGTCGAGGGCGGCGCGCAGCCGGCCCTCGTCGAAGTGGTCGGGGTGTTCGTGCGTGACCAGCAGGGCGTCCGCCCCGAGGCCCGCGTCGGGTTCGCTGAAGGCGCCCGGGTCGATGACGAGCACGCGCCCGTCCTTCTCCAGCTGGACGCAGGAGTGCAGCCGCTTGGTGAGCTTCATGATCCCAGGCTAGGGCTTGCCCTACGGAATCGCCGTGGATACCACGTACACCTTGGGGTTCTCGGGGTTGGTCAGGTCGACCGTGATGTCCCGGGTGGGGCGCGGATCCTTGGCGTCCAGGGTGATCCCGTACCAGGTGTGCTTCGGGCTCCAGCTCCAGCCCGCGACCTGGGCGTCGTGCGGGGAGATCGACACGCCCCGGGTCAGCGCCTCCCTGCTGGTGCCGGCGTCGGCGAGGAAGGCGTCCAGCTCCTGCGGGGTGAGCGCGAACTGGGTGAACAGCCGGCTGGTGTGCCAGTTGTTGGTCTCCAGGTAGCCGACGTACGAGGCCTTCATGGGGATCGGCACCTCGTAGACGCTGCGCTGCACCTTGGAGGGCCAGGCCGTGCGCACCTTGGCCGCGCCGACCTTGGCGGCCTTGTCGCGGCCGCTCTGGCGGCTCTGCTGGGCGGACACCGCGAGGTAGCCCGCCGGGACCCCGACGAGCAGCAGGATGATGATCGCGGTGATCCAGCGGCGCCGGACCAC
Organism: Streptomyces sp. NPDC028314; assembly: GCF_055565795.1. Taxonomy (NCBI): domain Bacteria; kingdom Bacillati; phylum Actinomycetota; class Actinomycetes; order Kitasatosporales; family Streptomycetaceae; genus Streptomyces; species Streptomyces sp. NPDC028314. Next base: position 65,762 of record NZ_JBVHTP010000019.1, read on the forward strand.
GTGCTTGCGGTCCTCGGCCGGGGGCGGCGCTCCGCCGTCCTCGTCGGGGGCGGGGGCCTGGTGGGGCAGGGTGGGCGGGGTCACTGCTGGTCCTGGTCCTGGTCCTTGGAGCCGCCGAGGTCACGGCGGCCCAGCTGCGCGTAGCGCTCGTACCGCTCGACGCGCCGCCGGGTGGCCCGGCGGAAGCGGCGGGCGACGAGCCGGGCGAGGTCGGCGGCGCCGACCATGCCGGCCTCCGGGCCGAGCTGGGCCTTGGCGATACGGGCCTCGGGGCGGTAGCCGCGGCCGGTGAGGTGGCGCCGGAAGGCGTCCCGGGCGGGGCCGATGAGCAGGTCGTCGGCGGCGCTGACACCGCCGCCGATGACGAAGCAGGAGGGGTCGAGGGCGGCGGCGAGGTTGGCGATGCCGACCCCGAGCCACTGGCCGATGTCCTGGAGGAGCTCGACGCACATGGCGTCGCCCTCGCGGGCCAGCTCGGTGATGAGCGGCCCGGTGATCTCCGAGACGTTGCCGCCGACCCGGGCAATGATGTTGTACGCGACCGGGGAGTCGGCGGCGGCGAGCTCGCGGGCCTCGCGGACGAGGGCGTTGCCGGAGCTGTACTGCTCCCAGCAGCCGCGGTTGCCGCAGGGGCAGCGGTGGCCGCCGGGGACGACCTGCATGTGGCCGAACTCGCCCGCCACCCCGTAGCGGCCGCGCTTGACCTGGCCGCCTTCGAGGATGGCGCCGCCGATGCCGGTGCCCAGCGTGATCATGACCAGGTGGTCCTCGCCGCGCCCGGCGCCGAAGCGCCACTCGGCCCAGGCGGCGGTGTTGGCATCGTTGTCGACCATGACCGGGACCGCGAGCCGGGACTGGAGGGCGTCGCGCAGCGGCTCGTCGCGCCAGGCGAGGTGGGGCGCGAAGAGCACCCGGGAGCGGTCCGCGTCGACCCAGCCGGCGGCGCCGATGCCCACCGCGTGCACGTCGTGCCGGTCGGAGAGGTCCAGCACCAGCTCGACGATGGTGTCCTCGACGACCTTGGGGCTCTTGGACTTGTCGGGGGTCTCGGCGCGGATCTTCTCCAGGATGACCCCGTCGGCGTCCACCACCCCGGCCATGACCTTGGTGCCGCCGATGTCGATGCCGACGGTGGGGACGCGCGGGGCGGTCAGCAGCGACCGGCGCTCACGGGTCCCGACGGTCCGCAGGACGGTGCCCCGCGCCGACCCGCGGTGGGCGAGCGAGAAGTCCCGGTACGTGCTCATCGAGTCGTGTCGTCCCTCGTGGTCCGGGTGGTGCGGGAAGCCGGGTCGGCTGCGCCGGATGCGCCGGATGCGCCGTCCGGACCTGATTCTGCCACCCGCTCCAGTTCGTGGCTCAGCTCGTCCAGCTCGGAGCCGCCCGCCATCTGCCGGGTGAGCTCGTCCAGGGTGATCGACTCCCGGGTGTGGCTGCCCGCCATGGTGCCGCGCTTGAGGAGCACGAAACGGTTCCCGACCAGGTAGGCGTGGTGCGGGTTGTGGGTGATCAGGACCACCCCGAGGCCCGCGTCGCGGGCCGCGGCCACGTACTTGAGGACCACGCCGGACTGCTTGACGCCGAGGGCCGCCGTGGGCTCGTCCAGTACGAGGACCTTCGCACCGAAGTAGACGGCCCGGGCGATGGCCACGCACTGCCGCTCGCCGCCGGACAGGGTGCCGATGGGCTGGTCGACGTCCCGCAGGTCGATGCCCATGCGGAGCAGCTCGGCGCGGGTGGTCTCGCGCATGAACTCCACGTCGAGGCGGCGGAAGGGGCCGCGGCCCCTGGTGGGCTCGGAGCCGAGGAAGAAGTTCCGCCAGACCGGCATGAGCGGGACGACGGCGAGGTCCTGGTAGACGGTGGCGATGCCGTGGTCCAGGGCCGCGCGCGGGTTGGCGAGGACGGTCTCCTCCCCCTCGATCTCGAAGCTGCCGGCGTCGTGCCGGTGCAGCCCAGCGATGATCTTGATGAGGGTGGACTTGCCCGCGCCGTTGTCGCCGAGGACACAGGTGATCTCGCCGGCCGAGACCTCCAGGGAGACCCCCTGGAGGGCGCGGATGTTGCCGTAGAACTTGCTGACGTCGGTCAGCTTCACGAGCGCCGTCGGGGCGTCGGTCACGGTCTTGGTCATCACTTCGCCTCCGCCCGCTTGCGGACCCATGCGTTGAGCAGCGTGGCGAGCAGCAGCATCGCGCCGAGGAAGAACTTGAACCAGTCCGGGTTCCACTGGGCGTACACGATGCCGTTGCTGGTCATGCCGAAGATGAAGGCGCCGACCGCCGAGCCGATGGCGGAGCCGTAGCCGCCGGTCATCAGGCAGCCGCCGATGACGGCCGCGATGATGTACAGGAACTCGTTGCCGACGCCCTCGCCCGACTGGACCACGTCGAACGAGAAGAGGATGTGCTGGCCGGAGATCCAGGCGCACAGCGCGACGCCCATGTACAGGCCGATACGGGTCTTCACGACGGGCACGCCGGTCGCGCGGGCCGCGTCCGCCCCGCCGCCGACCGCGAAGATCCAGTTCCCGGCGCGGGTGCGCAGCAGGATCCAGGTGGCGACGGCGACCAGGACCAGCCACCACAGGATGGTGACCTTCAGGGTGACCGAGCCGATGTTCCACTGCGAGGCGAAGAGCGCCCGGGCGGAGTCGAAGCCCTCCATGTCGGCGATGGTCTTGGTCGAGACCGAACCGCTGATCAGCTTGGTGAACCCGAGGTTCAGGCCGGTCAGCATCAGGAAGGTGCCCAGCGTGATGATGAAGCTGGGCAGCTTCGTGCGGGTCAGCATGAACCCGTTGAAGAAGCCGACGGCCAGGGTGACCAGCAGTGACACGAGCACGCCGACCCAGACGTTGGCGGTCATCTGGTAGCTGAACATCGAGCTGATCAGCGCCGAGGTGGTGACCATGACGCCGGCGGACAGGTCGAACTCCCCGCCGATCATCAGCAGGGCGACGGGGACCGCCATGATCCCGATGGTGGAGGCCGAGTACAGGACCGTGCTCAGGCTGGAGGCCCGCAGGAAGCTGTCGGCCGCGAAGGAGAAGAAGACGAAGACGGCGGCGGCGCCGACGACCGCGCCCAGCTCGGGGCGGGCCAGCAGGCGGCGCAGCAGCGAGGTGGGCGCCAGCCGCTCGTCGGCGGTCGCATGGGCGGCTGTGCTCATCGGGTGCCCCGCTTGATGAACTCCTCCAGCTTGGCCGCTTCGGCGCCGGTGACGATCTGCGGTCCGGTGAGGACCGGGCGGCCGCCGCCGAGCACGTCCGCGTTGTAGCGGTTCAGCCAGAGCAGGTCGACGGCCTCGTACCCCTGGAGGTAGGGCTGCTGGTCGACGGCGAAGCCGAGTGCGCCGGACTTGAGGTCGCGGGCCACGGACTCGTTGAGGTCGAAGGTGTCCACCTCGGCCTTGCTGCCCGCCGCGTCCTTCGCCTTCACGGCGGTGGGGGCGAAGGGCGCGCCCAGGGTGAGGATCGCGTCCACCGAGGGGTCGGCCTGGAGCTTCGCCTGGATGGCCGCCTGGACGGAGGGCATGTTGGTGCCCTCGACGTACAGGTTCTCCATGGTGCCGCCGAACGTCTTCTTCGCCCCGGCGCAGCGCTGTTCGTGGCCGACGTTGCCCTGCTCGTGCAGGACGCAGACCGCCTTCTTCCTGCCCCGCTCGGTGAGCTCGGTGCCGACCGCCTCGCCGGCGATCTGCTCGTCCTGGCCGATGTGGGTCAGGGCCCCGTACTCGGCGGACTGGGCGGATCCGGAGTTGACGGTCACCACCGGGATGCCGGCCTTGACGGCCTTGGCGATGACGTCCTTGAGGGCCTCGGGCTTGGCGAGGCTGACGATCAGCCCGTCGACCTTCTGGTCGATGGCGTTCTGCACGAACTGGGCCTGCTGCTGCGCCTGGTCGTCGTGGGCGTAGACGAAGTTGATGTTGTCCTTGGCCGCCGCCTCCTTCGCCCCCTTCTGCACGATGTCCCAGAAGGTGTCGCCGTCGCCCGCGTGGGTGACCATCGCGAAGGTCCATTTCGGCGTCGACACGGCGGGCCGGCCCGCCTCGGCGGCCTTCGCCCGCTCCTCGGCCCGCTTGCCGCCCGTACTGCTGCACCCTGCGAGGGAGGCTCCCAGTACTGCCGCGAGCACGGCGCCCACGACGCGTACTCCTGTCCGAACCCTAGCCACGTCGCCGTGCCTTTCCCTTGTCGTGCGTGTCGTCGTGCGTGTCGTGATGTCGAAGCGGTACCGGGTCAGAGCAGTACGGATGTCAAAGCGGTCCATTCCGGTTCCAGCCGCCCAGTATCCGCCACAGTGGACCATGGGAGCCCATCGGGGCATCGCCGGGCAGATTGACAGGTCCCCCATACGGGGTCACGTTGAGTGCATGCGCATCGGGCTCATCGGAACCGGCCGGATCGGGTCCTTCCACGCGGCCGCCCTGGCCCGTCACCCGGACGCCGGCTCGCTGCTGCTGGCCGACGCCGACCCCGCGCGGGCGGCGCGGCTCGCCGACCGGCTGGGGGCCACCGCGGCGCCCACCGTGGAGCAGGTCTTCACCTGGGGCGTGGACGCGGTGATCGTGTCCTGCTCCACCGACGCCCACGCGGAGCTGGTCGTACGGGCCGTCCGCGGCGGCCTGCCGGTGTTCTGCGAGAAGCCGGTGGCCCCGGACCTGGCCCGCACCCTCGCCGTGCTGCGCGAGGTGGCGGCGGCGGGCGGGGTGCTCCAGCTGGGGTTCATGCGCCGCTTCGACGCGGGCTACACCACGGCCAGGGAGCTGGTCCGCTCGGGCGCCCTCGGGCGCCTGCACACCGTACGGACGACGACGGCCGATCCGGCCCCGCCGGACGCGGCCTACCTGGCGACCTCGGGGGGACTGTTCCGGGACTGCCTGGTGCACGACTTCGACATGGTCCGCTGGGTCACCGGGCGCGAGGTGGCCGAGGTGTACGCGGCCGGATCGGACGCGGGCCCGCCGCGGTTCCGGGAGGGGGGCGACGTGGACACGGCGGCGGCCGTCCTCGTACTGGACGACGGGACCCTGGTCAGCAGTACCGGCACGCGCTGCAACGGGGCCGGGTACGACGTACGGATGGAGCTGGCCGGGGAGCTGGACCAGGTCTCCACCGGGCTGGACGACCGTACGCCGATCGCCTCCACCGAGCCGCACGGCCCGCCCCCCGCGACCAAGCCCTGGGCGGGGTTCCTGGAGCGGTTCGCCCCCGCGTACGAGGCCGAGCTGGCCGCCTTCGTACGGCTGGTGCGGGGCGAGGGCCCGAACCCCTGCGACGGCCGGGAGGCGCTCGCCGCGTTCCGGGTCGCGGAGGCGTGCGAGCTGTCCCGGCGGGAGCGGCGCCGGGTGCGGATGGAGGAGCTCCCGGATCTGTAGGCCGCCTCCGCGGGAGCCTCTGCGGGAGCCCCCGCCGGATCCTCCGCGGGGCCCCTCGCCGGAGCCCTCGCCCGAGCCCTCGTCCAGGCCTTCGGCGGTCGCACTGAGCTCCGGAAGCGGCATGCCGTCACCCTAGACCGGCGCTTCACCTCCGGCGGAGCGGCTTTCGGCCATTCGTTCAGGCGGCGGCGCGCCGGCCCCAGGCGGTGCCCGTCAGGACCAGTGCGGCCCCCGCGAAACCGGCGGCGCCGAGGCGTTCGCCGCCGATGGCGATGCCCGCGGCGGCCGCCCACAGGGGTTCGGTGCCCAGCAGCAGGCTCACGCGGGAGGGCGAGGTCCGGCGGACGGCCCACATCTGCACGAAGAAGGCGAACAGGGTGCAGAAGACGGACAGGAAGGCCAGTCCGGCCCATTGCGCGGGCCCGAATCCGGCGGCGGCCGCCCAGGGGCTCGCGCCGGTGCCGGGCAGGAGGGCCAGTACGGCGAAGACCGCGACCGCGCTGCCGAGCTGGACGGTGGTGAGCGAGAGCGAGTCGGCGTCCTGGACGGCCTTGATCCGGGCCATCAGCAGCACGTGCACCGTGCGGGCGAGGGCCGCGCCGAGGATGAGCAGGTCACCGGTGCCCGGGACGGTGAACCCGGCGCCCTGGGTGAGCAGCACCACCCCGGTGACGGACAGCGCGGCGGCGCCGAGGAAGGCGGCCGAGGGCCGGACGCGCCGTACGGCGGCCTCGGCGAGCGGGGTGAAGATCATGGTCAGGCTGATGATCAGGCCGGCGTTGGTGGCGGAGGTGTGCACCACCCCGTACGTCTCCAGCAGGAAGATCCCGCCGAGTACGAGCCCCAGCGCTCCGGCGCCGCGCAGCTGGGCGGGGCTCAGCGCGCGCAGGCGCCGCCACCCGGCGAGGACCAGGACGGGCAGCACCAGCGCGAAGCGCAGCACGAGGACCGCGATGACGGTGTGCGTGGTGGTGATGCCCTTGGCGGCGAGGTAGCTGCCGCCCCAGACGACGGCGACGAGCAGGACCGGCAGGTCCGCGAGCCAGGCCCGACGGGGCGCGGTGAGGGGGGCGGGGGCTGCGATGGTGGACACCGGTTCTCCAACGGCGGAAAGCGGGTGGAGACTTCGGCGGCTCGCACGGGGGCGGGCTCACGCTACCGGAGCATGATCACAGCGGTCGAGCACTTTATCGCGGCCGCGCGCCCCGCCCCCGCCCCCGTGGCCCGGCGCCCCGGATGAGCCCGGGTGAGCCCCGGTCAGCCCCCGTCAGGCGCCCACGGTGCCGAAGGTCGCGCGGCCCGTGGGGCGGTAGGTGTGGATCGCCGTGCCCCGCTCGGTGGTCCGGGAGGAGACCAGGTCGAAGGAGGTGGGCAGGCCCCCGGTCGAGAACAGCCGGCGCCCCGTTCCCAGGAAGACGGGGAAGACCAGCAGGTTCAGCTCCTCGACCAGGTCCCGTGCCAGCAGCCACTGGGCGAGGGCTCCGCTGCCGTGCACCTGGAGCTCCCCGTCCAGGGCGTCCTTGACCTGCATGATCTCGGACTGGAGGTGCTCCCCGTCGAGCACGGTGGTCCCGGCCCAGGAGGGCTCCTTGAGGGTGGTCGAGGCCACGTACTTCGGCAGTGCGTTCAGCCGGCTCGCGATCGGGTCCGCCGGGTCGGTGTGCTGCGGCCAGTACCCCGCGAAGATGTCGTACGTACGGCGCCCGAGCAGGAACGCACCCGTCCGGCCGAAGACCTCCGTCATGAACTGCCCCATGCCCTGGTCGGCGTACGGCGCGAGCCAGCCGCCGTACTGGAACCCTCCGGTGGCGTCCTCCTCCGGCCCGCCGGGGGCCTGCATCACTCCGTCGAGGGTCAGGAAGGTGGTGAGGGTCAGCTTGCCCATGGCTCTGCGCTCCTTGTTCCGGTTCCGGATGCGTGCCGGCGTACCTGCGCCCGCACCGCTTCAGACTCCCCGGCCTCCCGGAAGTCATCGGTGCGGCGCGCACGAACGCGATGTCCGATTCCCGCCAGCGCCCGAGCCCCGCGCCCCGTTTCCTTGAACCCGCAACGACCTATCGGACGACAACGGGAGGAAACCCATGGACGGCACAGTGGCCCTGGTCACGGGCGGCAGCCGCGGCATCGGGGCGGCCACCGCCCTGCGGCTCGCGGAGGACGGCATCGACGTCGCCCTCACCTACGTCAGCGACGCGCGGGCCGCGGCCTCGGTGGTCGGCAAGATCGAGGCGCTCGGCCGGCGGGCGGTGGCCGTACGGGCCGACGCGGGGGACGCGGCCGAGGCTGCCGGGGCGGTGGAGGAGACGGTACGGGCCCTCGGGCGGCTCGACGTACTGGTGAACAACGCCGGCGTGGGCGTGCTCGGCCCGATGGGGGAACTCGGGCTCACGGACGTGGACCGGGTACTCGACGTCAACGTCCGGGGGGTCTTCCTGGCCTCCCGGGCGGCGGCCGGCCTGATGGGTCCCGGCGGGCGGATCATCACCATCGGCAGCTGCATGACCCAGCGGGTCCCGGGCCCGGGCGGAACCCTGTACGCGATGAGCAAGGCCGCGCTGGCCGGCCTGAACAAGGCGCTGGCCCGGGAGCTCGGCGACCGCGGGATCACGGCGAACCTCGTCCACCCGGGGCCGGTGGACACCGACATGAACCCGGCCGACGGCCCCTACGCCGAACCGCAGGCGCAGGCGACCGCCCTCGGCCGCTTCGGCACCGCGCAGGAGGTGGCCGCCACGGTGTCGTTCCTCGCGGGACCGGACGCGGCCTACGTCACGGGCGCCGAGTTCTCGGTGGACGGCGGGTACGCGGCCTGACCGGCGGGCCGCGGCGGCCCGTCAGACGAGCCAGCGGCCGTCCTGCATCAGGTCGCGCCCCGCGAGCTCGTCCACCTCGCGCCAGGCCTGGATCCACACCGGTGCGATCCGGAAGTACGGGTACGGGGTCTTCAGGCCGCTCGGGTCGAAGCCGCAGTGGGCCGCGAAGGCCTCGGTCTCGCCCGGCGCGAGCTCGGCGGCCTCCAGCCGGGTCGCGACGCCCTCCACGAGCACCACGTCGCGGGTGGCTCCGAAGGCCAGCCGCACCCGGCCGTTCGCGGTGAGGTTGCGCCCGGTGGGCAGGGTGCGCCCGGTCGACACGAGGAAGGACTCGCCGTCCCACAGGAAGGAGAGGGGCACGAGGCAGGGGACGCCCTCGGCGTCGGCGGTGGCGACCCAGACGTCGACGTCCTTCTCGAAGCGGGCCAGCGTGTCCTCGCGGCGCTGCTCCTTCGTGCGCGGCGCTTCGGCTGCCATCTTCCGTCCCCCTGACCGTCGCGGCGCCGGCGCCTCTCGCCGGTCTGCCGTGCCCGCAGGGTATCCGGGCCGCGAACGCCGCAGGGGCGCACCCCAAGAGGTGCGCCCCTGCGGGCTGTTGAACGCGCGCCCCGGGGGTGTCGGCCCCCGGGACGGTCGGTGTGCGGAGCCGGTGGCCTCAGCCGCCCAGCTCCTGGTGGCGGGCGGCGTGCGCGGCGGCGCCGGCCTCGGTCAGCGAACCGAACAGGCGCAGGCGGGAGAAGCCGCCGTCCGGGAAGATGTCGATGCGCACGTGCGTGCCGACGGCCGGGGTGTCCAGCACGAAGCGGTGGTTGGTGTCGGGCTGCAGGCGGGTGCGCGGCAGGAACTCCGTCCACTCGCCCTCCTCGCCGGACTTGATGGACAGCGAGGCCCAGCCGGCCGAGTTGCCCTTGAGGTAGGCGGTGTCGATCTCGACGGCGCGGATCTCGGAGTCGGCGACCAGCTGGTAGCGGATCCAGTCGTTGCCGTTGTCGCGGCGGCGGGCGGTCTCCCAGCCGTCGTCCATCTTGCGGGAGCGGCCCGGATTGATGGTGTTGGTCGGCGGGGAGTAGAAGCGGTTGGACGCGTCCTGCACCGAGCCGCCGTTCTCCAGCGCGACGACGTCGAAGGTGCCCAGCGTGGCGAGCCACTTCGGGTCCGGTACGACCTCGCCGTACACGCGCAGGCGTGCGATGCCGCCGTCGGGGTGCTGGTTGACGCGCAGGTGCGTGAAGCGCTGCTCGGCGGTGATCTCGAAGCCGTTGGCCGCGTGGCCGCCGACCGGGGTGCGCGGGACCAGGGTGGTCCACTTCACGTCGTCGCCGAGGAGCTCCTCGGGGGTCGGCGCGAGCGCGCCTTCCCAGTTGGTGCCCTCGATGGAGACGGCCTGCGGCATGTTGCCGCGGAAGTGGGCGGTGTCGACGACGATGCCGCGGATCACGCCGGGGGCGCCGAGGCGGACCAGGGCGTAGTCGTGGTCCTCGGGGGTGGGCCAGGGCTGGGTGGCGGAGACGCCACGGCGGCGGCGGGTCTCCCAGCCGTCCATGATCTTGCCCTTGTGGCCGAAGTGCTCGGGGTCGAAGTGCGCGGCCTCGGCGATGAGCAGGTTCTCGCGCTGGGCGAAGAACTCGTCGTTGGCGAAGGTGACACCGGCGCCCAGCTCACGGGCGGCGAGGTTCGCGTACTGGGTGAACGGGAAGTCCGCGGTGCGGTAGTCCGCGTACGGGTCGCCGCCTCCGTACGGGTTCGCGTTACCGGTGAATGCAGGAATCGCCACTGTCAGTTCTGCCTTTCGAGGAGGAGGCCCGTGGGCTCGGTGGGGGTGCCGTGGTCGGCGATCTGCGTGCCGCGCAGCCAGGTGGACTTCACGACGCCGTGCAGGGTCTTGCCCGCGTACGCCGTGATCCGGTTGCGGTGGTGCAGTTCCGCGGGGTCCACGGTGAAGGTCTCTTCGGGTGCGAGGACCGCGAAGTCGGCGTCGCGGCCGGCCTCGATCGCGCCCTTCTGCGCCAGGCCGGCGAGGGCGGCCGGGGCGGTGGACATCCAGCGCACGACCTCCTCCAGGGAGCGTCCGCGCTCGCGCGCCTCGGTCCAGATCGCGGGCAGGCCCAGCTGAAGGGAGGAGATGCCGCCCCACGCGGTGGCGAAGTCGCCGGTCTTGAGGTCCGCGGTGGAGGGCGAGTGGTCGGAGACGATGCAGTCGATCGTCCCGTCGGCGAGCGCGTCCCACAGCAGGTCCTGGTTGGCGGCCTCGCGGATGGGCGGGCAGCACTTGAACTCGGTGGCGCCGTCCGGGACTTCCTCGGCGGTGAGGGTGAGGAAGTGCGGGCAGGACTCGACGGTGATCTGTACGCCCTCGGCCTTGGCGGCGGCGATCAGCGGCAGGGCGTCGGAGGAGGACAAGTGCAGCACGTGGACGCGGGCGTTCAGCCGCTTCGCCTGGTCGATGAGGTTCTGGATCGCGGTGTTCTCGGCGTCCTTGGGGCGGGAGGCGAGGAAGTCCGCGTACTTGGGGCCCGGGTTCTGCGGGGCCGACTCCAGGTGGTGCGGGTCCTCGGCGTGCACGATCATCAGGCCGCCGAAGCCGGTGATCTCCGCGAGGGAGGTGGCCAGCCGCTCCTGGTCGAGCTCGGGGAACTCCTCCACGCCCGAGGGCGACAGGAAGCACTTGAAGCCGTAGACGCCGGCGTCGTGCAGCGGGCGCAGGTCCTTGACGTTGTCGGGGAGGGCGCCGCCCCAGAAGCCGACGTCCACGTGCGCCTTGGTGCGGGCGACCTCCTGCTTGACGCGGAGGTTGTCGACCGTGGTCGTGGGCGGCAGGGAGTTCAGCGGCATGTCGAGGATCGTGGTGATGCCTCCGGCCGCGGCGGCGCGGGTGGCCGTCCAGAAGCCTTCCCACTCGGTGCGGCCCGGGTCGTTCACGTGGACGTGGGTGTCGACCAGGCCGGGGAGCAGGACGTCGTCGCCGAAGTCCTCCAGCCGGGCTCCGGCCGGTACCTCGGCCTCGTACGCCAGCACGGCCGCGATCTTCCCGCCGGCGACGGCCACCGAGGCGGCGCGCGTCCCCTCGGGCGTGATGACACGCGTCGAGCGCAGTACCAGTTCCACAGCCGCGTCGGCCACCGGAACCTCCCCATCTACTTCCACAGAGCGAAATTCAACGTTCTGTTGACGGAGTCTTCACGCCGATCCGGGGCCAGTCAAGAGTGCCCGGACGGACCACCCACCCGCTTCGACCGCAATTGGAGGTTTCCACAGGATGGAATTAAGATTTCACTATCCAGAATGTAGCTACCACCACCGGAGGGCGGCCGGTAACTTTCCGAGGACGTCCGCCACCAGGACAAACCCCCTCTGACCGGCGGGGACGGCACTGCCCCGGCTCTAGGGCCGACGCCGACCGACCGGTAGGCTGCTTCCTTGCCTGCCAGCACCGAAAGGACCGCGCCGTGCCGACGTCCAGCGCCAGCACCACCGACGCTTCCGCCAAGCCCACCGCCGCCAGCGGTGGCGTCCAGTCCCTTGAGCGCGCCTTCGATCTGCTCGAACGCATGGCCGACGCCGGGGGCGAAGTCGGCCTCAGCGAGCTCTCCACCGCCAGCGGCCTTCCGCTGCCGACCATCCACCGCCTCATGCGCACCCTCGTGGCGTGCGGCTACGTCCGGCAGCAGCCCAACCGACGGTACTCCCTCGGCCCCCGGCTGATCCGCCTCGGCGAGTCCGCCTCGCGCCTGCTGGGCACCTGGGCCCGCCCCTACCTCGCCCGCCTGGTCGAGGAGACCGGCGAGACCGCGAACATGGCCCTGCTCGACGGGGACGAGATCGTCTACGTCGCCCAGGTGCCCTCCAAGCACTCCATGCGCATGTTCACCGAGGTCGGCCGCCGGGTGCTGCCGCACTCCACGGGCGTGGGCAAGGCACTGCTCGCGTACACCCCCGCCGACGAGGTCCGCGCCCTGCTGGCGCGCACCGGGATGCCGGCCGCGACCGAGAAGACCATCACCACGCCCGAGGGCTTCCTGGACGCCCTGGAGCAGGTCCGCAAGTCGGGATACGCGGTCGACGACAACGAGCAGGAAATAGGAGTCCGCTGCCTGGCCGTGTCGGTGCCGAACTCGCCCACCGCCGCCGCGATCTCCATCTCGGGCCCGGCGGGGCGCGTCACGGAGGCGGTGGCCGAGTCCTTCGTGCCGATCCTGCAGGGTGTGGCCGCCGAGCTGTCGGTCGCCCTCGCCAACCAGAACCCCGCCTGAGCGCACCAGGCCCTGCGAAGGCCCCCGCCGCCCCTCTCGGAGAGGGGTGGCGGGGGCCTTCGTACGCGAGGGCCTCAGGCGGCCGGGACCGGGTCCGGGCTCTGCGTGAGGCGGCCGTCGGTCATCGTCGCCGTACGGTCCATCCGGTCCAGGTGGGCGTGGTCGTGGGTGACCAGCACCGTGGCGGTGGACCGCTCGCGGGTGAGGGTGACCAGGAGGTCCAGGACGGCGGCTCCGCGGTCGTGGTCCAGCGCGCTGGTGGGTTCGTCGACCAGCAGCACGGCGGGCTCGTTCATCAGCGCCCGGGCGATGTTGACGCGCTGGCGCTGCCCGCCGGACAGCTGGTGCGGGCGCCGGTCGGCCTTGTCGGCCAGCCCCACCGCGTCCAGCAGCTCCAAGGCCCGGCGGCGCAGCGGCCGGGAGGGCCGGCCGGAGAGGTGGGCCATCACCTGGAGCTGCTCGGCGGCGGTCAGCGAGGCCAGCAGGTTGGGCTGCTGGAAGACGATGCCGATCTTCTCGCGGCGCAGGGCCGACTTCTGCGCGGCGTTGAGCCGGGCGGTGTCCTGGCCCGCCACGACCACCCGGCCGGAATCCGGGGTGACGAGCGTGGCGGCGACCGCGAGGAGGCTGGACTTGCCGGAGCCCGAGGGGCCGATGACGGCCGTCAGGGTGCCCGCGGGCACCTCCAGGCCGACCGCGTCCAGGGCGGTGAGCCGGCCGTCGCCGTCGGGGTAGGTGAGCGTGACGTCGTGCACAAGCAGGGTCATCGGGCGCTCCCGAGGGCGGTCAGCGGGTCTACGGCGGTGATCCGCCGGATGGACAGGGCGGCGCCCAGCGCGCCGAGCGCGATCATGATCGCGGCGGGCACCAGCACGGTGGGTGCGTCGAGCACGAAGGGCACGTCGCCGCCGCTGATCAGTACTCCGGCGCCGGCCGCGAGGGCCGTGCCGAGCCCGGTGCCGACGGCGAGCATGACCACGGCCTGGCCGAGGGCGTCCTTGAGGAGGTACGGGGTGGACGCGCCCAGGGCCTTCAGGACGGCGATGTCACCGCTGCGCTGGATGGTCCACACCGTGAAGAAGGCCCCTATGACCAGGGCGGAGATGGCGAAGAGGAAGCCGCGCATCAGCTGGAGCGAGCCGTTCTCGGAGGTGTAGGAGCCGATCGCGCTCAGCGCCTCGTCGACGCTCCGGGTCCTCGTGGCCGCGGCCTCGTCCCCGGCGCGGGTGGCCGCTCCGGGCGCGTCCAGGGCGATCACGGTGGCCAGGGTGTCGGTGGAGGTTCCCGGGTTGCCGATGCGCTGCCAGTCGGCCAGGTCCGCCCAGACGACCGGGGTGTGGCTGAAGGCCGCGGTGCCGGAGACCGCGGCGACGGTCAGCTCCAGCGGGCCGATCCTGAGCTTGGCGCCGGCGCCGAGTCCGCCGAGCTCCTGGGCGGCCTTCTCGGTCAGGACCACCCGGCCCTGGGTGAGCCCGGAGCCGCGGGGGGCGAGCCGGCCGGCCGATTCGACGCCGAAGACGGACACGGCGGCGGTGCGCTCACCCGAGACGGCGTTGGTGGTGCGGATGCCGACCGGCTCCGCCGACCTCACCCCGGGCCGAGTCCGCCAGGCCAGCCAGGCCTTCTCGGGGACCTGGGAGTTGGTGAAGGACACCTTCTGGTCCCCGGCGGGCGCGGCGAAGGACAGGTGCGAGGCGGGCAGTCCCGTGATGGCCGAGATGTTCTCCCTGGCCAGCCCGGAGGTCAGTCCGGACAGCAGGCCGACCAGCAGCGTGATCAGCAGTACGACCGAGCCCATGAGGGCGAAGCGGCCCTTGGCGAACCGTAGATCTCTCCATGCGACGAACATGTCCCCCACCCTGGTGTTCCGCGTGGGCACAAGGCATCGCGCCACAGTAGGGATCCTCGTATCGAAGGACCCATCGGGACATCAAACTTTTGGTTGACCGGGGGTGGTGGATCCGCACTTACGCTGGTCAGGCCATGGCTGCTCCTCGATCCCGCCCCCTGACCCCCGTCTCCCGCGTCCTGCGGCTCTGCCTGCACGCGCTGCTGTTCGGGCTGCTCGCGCTGGCCGCCGCACGCGCCGTCACCGACTCCGCGCCCCGGGCCGGGTGGGTGGTCGCCGCGTGCGCGCTGCTCGGCACCGTGTACGCGGCAGGCGTACGGGCACCCGTGGTGCACCGCTCGCCGCGGGCCGGGGCGTTGTGGCTGGCCGGGCTGGGCGCGGCCTGGGCCGCGCTGCTGGTGGTCTCCCCCGACGGGCTGTGGATCGCCTTCCCGCTGTACTTCCTGGAGCTGCACCTGCTGCGGCTGCGCTGGGGGATCGCGGCCGTCGCCGTGACGGCCTGCGCGGCGATCGGCGGGTTCCTGGCGCACAGCGGCTCGGTGTCCCCCGGGGCCTTCCTCGGGCCGCTGCTGGGCGGGGCCGTCGCGGTGGCCACGGTGCTCGGCTACCAGGCGCTGTACGGGGAGAGCGAACGCCGCCGGGAGCTGATCGAGGAGCTCATCGCCACCCGCGCCGAGCTGGCCGCGGCCGAGCGGGGCGCGGGGATCCTGGCCGAGCGCGAGCGGCTGGCCCGGGAGATCCACGACACCCTGGCCCAGGGCCTGTCCTCGATCCAGCTGCTGCTGAGGGCCGCGGAGCGCTCGCTCCCGCCGGACGCGCCGGCCCTGGAGCACATCGGCCGCGCCCGTGAGGCGGCCCAGGACAATCTTGCCGAGGCACGTCGTTTCGTACGGGCCCTCACGCCCCCGGACCTGGAGCACGGGTCCCTGGCCGCCGCGCTGGAACGGCTCTGCTCGGCCGCGCCCGGTCCGCGCGTGCGCTTCTGCCTGAGCGGCTCTCCCCGGGTCCTGCCCACCCCGTACGAGGTGGCCCTGCTGCGGATCGCGCAGTCGGCGCTGGCCAACGTGGTGCGGCACGCCGGGGCCGGGCGCGCCGAGATCACCCTGACCTTCATGGACACCTCGGTCACCCTGGACGTCGTCGACGACGGCCTGGGCTTCGACCCCTCCTCGGCGCCTTCGGGCGAGGGCGGTTTCGGGCTCCCGGCGATGCGCTCGCGGGCCCGGACGCTGGGCGGGCTGTTCACCGTGGAGTCCGCCCCGGGCCAGGGCACCGCCGTGGCCGTCACCCTGCCGTTGCCCGCGGAGGCGCTCTCATGACGATCCGGCTGCTGCTGGCCGACGACCACCCGGTGGTACGGGCCGGGCTGCGCGCGGTGCTGGACACCGAGCCGGACTTCGCGGTGGTCGCGGAGGCGGCCACCGCCGAGCGGGCGGTGGAGCTGGCGGCGTCGGCGGAGGTGGACGTGGTGCTGATGGACCTCCAGTTCGGGCCCGGGATGCACGGCTCGGCGGCCACCGCGCTGATCACGGCGCGCCCGTCCGCCCCCCGGGTCCTGGTCCTGACCACGTACGACACGGACGCGGACATCCTGGCGGCGGTGGAGGCGGGGGCCTCGGGCTACCTGCTCAAGGACGCCCCGCCGGAGGAGCTCGCGGCGGCCGTGCGCACCGCGGCGGCGGGCCAGTCGGCGCTGGCCCCGGCGGTGGCGCTGCGGCTGATGGACCGGATGCGGATGCCGGCGGAGGCCCTCACCAAACGGGAGCTGGAGGTCCTCCAGCTGGTCGCCGACGGACTGTCGAACCAGCAGATCTCGAAGCAGCTCTTCCTCAGCCAGGCCACGGTCAAGTCCCACCTGGTCCACATCTACGCCAAGCTCGGCGTCGACTCCCGCACGGCCGCGGTGGCCGCGGCCGCCACCCGTCGGCTGATCCGCACGCCGTAGCCGGTGTCCGCGTAGCGCCTCCTACGCCACCCAGCGCGGAGCGCCGCCTACGCCACCCAGTGCGGGCGTTCCACCGCGGGAGGCAGCGGCACCCCGTCGTGGAAGGCGGCGGCGAGGCGGCGGACGCCCTCGGCCAGGCGGTCGGCGGACAGCGTGTACGGGATCCGCAGGCGGTGCTCGAAGGTCCCCGGGTCCACCCCGAAGCGGGCCCCGCGCCCGATGTGGACCCCGGCGGCCGCGGCCCGTTCCGCGAGCGCCGAGCTGACCGGTTCGCCGAGGTCCACCCAGAGGGAGAGGCCGCCCGGGGGCACCTGCCAGGACCACTCCGGGGTGTACCGCTGGAGCGCGGCCACCAGGGCCTCGCGCTGGATCCGCAGCTGCGCGAGGCGCGCGGGCAGGGCCCGGTCCATGTCCGCCATCAGCGGGAGGGCGACCAGCTGGTCGAGTACCGAGCCGGTCATGTCCGCGGAGACCCGTACGGCGGTCAGCTCGGTGATCATCTTGGCGGTGGCCCGGATCCAGCCCACCCGCAGCCCGCCCCAGTGCGTCTTGCTGAGCGAGCCGATCGTGATCACGTGCTCCGCGCCGCCCCGCTGGGCGAGCGAGGCCAGGGGCGCCGGCGCGGGAACGTCCAGCGCGATGTCGGCGATGGTCTCGTCGACCACCAGCCAGGATCCGGTGGCCCGGGTCGCCGCGAGCAGCCGCAGCCGCTGCTCCGGAGGCATCAGCGCGCCCGTCGGGTTCTGGAAGTCGGGGATCACGTACGCCATCCTCGGCACCGTCTGGCGCAGCGTGGACTCGGCGATCTCCATGTCCCAGCCCGCGTCGGAGACGGCGAGGGACGCGGTGCGCAGCCGGGCGTGCCGCAGCGCGTCGAGGGCGTTGGCGTAGGTGGGGTTCTCGGTCACGACGCGGTCGCCGGGCCGGCAGAGCAGGCTGACGACCAGTGCGAAGGCCTGCTGGGCCCCGGCCGTGACCAGGATCTGCTCGGGGCGCGTGGGCAGTCCGCGCCGGGTGAACCGCTCGGCGACGGCGGTGCGCAGGTCGGGCAGGCCGAAAGGGTGGTAGCCGGGGTTGCGGGCGATCCGGGGCAGCCGGGGAGCGGCCCAGGCGAAGGCCTCGGCAAGGCTGCCCTCCGGGGCGCCCATGGCGGCGATGGCCAGGTCGATGCCCTCGTCGCCGTCGGCGCGCGCCCCGGTCCCGACGAGGGCGGGCGAGCCGACCGGCTGGTGGCCGTCGGGCAGTTCGGTCCAGGTGCCGGAGCCGCGCCGGCTGCGGACGTAGCCGCTCTCGCGCAGCAGGTCGTAGGCGCCGGTGACGGTGGCCCTGCTGGCGCCGACCGCCTCGGCGAGTTCGCGTTCGGCGGGGAGCCGTACGTGCAGGGCGATCCGGCCGTCGAGGATCAGGGTGCGGACGGCGTCGGCGAGCGCGCGGTAGCCGGGGCGCGCCAGCACCTCGGCGGGCAGCAGGGCGGCGAGCTGGCGGCTGCCGATGGTTCTGTCCGCCGTATGGACCACTCGCCCGTTTGCCATGCCAACCTCCCCTGATTGGCTCTGCCGACCAGGCCAATCGAGGACCACACTCGCTGTATTGGCCCCCGATTGGCAAGGAGACGCCGAAATGTTGACCGATCGTGACGAACGGGTCCTGGTGGCCGCCGCCGAGCAGCGCATCTCCCGGCCGCTGCCGGTCGGAGCGGCTCTGGCGGCCGTACGCCGACTGCTGAGACGGGACCCGCGCGCCGCCGCCGAGGGGCGAGAATCGCTGTCATGCCAGCCGACACGACACACCCCGCTGCCCCGGTGATCGCGGGCCTCCTCCTCGCGGCCGGCGGCGGCCGGCGCCTGGGCGGCCGCCCCAAGGCCCTGCTCCCCTACCGCGGCCGCCCGCTCGTCGAGAACGCCGTACGGGTGCTGCGCGAGGCCGGCTGCGGCCCGCTGCACGTGGTGCTCGGCGCCTCCGCCGCGGAGGTCCGCGAGCGCGCCGACCTGACGGGCTGCGTGGTCGTGGACAACCCGGACTGGGCCGAGGGCATGGGGTCCTCGCTGCGGGTCGGCCTCACCTCCCTGGGCGGCACGAAGGCCGACGCGGCCCTGGTCTCGCTGGTGGACCAGCCGGGCATCGGGCCGGCCGCGGTGGCCCGGGTGCTGGCTGCGTACCGCTCGCCCGCGAGCCTCGCGGCGGCGGC
This sequence comes from Streptomyces sp. NPDC028314, assembly GCF_055565795.1. Classification (NCBI taxonomy): domain Bacteria; kingdom Bacillati; phylum Actinomycetota; class Actinomycetes; order Kitasatosporales; family Streptomycetaceae; genus Streptomyces; species Streptomyces sp. NPDC028314. The sequence goes on from NZ_JBVHTP010000019.1 coordinate 84,189, forward strand.
GTACGACGGCGAGCGCGGCCATCCGGTGCTGTTCGGGGCGGACCGCTGGGCGGACATAGCGGAAACCGCCACGGGGGACCAGGGCGCGCGCGTCCATCTGAAGCGGCACGCGGACGAGCTCACACTGGTGGAGTGCGGGGACGTCGCGCAGGCCTTCGACATCGACACCCCGTCCGACCTGGCACGTCTTGCTTGAGCGCGGCTGGTGCGGGGCCTGAGCGGGGCGTGACCGCGATGGCACTGAGGGCCACGGGAGGGTGGAATCTGTCGACCCGGAGAATCTCGACGTCAACAAACCATTGAACTTCCACCATGAGGAAATTACTATCCACTGGTCAGAAGCGCCCTGAACCACAGACGGCGCCCGCGACCGTATCCCGGAACTCTCCACACCCGACGGCACTGCGTGCCGTCTCGCGCGAGCATTCCCCCGCGGCCGCCAGGCACCGCCGCTGAAGGAGTGACAGATATGTCCGCACCAGCGCCGTCCCCGCTGGCCATCGTCGACGCCGAGCCCCTGCCCCAGCAGGACGAAGTCCTCACCGACGCGGCACTCGCCTTCGTGGCCGAGCTACACCGCCGGTTCGCCCCCCGCCGCGCCGAGCTCCTCGCCCGACGCGCCGAGCGGCGAGCCGAGATCGCCCGGACCTCCACCCTCGACTTCCTCCCGGACACCGCACAGGTCCGCGAGGGCGACTGGAAGGTCGCGCCGGCCCCGGCCGCGCTGAACGACCGCCGCGTGGAGATCACCGGTCCGACGGACCGCAAGATGACCATCAACGCCCTGAACTCGGGCGCCAAGGTCTGGCTCGCCGACTTCGAGGACGCCTCGGCTCCCACCTGGGAGAACGTCGTCCTCGGCCAGCTCAACCTCATCGACGCCTACGAGCGCCGCATCGACTTCACCGACCCGCGCACGGGCAAGGCGTACGCCCTGAAGCCCGCCGACCAGCTCGCCACCGTCGTGATGCGGCCGCGCGGCTGGCACCTGGAGGAGCGCCACCTCCAGTTCGAGGGCGGCCCCGCCTCCGGCTCCCTCGTGGACTTCGGCCTGTACTTCTTCCACAACGCGCAGCGCCTGATCGACCTCGGCAAGGGCCCGTACTTCTACCTGCCGAAGACGGAGTCCCACCTGGAGGCCCGCCTCTGGAACGAGATCTTCGTCTTCGCCCAGGACTACGTCGGCATCCCGCAGGGAACCGTCCGCGCCACCGTCCTGATCGAGACCATCACCGCCGCCTACGAGATGGAAGAGATCCTCTTCGAGCTCAAGGACCACGCGGCGGGCCTCAACGCGGGCCGCTGGGACTACCTCTTCTCCATCGTCAAGAACTTCCGTGACGGCGGCGAGAAGTTCGTCCTCCCGGACCGCAACGCGGTGACGATGACCGCCCCCTTCATGCGGGCGTACACCGAGCTGCTCGTCAAGACCTGCCACAAGCGCGGCGCGCACGCCATCGGCGGCATGGCGGCCTTCATCCCGTCCCGCAAGGACGCCGAGGTCAACAAGGTCGCCTTCGAGAAGGTCAAGGCCGACAAGGACCGCGAGGCGGCCGACGGCTTCGACGGCTCCTGGGTCGCCCACCCGGACCTGGTCCCGATCGCCATGGCCTCCTTCGACGCGGTGCTCGGCGAGAAGCCGAACCAGAAGGACCGGCTGCGCGAGGACGTCTCGGTGGCCCCGGGCGACCTGATCGCGATCGACTCCCTGGACGCGAAGCCCACGTACGAGGGCCTGCGCAACGCCGTCCAGGTCGGCACCCGCTACATCGAGGCCTGGCTGCGCGGACTGGGCGCGGTCGGCATCTTCGGCCTGATGGAGGACGCGGCCACCGCCGAGATCTCGCGCTCGCAGATCTGGCAGTGGATCAACGCCGGTGTGGTCTTCGAGCACGAGGGCGAGCCGGTCAAGGCCACCGCCGAGCTGACCCGCAAGATCGCCGCCGAGGAACTGGCCGCGATCCGCGCCGAGATCGGCGAGGAGGCCTTCGCGGCCGGCAAGTGGCAGCAGGCCAACGACCTCCTGCTGCACGTCTCCCTCGACGCCGACTACGCGGACTTCCTCACCCTCCCCGCGTACGACCAGCTCGTGGGCTGAACACCTCGCGCCTCACCCGTCTTCGGCTGAAACGCACAGCAGCCGAGCACAGCAGCTCCGCCCCCGCCGCCCCCAAGGCGCCGGGGGCGGAGCTGTTTTCACCCTGTCACGCGCCGCACGAGTCCGGCTCGCGAACGGCTTCAGCCGACCGGCGTACGGCTCGAGCCGGCCTGGCGTACCGAACGAATGGTCGGCCGTTACGCCATCGTAATCTGCGTGTACCTAGCGGTAACATCCGGCCGCGTGTCACCTTTCCGATGCCACCGGCGCCGGCGGTACCCCCACTTACCCAGCCACGCACCGAAGTTGTTCCCGGCTTCGGCGTGGCCGACCGCAGGAGTTCCGCAGTGATCGGATTCCGCAACGTCAGCAAGGGCCGGTCCCGCAGTCGCGTGCGACGACTGACCGGGGCCGGATTGGTACTGCCGCTCGCCGTCAGCGCACTGCTGGCCGGCGGGGCGGGCACCTCCGCGGCGAGCCCCGGCACGGGGCCCACCGCCGTGGTTTCCATGGGCGACAGCTACATCTCCGGCGAAGCCGGCCGGTGGAAGGGCAACAGCCTGACCAACAGCGGCAGCCGGGTCGGCACCGACCGGGCCTGGGTCAGCGGCAGTTCGTACGACCCCGCCAAGGTCTACGGAACGACCGCGGGCGGCTGCCACCGGTCGGACTCGGCCGAGGTGCGCAGCGCCGGGGCGATCGCCGACGTGGCCGTGAACCTGGCCTGCTCGGGGGCGGTCTCGGACAACGTGTTCCGGGCCTCCAACGGCGGGGTGTCCTACAAGGGCGAGGCCCCGCAGGCCGATCAGCTCGCCGCGGTGGCCGCAGCCAACAACGTCAAGGTGATCGCGCTGTCCATCGGCGGGAACGACCTCGGCTTCGCCGACATCATCAAGGACTGCGCGTTCGACTTCATCCTCTGGAACTCGTACTGCTACGACGACCAGCAGGAGGGGGTCGACGAGAAGATGGACGGGGTGATGGCCAAGGTCGGCAAGTCCGTCGACGAGATCCGGGCCGTGATGCGCGGAGCCGGGTACGCCGACTCCTCGTACCGCATCGTGCTCCAGTCGTACCCGTCGCCCATCCCCAGGGGCGCGGAGAACCGGTACACCCAGAGCGACTGGAGCCGCCTCAACTCGGGCGGCTGTCCCTTCTGGAACCGGGACTCGGACTGGGCCCGGGACTCCCTCGTGCCGCAGATCTCCAACCGGCTCAAGGGAGTTGCCGCCGCCAAGGGCGTGCAGTTCATGGACCTGCGGGACATGATGCAGGGGCGCGAGGTGTGTGCGAAGGCCAGCAAGCAGGTGACCTCCGCGACGCCGGCGTCCGCGAAGACGAGCGAGTGGGCGCGCTGGATCGACAGCAGCGAGACGCAGGGCCTGATCCAGGAGTCCATGCACCCGAACCACTTCGGGCAGCTGGCCGCCGGGCGCTGCCTGGCCCTGGTCGTGGCGCAGCCCGCGACCTCCGGGTTCAGCTGCAAGAACACGGCCGGGAGCGACCAGAGCGGGATGTACCTGACGCCCGCTCCGTAGCCCGGTAATGCGGGTGCGAGGACGCGGTACGGGCTGGCATGCTCCGGAGCATGTCAGCCCCTACCGCACGCCCCTCTCTCTACATCTCGGTCGACATCGAGGCCGACGGCCCGATTCCCGGGTCGTACTCCATGATCAGCTTCGGAGCCGCCGTGGCCGGCCGGCAGGACGGCCCTTCGTATACGGCCGCCGACCCGGAGCAGCGGACCTTCTACCGGGAACTGCGCCCCATCAGCGACCGTTTCGAGCCCGCGGCCCTCGCGGTGAGCGGGCTGGACCGGGACCGGCTGCTCCGGGAGGGCGCCGAACCGGCCGTGGCGATGGCCGAGTTCCGCGCCTGGGTGCGGGAGGTGTCGGCCGGGGCCCAGCCGGTGATGTGCGGCTACCCGGCCTCCTTCGACTGGAGCTTCCTGTACTGGTACTTGATCGAGTTCGGCGGGGACAGCCCGTTCGGGCACTCGGGCTGCCTGGACATGAAGACGCTGTACGCCACCAAGGCACGGGTGCCGCTGCGTGCGGCGGTGAAGGGGCGGATGCCCCGCGAACTGCTGTCGCAGCGGCAGCACACACACCACGCGCTCGATGACGCCGTCGAGCAGGCGGATTTGATGAGCAATCTGATGCTGTGGGACCCGGACGGCGGCCGGTAGGCCCTCGTCCGGGTCTCGCGGGTCAGGCCGCCGGCTGTTCGCCGGCCCCCTGGAGCGGGTGCAGGGCGGCCAAGGCCTCCGTGAAGGCCTCGCGGCAGCGCAGCCAGTCCGGGTCCGGGGCGCCCGTCCCGAGGGCCAGCAGCTTCGGCAGCAGGTCCCCCGAGAAGGCCCGGGCGGCCTCGGCCGGGAGCAGGGACGGCAGGTTGTCGATGGCGATCACGTCGAGCGGCCACGGCCCGCCGCGCAGCCGGCGGGACGGGGAGGCCCAGTCGGTCAGCCGGTCGTAGACGGGCAGCAGATGCAGCGCCGAGCCGGTGTCACAGGTGATGTCGGCGATCACCGACAGCCGCCGCCCGCCGGGGCCCGGCTCGCGGTCCAGGTCGGCCGGGGTCAGGAAGGGCGCTACGGGCCGGGTGGTGAGTACGGCGTTGACCAGGATGTCGTACCGGAGCAGGGCGGTCCGGTCCAGCCGGGCGGTGTCGGCGCGGTCCCACCGGGTGACCCGCACCCCAGCGGTGGCGAGGGCGTCGCAGGCGCCGCGCCCGCTGCGCCCGTAGCCCCCGATCACGACGGACCGCAGTTGCAGGCCGTCGGGCGCGGGGACGGTCCGCGAAGCCCGTAATCGCCGGTCGAGCTCGGCCCGGGGCAGCGGCACCAGCGGGGCTTCCAGCAGGCCCCGCGCCTGTAGTACGGCCAGCGCCGCACCCGCATAGCCCGCCCAGTACCCGAAGGCGGCGAGCCTGCGGCCCTGGGCGTCGGCCAGGTACTCCAGGTCGAGCAGGGTCCCGCCGCCCGCGGCGAACCGCTCCAGCAGCGCGGGGGCCTCCGCCTGGCCCTTGTACGCGTGCCCGAAGTACACGTGCCTGTGGTGCAAACGCTCGGGTGTGGAGGGGAGTTCCTTGAGGCCGAGGATGTAGGCGGACCCGGGCGCGGCCCCCGCCGCCCAGGATCCGGCGGGCGCGGCACGGCAGCCGGCGTCCAGGTACTCGTCGAGCGGGAAGACCCGGTGGCCGGACTCCTCCACGGTGATCCGCACCCCCTGCCGGACGAGCTGTCCGGCGTCCTGTGGGGTGAGTGGCGCCCTGCGTTCGGTGGGCCGGGTCTCGTTGCGCATCCACAACTGCGGCGACTCTGCCATCGGCGGTACCACCTGTCTGCTCAGGACGCCTTCGAGGGCGTCCGCGTGCAACATGTGACCGGGCCTCAGGATCAGTTCACCGGTGCCGTTCGGCAAGGAGCACGGCAGGAGAAGTTGGGGCTCGCAGCTCAAGTGGCGGCGCGCGCGACGGAAAGCGTGCGCCCTCCGTGCACGCCGACGCGAAATCCTCCGGGCCGGGCGGAACGGGCGGGGCGGGGCGGGCGGGGCGGCTCCGGCTCCGGCGGACCGGGCGGGGCCGCACCGCGCCGCGCAGACGGGCGCGCGGCGGTGCGCACGCCACACCCGCAGTGGGTGGCGTACGCACCGCCGCGCGCCGGCCGGTGTCCCGGCCTCAGTGCACGAACGCCGGTTCCGGCGCGGCCTCCCCGGCCGCCTCCTTCTTGGCGCCGAGGTGGTTGAAGGCCAGGTTGAGCAGGATCGCCACGACGCAGCCGGTGCTGATGCCGGAGTCGAGGACGACCAGCAGGTCCTTCGGGAAGGCGTGGTAGAAGCCCGGCGCCGCGATCGGGATCAGGCCGATGCCGACGGAGGCGGCCACGATCAGGGCGTTCTCGCCCTTCTCCATGGCGGCGCCCGCCAGGGTCTGGATGCCGCTGGCCGCGACCGAGCCGAAGAGCACGATGCCGGCGCCGCCGAGCACGGGCAGCGGGACCACGCCGATGACGGAGGCCGCCATCGGGCACAGGCCGAGCAGGATCAGGATGCCGCCGCCGGCGGCGACCACGAAGCGGCTGCGGACCTTCGTCATGGCGACGAGTCCGATGTTCTGTGCGAAGGCGCTGCACATGAAACCGTTGAACAGCGGGCTGAGCGCGCTGCCGAGGGTGTCGGCGCGCAGGCCGCCCTCGATGGTCTTGGCGTCCGCCGGACGGCCCACGATCTTGCCGAGGGCCAGGATGTCGGCGGTGGACTCCGTCATGCAGACGAGCATCACGATGCACATCGAGATGATGGCCGCGACCTGGAACTGCGGGGCGCCGAAGTGGAACGGGGTCGGGAAGCCGACGACGTCCGCGTCGCGGACGGCGTCGAAGTTCGTCATGTTCAGCGGGATCGCGATGAGCGTGCCCGCGACCAGGCCGAGCAGGATGGATATCTGCTGGAGGAAGCCGCGCAGGAACTTTCGCATCAGCAGGACGATCGCCAGGGTGAGGGCGGCCATCCCGATGTTCTGCATCGAGCCGTAGTCGGTGGCGGTGCGGTTCCCGCCCTGCGACCAGTTGAACGCCACCGGGAGCAGCGAGACGCCGATCAGGGTGATGACCGTACCGGTGACGACGGGCGGGAAGAAGCGGACGAGCTTGCCGAAGTACGGGGCGGCGAGGAAGCCGACGAGACCGGCGACGATGATCGCGCCGAAGATGACGGGGATGGCGTTGTCCCCCTCCCCCTTGCCGATGGCGATCATCGGGGTCACACCGGCGAAGGAGACGCCGTTGACGAAGGGGAGTTTGGCGCCGATCTTCCAGACTCCGAGGGTCTGGAGGAGGGTGGCGAGGCCTGCGGTGAAGAGCGAGGCGCCCATCAGGAAGGCGGTCTCGGTGGCGGAGAGACCGACGGCCGGGCCGACGATCATGGGTGGGGCGACGACACCTGCGTACATGGCGGCCACGTGTTGGAGACCGCTCGTGAACATTTTCAGCGGAGGCAAGGTCTCGTCGACCGGGTGCTTCTCCTCCGGTACTGCGACTGCATCTTTGCGAAACCTGGGCGTAGAGGCCACGGCTTCCTCCGGTCGGTTAAACACGTCGGCAGGGACGTGGATGTCAGGGAGGTGGTGCGAAAGCTGTGCTAGTCGAGCCGTTGTTCAGTTGTGGAATGTGCTGCCCCAAGGGGTTACGGAAACGATTCGCCCGAGTCGTTCCCGCTCGATCAGGTGGTGCTGAAGAGCTGGCGATGCCGTGGCAGTGACGCGGTGTGATGGATTCGCTCTCCATGAGTTTCACGAGTCACCGCACCCGGGGGCGCCGTCGGATTGTCTCCTCGGGCGCTTCCCGGGCACGGCTGCCGCGGACCCCGCTCGGGTCCGCGGCCGCCGGTCGAGGGCCGTCCCCCCCGACCGGACTCCGTGGGATCAGGCCTGCGCGGAGATCCGCGCGAGGCGCTGGGCCTCTTCACGCGTGGACACGGCGATCGCGTCCTCGTCGGCGAAGAGCAGTCGGCTGTTCTCGACGATCTGCTTGCCGTTGACCAGCGAGAGGGTGACCGGGGCGGCCGCACCGAAGACCAGCGCGGTGACCGGGTCGGCGATGGAGGAGTGCAGGAAGGTGCTCAGGTTCCACATCACCAGGTCGGCGCACTTGCCGGCCTCCAGCGAGCCGATGCTGTCGGCGCGGCCGAGGACCTGGGCGCCACCGTACGTACCGAGGCGCAGGGCCTGGCGCGCGTTCAGCGCACGCTCGCGGTGGACCGGGTTCAGGCGGTTGATCAGCAGCGCGTTGCGCAGCTCGGTGTGCAGCTCACCGGACTCGTTGGAGGCGGTGCCGTCCACGCCGAGGCCGACCGGGACGCCGGCGGCGAGCATGTCCGGGACGCGGGCGATGCCGGCGGCCAGACGGGCGTTGGAGGACGGGCAGTGCGCCACACCGGTCTTGGTGCGGGCGAACGCGGCGATGTCGGAGTCGTTCATGTGGACGCTGTGCGCCATCCACACGTCCTCGCCGAGCCAGCCGGTCGACTCGAAGTAGTCGGTCGGGCCCATGCCGAACAGTTCCTTGCAGAACTGCTCTTCCTCGACGGTCTCGGAGCCGTGCGTGTGCAGGCGCACACCCAGGCGACGGGCCAGCTCGGCGCCCTGCTTCAGCAGCTCGGTGGAGACCGAGAAGGGGGAGCAGGGGGCGACGGCGACCTGGGTCATCGCGTCGAAGGAGTGGTCGTGGTGCTTCTTGACGGTCGCCTCGGTGTCGGCGAGCGCGCCTTCGAGGGTCTCGACGGCGTGGTCCGGCGGCAGGCCGCCGTCCTTCTCGCTGCGGTCCATCGAGCCGCGGGCGAGGGTGAAGCGGACGCCCATCTCGGAGGCGGCGCGGATGATCGAGCCGGAGAGGTCGCCGGAGCCCTTGGGGAAGACGTAGTGGTGGTCCATGGCGGTGGTGACACCGCCCTTGGCCAGCGCGGCGAGGGAGCCCTGCGCGGCCGTGTACGTCATCTGCTCGTCGATGCGCGCCCAGGTCGGGTACAGCGCGACGAGCCAGTTGAAGAGGTTGTGGTCGGTGGCCAGACCACGGGTGATCCACTGGTAGAAGTGGTGGTGGGTGTTGACCAGACCCGGGGTGACGAGGTGACCCGTGCCATCGATGCGGCGGACCACATTGTCGAGGTTCTCGGGGGCCTTGCCCGCGCCGAGCGACTCGATCTTGTTGCCGGCGACGACCACGTAGCCCGAGGCGTACTCGGTGTCATTCGCGTCGACGGTCGCAATCGCACAGTTCTCGATGACGATGCGCTCGACGGCGCTGTCATGGGCTGCCGATGCTGCCATGGGACTTCCTCGTGCTTTCAGTGGCGGTGCGGGCACGGCAAAACCCAGGGGATTTGAGTGCCGGAGCCGGGGGCCTTGACAGCTGACAGTACTGCCGCCCCGTGTGTTGCGTCCGGGTGCCGATTCAGGAAGTTGAAGACGTGTCTCGCGGTCCCGGGGCCACTGCGGAGCCCCGGGACGCGCGTGGCGCATCAGAGGTTGGTCATGTCCACGGGGATACGGGCGTCAACGCCGTCGCGGAGGACCGTCGCCTCGATCAGACCGTACGGACGGTCCGCGGCGAAGTACACCTCGTTGTCGTTCTTGAGGCCGAAGGGCTCCAGGTCGACGAGGAAGTGGTGCTTGTTCGGGAGCGAGAAGCGGACCTCGTCGATCTCCGAACGGTGGTTGATGATGCGCGAGCCCATCTGGTACAGGGTCTGCTGCAGCGACAGGGAGTAGGTCTCCGCGAAGGCCTGAAGCATGTGCTTCCTGGTCTCGGCGTAGGACTTCTCCCAGTTGGGCATCCGCTGCTCGTCGTCCGACCAGTTGAAGCGCCAGCGAGCCGACACCTGGGTGGCCAGGATCCGGTCGTAGGCCTCCTTGAGCGTCGTGTACTTGTCCTTCACGTAACCCCAGAACTCGGAGTTCGTGGAGTTCATGACGACCAGGTCCTTGAGGCCGGAGATGACCTCCCAGTTCTGACCGTCGTACGTGATCTGGGTGACCCGGGTCTCCTGGCCCTCGCGGACGAAGGAGTGGTTCACCTCGTCGGCGCCGATGAACTTGGAGTTCGCGTCCGAGGTGGCGATCCGGGACCAGGAGTACTCCTCGATCCGGATGCGCGCCTTCTGGATCGGCTCCTGGCTGTTGACGAACCAGCGCGCCAGGTGGATGCCGAACTGCTCGGCGGACTCGATGCCGTACTCCTTGGCGAACGCGTACACCGTGTTCTTGGTGGTGTCCGTCGGAAGGACGTTGGCGTTCGAGCCGGAGTAGTGGACGTCGTCCATGTCGCCGGAGAGGGCGACCGAGACGTTCAGGTCCTTGATGTGGTGCGTGTCGCCGTCCCGCGTGATCTTGACGACGCGGTTCTCTGCTTTGCCGTACTGGTTCTGGCCCAGAATCGTGGCCATGACTAGCTCCCTCGGTAAACGGAGTAGCCGAACGGGTTGAGCAGCAGCGGTACGTGGTAATGCTCGCCCGGGTTCACCGCAAAGGTGATGGTGACCTCGGGGAAGAACGCACCGCTGTCCCTTACGCGGGGGGCGTCCTGCTGCGCCTCGGCTTGCTTCTTGGAGAAGTACGTCTCGGTCTCGAAATCGAGACGCACGTGGGTGGTGCCCTCCGGCAGGGCCGGCAGGTCCTTGCAGCGCCCGTCCGCATCCGTGGCGGAGCCGCCCAGGGCCGCCCACTCACCGTCGAGGCCCGTACGGGCCGACAGGGAGATGGCGACGCCCTCGGCGGGCTTGCCGATGCTGGTGTCCAGGATGTGCGTGGACACCGACGCGGTGGTCTCGGTGCTCATGCTCACTCTCCTTCTACGAGTCGGGTCAGGCGGATCTTGTTGATCTTGACGAGCTCACCGCGAGCGATCTCTCGCTCCTGCTCCGGCGAGTTGCCGATCCGGACCTTGACCGCGTCCCGCATGAACTCACCGGTCGCACCGGTGGCACAGATGAGGAAGACGTGGCCGAACTTCTCCTGGTACGCCAGGTTCAGTTCGAGGAGTTCGTTCTTGAGCTCCTCCGAGGCACCGGCCATGCCACGCTGCTCGCGGGCGGAGGTCGGGTCTCCCGGCTTCGGCCGGCCGATCGGCGCGTGGCCCCCCATCGCCTCGCCCAGGTCCTCGGCGGTGAGCTCCGCCATGGCGGACTCGTTGGCCGAAAACAGGGCTTCGATGCCGGCGAAGGGGCGCTGGGCGAGCAGCTTGCTCCCCCATGCCGAGCTGGCGCACACCTCGTGCAGCTCGGCCGTGGCCTCGCTGTCGTCCAAGGCGTTGAACCGGGTGAGACCCGGGGTCGGACTCGAAGTCACGGTAGGCCTCCGTGGCCTGTTGTTGCTTTTTGACGGGCTGCGCATAGCTAACGCCCTCGACAACACGGCGTCAACACTTTGTTGAAACTTCCCGTACACAAAAGCCGCCGCCCGGGTGAATTGGGCGGCGGCTCGTCACTTTGGGTCAGGATGCGTTCACGCTTGGCTGTTCTTGGCGGGGCCTTTGGGAGGGTTGGCATCCCTGTTCAAGTAGTTGTAGACGGTGAAGCGGCTTACCCCCAGGGCGCCCGCGACCGTTTCCACGCCGTGCCGCACGGAGAAGGCCCCGCGCGCCTCCAGTATGCGCACCACGTCCTGCTTCGACTTCCGGTCGAGCTGCGCCAACGGTACGCCGTGCCGGCGCTCCAGCGCCGCCAGGATGTGGTCCAGCGAGTCGGAGAGCTGGGGCAGGCGCACGGCCAGCAGCTCCTGGCCCTCCCAGGCGAGCACGACGTCGTCGGGCTGCGCCAGGGAGGGATCCATCAGCTCGCCGCCCATCGCGTCCACCAGCGGCTTGACCGCGGCGACGAACGGGTGGTCGCGGGGCTCGGTCACGGGGTCTCCTCCCGGATCACGTTGACCTGGAGCGAGACGCGCGTGGCTCCGGCCTCCAGCGAGTCGCGCAGGAGCGCGGCCACGGCGGTCAGCACCTCGTCCGCCTCCCCTTCGGCGGTATTGCCGAAGGGACCGACGTCCACCGCGTCCAGCCGGGCCTCGTGGATGACCTCGCGAGCGGCCACGGCATGGGCAGGGGCCTCTTCGAGATCGAAGGGCTCGGTCGTGAACTCCACTCTCAATCGCACGCGGGTCAAGCTACCCCGCACTCGGGACTTTCCGGGAGTCCGCACTTGACAGCCGCGCGAACCTCGATGCAGTCTTCCATCAAGCAGAAACTAACTTCCGCAATACGGAAGGAGCGCACACCCCTCATGGGATACACGGACCAGCGCTTCGATGTAAACCTTTCGATCCTCTTCACGGAACTCCCGCTCCTGGAGCGTCCCGCGGCTGCCGCCGCGGCGGGCTTCACGGCGGTCGAGCTGTGGTGGCCCTGGATCGAGACCCCCACTCCCGCCCAGGCGGAGCTGGACGCCCTCAAGAAGGCTCTCGAGGACGCCGGCACCCAGCTGGTGGGTCTGAACTTCTACGCCGGCCAGCTGCCGGGTCCGGACCGCGGTGCGGTCTCGGTCCCCGGTGAGGAGTCGGAGCGCTTCAACGCCAACATCAACGTGGCCGCCGACTTCGCGGCCTCGGTCGGCTGCAAGGCGCTGAACGCCCTCTACGGCAACCGCGTCGACGGCGTCGACCCGGCCGTCCAGGACGAGCTGGCCCTCAAGAACCTGGTCGTGGCCGCTCAGGCCGCCGACCGGGTGGGTGCGATCCTCCTGATCGAGACCCTCAACAAGCCCGAGTCGCCGCTCTACCCGCTGGTGAGCGCCCCGGCCGGCATCGAGGTGGTGGACAAGGTGAACGAGGCCACCGGCCTCGGGAACGCCAAGTTCCTGCTCGACCTGTACCACCTGGCGATGAACGATGAGGACCTCTCCGAGGTCATCGAAAAGTACGCCGCCAAAACCGGTCACGTCCAGATCGCGGACAAGCCCGGACGCGGTGCCCCTGGCACCGGCGAGCTGCCCCTCGAGGAGCTGCTCGACCAGCTGAAGAAGGCCGGATACGAGGGCTACGTAGGCCTGGAGTACAAGGCCGCCGATGCTGCCGCCTCCTTCGCATGGCTGCCGGCCGAGGCCCGCGCCGCGAAGTAGGCGGACAAAGTCCAGGCGATCAGCCAGGCACGTCACGAACTTTTCGTACAAAGCATTAAGAGAAGGACCCTCATCATGAGCACCCTCCCCAAGATTGCCTGGATCGGTCTCGGAATCATGGGCTCCCCCATGGCCGAGAACCTCCTGAAGGCCGGTTACTCGGTCACCGGCTTCACCCTGGAGCAGGACAAGCTGGACCGCCTGGCCGCCGCCGGCGGCTCCGCGGCCGGCTCGATCGCCGAGGCCGTCAAGGACGCCGACGTCATCATCACGATGGTGCCCGCCTCCCCGCAGGTCGAGGCCATCTCCTACGGTGAGAACGGCATCCTCGAGAACGCGAAGTCCGGCGCGCTGATCATCGACATGTCGTCGATCACCCCGCAGACCTCGATCGACCTCGCGAAGAACGCCGCCGAGAAGGGCATCCGCGTCATCGACGCCCCGGTGTCCGGCGGCGAGGCCGGCGCCATCGAGGCCGTCCTGTCGATCATGGTGGGTGGCGAGCAGGCCGACTTCGACGAGGCCCTGCCGGTCCTCGAGGCCCTCGGCAAGACCATCGTCCTGTGCGGTCCGCACGGCTCCGGCCAGACGGTGAAGGCCGCCAACCAGCTGATCGTCGCGGTGAACATCCAGGCGTGCGCCGAGGCCGTCGTCTTCCTCGAGAAGTCGGGCGTGAACCTCCAGGCCGCCCTGGACGTCCTCAACGGCGGTCTGGCCGGCTCCACGGTCCTGACCCGCAAGAAGGACAACTTCCTGAACCGCGACTTCAAGCCCGGTTTCCGGATCGACCTGCACCACAAGGACATGGGCATCGTCACCGACGCCGCCCGCAACGTCGGTGCGGCCCTCCCGGTCGGCGCGGTCGTCGCCCAGCTCGTCGCCTCGCTGCGCGCCCAGGGTGACGGCGGCCTGGACCACTCCGCCCTGCTCCGCGCGGTCGAGCGCCTCTCCGGCGCCCAGATCTGAGCCCGCGGCCCGCTCGCCGGGCCGCACCCCTCCCCGTCCACGGGGACCTGAGTTTCCGGATGGTGCCGGTGCTGACACCTGTCCTGTCGCGCCCAAGCGCCGGCACCGTCCGGATCACCTCTCCACATTCTTTCTTTCAACAAACTGTTGACGACGCGTTCACGCCGAAATTAGGCTGTTCCGCATGACGGAAGACGATTTCCGTCAGCAGTTCCCCGTACGGAAGGTCACCATGTCGAAGCGCACGCTGACGACCGAGTCTGGCGCCCCGGTCGCCGACAACCAGAACTCCGCTACCGCCGGCGTCGGTGGCCCCCTCCTGGTCCAGGACCAGCAGCTCCTCGAGAAGCTCGCCCGGTTCAACCGCGAGCGCATCCCGGAGCGCGTGGTGCACGCCCGCGGCTCCGCCGCGTACGGCCACTTCGAGGTGACCGACGACGTCACCGCGTACACCAGCGCCGCGTTCCTGAACACGGTCGGCAAGAAGACCGAGACCTTCCTGCGGTTCTCCACCGTCGCCGACTCGCTGGGCGGCGCGGACGCCGTCCGCGACCCGCGCGGCTTCGCGCTCAAGTTCTACACCGAAGAGGGCAACTACGACCTCGTCGGCAACAACACCCCGGTGTTCTTCATCAAGGACCCGATCAAGTTCCCCGACTTCATCCACTCCCAGAAGCGCGACCCCTTCACGGGCAAGCAGGAGCCGGACAACGTCTGGGACTTCTGGGCGCACGCCCCCGAGGCGACGCACCAGATCACCTGGCTGATGGGTGACCGCGGCATCCCGGCGTCGTACCGTCACATGAACGGCTACGGCTCCCACACGTACCAGTGGACCAACGAGTCCGGCGAGGCCTTCTTCGTCAAGTACCACTTCAAGACGAACCAGGGCATCCGCAGCCTGTCGGGCGAGCAGGCCGCCGAGCTCGTCGGCAAGGACGCCAACTCGCACCAGACCGACCTGCTCCAGGCGATCGAGCGCGGTGTGAACCCGAGCTGGACCCTCTACGTCCAGATCATGCCCGCCGCCGAGGCCGCGGACTACCGCTTCAACCCGTTCGACCTCACCAAGGTGTGGCCGCACAGCGACTACCCGCTGCAGCGCGTGGGCCGTCTGGTCCTCGACCGCAACCCGGACAACGTCTTCGCCGAGGTCGAGCAGTCCGCCTTCTCCCCGAACAACTTCGTCCCGGGCATCACCGCCTCGCCGGACAAGATGCTCCAGGGCCGTCTGTTCGCGTACGCCGACGCCCAGCGCTACCGCCTCGGTGTGAACCACACCCTGCTGCCGGTCAACGCCCCGAAGGCGACGAAGGCCGAGAACTACGGCCGCGACGGCGTCATGGCGCTGCGCAACGGCTCGCGCCACGACAAGAACTACGAGCCCAACTCGTACCAGGGTCCGGCCGAGACCGGTCTGGCGCTCGGCGCCCCGAAGGCCGTCTCCGGCTACACGGGCACCCACGAGGCCCCGGCCCACACCAAGGACGACGACTTCTTCCAGGCCGGTGAGCTCTACCGCCTGATGTCGGAGGCCGAGAAGCAGCGCCTGGTGGCGAACATCGCCGGCGGCCTGTCTCAGGTCACCCTCGAGGACGTCATCGAGAAGAACCTGGCTCACTTCCACGCCGCCGACGCCGACTACGGCAAGCGCGTCGAGGAGGCCGTCCGCGCCCTGCGCGACGCCTGAGCCGCATAGCTGTACCGGGGGCCTGACGGGAGGTCAGGCCCCGGGTGCTGAGCCCGCACCGCGGACCCGGATGAGGGGTGGTACGCGGTGAGGGCAGGACGAGGACCGTGGCGGGCGTGCGAGCCAGTGCGGTGGTAATGGGTTCCGAGGCCCGTCTCTTGACCTGAGGGAGACGATGCCGGAGTTCTCGTCGCCGACCGCCACGGTCCCAGCCACTCCATACCCACAGGGGCCACGCACAGAGTCCCCTGTACGTACGGAGAACCCTCCTCCCCCGCAGACTCCGCCCGGCGGTGCGAACGTCCTGTCGCGCCAGCCTCGCTCCGTCGGGCGGTCACACTCAAAGCGCCGAGTCACGGACGGTCCCGTGACTCGGCGCTTTGTCATGCCCGGGCATGTCCGGTCCGCCCGCCCCCGGTGCCGGGGAGCCGCTCAGCCGGCCGGGCCCGGGCGGCGTCGGGCGGCGATGCCCTCGGGGTCCCAGCCGGGCCGGGGGACCGAGTCCAGCAGCAGGCGGGTGTACTCGTGCGCCGGGCAGGACAGCAGCGCGGGCGTGGGGCCCTGTTCCACGATCCGGCCCGAGCGCATGACGACCAGGGAGTCGGTCACCGCCCGTACGACGCCCAGGTCATGGGTGATGAACAGGTACGCGATCCCCGTGCGGGCGCGGATCTCCGCCAGCAGGTTCAGGATCTGGGCCTGTACGGAGACGTCCAGCGCGGCCACCGCCTCGTCCAGCACCAGCACCGCCGGCTCCACCGCCAGCGCCCGGGCGATCGCGACCCGCTGGCGCTGGCCCCCCGAGAGCTCGCGCGGGCGGGCCTCCGCCTCCCGGCCGCCCAGGCCGACCTGGTCGAGGAGTTCCGCCACCCGGGGGCGCGGGTCGCGGTCCGGGAAGTGCAGCCGCAGGGACTCCCGCAGCACCTCGCCGGCCGGAACCCTGGGGTCCAGGGACAGCAGGGGGTCCTGGAAGACGAGTTGCACCTCGCGGGCCCGGTGCAGGCGGGCGGCGCGGCCGCGCACCGAGGGGGCGCGCACGTGTCCCCGTACGAGCACCTCTCCCGCGTCGGCGCGCTCCAGGCCGGTCACGATCCGGGCCGTGGTGGTCTTGCCCGAGCCGGACTCGCCGACGATGCCGAGCGAGCCGCCCGCCGGGACGGTGAAGGAGACCCCGTCCACCGCGCGCAGGGCGCCGTACGCACGGGACAGACCGCGGACTTCGAGCACCGGCGTCATGACAGCTCCTCCGAGTGGTGGCAGGCGACCCCTCGGTGCGCCGCCGGGACCTGCGCGGTGCAGAGCTCGGTGGCGTGGGCGCAGCGCGGGGCGAAGGCGCAGCCGGTGACGGCCTCGCGGAGGTCCGGCGGCCGGCCCGCGATCGCGGCGAGCGGTCCGGGCGGGGCATCGAGGCGTGGAGTGGCGGCGAGCAGGGCCCGGGTGTAGGGGTGGCGGGGGTGTTCGAAGAGGGCAGCCGCGGGGCCGGTCTCCACGATGCGGCCCGCGTACATGACGTAGACCCGGTCGCTGATGGCCGCGGCGAGTTCGAGGTCGTGGGTGACGAAGAGGAGTCCGCAGCCCTCGCGTTCGCGCAGCCGGGCGAGGAGGGCGACGGTCTCGGCCTGGGTGGTGGTGTCGAGGGCGGTGGTGGGTTCGTCGGCGAGGAGCAGCCGGGGCCCGGGCAGCAGCGCGGCGGCGATCATGACGCGTTGCAGCATGCCGCCGGAGAGCTCGTGCGGGTACTGGCGCAGGACGCGTGCGGGCAGGCCGACGGCGTCGAGGAGTTCGCCGAGGCGGCCCTCGGGAACCTCGGCCCCGGCGTACCGCTCCCCCTCACCGAGGAAGTCGCCCAGGCGGCGCAGCGGGTTCATCGCGGACCGCGGGTCCTGGAAGATCATCGAGGCGGTGCGGGCGCGGAGGCCGCGCAGGCCGGCCCGGGTCATGGTCAGTACGTCCTGGCCGGCGACGCGCACCGCCCCGGTGGTCTTAGCGCCGGAGGGCAGCAGCCCGAGTGCCGAGCGGGAGGTGAGGGACTTGCCGGAGCCGGACTCCCCCACCAGGGCGACGGTCTCCCCGGCGTCGACGGTGAGGTCCACCCCGGCGAGGACGGGGCGCGGGAACCCGGGCAGCGTCAGGTGCAGCTCTTCGACCTCGAGTACGGGGCTCATGCGGTTCTCCCCGAGACCCGGTCGGCGAAGCGCTCGCCGACGAGGTTGAAGGCGACGACGGTGAGGATCACCGCGAGGCAGGGGGCGAGCGCGGAGAGCGGCGCCCCGTCGAGGATGGCGGACTGGCCGTCGTTGATCATGGCTCCCCAGTCGGGGGTGAGGGGCGGGACGCCGAGGCCGAGGAAGGACAGGGCGGCCAGGTCGAGGAGTGCGTAGCCGAAGTTGACGGTGGACTGGGCGAGGACGACGGGCGCGATGTTCGGTACGAGGTGCCGTACGCAGATCCACGCCCCGGAGAAGCCCTGGACCCGGTACGCCGCCAGGTACGGCTTGCCGGCCTCGGAGAGCGCGAGGCTGCGGGCGAGCCGGCTGACGAACGGCGTGTACGCGAGGGAGAGCGCGACCATCGGGGCGATCAGGCCGCGCCCGTAGAGGGACACGAGCAGCATGGCGAGCAGCAACCCGGGGAACGCGAGCAGCAGTTCGCTGGTACGGGAGAGGACCGCGTCGGCCCAGCCGCCGCGCCAGGCCGCGGTGACGCCGATGACCAGGCCGAGCAGGGTGGACAGGACGACCACGCCGAGCGGCCCGAGCAGCGAGGTGCGGGCGCCGGTGATCAGGCGGGAGAGGGTGTCGCGGCCGCTGATGTCCCCGCCGAGCAGCAGATCGGGCGAGGGGTCGGCGAGCGAGGCGCCGAAGTCGACGGCGTTCGGGTCGTGCGGGGCGAGCCAGGGCGCGGCGAGCGCGACCAGGACGACGAGGCCGGCGAATCCGAGGCAGATCCGGTACAGCCGGTCGCCGCCGCCTCCGCGCGGTTTCGTCCGCTCGGCCGTGGGGCGGAGCAGGAGTGCGGTCATTCGGAGCTCCTGGTGCCGAGCCGGACCCGGGGGTCGATGAGCGGGTGGACGAGGTCGACGGCGAGGTTGACCAGGACGAACAGCGCGATGGTGAGCAGGGAGATCGCCTGGACCACCGGGAAGTCCTTGACCGTCACGGACTTGGCGAGGAACTCGCCGAGTCCGCCGAGGCCGAAGGCGGACTCCACGAGGATCGTGCAGACCATCAGCCCGGAGAGGGCCAGCCCGGCCTGGGTGAGGACGGTGCCCAGCGCGCCGCGCAGCACGTGGCGGCGTACGACGGTGCGCTCCGGCACGCCTCGGCTGCGGGCGACGGTGACGTGGTCCTGGGCGAACTGCTCCAGCAGGGCGGTCCGGGTGACCCGGGCGAGCACCCCGGTGAAGGGCAGGGCCAGCGCCACGGCCGGCAGGGCCAGGTGGTGGAGGGTGTCGAGGAAGCCCTCGCCGCTGCCGAGTACGGGGAACCAGCCGAGCCGCACGGAGAACAGCGACAGGAGCAGGATCGCTGCGATGAAGGAGGGGGTGGCGACGGCGACCGAGGTGGTGATGAGGACGGCCCGGTCGGTGCGGGGGCCGCGGACGGCGCCCAGCAGGCCGAGCAGAAGTCCGCCGGCGATGACGAGGAAGGCTGACATTCCGATCAGGGTGAGGGTGACGGGCACCCGGGCGGCGACCAGGCCGAGGACGTCGCTGCGGTACTGCACGGAGATGCCCAGGTCGCCGGTGACGGCGCCGCCCAGCCACTTGCCGTACTGGACGAGGAAGGGGTCGTCGAGGTGGTAGTGGGCCCGGATCGCGGCCAGCGCCTCGGGGTTGGCGCCGCGGCCGCCGAGGAGGAAGGCCTCGGGCTTGCCCGGAGCCAGGCGGACGGAAGCGTGGACGAGGAAGGAGGCCACGAGCAGGGTGGCGAGGAGTTCGCCGAGTCTTCGCAGCAGGAAGCGGACCGGGCCGGCGGGGCGGGTGGGGGCGGACCGGGGCCGGCGGCGGGTGCGGGGAAGGGTCGGGGTCGGGCTCGGGTTCGGGTTCGGGCTCGGGTTCGGGTTCGGGCTCGGGCTCGGGTTCGCGTTCATCACGGAGCCCCCACTTCGGCGGCCCACGGGGCGTACATGTAGGAGATGCCGGTCGGCGCTCCGGTGATCCTCTTGTTCAGGAAGACGGTGCCCGGGTATTCGGCCACCGGGAGGCACACGGCCTCGTCGGCGGCGGCCTTCGCGAGGCGGGCGGTGAGCACCCCGCGCGCGGCCGGGTCGTACTCGGCGCTCGCCCGGTCGACGAGGGCGTCGTACTCCGGTGAGCTGTAGCCCCCGTAGTTCTCGAACTGGCCGGTGCGGAAGTTGCCGTACATGCTCAGCGGGTCGGTGACCGAGAGGTAGTAGGTGTAGGGGAAGAGGTCGAACCCCTGGCGCGCCTCGGGGTCCGAGAAGAGCGCGGTGAACGCGTCGGGTGCGACGGTACGGATCTCCACGTCGAGGCCGATCCGGCGGCCGGCGTCCTGGACGGCGGTGGCGAGGAGGGCGACGTCGGGGCCGAGCGGGCTGGAGGCCACGGTGACCTTCTTGCCGCGCGCCCCGGCTTCGTCGACGAGGCGCTTCGCCTCGGCCAGGTTCCGCTCCACGGGCGGCAGCGCCGCCAGTTGCTCCGCGACGGGCCCCTCCGGGATGCCGCGCCAGGTCTCCTTGACCACCAGGGAGCTGGTCGGCGTGGCGGCGCCGCGCATGGCGCCCTTCGCGAACCCCTCGCGGTCCAGGGCCAGCATCAGGGCGCGGCGTACGCGCACGTCGGCGAGGGTCCCGCCGAGGTCGGACACGGCGAGGTTGACGGTGGTCAGGCTCTGGCCCTGGTAGAGGCGGCCGTTGTCGGCGGCGCGGAAGCGGGAGAGGGACTCCGGCGGGACGGCGAAGGAACCGTCGGCCTCGCCGGTGAGGAGTGCGTTGGTCCGGGCGGCGGAGTCCGGCAGGAAGACGAAGGTGACGTGTCCGGCCTTGGCCCGCTTGCCCCAGTAGCCGTCGAAGCGGTCCAGGCGCAGGGACGCGCCCTGTGCCCACTCCCCCAGGCTGAACGGGCCGGTGCAGTCGAGGCCGCCGTCGGCGGTGCCGAACTCCCGGCCCTGCTCGCGCAGGGTGGCGGCGTTGGTGACCGTGCCGGCGGAGTTGGCCATGGCCTGCGGGAACAGCGCGTCGGGCGTCTTGAGGCGGACGGTGACCTGGAGGGGGCCGGTCTTCTCGACGGACTCGACGTTCTTGAAGTCCTCGGCCCAGTAGGAGCCGAGCTCGGGGTCGAGGTGGCGGTTCAGGCTGGCCACGGCGTCGTCGGCGGTGAGGGTGGCGCCGGAGTGGAAGTGCACGTCCGGGCGGAGGTCGTAGACCCAGGTGGTGGGGTCGGGGTTGGAGGCCCGTTCCGCGAGGCCGGGTTCCAGGGTGAGCGCGGGGGTCCAGCGCATCAGGGATTCGCAGACGTTGGCGAGGACGGTGTTCTGCGGGTAGTCGAAGGCGTAGAGGTAGTCGAGGACGGGTGGCTCGGCGTAGAGCGCCCAGGTGAAGCCGTCGATGTCCCCGCGGGCGGGGGGCGTTGCGGCGGAGAGGCGCATCTCGGTGGTGCCGGTGCCACCGGCCGGGGCCGCGCAGCCGGCGCCCGTGAAGATCAGGGCGAGGACTGCGGCGGCGGGACCGGCCAGGCGGTGCCGTGAGGGGATCGGCATGCACGCTCCTTGGCGGAGTTCGGCGCGGGAGGGCTGGGGGCGGCGGGGCCGGGGGTTCGGCGCTGCGGGGCCGGGGGTTCGGCGCTGCGGGGCGGCCGGGCCGGGGGTTCGGCGTCGGCCGGGCCGGGCCGGGTCAGCGGGCCGGCGCGGGGAGGGGCTCGGTGAGTTGCCCGTACAGCTCGGGGCGGCGGGTCTGCATCAGGCCGAACTCCAGCCAGTCGCGGCGCTGGTCGAGGTCGAGGTCGGCGACCAGGACGGCGGGGCGGTCGCGGGGGGCGCGCAGCATGACCCGCCCGTAGGGGTCGGAGATGAAGGAGGACCCGTAGAAGGTGGAACGGCCCTCGGTGCCGATGCGGTTGGGCACGATCATGAAGAGGGCGTTGGCGAGCCCGTTCGCGCTGATCGCGTGCTCCCACAGGGGGCGGGTGTCGAAGTCCGGCAGGTCCACCTCGGAGCCGATGGCGGTGGGGTGTACGAGGATCTCGGCTCCGTGCAGGCCGTAGGCGCGGGCGAGTTCGGGGAACCACTCGTCCCAGCAGGTGGGGAAGCCGAACCGGGCCCCTTCGTGGGCGACCACCGGGAAACCGCTGTCGCCGGGGCGGAAGCAGAGGTCCTCGCGGTAGCCGGGGAAGGCCGGGATGTGGTTCTTGCGGGTACGGGCGATCAGTTTGCCGTCCGGGTCCACGCAGATGGCGGTGTTGTAGCCGAGGCCGCCGTCCTCGGCGCGCTCGTAGAGGGAGGCGTGCACCGTGATGCCGAGGTCGGTGGCGAGTTCGGCGGCCAGGTGGGCGGTGGGGCCGCTCTCCAGGTCCTCCAGGTGGCGGGCGGCGCCTTGGCCCATGGGGTCGTCGGTGTTGCAGAAGTACGGGCTGCGGGTGAGCTCGGGCAGGCAGACCACCTTGGCGCCCTCGGCGGCGGCCAGCCGCACGCCCTCGCGCAGGCGCTCGTCGTGCTCGTTCTCGTCGGCGTACCAGCGCATCTGGACCAGGCCGACGCGCAGCGGGTCGCGCTCGGCGGGCTCCATCCGGGCCGGGGAGCCGAGCGGGGAGCCGTAGGAGGTGAGGAGCTCGTACGTGGTGCCGGGGGTGCTCATGCGTTCAGTTCCTTCGGGAGCTGCTGGGTGATGCAGTGGACGCCGCCACCGCCGTACGCGAGGACGGGCGCGGGTACCCCGACCACCTTGCGGCCGGGCAGGGCGGCGGCGATGACCGCGAGGGCCGCTTCGTCCTCGGGGGCCCCTGCGACGGGCACCACGCAACCGCCGTTGGCGAGGTAGAAGTTGAGGTAGCCGATCTCGATCGGGGTGCCGTCGACCTCGCCGTGCGCGGTCTGCGGGACGGTGACGACCTCCAGCGCGCGACCGCGGGCGTCGGTGGAGGCCTCCAGGACGGCGAGGTTGGCGCGCATCCGGGCGTAGTCGGGGTGCGCGGGGTCCGCGGGGAGGGAGACGACCACCGTGGCGGGGGCGACGTAGGCTGCCACGCCGTCCACGTGTCCGTCGGTCTCGGTGTCCTCCAGGCCCCCGTACGGGAGCCAGATGATCTTCTCGATGCCGAGGCGGCGCTTGATCTCGTCCTCGATCTCGGTCCGGGTCATGCGCGGGTTGCGGTTGGGGTGCAGCAGGCACTGCTCGGTGGTGATGAGGGTGCCCTCGCCGTCGACGGTGATCGCGCCGCCTTCGAGGATCATCGAGGAGTGCACGCGCGGGACGCCGAGCCGGTCGAGGAGGAGCGATCCGAGCTTGTCGTCGGCGGTCCAGGGGTGGTGCTTCTCGCCCCAGGCGTTGAAGCGGAAGTCGATGCCGACCCGGCCGCCGCGCTCGTCGTGGGCGAAAATCGGGCCGGAGTCGCGGAGCCAGGAGTCGTCGATGGGCAGCTCGATCACCTCGATGCCGGCCTCGTCCCCGCACGCGGCGCGGGCCTCCTCCGCCAGGCCGGGAGCGGCGATCATGACGACCGGCTCGAAGGCGGCGATGGCGCGGGCCACCGCCGCGTACTCGCGCTTGGCCGCCTCGAAGGCCGTTCCCCACAGGGCGGGGCGCGTGGGCCAGGCCATCAGGCACGCCTCGTGTTCGGCCCATTCGGCGGGCATGCGCGGGTACGTCGGACTCAGCGGACTCTGCGGACTCTGCGGACTCTGCGGACTCATCGGGAAGCTCCCTTGGTGCGGTTGGGCTGGGTGCGGCCGGCGGGGCTGATGGGACTGGTGCGACTGGTGGGGTCTTTTCGTCACGACGCGAGGCATCCTGACTGAATTTTCAGTCAGGCCGTGAGCGACTGAAAATCCAGTCAGGACCTTCGGTGGGAGCTATCGTGGGACCTGACTGAAAGGTCAGTCAAGAGGTATCGATCGAAAGGTGCGGTCAAGAGTGGCCGATCGACAGGCGTTGATCTTGGAAGCAGCCGTACGGGTCATCGCGCGCAACGGCGTCAGAGGCCTGCGCGTCGAGGAGCTGGCGGCCGAGGCCGGAGTGTCCACCGCGCTGATCTACTACCACTTCAAGGACCGGGCCGGTCTGATCCGGCGGACCCTCGCCTTCATCAGCGACCGCGCCACCGGCTACACCGACGAGGCCCTGAAGGACACCGAGGACAGCCGCGGCGTCCTGCTCCAGCTCCTGCTGAGCGAGCTCCAGGACACCACCCGGGTTCGTGAGAACAGCATCGCCTGGGGCGAGCTGCGGGCCAGCGCCATCTTCGACACGGACCTGCGCGAGACGCTGGCCGAGTCCACCCGCAGCTGGAACCAGGACACCGCCGAGTCGATCATGGATGCGCAGGTCGCGGGCCTGGCCGACCTCCGGGCTGTCCCGCTCGACGCCGCGGAGCGGCTGACCGCACTGGTGGAGGGCCTCAGCGAGCGCTGGCTGAGCGGTTCGCTGACCCTGGAGCGCGCCCGCGAGCTGCTCGCCGGCGCGGTCGACGCGGAACTCGGCCCGCACCCCGAGGAGTAGGCACGACCGCGGCGGGCACCCCCGGAACACACACGAGGCCGCCACAACGCGACGGCCCCCGTACCTCCTGAGGAGGTACGGGGGCCGTCGCTTACTGCCGGCACTGCCGGGGGCCGGCCGCCTGCCGCGTCAGCGGCGGGGCGGTCAGACGGACAGCGGGCGGATCGCGGTCGGGGCGTGGCCCGGCTCGGTCGCGAGCTCCTCGAACTCGGTGACGTCGCTCATGTCGACCGTCTTGCTCATCGAGATGTTCGTGACGCGCTCCAGGATGGCCTCGACGACCACCGGGACGCTGAACTCGGCGGCGAGCTTCTTGGCCTCCTCGAGGGCGGCACCCAGCTCGTTCGGGTCGGTGACGCGGATCGCCTTGCAGCCCAGGCCCTCGACGACCTTGACGTGGTCGACACCGTAGACACCCAGCTCGGGGGCGTTGATGTTCTCGAACTCGAGGTTGACCTCGAAGTTGATGCCCAGGCCGCCCTGCGCCTGACGGATCAGACCCAGGTAGGCGTTGTTCACCAGGACGTGGACGTACGGGATCTTGTGCTGCGCGCCGACCGCCAGCTCCTCCAGCATGAACTGGAAGTCGTAGTCACCGGACAGGGCGACGACGGGGGTCTGCGGGTCGGCGGTGGCGACACCCAGCGCGGCCGGGATGGTCCAGCCGAGCGGGCCGGCCTGGCCGCAGTTGATCCAGTGGCGCGGCTTGAAGACGTGCAGCATCTGCGCGCCGGCGATCTGGGAGAGGCCGATGGTGGTGACGTAGCGGGTCTCCGGACCGAACGCCTTGTTCATCTCCTCGTAGACGCGCTGCGGCTTCATCGGGATGTTGTCGAAGTGCGTACGGCGCTGCAGCGTGCTCTTGCGCTCCAGGTGCGAGGCGACCCAGGCGCTGAAGTCGGGCAGCTTGCCCTCGGCCTTGAGCTCCTTGGCGACCTCGATGAAGATCTCCAGCGCTGCCTTGGCGTCGGAGGCGATGCCGAGGTCCGGGGCGAAGATCTTGCCGATCTGGGTGGGCTCGATGTCCACGTGGACGAACTTGCGGTCCCCGAGGTAGGCGTCCAGGTTGTAACCGGTGTGACGGTTGGCCCAGCGGTTGCCGATGCCCAGGACGAAGTCCGACTCGAGGAACGTCGCGTTGCCGTAGCGGTGCGAGGTCTGCACGCCGACCATGCCGGCGGCCAGCTCGTGGTCGTCCGGGATGACGCCCCAGCCCATGAGGGTGGAGATGACCGGGACGCCGGTCAGCTCGGCGAACTCGACCAGCAGGTCGGAGGCGTCGGCGTTGATGATGCCGCCACCGGCGACGATCAGCGGACGCTCGGACTCCAGCAGGAACTGGATGGCCCTCTCGGCCTGCTTGCGGGTCGCGGCCGGCTTGTGCACGGGCAGCGGCTCGTACAGGTCCGGGTCGAACTCGATCTCGGTCAGCTGGACGTCGATCGGCAGGTCGATGAGGACCGGGCCGGGACGGCCGGAGCGCATCAGGTAGAAGGCCTCCTGGAACACGCCCGGGACCTGCGCGGCCTCCAGGACGGTGGTCGCCTTCTTGGTGACCGGCTTGGCGATCGAGGCGATGTCGACGGCCTGGAAGTCTTCCTTGTGCAGCTTCGAGACCGGAGCCTGACCGGTGATGCACAGGATCGGGATCGAGTCCGCGATCGCCGAGTACAGACCGGTGATCATGTCGGTGCCGGCGGGGCCGGAGGTGCCGATGCAGACGCCGATGTTGCCCGGGGTCGTACGGGTGTAGCCCTCGGCCATGTGCGAGGCGCCCTCGACGTGGCGGGCCAGCGTGTGGTTGATGCCACCGACGTTCTTGAGCTCGCGGTAGAACGGGTTGATCGCAGCGCCCGGCACGCCGAACGCTTGCGAAACGCCCTCGCGCTTGAGGATCTCCACTGCAGCGGCGGCGGCTGTCATACGAGGCATCGAGTTCTCCTGCGGGTCTGACGGTCAGGCTTTTCCGTAATCCGGAAGTTTTGTTCTGCTATACGGAACAAGCTAAGCGGCGTCTCCGCGCACGTCAAGGCGGTGGGGCACCCCGGAACCCACCAAAAGCCGCGTCTCGCTCCGTGACTTGTACGAATGGCCAGGACGCGACGGAAATTCGAGGGCGCCCTCGCCCCCGCGGTCGCAGGTGGTGGACCATGGACGCACGCACAGCGACGGAGGGGTCCAGGTCTATGGCTGAAGCGGTACCGGTGCGCTGTCCGGCGTGCCGGCGCGAGAACGGGTACACCGCCCCGGTGTTCCCGTGCGCCTGCGGGAGCCCGGTCACGCCGCCGCTGGACCTGGCGGCGCCGCCCCTGCCGCTGACGCACCGCACCTGGTCGGACAGCTGGGTCGCGGTGCGGTGCGGGTCCTGCGGGCGGGAGAGCGAGTGGCCGCACCCGGAGGTGGGGTGCGGCTCGTGCGGGACGGTGGTGCTGGTTCCGGTGCACCCGATGGAACCGCCCGGTCCGGTGGCGCCCGAGGGCGGCCCCGCCGCACGCGGCGCGGCGGGGGCGCGGGGCGACGTACGGCCCGACGCGCGCGGCAGGGGCCGGGACCCGCGGGCCGACCGGCCCTGGGCGGATTCCCCGACGGCCGGGGGCCGGCGCCCGGGCGGTCCGCCCGCGGGCGACGCCGGGGGTTCGCCGGGCGGCGCGCGGCCGCCGTTCCACCCGGTGACCATCCGTACGGCCCGGGACGCGGTGGCCACGGCCGCGCTGTACCTGCGCTGGCTCGGCTTCCAGGACGTACGGCAGCCCGACGGACTGCCGATCCCCTCGGCCGCGGTGGACCTGCGGGCTCCGGGGGTGGTGGCGCAGGTGGACCCGACGACGGCGCCGGCCGGGCTGCGGGCGGTGGAGTGCGTCTGGCTGACCGGACTGACAGCCTCCGCGACCAGCGTCTACTTCTCCCTGGCCGGGTACACCGCGGAGGCCCGCAGCCGCGCGGACGATCTGGGGATACCGCTGTTCATCATGGACCTGACGGGCATGCCGCAGCCGGTCAACGACCCGGCGGACGAACTGGTCGGGGCGGGGGCGTAGGGGTGGGGGCGTAGGGGTGGGGCGTGGGGGCGGCGGCCGGGGCGGGGGCGTAGGAGCGCTCCTCGGCGCACCCTCTAGGCTCGGAGGCGTTACCCGCCCTTCCCTGCCGAGGAGAGCCCGATGAGCCTGTACGACATTCCGCTGACCACCCTGGACGACGAGCCCACCAGCCTCGCGGCGCACAAGGGCAAGGCGATCCTGCTGGTCAACACCGCCTCGCAGTGCGGGCTCACCCCGCAGTACTCGGGCCTCGCCCGGCTGCAGTTCAAGTACGAGGAGAAGGGGTTCACGGTGATCGGCGTGCCGTGCAACCAGTTCGGCGGCCAGGAGCCCGGCACCGCGGACGACATCCAGACCTTCTGCGCGGCCGGTTTCGGGGTCACCTTCCCGATGCTGGAGAAGTCCGAGGTCAACGGCGAGAACCGGCACCCGCTCTACCAGGAGCTCGTGAAGACCCCGGACGCCGAGGGCGAGGCGGGGGACATCCAGTGGAACTTCGAGAAGTTCCTGATCTCCCCCGCCGGCGAGGTCGTCGCCCGCTTCCGGCCGCGCACCGAGCCCGAGGCCCCCGAGGTCGTCGCGGCGATCGAGGCGCAGCTGCCCGCGTAACGCGGCTCCGCACGGCCCCGCGGCCCGGCCGGCTCGCTCAGCCCAGGTCGGCTTCGTCGTACTCCGCCGTGGAGCCGGCCACGGTGAGCTCCCGCAGCTCCACCCGGCGGATCTTGCCGGACACGGTCTTCGGGAGCTCGCCGAACTCGATGCGGCGGATCCTCTTGTACGGGGAGAGGACCGCCCGGGAGTGCGCGAACAGTGCCCGGGCCGTCTCCTCCCCGGGCTCCCAGCCGGCGGCGAGCGTCACGTACGCCTTCGGCACGGCCAGCCGCAGCGGGTCCGGGGCCGGGACGACGGCGGCCTCGGCGACGGCCTCGTGCTCCAGCAGGGCGCTCTCCAGCTCGAAGGGGCTGATCTTGTAGTCGGAGGCCTTGAAGACGTCGTCGGCCCGGCCCACGTAGGTCAGGTAGCCGTCGGCGTCGCGCGCGGCGATGTCGCCGGTGCGGTAGAGCCCGTCCGCCATGGCCTCGGCGGTGCGCTCCGGGTCGTCGCGGTAGCCGGTCATCACGCCGGCGGGGCGGGTGCGCAGGTCCACGCAGACCTCGCCCTCCTCGGCGGACTCCTTGCCGGTGACGGAGTCCAGGAGCACGATCTCGTAGCCGGGCGCCGGGCGGCCCATGGAGCCGGGCTTGACGGGCACGCCGGGGAAGTTGCCCACCTGGAGGGTGGTCTCGGTCTGGCCGAAGCCGTCGCGGATGGTCACGCCCCAGGCCTCGCGGACCTTGTCGATGACCTCGGGGTTGAGCGGCTCGCCGGCGGCGACCGCCTCGCGCGGGGGATTCTGCAGCCGGCTGAGGTCGGACTGGATCAGCATCCGCCAGACGGTGGGCGGGGCGCAGAAGGTGGTGACGCCGCCGCGGTCCATCTCGGCCATCAGCCGCTCGGCGTCGAAGCGCGCGTAGTTGTGGACGAAGACGGTGGCGCCCGCGTTCCAGGGGGCGAAGAGGTTGGACCAGGCGTGCTTGGCCCAGCCGGGCGAGGCGATGTTGAGGTGGACGTCGCCGGGGCGCAGTCCGAGCCAGTACATGGTGGAGAGGTGCCCGATCGGGTAGGACGCGTGCGTGTGCTCGACGAGCTTGGGCCGGGCGGTGGTGCCTGACGTGAAGTACAGCATCAGGGGGTCGCCGGCGAGGGTCTCCCCGTCCGGACTGAAATTCCGGTCAGCCGCGTACATGTCCGCCAGCCGCCGCCAGCCGGTGGGCACCTGCGCGGGCGCTCCGGCGGCGATCCGGGTATAGGTGCCCGGCACCGCGTCGAACTTGCCGCAGTCCTCGGCGCGCACGATCACGTGGCGCACCTGGCCGCGGTCGACCCGGTCGCGCAGGTCGGCGGCGCCGAGCAGCGGGGTGGCGGGGATGACCACCGCCCGCAGCTTGATGGCGGCGAGCATCACTTCCCACAGCTCGCGCTGGTTGCCGAGCATGACCAGGATCCGGTCGCCGGGCGCGACGCCCTGGGCGCGCAGCCAGTTCGCGGCGGCAGCTGAGGTTCCGCTCAGCTGCTCGAAGGAGACAGCCGCGCTGGTGCCGCCCTCCTCGACGATCCGCAGGGCGTCGGCCTCGTTGCCGTCGGCGATGTGGTCGAACCAGTCGAGGGCCCAGTTGAACCGCTCGGGGCGGGGCCAGGTGAATCCGGTGTGGGCCGCGTCGTACTGCCCACGGCGTTCGAGCAGGAAGTCCCGCGCGGCCAGGAAGGTGTGGGTGGCGCTGTTCTCCGTCATGGGAGGCATCGTGCCGCGCCGGACGCGGGGACCACCAGGGCGGCGTCAGCCGTGGATTGACCCGAAGCGTACGGAACCGCCCTCGTCCCCCATGCCGGCCAGCAGCGCTTCCCCCTCGGCCGCGATCTCCTCCTTCTGCGCCCGGGACGCCGTGCCGAAGAGCTCCACGGTGAGCCGCCCGCCCTGCGACTTCCACAGCCCGGCGAGGAATCCGTCCACGAGCAGGACGCAGTGGGACTGGTTGCCGCTCCAGGTACGGCCCTTGACCTCCGGGGCGACCACCCGCGACCGGTCGGCGTGCGAGAGCAGGAGGTTGTCGAACTCGGGGAGGAAGCGGGGCGGGGCAGGGGTGCCGGCATCGGGGCGGGGCGCGTCGGGAAGGTCGAAGAGCTCGACCCCGTTCTCGTCGCTGAAGGCGAGCAGGCGCGGCCGCAGCCGCTCGAACGCCTCCTTCAGCCGGGTCAGTCCGGCCCAGGTCTGCATGTCCTTCACCGAAGCGGGCCCGAAGGCGCCGAGGTAGCGCAGCACCACGTCGTCGACGGCCTGCGCCTCCCCGGCCGGACGGCCGAGCCAGTTCTCAGCGGTGGTGAGCCGCACCTGGCCGCTGCGCCCCCACACCCCGCGCGGGGTGACCTGTACGAGCGGCAAGCGGCAGCGCGCGGCGACGGACAGCGACTGCGGGTCGGCGTCGGGCCACTCCTTGAGGAGCTCCTCGCGGATCTCCCCCATGGTGCGCGGCTCGGCTTCCACGAAGGCCCGTGCGCTCCGGGCCAGCCTGTCCAGGTCGACCCCGACGAGGCCCTTGCGGAAGTACCCGACCTCCCGGTCCCGGGCCGGCTGGACGAGCGGCCTGAGCGTGAGCGCGTCGTCCGCGGTGTGGGTGTGGATGGTCGAGCGCATGGTGACCATCCGCACCACCTCACGGGACTCCATCAGAGCGGCCAGTTCGGCGGGCCGGAAGCCGGCGAGCCGGGCGTGCAGCTGGAAGTACGGCGGCTTGACGTTCTGCGCCTGGAGTCCGACGAGGTGCGCCACGGCGTCCTGCGCGGTCATCTCGGCGCGGCTCAGCAGCAGCTGGCGGGCGAGCGTGGCACGGTTCAGTGCGCGGGTGTCGAGTACGGGGTTCGTCCTGGAGGCCATGACTGCACGCTAGCCCTGCTTGCGGACAACAACTGTCCGCAACCACCGATTCCAGGAGACCGCACCTGGGGCTGATCCCCCTATATCCTTCCACTCACCCCCAAACACGCGTCTGCCCGACCGACCGACCGGGAGCTGACCTGCGATGCCGGAGCGCCCAGACCGCCCCTCCCGCCCCTCGCCGAAGCGCCCGGGGTGGCTCCGCCCGTCCTCCCCGCCCGGCACCCCTCCCCCCACGCCCCCGTCGTCGGCCCCGAAATCCGCGCCCCCGGCGCCGCCGCCCGCGAACCACCGCAGCGTGATCGACTCCGCCGTCTACCGTGACGGGCGCCGCGTCGCTTCCCCCGCCACCCTCGCCGAGACCTTCCGCCAGCTGCGCGAACAGCCCGACGGCATGGCCTGGATCGGCCTGCACCGCCCCACCGAGGCCGAGCTCCACTCCCTTGCCGCCGAGTTCAACCTGCACCCCCTCTCCATCGAGGACGCCCTGGAGGCCCACCAGCGCCCCAAGCTGGAGCGCTACGGCGACACCCTCTTCGTGGTCCTGCGCGCGGCCCGCTACCTGGACGCCCTGGAGGAGGTCGACTTCGGCGAACTCCACGTCTTCGTCGGCCCGGACTTCCTCATCACGGTCCGCCACGGCGCGGCGCCCGACCTCTCCGCCGTCCGCCGCCGCATGGAGGAGACCCCGGACCTCCTGTCCCTCGGCCCGGAGGCCGCCCTGTACGCGATCCTCGACGCGGTGGTGGACGGCTACGCCCCGGTCGTCGAGGGCGTCCAGAACGACATGGACGAGATCGAGACCGAGGTCTTCCGCGGCGACCCCGAGGTCTCCCGCCGCATCTACGAACTCTCCCGCGAAATGGTCGAGTTCCAGCGCGCCACCCGCCCCCTGGTCGGCATGCTCCACGGCCTGATGGCGGGCTTCGCCAAGTACGGCACGGACGAGGAACTCCAGCGCTACCTCCGCGACGTCGCCGACCACGTCACCCACACCAGCGAACGCGTCGACGGCTTCCGCCAGGCCCTGACGGAAATCCTGACGGTCAATGCCACCCTGGTCTCCCAGCAACAGAACGCCGAAATGCGCGCCCTGGCCGAAGCCGGCTTCGAACAGAACGAGGAAATCAAGAAGATCTCCTCCTGGGCGGCCATCCTCTTCGCCCCCACCCTGGTCGGCACGATCTACGGCATGAACTTCGAGGACATGCCGGAACTCAAGTGGGCGGGCGGCTACCCCTTCGCGATCCTGCTCATGGCGGTGGTCTGCGTCAGCCTGTACGTCATCTTCAAGAAGCGCGACTGGCTGTAGCGAACAGAGTGGTCATCGACGGGTCAGCATGCGCGCGGTGACTTCTCGCTTCACGCAGGGGCAGGGGCAGGGGCAGGGGTATGAATGCCGGAGTTGCGACGTCAGCGGTTCACGTCTGGCTGGGTGGATGCGTGGGTCCGGACCGGGTCGAGGTGTAGTTCGTAGGGCCCGGTGCAATCCGAGGCGAGCGTGGCGATTCGGGCTCCGCAGGGACAGGCTCGGTTCGGTCCTTCGGTTCCGTCTGGGCCGCAGCATCCAGTGCTGTTCTCCCAGCCGGGCAGAGGCTGCAGGACGGACGCATCATCGGGGTGGAGAACGATCGTGTTGCGGGCGCCGACCGAGATCACGAAGCCGTCGGCAGTGGCCCTGGGGAGCCCGCGGGGCTGGGACGGTACCGGGTTGTCCTGATCTTTCTGCGGGACGAACGGTGCTCCCCACGGCTCGGGTTCGATTGTGTAGTAGCCCTGGGGAACCGTAGGCGGGGCTTGTCGTGATCCCTCGCGCCGGGCAACGTTGATGCCTGGGACGGTCGGAACGGTGGGCAGCGCTGTCAAGGCCGGCGTGAGTGCATTGCCGCATGTGGAGCAGTAGAAGACCGTCATGGGTCCCGTTGTAGCTGTGCATCGTTGCGTTCTGCATCCCATATTCCTCGATCGGCTCAGGCGGCTGCCCTCCGCTTCTCGAACCTCGCCCTCGAGGTGGCTCCGGGCCCGGTAGAGGGATGCGCGGGAGATGCCCGCCTCACAGAACAACCCGACGCTCAAGCACCTTCAGGCATTGGACGGCTTCTGCGGCGTGCCGACCGCCTCCTTCGTCGAGGACGTGGCGGCGGGCCGGATCGCGCAGCAGCTGGAGTTCCTTGCGGCCGAGCAAGTCCGCCTGGACGAGGCGTCCCAGGGCGACGGCGCAGGACTGATGGCCATGCGAGCCGGCCAGTTGTATCGACTGGAGCAGGCGGAACGGGAAATCGCTCCACGTGATTGACTGATTCGCTGCTGGCCGCTTGTGGAGACGCGCTGTTGGATGGGATTGCAACCTGGTGACGCGAGCGGAGAGACCCTCTGGCAGTCGATGGCCCCGGAGCTTTCCGTCGATGTCATCAAGCGAGCGCTGCTGCGCTCCTCGTACGACGACGACCGCGAACGGGAAGCCGAGCTGGTCGCCACCATCATCCGGAACGGGCCTCCATGCTGAACCGCGTGAGCCCGACCACAGCGGACAACCAATCGACTGTCCGCATCAATTCCGCACTGGTTGACAGACTACTGACCGGTGACGGACTCGCGAAGCTGTCGCAGAACGCACTGCAATGCGTCTTCCTCTCTTCGGCATCGGATCGCACAGCGGGCAGCAAGCGTGCAGGGCGGGAGCCCCGGTGCCCGGGCGGGCCATTGCCGTGGCCATGCCCGGGGGGAACGACCTCGACGACGACGTGAGGCAGCTTGTGGCGCTCTCGGATGCGCTGCGGACTTACCAGGAAGGCGAATGATGCAGGCCGTGATTTCGGCAGGACGTATGGTCTCCGGACCCGGAGGGAGGGTGGTCCTCGACGGGGCCGTGTTCCTCCAGGGGGATGTGATCGTGGCCGCCGGGCCGCGGGCGGAGGTCGAGGCACTGGCCGGACGGGAGGTTCGGCGGCTGGGGTTTCCTGACGGTACGTTGCTGCCCGGGCTCATCGACGCCCACGTCCACCTCGCGCTCGACGCCGGCCCCCATCCCGTGGAGACCCTGCGCGCCTCGTCCGACGCCGGGCTGTACGCCGGGATGGCGGCGCGCGCGGAGCAGCTCCTCGCCACAGGGGTGACGACCGTACGTGACCTCGGAGACCGGGGCGGGCTGGCCGTCCGCCTGCGGGACGAGATCGCGGCCGGCCGGCTGCCCGGTCCGCGCATCCTCGCCGCCGGAACGCCGCTGACCGCGCCCGGCGGGCACTGCTGGTTCCTCGGCGGAGAGGTCGAAGGCGAAGCCGCGATCCGCGCCGCGGTGCGCCGCAATGCGGCGAGCGGGGTCGACCTCATCAAGGTCATGGCCACCGGAGGCGGCATCACCAAGGGCGGTCCGCCCGTCTGGCAGTCCCAGTTCACCCTGCGGGAGATGCACGTCGTCGTGGAGGAGGCCCGCAGGGCCGGGCTGCCGGTGGCCGCCCATGCCCACGGCACGGAAGGCATCGCGGCCGCCGTGGCGGCCGGGGTCGACAGCATCGAGCACTGCACCTGGATGGCGGAGGACGGGTTCGACGTACGCGAGGACCTGGTGGCCGCCATCGTCGGTCAGGGCATCGCGGTCTGCCCTGCCGCCAGCCCCGACTGGAAGGGCTTCGCAGAGCGCTTCGGCCCCCAGCGAGCGGAGGAGATGTTCCGCCGCATCCGGTGGATGGCGGAGAGCGGGGTACGGCTCCTGCCCGGGACGGACGCCGGTGTGCCGCGCGCGGTCTTCGACGGCTTCGTTTCCAGTCTGGAGTTCTTCGAACACATCGGGATGACACCGGCCGAGATCATCGACCTGGCCACGACAGGCGCGGCGGAAGCACTGGGTATCGCCGAGGACACCGGCCGGCTCGCCCCCGGCCACCGCGCCGACCTCCTCGTCCTGGACGGCGATCCGCTGACCGACCTGGCCGCCCTGCGCTCGGTCCGCCTGGTCCTGGCCGGAGGCCGGCCGTTCGGCCCGGAGAGTGCGCCTCCCCTCCCGTCCGATGAGGGCCATGGGCATGGGCATGGGCATGGGGAGCACGCCACCGACGCCCCGCCCCCGCTTCCCCCTGGACCGTTGGCCACCGATGTCCGACCCCATGGCTAGCCTGTCCCCGTGACGCTCAAGGATGACCGACAGTTCCCCGCCCCGCTCGCCGCTGCGATGGCGGTGCGATTCGACTACGCAGGCGGGAACGGGGTCGACTTCGAGCCCTTCCCGGCCTTCCTGTCCGCTGCCGAGACCACCGACTGGTTCCAGGCATGGACCGGGAACAGCGAACTGGACGGCAGCGACTTCCGCGTGTTCGGGCAGGACGGCACGGGCGGGTACGCGGCGTTCTGGCTGATCCGCCCGAGCCGGCCGCTGGCCGAGCAGCCCGTCGTCTTCCTCGGGTCCGAGGGGGAGACCGGTGTGGTCGCGCGCGACCTGGGCGACTTCCTGTGGCTGCTGGCCGACGGCTTCGGGCCCCTGGAGGCTGCCACCTCGTACGAGCCCGACTGGAAAGCGCGTCCCCATCGGCAGCTGGCAGCCATCGCCGAAGGCTTCGCACCGCACCGGCGCCGGTCAGCGGCTGCCGTGGTCGAGCTGGCGGCCCAGGAGTTCCCCGACTTCGACGACACCATCATGGAACTCTGCCGCTGAGCCCAGCAGCACCGGCAACGGCACCGTCACCGTCACCGTCACCGGCAATGGCCGTCAGCCGCGGGAGAGGAAGCGGTCAGCTGCAGTCCGACATGAACCGGCCTTCAAGGTGATCGGAGCTGAGGAAGAGGAAGCCGCTCCCGTAGCCGAAGTTGAGGAAGAACGGGTCCGCCTGCGCCTCACCCCGGTCCTCGAACTGGCAGAGGAACAGCCAGGAGGGGTCGATGCCGAAGACCTGGTCGTTGGGGTAGACGGCCTCGCCCCCCAGGAAGTCCCCGGGCCACTCCTCCTCGGGGAATTCGACGTCCGGGCCCTCGCCCCGCAGGTACCGGGAGCAGGCGGCGGCCTGGTTCGCGGCCTCGTCGAGTTCCGGCGGCATCGGAGTCAGGTCCGTCAGCCATTCGACGGGAACCTCCGCGCCGTCCGGACCCCACCGCCACAGGGTTCGCCCCCGAGTGCCGGGAGCCCCGACCGACGCGAAGGAGGGGATCCGCCCACCCGGCTGGACCAGAACGACGGCCTCGCCGTCCTCCGGTGCGGCGCCGCCCATGTCCATGCCCTCCTCGTGCAGGAACAGGTATGCGAGGCGCACCTCGTCGCCCGGCACCCGGAACTGGCCGATGAACACGAGGGGCTCGCCCGAACGCGGATGCACCGGCCAGGCCGGTTCGTCCAGCCAGACCGGCTGCCCACCGAACTTCGACACCGGTTCCGTGACCGGCTCGCCCGCAGCCCGGAAGGACATCCGCAGCCGCGGCAGGAAGGCGGCATCGTAGGGGCCCGCGGCCTGGCCCGTCGGCTCGGAGATCACGCCTCCGACGCTACGGCACCCCACCGACAGCACCCAGCCCGGGCCGTCTCCTGTGACCCTGCCCGACCCGCAAGATCCGGAAGAGACGGCGCTCGGGAGGTGAGCGGGCGGGTCAACGCCCTCCGGGCCCCCGGGTTCCTACGGTGTACCGCCGGTCGCCCGCATCGGAGCGGCACCGCCGCGCTGCTCCGGCAGGGGCGCGGACTCCGGTACCGCTCCGGCGGCCTTGAGCCAAGCCAGCAACTGCCGCAGCCGCAGCCGCCGCGGCGCATGGGTGTCCGGGCTGGTGATGAGCGTCTCGATATGGGCGGCGGCCTCGGCGTCCAGTCCTGCTGCCTGCATGTCGATGAGCAGGGAGAGCTCCACGCCCAGTGGAGGGGCCGGGAATCTGAGGGCGTGCTTCCACAGCCGCAGGGCCGCCTCCCGTTCCCCCAGTGCCGCGAGCTCCGTGGCGAGGTCGCACACCTGATGCCATTTGACCCAGGGGTGGGTCAGCGCGGCCTCGATGACGTAGGGCACCGCCTCGCCGCCTTGCAGGGCGAGGAGTACGCGCAGGCCGCGCAGTGCGTCGTCCGCGTCGCCGGCAGGCAAGGTCACCAGCCGTCGGGCGAGGATGCCCGTCGCTTCGAGGTGGTCCTCCTGATGCCGTAGGACCTGCAGAACGCCTTGGAGCCAGTCGCTGCTGTCGGCCAGGGCCGGGGTGCCGTCCCAGATCTCCAGCAGGCGGCCGGCAGCATCGCCGCCCCGGGCCTTGAGCAGGACCCGCGTCGCCTGCTCGTATCCGCTGCGGGAGCAGAAGGGCGTGCGCAGCGCGAGCTCGGCCACTTCTCCCGCCTCGTCGAGTGCACCGCTGTCCAGGAGCACTTCGGCGACGGCCGGCCGGTCGGCCGGGGTGAGCGACCTGCCGCGGGAGATCCGGTCCATCACCCCGCTCACGCCGGGCAGTCCTGCCGCCTCCAGCCAGATCCTGACGGCGCTGCCCGCCTCGAACGTCCCCCACCGGCCGCCGCCCTGCACCTCGTGCGCCCAGTCGAGGGCCCCCTGCACCTCGCCGAGGGCGGCCAGGGCTTGTTGGAGGCGGGCCGGGACCCACAGGTAGTGCCCCGCGTCGGCGCCGCTGCGTTCGAAGGCCTTGCGGAGCTCGGAGCGCGCCTCCTGCCCGTGTGCCTTGGCCCACAGGGCTGCCGCCCAGTCCATGGTGTGCTGGCCGGTGGCATCCCTTCGCAGCAGCGTCAGGGCGACGCGGGCGGCGGCCTGGATGTCGCCGGACTTCTCCAGCGCCTTGCCCACCGCCATGGGGCTGTCCTGGTCGGTGGGCGGCCAGGACATCACGATCTCGGTCAGTTCCCGCGCCGCACCGGGCATCGCGGTCAGCCAGGCCTCGCCGGCCCGTTGGATGGAGTACCCCCCTGCGGACGGGTCCTCCACCACCTTGCGGGCGAGCCGGACGGCGTCCTCGCGCATTCCCATCTGCGCGAGGGCCTGCGCCGCGTACGAGAGGTCCCAGCTGTTCCTGCCCGGCTCCGTCGCCAGTTCCCGGGCTCGCCGGCGGACCAGTTCCCGGGCCCGGTCGCCGAGTGCGACCGCCACCCGGGCGGCCTTGCCGAGCCGGCCGGACACCCCGCTCAGCACCTCGCCGAGGAGTTCCTCCGTCAGATCCGGCGGTCCGCACCGGCTGAACGCCTCCACCGCGAGGAGCCGTTTCTCGCCGCCGAGCACCGGGCTGCGGGCCATGCGCTCCAGCCTGTCCAGCACACCGGACTCCGCCCCGAGCGCACCCAGCGCCGCGAATGCCGCCTCCTGGTGGCCCTCGTCGCGGGCGCAACAGCCGATGCTCTCCAGCCGGTCGACCAGCAGCCGGCGGTTGTCCTCCCCGAAGGCGACCCCCTCGGCGAGGAGCAGCCCCGCCAGCAGCGGCCGTTCATGGCCTCCGACCGCCCCGGTACGCAACTGGTCGGCGATCCGGTCGGCCTCGCATTCCTCCCGCTCCGCCCACAGGCAGAGGACGAACATGGCCAGGGTCCGCTTGTCCTCGTCGAAGGCGCGCAGGATCCAGGACTCCAGGTCGGGGAAATCGGGGCCGATGCCCTCCGCGTACGACCGGGCGGCGAAGAACTCCGCGAAGGAGTGGTGCAGGAAGCGGTGGTCGCGCTGCTCCTGTACGAGCAGCCCCGTCCCTTGCAGGAAGTCCCTGACGTCGGTCTGCCAGTCCTCCAGGACGAGGTACTCGCCGCCGTGTTCGCGCGTCCAGGCCAGCGCGGCCTCGAACAGCGACTCCTCTCCCTCCAGCCGGTGGCGCCCGAGCGCCCCGAGGAGGCGGCGCTTGTGCTCGTCCAGCCAGAGGTTCAGGGCCAGCCGTTCCGGTTCGGACGCATAGCGTCGGCGCAGCTCCGCGCGGCCCCCGGCGCGGCGGGTGAGGAGGTGCCCGAAGAAGCGCTGGTAGAGGCTGAGCCGGCTGGTCGGCAGGGGGTTCGCGGGGTCCACGGTGGCGTTGACCGCCGCGATGGTGGCCAACAGCGGGTTGTGGACCAGTTCCTGGAGCCGGCTGTCCTTCACCTCTTCGAGGAACCGCTCGGCGGCGGCCCGCGCCGAGTCCTTGTCCCCGTACTGCGCCACGAACCACTTGTCGGCGAAGTCCTTCAGCTCCTCGGCGCCGAAGGGCTCCATCGTGTACTCGCCCACCGACGGCCCGCGCAGCGGAGCGAGCTCGCCGTCCGGCAGCGGGCGGCTCGTGATCACGAAGCGGTAGTCCCCGTCCGTGCGGGTGTGCAGCGCGATCATCCGGATGACCTCGGCGCGCGACTCCCGGTCGGCGACCTCGTCCAGGCCGTCCACCAGGACCATCCAGCGTGCCCCCTGTACGCGGCCGCGGAAGAGCCCGGGATCGGGATCGGCGATGAGGCTGTGCCCCAGGCTGCGCGACACGGCCTCCGTCAGTACGGCGCTCCACGAGCCCGTCCCGCCCAGCAGCGTGTGCGCTGCGACCTTGACGGGCAGCAGGGGCTCGTCGACCGGCGCGTCGAGGCTGGTGTCCTCCCGTAACCAGATGCGGGACAGGGACCAGGCGAGGTGGCTCGACAGCGTGGACTTGCCGGCGCCGGGCTCGCCGGTGATCAGGAGGTGCCGGTGCCGGACCAGCGCCTTCGGAACCGGCAGCTGGGTTTCGGTGGCCTGGGTGCCGTCGTGGCGGGGAGTGGTCATGGGCGGGAGTGCGTCGGGCCCCTCGCCCGACGACATCTCCTTGCGGTTCGAGCCGTCCCCGACCGCGTCGGGGATGCGGATCCGCTGCCTCACGTACACGGCGGACAAGGGCGGTTCGGCAACGCCCAGCCTGTCGTAGGGAAGCCGTTCCACCGCCTTGGCCTGGGCCTCCAGCAAATTGCGCACCATGAGTGTGGGCAGCGGCAGTTCGGCCCACGAGGACAGCCTGGGGGCCTGTGCCTGCTTGGCCGCGCTCGCGGCCCGGTCCATGGCCTCCTTGGCCCGGGTCCAGACCGGCATGACGTCGCAGGACTCACGCCCCAGGGCCACGGCGAAGGACCGGATGACCTCCGGCTTCACCATCCTCGTGGCGTTGCAGACGCCGTAGACGACGTTCTTGTGGGCGATCTCCGCCCGCACCGCGGCGTTGAGGCTCTCGTAGCCGGCGTCCGTGACGGCCTCGCGGAACCATGCCGCCAGTTCCTCGAGTTCCGGATAGCGCTGCTGATCACCTTTCGGTGGACGGCCCCCGACCATCGCTCCCCCGTGTCGCCGACTGCCCCTTGATTTCCCGGAGTTTCTCAAGCCTAGAGGGAAAATCGGACCGGATCTCAGAGTTGTGGCACACCCCTTCGGCACCCGCCCTCTGCGAGGAGATCCCATGACCCCGTTCACTGCCGTCGATCCCGATCTTGCCGCCGTTCTCATGGCCGTCGGAGCCGCCGTCGGCCTGGTCCGCGCCTGGATCAGGCACCGCACCGCCGTGAGGACGGAGGAGGAGCACACCCGGCGCACCCGGATCGCCGTGGAGGGTTCGACGCCGGCCCACAGGGCGGCCGTGGTGCACGCCGCCGCGGAGCTGGAGGCGGCCGCACGGGCCCGGCCGGGTGATCTGCGCCCTTCGCGATGACGCCCCGTGGCCGGCGCCGCCGAGCGGCAGATGAGCAGGCCCGAAGCCCCTGGGGGAGGTCCGAGAGAGACTCCCCTAGTCGCGGGCGAAGACCAGGCTCACGTTGTGGCCGCCGAAGCCGAAGGAGTTGGCGAGGGCCGCGTCCCAGTGGCCCGTGCGGTTCTCGCCGCGTACGACGTCCACCGTCACTGCCGGGTCCGGGTCGTCGAGGTTCCGCGTCGCCGGGAGGGTGCCCTCGTGGAGGGCGAGGAGGGCGGCGACCGCGCCGAGGGCGCCGGAGGCACCCAGCATGTGGCCGGTCATCGACTTGGTCGCGGTCACGGCGGCGTGGGTGCCGATGGCCCGGGCGATCGCCTGCGCCTCCGCCAGGTCACCGGATTCGGTGGAGGTGGCGTGGGCGTGCACGACGCCGATGTCACCGGGGCTCATGCCGGCGTCGCGCAGGGCCGCTCCGATGGCGTGGGCCTGCCCGTCGGCGTCCGAGGCCGTGATGTGCCCGGCGCTGGAGGTCACCGCGCTGCCCGCCAGCGCGCCGTACGTACGGGCGCGCCGGGCCCGCGCGAACTCCTCGCGCTCCAGGACCACCATCGCGGCGCCCTCCCCCATGACGAAGCCGGAGCGGCGCACGTCGAACGGACGGGACACCGACTCCGGGTCCTCGGAGGCCGTCGACAGGGCCTTCATCTGGGCGAACGCGGCGAGGGTGAAGGGGTGCAGGCAGGCCTCCACTCCCCCGGCGAGGACCACGTCCACCCGTCCGGCGCGGATCAGCTCCTGGCCGAGCGCGAGGGCCTCCGCACCCGAGGCGCAGGCGCTGACCGGGGTCCGGGCTCCGCCCTTCGCGCCGAGGTCCATGCTCACCCAGGCCGCGGGTCCGTTGGCCATCAGCATCGGTACGGTGAACGGCGACATGCGGCGGATCCCGGACCGTTCGAGTACGTCGTCCTGGCCCAGCGTGGTCAGCACGCCGCCCGTTCCCGTGCCGATGACCACGGCGAACCGCTCGGCGTCCACCTCCGGGGCTCCCGCGTCCTGCCAGGCTTCCCGGGCGCTGAGGATCGCGAGCTGCTCGCCCCGGTCCAGCTTGCGGGCTTCCGTGCGCGGGAGCAGTGACGCGGGGTCCACCTGCAGTCCGGCCGCGACGTGCACCGGAAGGTCGAGGGCCCAGTCCTCGGAGAGGTGCCGGACCCCCGACTTCCCGGCCAGCAGTGCGGCCCAGGTCGACGCCGCGTCGGCACCGACCGGCGTCATCGCGCCGATCCCCGTCACCAGTGCCCGAGCGTTCCCGGTCATCGTTGCCTCCCTGTGCTGTGTGGAGATCTCATAAAATCGATTTCGATCTTGACTCGATCATCACAGGGAAAAATGCGGGACGGCATGGGCTCTGCCGACGGATTCCCGGAGGGGGTTCTTGTTGGTTCCCTCTAACTCAGGTGGTGGAGGGAACCGTCACCGGGGCCAGCAGGCGGTCGCGGAGCCGGGCCACCGTGTCCGGGGTGATGCCGACCGTGTCGGTGAGGTACGCGGACGGGGACCCGTGGCGGGCCGTCAGGTCGGCCAGGACCAGTTCCATGACGGTGGCCGGGGCGCGCCCGTACGCGGGCCAGCGCATGGTGCGCCCGGGGTTGGCCGTGTGCCAGTCGGCGGTGAGCCGCTCGGTGGCCAGCTCGGTGAGGGCGAAGTCGGCCAGGACCACCTCCTCGGGAACGCCCAGGAGGATCAGCACGAAGGCGGCGATCAGACCGGTACGGTCCTTGCCCGAGGTGCAGTGGAACACGGTCGGCCCGGGGCCGGCCGCGATCAGCTCGATGGCCTGCCGGATCTCGTCGGCGCCGTCCTCGGTCACCTCGGCGAAGCGGTCGGCCAGGT
Organism: Streptomyces sp. NPDC028314; assembly: GCF_055565795.1. NCBI lineage: Bacteria > Bacillati > Actinomycetota > Actinomycetes > Kitasatosporales > Streptomycetaceae > Streptomyces > Streptomyces sp. NPDC028314. The sequence goes on from NZ_JBVHTP010000019.1 coordinate 126,169, forward strand.
ACCGCCACGGGTCGATGTCGGGGTCGATCTCGGCCTGGTCGTAGGGCCGGTGCTCGATGCTGAGGTTGGCGTACGTGAACCGCTCCGCCTCCGGGACCCGCCCCTTGGCCTCGGCTTCCCAGGGGTAGCGCAGGTCGATGACGGTACGTATGCCCAGTGCGAGGAACCTGTCCCAGTCGGCGCCCTGGAGCTTGCCCAGGGAATCCGACCGGTACAGGGCTCCCCAGGCCACGGCGCGGCCGTCGGCGGAGCGGTAGCCGCCCAGGTCTCGGAAGTTGTGCAGGCGCTCGAACGCGATGTGCCGGTCGGTCACGCGGGGCTCCTCGGGTGTGTTGATCTTCGGTGACACCCAGGATGCCTCAGGTGCCCGACCGGATCCCGGCCCCCGTCGCGATCTCCGTCACGGTCTCCGTCACGGCCCTCGTCACGCCCCCGTCACTGGCCGACCCTCCCGTCGACGCACTCGCGCAACAGGTCGGCGTGCCCGCAGTGGCGGGCGTACTCCTCGATCCGGTGCACCATCAGCTCCCGAACCACGATCTCTTCCCTCCCCACGCGCTCGCCCAGGTCCGGGTGCCCGGCCAGCGCGAGGTCGGTCGCGGCCTGCTCGCGCTCCAGATCGGAGAACGCCGCGTCGACCACGGCCTGCTCGGCGACCGCTCCGTGGAAGTCCGCGTCCTTCTCGCCGTACAGCTTCGGCAGCGGGTCGCCGTCGGTGATCCAGTTGCGCCAGTCCCGTTCCACCTCGACGAGGTGCCGGACCAGACCGAGCAGGGACATCGTCGACGGCGGAACCGACCGACGGGCCAGCTGCTCCGCGTCCAGGCCCTCGCACTTCATCCGCAGGGTCAGGCGGTAGTCCGTCAGGAACTGCTGCAGCGTCGCCGGCTCGCCCTCCGGACTGTCGCCGTCCGTATTGCGCGGGTCGTCGTCCGGATCGGCCCACATGTCGGGGTAGACGGCCGCAGGGCTCCATCGCGCGGGTTGATCGCTCATGCGTCGCATGGTCGTCCGTGACGGCCCGGGCCCGCCACCGGGTTTTCACTCCGCGGGGCGCCCGCGCCGCCAGGAGGTGTCGGTGGAGCGGATGTGCCAGCGTCCGGCCGACTCCTCCACGTCCCAGGGACCGGCGGGCAGGGCGACGGTCTGTGCGAGGGCGACATCGGCGAACTCGACCGGTCCGGAGAATTCCACGAGGTCGAACGTGCAGGCCGTCCGGAACTCCCCGCCCGCGAAGGCGACCGAGTCCTTGAAGAGGGCACGGCCGAAGTCGGCATGGTCCTCGAAGTGCACGCCCTCGAACCGGGCCGGCCCGTGGAAGGCCGCGCGTCCGAAGTCGGCCCGGCCCGTGAGCGTCACGTCCCGCCACACGAGCGCCCGGGCGAAGTCGGTGCGGCCGAAGTCCGCAGCGGAGCCGTACACGACGTCGTCGAACGTCACCGGCCCCTGGAAGGCGGCGCGTCCGAAGTCCGTCGCCTGCTCGAACCGGACCGCACCGAGGCGCACTTCGCCGTGGAACGTGGCGCGCGTGAAGCGCGTCACGTCCCTGAAGACGGTCTCCCGCAGGACGAGGTCGCCGCCGAAGGTCACCCGGTCGAAGAACGCCTTGCCCTCGAACCGGACCCCGGTGGAGGCCAGCTGCCGGCGCCACACCGCGTTCGCGAAGTCGGCCTGACCGGCGAAGACGGACCGGTTCAGGTTGGTCCGGCCCCGGAAGAGCACGCCGGTGAAGTCCGCCGCCCCGCGGACGTCGATCATGTTGAGGTCCGCCGCCGCCTCCAGCAGGGCCCCGGGGAAGGAGAGGTCCGCGGCGAAGGCGGAGTCCGTGAACCGGGCCGGACCGACGAAGACGGCACCCGGGAAGAGGGCCGCTTCCTCGAAGCGGCACGCCGTGAAGACGCCGTCGGACTCGAACTGGGCCCGCTCGAACGAGGCGACCCCGTGGAAGAGCGTCCCCCCGAAGTGCGCCCTGCGGCCGAACACGGCGCGGGTGAAGGTGGCCGGGCCCCAGAACTCGGCCTCCGCCTCCTCCCAGCCGTCGGTGAACCTCGCCCGGTCGAAGGCGGCGGCGCCCAGCCTGACGCGCCGCGTCAGCGGGTCGCGTACCGCGTCGAGCAGCCGCCCGAGCAGCCCGTCCGAGAAGGTGGTCCCCCGGAGGTCCACCGCCGACCCCGGTCCGAGCGTCGCGAGGTACGCGGCCTGCGTCCCGGGATCCAGATGGGCCAGGCAGCGGTCGTGGCCGGGCAGCCGGATGCCGGTGCAGCCGTGCCGATCGCCGGGCTGTGCGCCGTCGGCCGCCCGGACCCCGCAGCGCGGCCAGCCCCTCAGCCGGTCCCGGATCTCCCCGGCCTCCACCAGGCTCTGCCCCAGGTCGGCGGGGTCCCCGGCGCAGACCCAGCCCGGCTCCTCCTCGGCCAGCGGCCGGAGTTCGCCCAGCGCCGCCGGGCCGAGCAGGTCCCCGAGCTCCTCGTACAGCGGGTGCGAGACGCTGACCGTCAGGGCGCCGCCGGAGGCCGGCCAGTCCTGCGGCCGCCTGAACAGGCCGCCCAGGACCAGCCGGGCGGCGTCCACGGCCGCCGGGCCTCGGACACCGCTCTCGTCATCGCCCGCGTCCCCGACACCGACTCCGACGCCCACCCCGTCGGCGCCCCCGGCCGCGGAGCCGTCGGGCCCCTCCGGCCCGTCGGGCCCGTCCGGCTCGCCGGTGGACCGGCCCAGGCTCCGGGACAGTGCCCGCAGCACCACTCCGGCCCGGACGAGGGCGCCCGGCGCGTTCAGCAGGAGGTACACCGGCTCCCCGCGCCCCCCACCGCCCTCCGCGGGGATCACCTCGCCGCTCAGCTCGGCCCGTTGCAGGATGTCCCGCAGGACCTCGCCGAGCAGCGGGCCCTGCGCCGCCCCGTCCTCCCGCGCCCCGCTCGCGGTGCTCAGCGCGAGGCACACCGCCGGCCCCGGATCCGCCGCGAGCACCGCGGGGTCCGAGGTCACGGTGTGCGCGTCCAGCACCGCCCGGAACCCCGGCTGTTCCAGCAGCGCGGCGAGCGAGAGGAACACCATCCGGTCCGGCCAGACGCTGTGGACGACCCCGGCCAGCCTGCCGTCACGGGAGACCGGGCCGCCCCGGTAGCGGGTCCAGCTCTCCGGTTCGGGCGACAGTGCGACGACCTCGCCGTTCCGGGCCCCCTCGTACGGGCTCACCTCGCCGGTCAGCGAGATCGGGGTCCCCTCGTCCGTCGAGCCGTCCACACGGACCCGTACGGGCCGGTCCGGCTCCGGCGCCGACCGCAGCGGCTCCCATCCCGCCGGATCCACCAGGTCCCCGTCGGCCACCAGCAGCATCACCTGGGGGGAGGCCCCGTCCGACCAGACGGCGTGGCAGATGCTCTCGCGGTCGCCGGCGCGGACCCAGGCGACGGCGGTGCGGCCGAGCCTGGTGTCACCGACCGTCAGCACCAGGCGCGGGGACAGCAGCGTGCCGACCTCCTCGGGCTCCGACAGCGGCTCGAAGCGCACCCGGACCACGCGGCCGCCCAGCCCGGGGTGCGGCCGGCCCGCGAAGGGCTGGTCGCCGTCGCGGACGGGCCGGGAGCCGTCCGCGCCCCGCGTGACCCGGGTCGCGGCGAAGTCGGGGCCCGTGGCCCGGTTGCGGTACATGAACTCGCCGACGCGGCGGCGCACCAGTTCCCGTACGGCGGCCACGTCGCCCCGCAGCTGCGACCCGAGCAGGACCTCCCGTACGCCGGGCAGGAACTCGAACTCGGTGTCCCCCGCGCCCCACGGGGCGAACAGGCCGCCCAGGGCCACCTCCGCCAGGTGCCCGGGTTCGGAGTCCCGCAGCAGGGAGCGCCGTACGAGGTTCATCACCGGCAGCGTCAGCGACACGGCGGCCAGGTGCGCGGCGAGCTGCTGGGCGGTGGGGGAGGCGCCGGCCCGGAAGCGTTCGACGGCTTCCAGGGCGGTGGCGGCGGCGCGCGGCGGGGACGGCGCGCGCCCGGGGTCCCCGTCGAGGCGCAGGCAGGCCAGCCGGCGCCAGCGGCCGTCCCCGGCCACCACCCGGACCAGCCGGCCGAGGCTTCCCGAGGCGATGCCGACGACCGGGACCACCGGGCCGCCGCCGCGGGCCCGGCGGACCGCCGGGGCCTGCTGCCAGGAGCGGGTGGCGGCGGCGGGCCGGTCCGCGCGGACGGCGAACGGGACGGGCCGTACGGCGCCCCGTGTCCAGAGCCGTTCGGGCAGTACGTTCAGCACGGCCACGGCGTTGTGCGCGCACCAGTGCCGCAGCACCGCCCGCAGCGGCCCCTCCCGCCAGCCGCCGGCGACGGTGTCGGAGACGACGAGGATCAGCCGCCGGCCCGCCGGGTCGGCGAGCTCCAGGGGGTGGCGGGGACGGCCGCCCGGGCCCCGGGTGACCATGGGGGTGTCGCCGGGGCCGGTGCCGGTCAGCTGCCAGGTACGGACGTCGCGGAAGACCCCGCTGCGGGTGAGCACCGCGCGCAGTTCCTCCACCAGGTCGGACCAGAGCAGCATGGAGTGGTGGGTGTCGACCACCAGGGCCAGGTCCAGCCAGCGGCTCTCGGCGGGGCGCAGGACCGGGGTGGGGACCATCCTCTCGATGCTGCGTTCCACGGTGAGCTGTTCGTCCAGTTCCTCGCCCGGGCCGCCGATGGAGCGCCGTCCGAGGGGGCGCAGGGCGCGCATCAGGCCGAGCGGGTCGCCGAAGGAGGGGGCGCGCGGGAGCCGCAGGGGTACGCCGCGTCGTGTTCCCGGGCCGGCCGGCTGCCCGGCGGGGGCGCGTGCGGTCCCCGCGAAGAGCTGTACGGCCTCCCCGGCCGGCGGGGCGGGCGACGGTTCCGGCTCCGGGGACGGGGGTTCGGCCGGGGCGGGCGCGGGCTCGGGTTCGGGACCCGGCTCGCGCGCCGGGCCGGGGGCGGGGTCGACCCGGGCGGCCAGCCACAGGATGTCGGCGATCTCCTCCGCCCCGAGGCCCGGGCGGGGTCCGCCGTCCTCGGCGCCCTCGGCGAGGGCGGCGAGCAGCCTGTCGATCACGCCGAGGGTCCGGTCAGGTGGTGCATGACGGTGGCGAGGAAGCGGTCGCGGTCACCGGGCGCCGACCAGGCCCCGGCGAGCCGCAGCTGGATGGCGTTGAGGAGCTGGTCGGTGGCCAGGTCGCCGTCCTCGCCGCGTTCGAGGAAGGTCCGGACGAGTTCCCGGTACTCGGCGCCGTCCTCGCCGGTGATGTCGACACCGAGCCTGCGCCGCACGATCCGGGCGAGCTTCTCCGGTCCCGGGGGCTCCAGGTGGAGGCGTACGCAGCGACGCAGGAAGGCGGGCGGGAAGTCGCGTTCGCCGTTGCTGGTGAGGACCACGACGGGGAAGTACCGGCACTGGACGTGGCCTTGGGTGATGGCCACGCCCGCGTCGGGGTCGTCGTCCGTGCCGATGGCGACGGTCGGGTCCTCCTTGGCCAGCCGGGCGAGTTCGGGGATGACGAAGCCGCCGTCCTCGAACACGGTGAGCAGGTCGCCGGGCAGGTCGATGTCGCTCTTGTCGATCTCGTCGACGAGCAGGACACGGGGCCGGTCCTGCGGCAGCAGGGCCGTGCCGAGGGGGCCGAGGCGAAGGTAGCGGGCGATGGAGGGGACGGCGGCGGGCCCGGCGGCGGGGTCCGGCGGCGCTCCGGGGGTGCGGACCTGTTCCAGCCCGGCCTCCTGGAGGCGGCCGATGGCGTCGTAGAGGTAGAGGCCGTCGCGGAGCACCGTACGGCTGGTGATCGGCCAGTGCAGGACGGGGCCCAGGCGCAGGTCGGCCGCGATGCTGTACGCGAGGGTGGACTTGCCGACGCCCGGCTTGCCGGTGATGAGCAGCGGCCTGCGCAGGTGCAGGGCGGTGTTCACCACGTCCTTCTCCGGCTCGTCGGGTACGTATCCCTCGCCCCGCTTCCAGGTGCGTTCCCAGGCGGGTCCCTTGCTGTCGGGCGGGGTGTACCTCGGGTCGGGGACGCCGGGGAAGTCCCGCCAGGGCGGCGGGTCCTGGCTTTCCAGCCGGGCCCGGCGGTCGGCGCCGCTGCCCGCCCCCTGGTACAGCCACCAGTCCTTCTCCACTGCCTCTGCCTCCATCGTCGGGTGCGCGGTCGTTCGTAGGGGGTGGGCTTCAGGCCAGGGACCGGACGTCGAGCGTCTTGTCAGGATCGTCCCACAACAGCACCAACCGGTCTGCCCCGCCCGGGTGTTGGCCGGCGCGGCCGGCTGCGGCCGCGGCTGCGGCCCGGCGCACCTCGCGCACCCGGGCGGGCAGCCCCAGCACGTCCAGCGCGTCGGCGGTGTCGCCGCCGTCCGGCGCGAGCAGGGCGTGCAGGCCGCCGGCCGGGGCGCCGCCGGCGGGCCGCCAGACCGCGACGGGCACGCCGCTTTCGAGCACGGCCTCCACCAGGCCGGGTGTGCGCCCGGCGGAGGTGTGGCCCAGGACGCAGGCGGGTGCGGGTCCCGCGCCGAGGTCCAGCCCGAGCGCGTCCGTGACCGCCGCGTCCTCGACGGTGCGGACGGCGTCGGGGTGCCGGCCGCCCTGGGTGCGCAGCCAGCGCCATTTGGCCCGCCATTCGGCGCCGGCGCCCTCCCGTTCCTGCGGGCAGCCCACCACCACCTGGTAGAGCGTGCCGAGCGGCCGGGTCCGGCCGGCGGGGCCGCGGGGCACCGGCCACTGGTCGAATTCGGCGTCGAGGAGTTCGTACGGCACGTCGAACTCGACGCGCTCCACCGCGGCGGACGGCCGGCCCGTGTCCGCGCCGTCCCCCGAACCGGCTCCGATCAGGGCGAGCTGGCGGACCAGCTCGGCCCGTACGGCTTCCAGCGGGACCCGGCCGCCCGGCGGCTCCCAGATGTGCCGGACGCCGTCGCGGAGCAGCCACATCCGGGCCTGGTAGCCGTCCTCCCCGCCCGGCGGGGTCTCCAGCCGCACGTGCAGGGCGGTGCTGCCGGGCGGGTCGGGCGGCGGGGGCAGGGCGGGCAGCGCCAGCCGCTCGCGGGTGTCGCGCACCCAGTCGCGCAGCCGGCCGGCCCAGGCCCCGTCGGCCGGTCCGGCCCGGTGCGCGAGGAAGCGTACGAAGGGCACCGCGAGCGGGATGCCGGCCGTGCCGCCCTGCCGTTCGTCGAGGTCCTGGACCACGTCGAGCAGGGTGTCCCCGGGGAGTCCGGCGTGGACGGGTGTCGTACAGCCGGCGGTCTTGAACGCCCACGCGTAGGCCTCGTACGCGCAGCGCGGCAGTGCGCGGCCCTCGAAGAGCTCGCCGAGCCCGTCCCAGCCGGCCTGGTCGAGCCGGGCGGCCCGGGGCAGCGGCGGGCCCGGCGGTTCGTCTTCGAGGAAGGAGCAGGCGTCCCAGTCCCGGTCCACGAGGAACTGCGGGAGCTGCCAGCCCTCGCCGCGTTCGCGCAGCTCCTGGAAGCCGCGGTGGATGGTGCGGGCGACGAGCGGGAGCCCGGTGACGCTCTCCCGCAGCGACCGGCGGCCGAGTTCGCCCAGCAGGGCCTCGGTGAAGCGGCCGGCTCCGCGCTCGGCGTCGTTCTGGGCCGCCTCGCCCTCCCGGGAGGCGTACAGGCGGAACTGGCGCCGCCCCGGGACGGTGGAGCCGCCGCCGTAGTCGGTGGTGCCGAAGTTCCAGCGGGCGTCGCGCGGCGCGTCGACCCGGCAGGCGTCCACCAGGGCCGCCTGGAGCGGGAACCGCCGCTGCTTGACCAGGTCGGTGCGCCACCAGCGCAGCGCGGAGTCCAGGTTGAGGTGGCGGATCTGCCCGGAACTGGCGTCGGCGCAGGGCAGCATCAGCTCCTGGCCGCGCCCGAGGTAGCCGTGTCCGGCCCAGAAGATCCACAGCAGGTCGCCGTCGCACTGGGGGAGCTCGTCGAGGAGCGCGGACTTCACGTGCTCCTCGGTGGCCGGCCGGCAGGTGGACCTCAGCTCGGCCAGGCCGGGCGAGGCGGTCCAGTCGAGGCTCTCGGGGCCGTCGAGCGGGGACAGCAGCAGGCGTACGTTCCCGGCCGGCACCTCGCCCGGCCCGGTCAGCCAGTGCGCGAACCGCAGGGCGTCGCGGGCGGGGCCGCGCAGGTTCCAGCGGTGGCTGATGTCGTAGCTCTCGACCCCGGCGACGAGCGCGAAGGTGCGCCCCGGGCCCAGGGTCGGGGGCAGGAAGTCAGGGGGGATCACCCGATCTCCGCCTCGGTCACCACCTGTTCGATCCGCTCGTAGAGGGACTTCTGTTTCCAGTAGGCGCTGTGGCAGGCCGGGAAGGGCTGCCGGCTGGCGACCTCGTGGTCGGTGACGCGCGGGTCGCCGGGGAAGACGGGTCCGGCGAGGTACGAGAGGACGTCGTGGCGGTCGTAGACGTTGAGCCAGCGCGGGAAGCCGTACGGGAGTTTCGTGCCCGGTGCGAGCGAGGTGAGCGCGCCGAGCTCGTAGAGGTACGGGGCCTGCGAGCCCACGGTGACCAGCAGTTCGGCCCCGGGTACCGGTTCGCCGCGGGCGGCGGCCAGCGCGAGCAGGTCCACCAGGGCGATCCCGCCGAGGCTGTGCCCGATGAGTACCGTCGGGCCCGCTGCGGCGGTGATCCGCTCGTGCAGGAACTCCCGCAGGGCGGCGCCCCGCGCCTGGTAGCGCAGGATGTCGCCGAGCGCGGGGGTCGCGCCGACGGTGAGGGAGCCGCGCCGGGCGTTGAGCAGGGGCTGGGTGGTGACCCGCATCGCGAGCCGGCCCAGCACGGCGGCCGCGCGGGCCCCGGGCACCCGGGCGTCGCCGCCGAGGCGGGCGGTGAGCAGCTCGGCCAGCCGGTCCCGTTCGGCTCCGGTGCAGTCGGCGTCGGCTCCGGCCCCGGCGAGCGCGGCGGCGGTCACGGCCCGGGCGAGGGCGGTGGCCAGCTCGCGGGCCTGCGGCTCCTCGGCGGCGCGGCCGGCGGCGCGGGCGGCTTCGGTGGAACGGGCCGCGGCCTCCAGTGCGTCGGGGAAGCCGGCTGCGAGGCCGGTCCCGCGCAGCAGGGCGCCCAGCTCCCCCTCGTCCGGGGCCCCGGGCCGGGCGGCCAGGGCGGCCAGCAGTTCCAGCACCCGGGCTCCGGCGGGCTGTACGCCGGGCATCGCGAACGCGTCGTCCTCGTCGGCGCCGGTGTCCCAGCCGGCCTCCGCGAGCACCCGCAGCTCGCACAGCGGGTCGGCCAGCAGCAGACCCCATTCGGCGGTCTCGGCGTCGGCCGGGTCGGGCCGGTCCCGGTCGCGCAGCCCGGGGACGGACCGGCCGCCGGCGCTCAGGCTCGCCCCGAACCTCTCGCCCCAGAAGACGGAGTCGACGGCCGCGTGCGGGAACCGGGCGGCCAGCCGCTCGCGGACCAGGGCGTGGAGCGTCTCGTGCCGCTCGCGCCGTACTCCCGTGCCGTGGACAAACACGAACCGCATCCCCGCACCGCCCCCTCGTACAGTCTCCCCCGCCCGGCACGATAGCGCCGGGCGGGGGACGGGGGGCGTCGAATGGGCGGTTCGCCGCCATGACGGGGCAGAACGAGGGCCGGAGCGGGTGCCGGAGAGAGGGCCGGGACGGGGGCCGCGGCAAGGTCAGGGCCCCGGCACGGCCCGCCGGACAGATGCCGGCACCGGCACCGCGGCGGGGGCTTCGGGGCATCGGCAGGGCTGTCGGGGGTGCGTCGACGGCCCGGCCGGGGCATCACCGGGCGGGACCCGCGTAGTAGCGGCGGCAGGCGCGCAGCATGCCCTCGGGCGAGAGGGTGAACACGTCCACGAACTCCCGCTGGTGCGGGGCGAGTCGGCCCATCGCGATCACGCAGTCCCCGTCGGCGACGATGCGCGTGATGTGGTGCCGGGCACCGGGGACCGGGGGCCGCTCCAGGTCGGCGCCGAGGGCCCCGGCGTGCAACAGCGAGCCGTAGCCGTCGAGATCACCGGTGTCCAGGTAGTGGTAGGCCAGGCGCACGTGGTCGACTCCGGAGTCGGTGATGACGCGGCTCGGCGGGACCCGCCCGGCGTGCCGACTGTTCATGGGAAGTCCTTTCGTACCGCCGCACCCCGTCCGGTGCCGCAGGTACACGGTGATCGGAGTCCACAACTCGCGGCTATCCCCGGCCTATCACGGTTCACGGGCACGAAACCTCCACACCATGGACACCGGGGAGGTGTTCGGGGAGACTGGCCCCGCGCTCCACCCGTTCTCAGGCGTTCCCCCAGCTGGGAGACTCATGACTGTTTCGTCCGGCGGGGTGTCGCACACCCCGGATGCGGTGGTTTTCCGGATCCTCGGACCGTTACAGGTGACCGGCCAGAACGGGCCGGTCAGGATTCCCCCGGGGCGGCAGGAAGTCATTCTGGCCGCCCTCCTCCTTGAGGCGAACCGGGTCGTCAGCACCGACTACCTGGTCGACCTGATCTGGGACGACGAGCCGCCGGACACCGCGCGCACGCAGGTGCAGATCTGTGTCTCGCGGCTGCGGAAGCTGTTCACGAAGGCGGCCATCGCCGCCGCCATCACCACCCGGCCGCCGGGATACGCGCTCAAGACGGAAGGCGACCTCGTCGACGCGGCGCTGTTCGCCCGGCGGGTGACGGACGCGCGGACCGTTGCCCGCCAGGGCGGCGCGGCCGAGGCCGTGGAACTCCTGCGTGCGGCCGGGGAATTGTGGCTGGGCGACTGCCTGAGCGGAGTGTCGAGCGAGACGCTGCGCAGCAAGGCCCTCCAGCTGGACGAGGAGCGGCTGACGGCCGCCGAGACCCGGATCGAGCTGGAACTGGAGCTGGGCCGCCACCACCAGCTCGTGGGCGAAATCCAGTTGCTGGTACGGGTCCACCCGCTGCGGGAGCGGCTGCGCGGGCAGCTGATGCTGGCCCTGTACCGGTCGGGCCGGCAGGCCGAGGCCCTGGAGAGCTACCGGATCGGGCGCGAGCTGCTGGTGGAGGAACTCGGCCTGGAACCGGGTGGCGCGCTGCGCCAGTTGGAGCGGGACATCCTGTCGGGCGCCGTCCCCGCGGTTCCCTCCGGGGGGACGGGTGCGGGGTACGGCGGGGCCGCCCGGGCCCCAGGGGGCGGTGCCGGCACCGGTGGCCACCTCCCGCCGGGCGGTACGTACCCGGGCGCATCCGGGAGCACGTCGTATCCGGCGCCCGCGGGCGCGGCGGACGGGGCGCGGCGCTCGGGCCCCGCGGACACGCCCGTCCGGGCGGCGGGCGGCATACCGGGCAGACCCGACGACCCGGCGGACCACCCGGGCACGCCCGGCGGTCGCCACGCGCCGGGGCGGACCGCCGGCGGCGCGCAGGCCCGTACGACCGGCGACACCGGAGCGGCAACCGGCGCCCACGGCGGAGCCGGCGGCCCGGCCGGCCCCGGCCCCGGACCCGATCCCCGGGCGGGGACGGCGACGGGGACGGGGGCGGGGTTCTCGGCCGAAGCCGGCTTCCCGGCAGGAACGGGCTTCACGGCCGGGACCGGCTTCGGGGACGGGACGGGCGTCGGGGGCGGGACGGGCTACAGCGACGGGACGGGCGTCGGGGCCGGAACGGGCTACAGCGACGGAACGGGCGTCGGGGCCGGAACGGGCTACGGGGACGGAACGGGCTACGCGAACGGAACCGGGACCCCGGCCGGATCCGGAGTACCGGCCGGGACAGGGTTCACCACCGCGACGGGATTCCCGGCCGACGCCGGTTCCCCGACCGCGCCGGGATTCCCAGCCGGGACGGGGCTCACGAACGCGCCGGGATTCCCGGCCGGGACAGGCCTCACGGCCGGGACCGGTTTCGCGGCACACGGCGGCGGGGCGCCGGACGGGCTCGGGGCGCACGCTCGGCAGGGGTCGGCGTACCGGGAGGAGATCCCGCGCCAGCTCCCGGCCGACACCTCGGACTTCGTCGGCGACGAGGAGCAGATCACCCGCGTCGAGCGGACCCTGCTCGGGGACGGCGGGCGGCGGGCCGTCGGGCTCGCGGTGATCGTCGGCAAGCCCGGCACCGGCAAGTCCACGCTCGCCACGCACATCGCGCACCGCCTGAGCGAAACCGACTTCCCCGACGGGCAGTTGTACTGCGACCTGCGCGGCACCGGCACCCCGGCCACCTCCGGCGAGGTGCTGGGCCGGTTCCTGCGGGCGCTCGGCATCCCCGGACCGGTGATCCCCGAATCGCAGGACGAGCGGGCCGAGATGTACCGGACCCTGCTGGCCGCGCGCCGGGTGCTGGTCGTCTTGGACGACGCGGCGTCCGAGAGCCAGATCCGGCCGCTGCTGCCCGGCAGCAACAGCTGCGCGGTGCTCGTCACGAGCCGGGTCCGGCTGACCGGGCTGCCCGGGGCGCACCGCGTCGAGCTCGACGTCATGAGCACCGACCGGGCCTTGGAGCTGCTGGCCCGGGTCGTCGGCGGGGACCGGGTCGGCCGCGAGGCGGCGTCGGCCGAGGCGCTGATCCGGACCGTGGGCGGGCTGCCCCTGGCCCTGCGGATCGTCGCGGCCCGGCTGGCGGCGCGCCCGCACTGGCCCCTGTCCTCGATGGTGCACCGGCTCGCCAACGAACGGCACCGACTGGACGAGCTGACCCACGGCGAGATGACCATGCGGGCGAGCCTCTGCCTCACCCACGACGGGCTCGCCGCCGAGGACCGCCGCCTGCTGCGGCTGCTCAGCCTCGCACAGGGGCCCACGCTGCCGGGCTGGCTCGCGGGCGCGCTGCTGGACGACCGTCGCCCGTTCCCCTCCGACCTCCTCGAACCACTGGTCGACGTACAGATGCTGGACGTCGTCGGGGTGGAGTCCACGGGCGGCTTCCGCTACCGCTTCCACGAGATCATCCGGGTGTTCGCCCGCGAGCAGCTGGCCGCGCACGACGATCCGGCCGCGCAGCGGACGGCGGCCGGCCGGATGCTGGGCGGCTGGCTGTCACTGGCGGAGCAGGCCCACCGGCGCATCTACGGCGGGGACTTCACGGTCCTGCACGGCAGCGCGCCGCGCTGGGAGCCGCCGGCTGCGTGTGTGGACGAGCTGCTGGTGGACCCGCTGGAGTGGCTCGACAGCGAGCACGCGAACCTGGTGCAGGCCGTCGAGCACGCCGCCCGCGAGCAGCAGGACGAGCTGTGCTGGGACCTGGCGACGACCCTGGCCACCCTCTTCGAGGGGCGCGGCTACTTCGACGACTGGGAGCGTACGCACCAGCTCGCCCTGGAGACGGTCCGCGCGGCCGGGAACACGCGCGGCACGGCGGCCCTGCTCGGCTCGCTCGGGGTGCTCTACCTGGGGCGCAGCCAGAACGAGGAGTCCCGGACGGCGCTGACGACGGCGCTCGGCCTGTTCCAGGAGCTGGGCGACCGGCAGGGGCTGGCGCTGTGCCACCGCGACCTGGCGCTGCTGGAGCGGATGCGCGGCAACGAGGACCACGCGCTCACCCTGTACGACCGGGCGCTGCGGGATTTCGACCGGGTCGGTGACGTGGTGGGCCGGGCCATCGTCCTGACGCAGAGCGCGCACATCTGGATGCGGCGCGGCCAGGCCCCGGCGGCGCAGAGCCGGCTGGACGAGGCACTCGGCATCTACCGCTCGGTGGGGTACACGGGAGGTCAGGCGCGGACGCTGCGCCGGGCGGGGCAGCTGCTGCAGAGCCAGGGTGAACACGAGCGGGCGGTGAGGACGTTCACCGAGGTGCTGGAGCTGTGCCGGGAGAGCGGGGACCTGATTGGCGAGGGCCATCTGCTGCGGGACCTCGGGCACGCGCACGTCGAGATGGGCCGGGGCGAGGCGGCCCGCGGCTTCTACGCCCAGGCGCTGTCGGTGCGGGACCAGATGATGGACCAGGGCGGCGCCGCGCTCGTCCGGCTGGACCTGGCGCGGTTGCTGGCGGCGAGCGGGAGCGCCGGGGAGCGTTCGCGGTCCCGCGAGCTGCTGGAGACGGCGGTGCGGGCCTTCCGCGAGCGGCGGATGACGGGGGAACTGGCCGAGGCGGAGCGGATGCTGGGCGTCGGCGCGAGCGGCTCGGGCTCGCCGGCCGGAGCGGGCACCGCGACGGCCATCGGCGCGGGCGGCGGAGCGGAAGGCGGTACGGGGAGCCGTACGGGCGCGGGGACCGGTGCCGGTACGGGCGCGGGGACCGGTGCGGAGACGGGCCTGGGGACCGGTACGGGGATGGGCGCGGGGACCGGTACGGGAGTCGGTGCCGGTGCGCCGGCGGGGCCGGTTCTCGGGTCGGCGGCCGCGGTGCTGGGGTCTCGCCCTCTTCGCGCACCGGCGGCGGAGTCCGCCGCCGGGGTCTGACCGGCCGTCGTTGCCGATCGGCGGGGTGTCAGTCCCACGGGTTGGTGTTGGTGGAGGCGCCCGGCGCCGGCACGGCCTGGGCGCCGGAGCCACCGGCGGTCACGCTGAAGGCGGCCGGACCGGCGGCGTGGGCGACCTGGGCGCCGAGCGTGGCGGTCCCGGCGATGGCGACGGTGACGAGGGCGGCGCGGAAGGCGTGGGTGACGGTCATGTCGGGTCCCTTCGTCGGTGCGCTCCGGTTCCTCCGGGGCGCTTCCTGCTTTCTGGACACCAACTTAGGAACGGCCGGAATCCCCGGACCGGCCCCGCTCCTATCCCCCCGCTATCACCGCCTCCTGTCGCATCGCTCGAGCGGTGATAGGACGCACCGGCCGTCGGGGGATGCCCGCGCGATAGCGCGCTGCCGACGATGGGAAACAGGAACCGGGCCTGCGTGCCAGGCCCGCCCGTTCCCCCATCACCGCAGCCGGGAGCGCCCAGATGACAGCTCACACGACCGCTCGCACGACCGCTCGTAGTACCGCTCGCACGACCGGGCTCAGCACAGCTCACCTGCCCGGCCACCTGCCCGGTCACGGCACGACCCGTACGAACACCTCGACCACCTCGAACGCCACGAACGCCACGAACGCCCCAGCGGCCGGCCCAGCGGAGCTCGGCGGCGCCTCCCCGCAGGAGACTTCGCAGGTGGGGGCCCTGATACGGGGCCACAGACTGCGCATCGGGATGACCCAGCGGGAGCTGGCCGACCTCTCCACGATCAGCGTGCGGGCCATCCGGGACCTGGAGCAGGGCAAGGCGAGACGCCCCCGCCCCGACACCGTGCGGCTGATGGGCGACGCGCTGCGGCTGGGCCCGCGGGCCCGGGCGGCGCTGGAGGCCGCCGCACAGCAGGGCCGGTCCGGCGGACAGGGCTGGGCGGAGCCGCCGGCGCCGCCGACCGCGCTGCACGCGATGCCGGGCCGGGATGCCGAGGCGGCCGTGCTGGAGCGGGAGCTGGGTTCGGGCGCCGAGCGGCTGGTCAGTGTGGTCGGGCTGGCCGGGGTGGGCAAGACGCGGGTGGCGCTGGAGGTGGCCGAGCGGCTGCACAGGGCCGGGATGCCGGTGCTGTGGCATGCCTTTCCCGGCGCTGCGGCGGAGTATCTCCCCTCCAGGGAAGGGGAGTTGGCGGCGTGGCTGGCGGGGGCCGCGGAGGAGCTGTGCGCTGCGGGCCCGGCCGTCCGGGCGGGGGCGGGCGGGGGTGGGGGTGCCGGAGCGGACGGCGACGCCGACGCGGTGGCGGGGTTCGCCGAACTGCTGGGCGACAAGCCCGCGTTACTCGTTCTCGACGGGGCCCCTGCCGGTCCGCCCCGGTTCGGCCGGCTGACGGGGCTGCTCCGGGCCTGCCCGGGGCTGCGGCTGCTGGTCACCGCGGACGAGCCGTGGGAGATACCGGGTGAGCGGATCTTCCTGCTGTCCCCGCTGGAGGTGCCGGCCGAGGGTGCGACCGGGTCCGGGAGCCCGGCCGTACGGGTCTTCCTGGACCATGTCCGGCGGGTGCGGCCCGAGTTCAGCCCGACGGTGGCCGACCTGGAGCGGGCCGCGTGGATCTGCCGCCGCCTCGACGGCCATCCCGGGGCGCTCGCCGCCGCCGCGTCCTGGCTGGTGGTCTGCGATCTCGCGGCCCTCTGCCAGAGCCTGGACGCCGATCCCGCGGCCCTCCTCGACCACCTCGGCGGGGGCGCCGGTGCGGACCGCCTCCGGGGGACCCTGCACGCCCGGGTGGAGCGGCTCTCCCCCGGGGCGCGGCGGCTGCTGGATGCGCTGTGCGAGCGCGCCGGCGGCGAGTTCACCCTGGCCTGCATCACCCCGCTGACCGGCCTCGGCCTGCCGGAGTCCGGCCGGCTGCTGCGCGAACTGCTGATCAGCGGCGTCGTGCGGGCCGCGCACGAGGGCGGCAGCTCCCGCTTCCGGGTGCTGGGCCTGGTCCGGGCCACCTGCCGGCCGCAGGCGGTCGGCGGCCGGACGGCCTAGAGACGGCCCAGCGCAACTGCTGCCGGAGTGCCGGAGCAACTGCCGCCCGGGTCATCGGGCCGCGGGTTGGATGACGTACGGCCGGACCGGCACACAGCAGACCCCACTTACCCGCCACGGCAACGATTCCGAGGAGCCCGCGCATGTCCCCCAAGGCCTCTGAACAGAGCACCGCGCACGGGCCGGCCGCTGTGCGGCTGCCCCTGTCGGCGGCGCAGCGCGACATCTGGATGGCCCACGGGCTGGACGCCACGGGCTGCCGCTACAACATCGGGGAGTACCGGGAGGTGCTGGGCGCGCTGGATCCGGAGCTGCTCGCACGGGCCTGGTACCAGCTGGCCCGGGAGGCCGACGCCCTGCGGATCCGGGGTACGGGCTCGGACGAGGACGGCGCCCTGTGGCAGCTGCTGCATCCCGAACCAGTGGGTCGGCAGCTGGAGTTGGCAGACTTCGGGGAGGCCGCGGACCCCGCCGGGGAGGCTCGGGAGTGGATGGCGGCCGAACTGGCCCGGCCCTTCGACCTGGCCGGCGGCTGGCTCACCCGCCACGTCCTGATCCGGCTCGGGGACGAGCGGTGGTTCTACTTCCACGCCTTCCACCACCTGGCGATCGACGGGATGGGCGTCGCCCTGCTCGACGAGCGGCTGGTCGAGCTGTACGGGAAGGCGGCTGCCGGGGAGCCGTGGGGGCCGAGCCCGTTCGGGGGGCTGGCGGAGGTACTGGCCGAGGACGCGGCCTACCGGGCCTCGGCGGAGGGGGCCGCGGACCGGGCGCACTGGGCGGCGCACCTCGCCGGGCTGCCGCAGACCCCGCGCCTCGGGGAGGGCCGCAGCGGCCGTACGGCTGCGGGTGCGCTGCCCTTCGTGCGCAGGACGCTGGTGCTGCCTCCTGAACGGGCGGACCGGCTGCGTGAGTTGGCGCGGGAGCACCGGGCGCCGTGGGCGATGCTGGTGATCGCGCTGGTCGCGGCGTACGCGCACCGGGTGAGCGGGAGCCCCGAGCTGGTGCTGGGTCTGCCGGTGACGGGCCGGCGGACCGAACTCGCGCGGTGCACGCCGGGGATGCTGTCCAATGTCATTCCGCTGCGGGTGCGGGTGGAGCCCGACGGGTCCCTGGCCGGGCTGCTGGCGTCGGTGGTCACGCAGACCCGGCAGGGGCTGCGGCACCAGCGCACGCGGTACGAGGACATGTGCCGCGACCTGGGCCTGGGCGAGACGGAGCGGCGGATCACGGCCCCGCTCGTCAACATCATGGCGTTCACGCCCGGCATGCGCTTCTGCGGGTTCCCGACCACGCAGCACAACCTCGGCAACGGGCCGGTGGAGGATCTGGCGGTCGGCGTGTACGACCTGGGGCCGGAGGGCGGGCTGCGGATCGACTTCGACGCGGCGCCCGAGGTCTGCGACATCGAGGCCGTTGCCGGACATCAGGACCGGTTCCTGCGGTTCGTGGATACGGCACTGGATGGCTTCGAACTCCCGCTGTCCGCACTGGAGTTGCTGGGGCCTCAGGAGCGGCGGCAGGTGCTGGTGGAGTGGACGGGCCGGCGTCGTGCGATCGGTGAGCCGACGCTGACGGAACGCTTCGAGGAGCAGGTCCGGCTACGGCCCGAGGCCCGCGCGGTGCTCTTCGGCGCCGCGGAGCTCTCCTACGGGCAGCTCAACGCCCGGGCCAACCGTCTCGCCCGCCACCTCGCCGCGCAGGGCCTGGGCCGCGGCGACCTCGCCGGAATCCTCCTCGACCGGGGCCTGGACTTCGCCGTCGCACTGCTGGCCGTGGTCAAGACCGGCGCCGGATACGCCCTCCTCGACCCGGAGTTCCCCGACGAACGCCTCACCACCACCGCCCGCGACGCGACCATCAGCACCCTGATCACCGACACCCGGCACCAGGGACGGATGCCGCAGGCGGCGGGGCGGGCGACGGTGCGGGTGGACGCCGACCGCGCGCGGATCGTCGGCGAGGAGGCCGGAAACCTGGGTGTCCCGGTGACGGCGGAGGATCCGGCCTGCGTGATGTTCACCTCCGGGTCCACCGGCCGGCCCAAGGGGATCCTGTCCACGCACCGCAACCTCGTCTCCACCCTCACCGCACAGGACTACGCCGCCTTCGGCCCCGGCGAAACCTTCCTCCAATGCTCACCCGTCTCCTGGGAC
>NZ_JBVHTP010000020.1:0-142675 GCF_055565795.1 Streptomyces sp. NPDC028314
CTCGAACACGGCCAGCCCATCCGCTTCGGCACCAACCAGGCCAAGGGCGTCATCCGCAACCCCGCCACCGGAGACCTCGAAGCCGTCGAGATCACGGCGGAGAACGCGTCGCGGATCGTGATCCACGACGCGAACACCACCAGCCCCACCACCGCCTTCGCGCTCTCACGACTGGCCGACCCCGACACCCTCCACCACACCCCCATCGGCGTCTTCCGCAACGTGCAGCGCCCCGTCTACGACACCCTCATGGCCGACCAGCTCGACACCGCCGTCGAGCAGCAGGGGAAGGCGGACCTCCCCGCGCTGCTGACGGGCGGCGACACCTGGACGGTTCTCGGCGGCTGACGCGGAGGACCAGGGCGCCGGACCTCCGCTCGCGGTCCGGCGCTCAGACCGCCCGCAGGCTCCGCACCGACCGCCGCGCGTACTCCCGGGCCGGCCCGAAGGTGGCCTCGCTCTCGCGGCCGAGGGCCTCGCGGACGTACCGGCGCGCCTGTGGCAGGTCGGCGTCGGGGCCGAGGACGCGTCCCACCATGTCCTCGTCCAGCAGCACGTTGTGCTGGGAGTACACGGTGACACCCGTCGCGTCCGGGACGACCGACCATTCGCCCGTGTGCGCGGCCAGCAGGGCCGAGGGCACGGTCTGCTTGTAGACGATGCGGCCGGCCGCCGGGAAGCAGACCCGTACGGACTCCGTCGTGTACGCGGAGCCGTCGGCGGTCAGCGTGTCGATGCCGGCCCGCTGTACGCCCGGCCGGTCCTCGACGAGGCCGACCCGCGCGACGTGCGGTACCCGGCCGGGCCAGGACGCCACGTCGTACAGGAACTCGTAGACCGGCTCACCCGGTCCCTCGATGCGCACGGAGTCCTCGAAGCTCAGCATGAGCCCGTCGAGCCGCTGCCAGCGTTCGGCGGCCTCCCGCAGCCGGTCGAGCATCGCGCGTCCGCTCGCTGCTGCGGCCGCGCGGGCCCGCTCGACGTCGGCGGTCCGGTTCCCGGCGACGGTGAAGTCCTGCTCCAGTGTCAGCCGGGACCAGCCGGGGGCCAGCTGCCGCACGGTCCAGCTGCCGCCCATGGAGGTGACGGGGGCCGCGGGCAGCTCCTGGCGGAAGTCGATCCGCCACCGCTCCGCGTCCAGGGAACGCCGCCACAGCGAATGCCGCGCGGTCCCGTCGACGGCGGCCCACAGGGAGAACCGCTCCCGGGTACCGTCGAAGTCCAGCCGCTCGACATGGACGGCGGCCGGCACCAGCAGCGGCCACTGGGCGGTGTCGGCCACCAGCCCGTACAGAACACCGGCCGGTGCGGCCGCATCCACTGCGTATGACATCCGGTGCACTCGCTCTACAGACATCAGACACCCTCTCTCAACGCTTGATGCAGAGCCTGTCCGTATCCGCAGGAAGCTTCCTGGACTCCCGCTGGAGTTCCGGCGACACGGTTCAGACCGCGGCGCGGGAGCCCAGCACGTGGTTGACCAGTTCGAGATAGCGGCGCGGGGTGTCGGCGTACTCCATGGCCTCTTCGTCGAAGACGACGTCGAACTTCCGCTCCAGGTAGCCGGTGGTCTGGAGGACCGAGAGGCAGTCGTAGCCGAGCTCCACCCAGTACAGGTCGCGGACGTCGTCGTGCAGTTCGACGCCCTCCTCCTCGCCTCCCCAGACGCGCAGGATGCGCGTCAGGTCGGTGAGCTCCAGCCGGTCCATGGTGTACCTCTCTCTCCGTCCGCGAGCACGCAGACGCGCCCCGGGTACACCGAGCCTGACCAACCCCCCTGGAGCTCCGCTCAACGCCCCCTGGCCCCGCCGATCCGACCCGGGGCGGAAATCCAGCCTCGCCGGCGTTTGAGGCGCGGGGTCCGGGGCGGAGCCCCGGAAAGCCGGGCGCAGCCCGGGCCGCTCGCGCAACGGCGCCGCACCCGAAACCGGCCCCGGCCCCCACCACCGCCCGGCAACCCAACACCCGGCCCGGCGGCCCCGGTTCACCCCCGGCCAGGGGCTAGGCCGCGTAGAGGTCGAACGTCGAAGACCGCCGCGGCCCCGCCACCACGTCCAGCGCCGGATCCACCCGCAGCATCGCCTGGTGCAGCCGCTGCAACTGCTGCGACGGCTCGACCCCCAGCTCGTCGATCAGCCGCGTCCGCAGCCGCCGGAACACGTCCAGCGCCCTGGCCTGCCGCCCCGACCGGTAGAGCGCGACCATCGCCTGCGAGTGCAGCCCCTCGTGCTGCGGGTGGCGGGCTATCAGTTCGGTCAGCTCCGCGAGGAGTTCGGTGTGCCGCCCCAGCCGCAGGTCGACGTCGATCCGCCGTTCGGTGGTGACCAGCCGGCTCTCCGCCAGCCGCAGGACCTCGATGTCGAGGATCGGCCCCACCCGTACGTCGACGAGTGCCGGCCCCTGCCACAGCGCGAGCGCCCTGCGCAGCAGGTCCGCCGCGGTCTCGTCGTCGCCCTCGTCGAAGGCGGTCTGGCCGCCGGCCACGAGGGTCTCGTACTCGTGGACGTCCACGGACTCCGGCGGGATCTGGAGCAGGTATCCGCCGTGCCGGGTCGCGAGGACGTCCTTCGCCGAGCCGGGGGCTCCCGGGCCCATGGCCGTGCCCAGCCTGCGGCGCAGCTGGAGGATGTACGTCTGCAGGGTGGTGAGCGCGCTCTGCGGCAGGTCGGTGCCCCAGATCTCCTCCATGAGGGTGGGCACGGGCATCACCCGGCCCGGGTAGAGCGCGAGAAGCGCCAGGATCTGACACGGCTTGCCCGCCGTGGGAACGATCGATCCTCCGTTGACCTCGGCACTCAAAGGCCCCAGAACCTGAATCTTCACGGTCTCCCGTCTCCCCTCCGCAATTCGTCGCGCCACTCTCGGATTTCAGCATTCGTCCCGAGCACGGTAACGGCGCCCATGGCAACGTCACAGAATTCTCGAGCCGGCGTCGAGCAGCCCTCCGATCCCGGTGTGCACGGATCGGAAACCGTTGGATTCCACATGGTGACCGCACCTGACCTCCGGCCTGGCCACCACTCAGTTCGCAACTGTTCCGTTCGGCAGTGGGAGAGGATGTGTCACGGCTTTTCCATTCCCCTGCGGAGATTCATTCGGCAATTACCTTGAATTAACGCCCGATGACCGATCGACTGGCCGGTCAGCTGGCCGGTCAGCCCGCTCGTACGAGGCGCTTGCGTGCGGCTTCCGGCGTTTCCACGGGGTTCTCGGGGCCCGTCATGAGGATCGAGCGCTGGAGCCGGCGCAGGGCCGCGGACGGTTCGATGCCGAGCTCGCGCACCAGCGTGGCGCGCAGCCGCTGGTAGACGCTGAGGGCTTCGCCGCGGCGGCCGGAGCGGTGGAGGGCGAGCATGAACTGCCCGTGCAGGTTCTCGTGGGTGCGGTACCGGCTCGCCAGCACCGTCAACTCCGCCAGCAGCTCCCGATGACGGCCCAACCGCAGATCAGCCTCGATCCGCTGATCCAACGCACACAACCGGGTCTCCTCCAGCCGCCGCGCCTCCATGTCCAACTGCACCCCACCATGCACATCCGCAAAAGCAGGCCCCGACCACAACGCCAGCGCCTCCCTCAACAACCGCGCCGCACCCGGATGATCACCCGCATCCATCGCCCGGTACCCCATCCCCGACAACCGGTCGAACTCCCGCACATCACTCGTCCCACCACCACTGCTCAACAAATAACCACCCGGCAACGTGACCAGCACATCCTTCGCCGTCCGCGCGTCACCGGCCCCGTCCTCGGCCGCTTCGAGCGCCGTGGCGATGAGCGTGCGCAGCTGGAGTACGTACGTCTGGAGCGTGGTGCGGGCGCTGCGCGGGGGCTCACCGCCCCACAGCTCCTCGATCAGGGCGTCGACCGGGACCACCCGGTCGGCGTGCAGCGCGAGGAGGGCCAGGACCTGCCGGGGCTTGGTGGCGGTCGGCGTGATGGAGATCCCGTTCTCCCGCACGGCCAGTGCACCCAGTACATCGATGTCCACGTCGTACTCCCCCTGTCCGTGTATGAATCTCCCTCAGTAAAAAACCAGACCCACGGTTTGTCAATATGAAACCGACCATGCTGTTTTAGTCGAAAGATCTCCCGCCAGACCCTCAAAACCCCCTCTGACCTGGCTAGTTACTCCACAGAGAGCATGACTGTCTCTCCGAAATCCCTCGGCATCACCTCCAGAACGGGCCGAGGTACGAGCGAAACAGACCATGGAGCCTACGTACGCCCACCCCAGGGCGGGCACACGAACGCCCCGGCTCCCCACGCATCCGCGCGGAGGGCCGGGGCGCAGCCGCACCGTCCTACCGGGAGCCGGAGCCGGTTCCCTCGGCGGCGAGGCCGCCGAGGAGCGCCGGCGCCGCGAGGGTCGGCAGCAGCAGCCGCCAGAACCCGGCGACCGTGTCCCTCGACAGCCACATCGCGTCCCTGGCCCCGAGCACCCCGAACCCCAGGCTTGCGGGCACCACCGCGGTCACCACGTCCCGGGCCGCCACCCCAGGGCGCAGCTCGCCCTCCGCCTCGGCCCGCTCCATCTCCGCCTCCACCCACCTGCGCCACCACTCGCGCAGATCGGCCCGCGGCGGGCGGGACACCTCGCCGCTCAGCTCGAAGCCGGCCCGCAGCACCACGTCGTCACGCAGGCCCAGCGAGAGTGCGTGCGTGACGTCGATCAGGCGCTGCACCCGGCTCGCCCCGAGCGGAAGCACCGGATCGGTGACGGCCACGAGCCGGGCCAGCGCCGCCTCCTCGACGGCATCCGCCAGGACCACCTTGCTGGCGAAGTGGAAGTGCAGCGCCCCGTTGCTCACCCCGGCCTGCGCACTGATCGCGGCGAGCGAGGCCACCGCGAAGCCCTCCCGGTCGAAGATCTCGGCCGCGGACCTGATCAGGGTCTCGCGCGTCCGCGCCGCGCGTTCCTGCTTGACCATCAACTGCTCCGTCACTGCGAGGGACTGCCGCACCTGCCGAGAGGGCAGGGCGGTCTGGGTGCTGCGGAGCTTCGCGAGGGGGCTGAGCCCGGGGGTACTTCCGGGCCACCGCTCAGAGTCGCGGCACACCCCGCCGCCAAGGCGAGGCCCCGGCGCCCCACTATAACCAACCGTCCACGCGGTTTTTTGGGGAGCTGCGTCCACGCTTTGGTCAAGGGTGGAATTCCGGCCGACTTTTGGGCACTTTCGGTGACCGGCCTCAAGAATGGCTCTCGTACCGCTCGAATCACGCGGTCCCGAAGAAGGCCGCGAGGCCGCCGCGGAGAACGGAAGAAGGGGGCCGGCCTGCGAAATCAGGTGAATGGAGCCAATGTCTCCACTTCTGGGGCGCCCAACTGTCAGACACCCCTGGATATTATACCGGTTGGTATGTATCTTTCCGGCGAGAAGCAACTCATGCCCGTCTCGCCACCGCAGCCCAGGGGGAGCAATGTCTGCGAGCACGTTTCGAGTTGAGCGCACCACAACAACACGGGACTCCCGAGAGAGAGCCACCGCTCTAAGGACTCGGCCCAATGGCTTCCAACAGGCCACGTGGACCACCACGGTTCCCAAGGAACTGGTCCACCGGGCCGCAGTGGCCGAGGTGATGCTCACCGGGTGGGAACGGCACGACGACACCCACTTCACGGTGACCGCGCAGTGGCCGCGCAGCCACAGCTTCTTCACCCCGGTGCACGGTGGGCTCCACGACCCGCTCATGGTCGTGGAAACGTTCCGTCAGACCGGCTCGCTGCTCGGCCATGCCGAGTTCGGCGTACCTTTCGGCCACCAGTTCCTGATGCGGGACCTCGCCATAGCGGTACGGCCCCAGCACCTCGAAGTCAGCCGTACGCCCGCCTCGGTGGAGATCGAGGTCGTCTGCAGCGACGTCAAGTGGCGCGGCCTGCACCTGGCGGGACTCCGCTACGACGCCTCGATCCGCCGTGACGGCCAGCTGGTGGCGACGGCCGGCAGCTCGTACAAGTGCACCTCACCGGTGGTCTACCGGCGGCTGCGCGGCGACCGCGCGCTGAGCGGCGGCGAGCAGCGGCTGCTGCCCCTCACCGCCCCGGCGGCCCCGCAGAGCGTGGGACGCATCTCGCCCGTGGACGTCGTGCTGTCGCCGACGAACGAGTCGAACCGCTGGCTGCTGAGGGTGGACACCCACCACCCCGTGCTGTTCGACCACCCGGTCGACCACGTGCCGGGGATGCTGCTCCTGGAGGCCGCCCGCCAGGCCACGGCCGGCGTGCTGGGACGCTCCTGCTACCTGCCGCTGGACATCAGCAGCCACTTCGAGCGGTACACCGAGCTGGACTCGCCCTGTGTCATCGAGGCCCAGCGCCTCCCGGGGGTCCTGCCCTGCGGCGGCGAAACCGTCCGCGTGACCGGCCATCAGGACGGCTGCCTCGTCTTCAGCGCCATCGTGACCGCCGCGTCACCGCACCGCTGACCCACGACGGTGCGCACGGGGCCGGGTCACGCGAAAGCGTCCAGGTGGTCCCGGGCCCATTGCCCGAACGATCCCGCCGGCCGGCCGGTCAGCTCGCCGACCGCGCCGTCCACCCGGACCTTGGCGCCGTCCCGCTGCCTCTCCGCACTGTGCAGCAGGGCGTCGACCACGGCCTCCGGATAGCGCTCCCGCCACAGAGCCCGCGCCTGGCCGGGCCCCAGCTCCTCGAACCGCAGCGGACGGCCGAGCAGGGTGGCCAGCTGGGCCGTCTGCTCGACCGCACTGATCGCCCGGGGCCCGGTCAGCGTGTAGGCCCGGCCGGTGTGCCCGGGCTCCGTGAGCGCGCGCACCGCCACGTCCGCGATGTCGCGCGGATCGACGCAGGCGTTGGCCGAAGTCCCGTAGAGGGCCCGCACGACGCCCTCCGAGCGGATGGCGGCCGCCCAGCCCAGCGTGTTGGACATGAACGAGCGCGGCCGCAGCAGGGTCCACTCCATCCCGGAGCCGCGCAGGAGGTCCTCGTTCTCCCGCTGCCAGGTGGTGAGGGGATCGTCGGCCGAGCGATCCTCCACCGCCGCGGCGGAGAGTTTGACCACGTGCCGCACCCCTGCCGACCGGGCGGCGTCGAGGAAGGACGCGTCGTGGTCACCGCCGACGCGGCTGGTGACGAGCAGGGCGCCGGACACCCCGCGCAGGGCGTCCGACAGCGACCCAGGATCGTCGTAGTCCCCGCGCACGACCTCCGCGCGGGGACCCGTGCCGGTCACCTTCCCGGGCTGTCTGG
Organism: Streptomyces sp. NPDC028314; assembly: GCF_055565795.1. NCBI lineage: Bacteria > Bacillati > Actinomycetota > Actinomycetes > Kitasatosporales > Streptomycetaceae > Streptomyces > Streptomyces sp. NPDC028314. The sequence goes on from NZ_JBVHTP010000020.1 coordinate 7,208, forward strand.
CGACCACGCGCACCGCCCTGTCGGCGGGCAGCCTGCGCAGCACCTCGCGGCCCACCGTCCCGGTGGCACCCGTCACAAGGATCATCGGACGTCCTTCCCGATCAGTACATGTCGGTTATTTGTCAGGTGTGGGTTCACACTGCCGTAACCCGCTGTAAGATACGAACTAGACGGTTTATATATGGAATCTTTCCGAGGTTCGTCGATCGAGTGGAGAGCACCGTGGCAGAGCAGGAACGCGCCATCCGCACGCGCAAGGCCATCCTGCTGGCGGCGGCCAAGGTCTTCGAGGAGCGCGGCTACCAGACCGCGACGATCTCCGAGATCCTGTCCACGGCCAACGTGACCAAGGGCGCCCTCTACTTCCACTTCGACTCGAAGGAAGACCTGGCCCACGGGGTGCTCGACGCCCAGAGCCAGAACCTCGTCATTCCCGACCGCCCGTCCAAGATCCAGGAGATCGTGGACATCATCATGCTGCACACGTACCGCCTCCAGACCGATCCCATGGTCCGCGCGGGCGTACGGCTGACCATGGACCAGCTGGCACAGGGACTCGACCGCACCGGCCCGTTCCTGCGCTGGTCGGAGACCATGCTGAAGCAGCTGGAGACGGCCCGCGCCCAGGGCGAGCTGCTGCCGCACACCGTACCGGCGGAGACCGCCGACATCCTGGTGGGCACCTACGCCGGCATCCAGTCCATGTCCCAGGCGCTCAGCGACTACCGGGACCTCGAGGTCAGGGTCAGCGCGCTGATGCGCCACCTGCTGCCCGGCTTCGTGCAGTCCGCGGTCCTCGCCTCCCTGGACATCTCCGAGAGCCGGGGCCGGCGGGTCTACACCGAGGCCGTGGGGCACACGGACGAGCTGACCCCCGACGCGGTATCGCGGGAGTCGGCCGCCTGACCGGCCCCGAAGACCCGCCCGGCAGTGCCGTCGGCCCGCATCCTCCCGCACGGCGCTGCCTCCCCGGCCGATACCCGCCCCTGCATGACGCGCAAAATATACCGCTTACCTGGTTTCTTTAACCCCTCTTGTGGCACAGGAATCGGGACCGCACCGTGCAAGCCCTACGCTTCACCCGTGATCAATTCAGCACTCCGTCTTGAACCGGTCACCGCGGAGAACTTCGACGCGGTGTGTGCGATACGGCTCCATGCCCACCAGGACCATCTGGTGTCCCCCGTGGTGAAGTCGCTCGCCGAAGCGTACGTCCACGGGGCGAAGGCCTGGCCGCGGGCAGTGGTCGACGGCGGCGAGGTCGTCGGATTCGTCATGGCCTTCCTGGACTTCCCCTGGGACGGCCACCCGGACGACCGCCGCTCGGGCATCTGGCGCCTGAACATCTCCGCCGGCCACCAGGGCAAGGGCTACGGCCGCTTCGCGGTCCGGGCCGTCGCCGAGGAGATCCGCCGCCTCGGCGGCGACCGGGCGTACGTCACCTGGCATCCGGGCGAGAGCACCCCCGAGCCCTTCTACCTGGGCCTCGGTTTCCGCACCACGGGCGAGGTCAGCGGCGACCAGACGGTCGGCGTCCTCGCCCTCTGACCTTCGCCCTCTGAGCGCCCCGGTTATCCGCGCAGCACCACGGTCCTCGGCCGCCCCGCCTCCACCGGGGCGGCGCCGCCCGCCGGCCTTCCCGTACGGAACTCCTGCGGGCTCACCCCCCGCACCCGCTTGAAGGCCGCCGACAGCGCGAAGGCGCTCCCGTAGCCGACCCGGCGGGCCACCGTCGCCACCGTGGCCTCCGGCTCGCGCAGCAGGTCGGCGGCCAGGGCGAGCCGCCACCCCGTCAGGTACGCGACGGGCGGCTCCCCGACGAGCTCCGTGAAGCGCCGGGCCAGGGAGGCCCGCGAGACCCCGGTCTTGACCGCGAGGTCCGCCACCGTCCAGCCGTACGCCGGGTTCTCGTGCAGCAGCCGCAGGGCCGGCCCGACCACCGGATCGCTCTGGGCCCGGTACCAGGCCGGGGAACCCGACCCGGGGGCGGCCAGCCAGGCCCGCAGGACGCCGATCAGCAGCAGGTCCAACAGCCGGTCCAGGACGATCTCCTGACCCGGCTCGTCCCGGCCGATCTCCGAGGCCAGCAGCGCGATCAGGGTGGCGTCCGCCGTCCCCGCCGGGCGGACCAGGACCGTCGGCAGCGCGCTCAGCAGCCGACGCCCGATCTCGCTCGGCGCCTGGTAGGTGCCGCTGAGCATGACCGCCGCGCCCGCGTCCTGGAGCTCCTCGCCCCAGGTGCGCACCCCCAGCGCCATGGTGTCGGTGACGTCCTCGCCCGCCTCGGTGTTGCAGCGCTGGTCCGGGCCGACGGTGATCTGCACCGGGGTGTCCGGCGCATCCGCGACCGTGTACGGCACGGGTCCCCGTATGACCGCCACGTCACCGGGCCCGACGGGGACCGGCTCGCCCTCGTCGGGCAGCAGCCAGGCCGTGCCCTGCGTCAGCGTCATGACCGAGAGGGGGGCCCGGTCCTCCACCCGCAGGGCCCACGGCGGGTTGAGGACGGACTTCTGGAGGAAGGCGCCCCGGGCCTTGGGGCCTTCGAGCAGGCCGGTCAGCGTGTCCATGGGCCCATTCTTCTCCCCGGAGGGCGCACCGCGTACCGGATCCGCCACGGTTCACACGTCCCAGACGCCGGTGGCCGCCGCCTCCCGGGCGAAGTCCGCGAAGTCCCTGGGCGCCCGGCCCAGTACCTCCTCGACCCCGTGCACCAGGTGGGCGTTGCGCCCGTCGAGGATCAGCGTGAACAGCTCGGCGAAGTCCTCCGGGACGTCGTTCGCCCGCAGGACGGCGCGGTATTCCTCGTCCGAGACGGGGACGTACGCGATCTCGCGCCCGGTCGCCTTCGACAGCTCGGCGGCCACGTCGGAGAAGCTGAGCAGGCGCGGCCCCGACAGCTCGTACGTCCTGCCGATGTGCCGGTCGTCGGTCAGCGCCGCCACCACCACGTCCGCGATGTCGTCGGTGTCCACGAAGGGCTCGACGGCGTCCGCGGTCGGCAGGGCGATCTCCCCGGCCAGGACCGGCCCCAGGAAGAGGTCCTCGTTGAAGTTCTGGTTGAACCAGCTGGCCCGTACGACGGTCCAGTCCGCGCCGGAGGCCTTCAGGTTGTTCTCGCTGAGCTCGGCCGCCGGCTCGCCCCGCCCGGACATCAGGACCAGCCGGCGCACTCCGGCAGCCACGGCCGCCTCCGCGAACGCGCCGACCTGCTCGGCGGCGCCCGGGAAGGCGAGGTCGGGGTGGTAGGTGACGTACGCCCGGTCGACGCCTTCCAGCGCCGCTCCCCATCCGGCCGGCTCGTTCCAGTCGAAGGCCGGTGCCCCGCGGCGGGACCCGATCCGGACCGTGCGGCCCTGGGCGGCGAGCTTCTCGGCGACGCGGCGGCCGGTCTTGCCGGTGCCCCCGACGACGAGGGTGGCCGGGGCGTTCTGCGTGCTCTGCGTGTTCTGTGTCTTCGTCATGTGACCAGTCAACCGGCGCCCGCCGAGACGCAACATAGCCGAAGAGCTCAACCGCATACGCGAGCGTCTACGCCCGCCCCTCCTCGGTGAGGGTGTGCGCGACCAGGGCGTTGGCGTGGCCGTGGCCGATCCCGTGCTCGGTCTTGAGCCAGGAGACCAGCTCCATGTGCTTGGTCAGCGGGGAAGACCGGATGAGGTCCTTCCACTCTGCTACCGGGCGGCCGTACTTCTTCTCGATCGAAGGGAAGTAGCTGGCGGGGCCCTTCACCGGCTCGGTCATCTCGTGGTGTCCCATCTGTTCGTGGTCGGGCGGAGCTGTCACACGGGTAGACCGGATCCGCACCCGGAACTCATCGCGCTCAGCAGGAAAAAACCAGATGATCTTCGCATGACCTGGACCGACCGCACCGTCACCCGCGCCGGGGTGCGCCTCTCCTGCCGCGACAGCGGCACCCCCGACACCCCCGGCACCTCCCCCCGCGCCCCCGTCGTCCTGCTCCACGGCCTCGCCGGCCACGTCGGCGAATGGGACGCGCTCGCGGCGGCCCTCGCCCCCCGCCACCGGGTGATCGCCGTCGACCAGCGCGGCCACGGCGCGAGCGAACGCCACCCGGCCGACGTCTCCCGCGCGGCCTACGTCGCGGACGTGGTCGCCGTCATCGGGCAACTGGGCCTGGACCGCCCGGTCCTGATCGGCCAGTCGCTCGGCGGACACACCGCGATGCTCACCACGGCCGCCCACCCGGAGCTGGTCCGCGGCCTGGTCCTGGTCGACGCGGGCGCTGCCGCCGCGGACCCCGGTACCCCGGACGAGATCGGAGGCTGGCTCGACTCCTGGCCGGTGCCGTTCCCCTCGCTCGACGCGGCACGGGAGTTCCTGGGCAGCGAGGCCTGGGCCGCGGGCCTGGAACGGCGCGCCGACGGCTGGTACCCCCGTTTCGAGCGCTCGGTCATGGTCGCCGCGATCACCGAGAACACCACCCGCGCGTGGTGGCCGGAGTGGGAGCGGGTCGGCTGCCCGTCCCTGGTGGTGCTCGGGGAGCGGGGGATCGTCCCGCCCGGCGAATCGATGCGGATGCTGAACGTGGGCGGCCCGGACACCACGGCCGTCTCGGTCCCCGGTGCCGGCCACGACGTCCACCTGGACCGCCCCGATGTACTGAACGGCCTGCTGACGGAGTTCCTGGCCCGCCTCTGAGCCGCCCCGGCACACTCAGCCGGCGTGCACCGGGGTGTTCTGGCAGGCGGTCAGCAGCCAGCGCCCGTCCTCCCCCTTGGTCATCACGTACAGCGGGGCACCCTCGCTGCCGCCGTCGGCCGCCGACGTGTACACCTGGCGGACCTTGACGGCCGCCACGTCGGGCCGCAGGAACTGGGTGTGGACGACCTCGTACGTGACCTCGCCGTCCCAGTCCGAGGCGGGCAGCACGGCACGGGTGAAGGCGGCTATCTCGTCGAAGCCGATGAGGACCTTGCCGTGGCCCGTGGTCCACAGCGCGTCGGGGTGGAAGAGGGCCAGGAACCCTTCGGCGTCCTTGTCCCGCTGGGTGCGCTCGACGACGGCGACGATCTCGGCGATGGCCTGGATGTCAGCGGTCCGGTCCGTGCTGCGGTGTGTGATCTCGTTGTCCATGCCGACAACTCTGCGCCCTCAAGTATGGTCGAGGTCAAGGAATGTGATCACATGACGGTATGACGAGGACTCTGTACCTGCTCTGCTCCGCCGCGCCGCCCGTCTTCGACGTGGCCCACGTGATCGAGGACGCCCAGTCGCGCGGCTGGGACGTCTGCCTCGGTCTGACCCCGACGGCGGCGCACTGGGTCTCCGGGAGCCTCGACGGTCTGGCCGCCCTCACCGGCAACCCGGTGCGCTGGCAGTACAAGCTGCCCGGGGAGCCGGACGTTTGGCCCGCGGCGGACGCCCTGCTCTTCGCCCCGGTCACCTTCAACTCCCTCAACGCCTGGGCGCTCGGCCTCACGGACCGGTTCGTCGGCGGGGTGGCCGCCGAGGCCCTCGGCAAGCGCGTCCCGGTCGTGGCCATGCCCTGCACGAACGCCGCGCTCGCGGCGCACCCGCAGTTCGACCAGTCCCTGGCCGTCCTGCGGGGTGCCGGGGTCGAGCTCCTCTACGGGGAGGGCGGCTACACCCCCGGCCCGGTGGGCGAGGAGGCTTCCGGGCCCTTCCCGTGGGCGGTGGCCCTGGACGCGGTGGACCGTACGGCCACGCCCGCCCCGTAGGAGACGTCCGGCTACTCCCCCGTCGCCCCGTCGATCGCCTCGCGCAGCAGGTCGGCGTGCCCGTTGTGCCGGGCGTACTCCTCGATCATGTGGGCCAGGATGTAGTGCAGCGAGTACGGCTGGTCCCCGGAACGCCCCTGCGCGTCGAGAGACTCGGCGGCCTCCACGATTTTGCGGGAGCGCTCACAGGTCTCCTCCCAGATCCTGAACGACTCCGCCGGGTCCGCGTCCTCGACGTGGAACTCCGTCCGCTCGCCGGCCTCGTTCTGCGGGAAGTAGCCCCGTACGTCCTCGCCGTTCAGGACGTTGCGGAACCAGCCGCGCTCGACCTCCGCCAGATGCCGCACCAGCCCGAGCAGGCTGAGCCCGGACGGCGCGACGGCCTTGCGGCGCAGCTGCTCGTCCGTCAGCCCCGCGCACTTCATCATCAGGGTGTCCCGCTGCCACTGGAGCACGCTGGTGAGTGTGGCGCGTTCGTCGCCCGCCAGGACGGGCCGGGTCCGCTGTTCGTCTCTCATCGACCGATGATCACATCCCCGCGCAACTCCCGGAAGAAGTCCCGCACGTCCTGCACCAGCACCTCGGGCACCTCCATCGCGGGGAAGTGCCCGCCCTTGTCGTACGAGGTCCAGCGCACGATGCGGTCGGTGCGCTCGGCGATGTGCCGCAGGGGGATGAAGTTGTCGCGGGGGAAGTCCGCGAGGGCGGTCGGGGTCTTCGACACCTCGGGCGGCTGCCCGTAGTAGTCGGCGTGCGCGCGCTCGTAGTAGATCCGGGCGGCCGAACCCGCCGTCCCCGTGAGCCAGTACAGCATCACGTTGGTCAGCATCTGGTCCCGGTCGACCGGCGAGGCGGGGTCGCTCCACTCGGCGAACTTCTCCCCGATCCAGGCGAGCAGCCCGACCGGCGAGTCGTTCAGCGCGTACGCGAGGGTCTGCGGCCGGGTCGCCTGGATGTCGGCGTACCCCTGCCGCTCCCGCGCCCACACCCGGTACCGCTCCCAGGAGGCCACCGCCCGCGCCCGCTCGTCCGGACCCAGCCCGGCCAGTTCCTCCTGCGAGGGCTCGGCCGTCGCCCCGGCGCCCGGCAGCAGGTTCAGGTGCACCCCCACCACGTTCTCGGGCCGCAGCCGCCCCAGCTCCCGGGAGACGGCCGCACCCCAGTCCCCGCCCTGGACCCCGTACCGCTCGTAACCGAGCCCTTCCATCAGCACCCCGAAGGCCCGGGCGACCCGCTTGAACTCCCAGCCGGGCTCGGTGGTCGGCCCCGACAGGGCGAATCCGGGAATGTGGGGCAGCACCAGATGAAAGGCATCGGCGGGATCCCCGCCGTGCGCCCGCGGATCGGTGAGCGGCCCGGCAACGCGCTGGAATTCCACGAAAGACCCCGGCCAGCCGTGGGTCATGAGCAAGGGGGTCGCATTCGGCTCGGCCGAGCGAATGTGCGCGAAATGAACGGTCGCCCCGTCGATCTCGGTGGTGTACTGCGCCCAGCGGTTGATCCGCGCCTCGGCGGCCCGCCAGTCGTACTCCTCGCGCCAGTACCGCACGAGCTCCCGCACCTCATCGAGCGGCATCCCGTACGCCCGCCCGGCCCCGCTCACCTCACCGGGCCACCGCACCCGGCCCAACCGCTCCCGAAGGTCGTCCAGCTCCCCTTCGCCGACATCCAGCCGAAACTCCCGAAACCCCAGCCCAAACTCACTCATCCCCCCACCCTGCCACTCCCCCACTCCCGCCGGCCAAGTCCGGCCCCCCGGCGTATCCCGCCTCGGAGGCCACTCCAGCCCCAGCATCACCGGCCAAACCGGTCCCGACGGCCAAATCCGGCCGGGGGCGGCCACAATCCGGCCCGGGGCGGCCAAACCCGGCCGGGACCAGCCGAAATCCAGCCCGGGGGCGGCCAAAATCCAGCCTCGCCGGCGTTTGAGGCGCGGGGTCCGGGGCGGAGCCCCGGAAAGCCGGGCAGCCCGGGCCGCTCGCGCAACGGCGCCGCACCCGAACCCGGCCCCCGCCACCGCCGCCCGGCAGCCCAACACCCGGCCCGGCGGCCCCGGTTCAACCCCGGCCAGGGGCTACGCCGCGTAGAGGTCGAACGTCGACCCCCGTCTCCCTCCCGCCGCCACGTCCAGCGCCGGGTCCACCGCCAGCATCGCCTGGTGCAGCCGCTGCAACTGTGGCGACGGCTCGACCCCCAGGTCGTCGATCAGCCGGTTCCGCAGCCGCCGGTACACGTCCAGCGCCGCCGCCTGCCGCCCCGACCGGTACAGGGCGACCATCACCTGCGAGTGCAGCCCCTCGTGCTGCGGATGCCGCGCGGTCAGCTCGGTCAGCTCCACCAGGAGTTCCGTGTGCCGCCCCAGCCGCAGGTCGACGTCGATCCGCCGCTCCACCGTGACCAGCCGGCTCTCCTCCAGCCGCATGACCTCGATCTCCAGGATCGGCCCGAGCCGTACGTCGACCAGCGCCGGCCCGTCCCACAGCGCGAGCGCCGCCCGCAGGAGGGCGGCCGAACCCTCGTCGTCACCGTCCTCGAAGGCGGTCTGCCCCCGGGCGAGGAGGCTCTCGTACCCGTGCACGTCCACGGCCTCCGGCGGCACCTGCAGCACGTACCCGCCGTGGCGGGTGGCGAGAACCTCCTTGGCCCCGCCCGGCCGCCCCGGCCCCATGGCGGTACCCAGCCGGCGGCGCAGTTGGAGGATGTACGACTGGAGGGTGGTCAGCGCACTCTGGGGAAGGTCGTGCCCCCAGATCTCCTCCATGAGGGTGGGCACGGGAATCACCCGGCCCGGATGCAGCGCGAAAAGCGCCAGAATCTGCCGCGGCTTGCCGGCAGTAGGAACGATCGAGCCCCCGTTGACCTCGGCACTCAACGGACCCAGAACCTGAATCTTCACGGTCTCCCCTCCGCATTTCGTCGAGTTGCCTCGATATTCGACCTTCGTCATTCAACCTTCGACGCAAGATATCGGGACCCCGCGCAATGTCACCGATTCGTTGAGCCCGGTTCGAGCGCATCAATGGCCCCGAACCTGCGCCCCACACCCGGATCCGACCGCGCCCACGCCCCGCGGCCCGGCCGGCGGCGGCCCCGGCACCGCACACGGCGCCAGCACACGGCGCCCACCTACCCCCCAACCCCCACGCCCTCAAGGCACCGTTCTTCCCCGGCACCCTCGTCGCCCCCGGTCCGGTACTCCCCGGACCGCGCCTCCCCCACCAGGCTCGGCAGCAGCAGACCCCACAGCGCCGCCACCTTCCCCCTCAACTCCCGGTACGACATACCGGTCCCCGACAGCACCTCGATCCCGCAGACGGCGGCGGACACCAATGCCTCCGCCCCCTCCCACCGGCCCCCGGCCGAGGCACCGGCCGAGGCACCGGCCGAGGCACCGCCCCCACCGCCCGAACCGCCCGCCAGCTCCCCCGCATCGCGCGCCATCCGCAGCAGCCCGTACACCACCGACAGCCACGCCCCGTGGAAGTCCACCACCGCCGGCTGCTGCCCGACGCGCCCCGCCCGCCCGGCACACTCCTTGGTGATCCGGAAGCTCGCCGGGATCGCCGGATCCTCGTGCAGCGTCCGCGCCAGCCAGTGCGTCGTGTCGATCAGCGCCTGCAGCGGCGAGGCCCCGGCCTCCCGCAAGCCCCGCACCGCCTCGTGCAACAGCCCGCAGCCCCGCTGCTGGACCGCGTCCGCCAGTTCGTCCTTCGAGGCGAAGTGGAAGTACAACGCGCCCTTGGTGACCCCGGCCGCGCCCGCGATCTCCCCGAGCGTGGCGTTGGCGTAGCCGTTGCGGTGGAACATCTCGGCCCCGGCAAACACCAGCCGCCTACGCGTCCGCTCAGACCTCTCCTGCACCGCTCGTCTCCTCTCACCCGGGCCGGCCGTCAGCGGCGCCGCACGCACCGCCACCGCCTCCGCCCAGCCCCACTCGGCAGCCACAAGACCGCCCTCGGCCCCCGCCCGGCCGGCACCCGGGCGTCCCGCGACCTCAGACCCGTACGAGCCGCTCCACCCGAGCACCCTCAACGGCCGCGGCGCCAGCACCAGCCGCGGCGCCAGCACCAACCGCGGCCCCGCCCTCCGGCCCCGCCATCAGGATCGAACGCTGCAGCCTCCGCAGCGCCGCCGACGGCTCAAGCCCCAGGTCCCGGACCAGCGTGGCCCGCAGCCGCTGGTACACGTCCAGCGCTTCGCCGCGGCGGCCGGAGCGGTGGAGGGCGAGCATGAACTGCCCGTGCAGGTTCTCGTGGGTGCGGTACCGGCTCGCCAGCACCGTCAACTCCGCCAGCAGCTCCCGATGACGGCCCAACCGCAGATCAGCCTCGATCCGCTGATCCAACGCACACAACCGGGTCTCCTCCAGCCGCCGCGCCTCCATGTCCAACTGCACCCCACCATGCACATCCGCAAAAGCAGGCCCCGACCACAACGCCAGCGCCTCCCTCAACAACCGCGCCGCACCCGGATGATCACCCGCATCCATCGCCCGGTACCCCATCCCCGACAACCGGTCGAACTCCCGCACATCACTCGTCCCACCACCACTGCTCAACAAATAACCACCCGGCAACGTGACCAGCACATCCTTCGCCGTCCGCGCGTCACCGGCCCCGTCCTCGGCCGCTTCGAGCGCCGTGGCGATGAGCGTGCGCAGCTGGAGTACGTACGTCTGGAGCGTGGTGCGGGCGCTGCGCGGGGGCTCACCGCCCCACAGCTCCTCGATCAGGGCGTCGACCGGGACCACCCGGTCGGCGTGCAGCGCGAGGAGGGCCAGGACCTGCCGGGGCTTGGGGGCGGTCGGCGTGATGGAGATCCCGTTCTCCCGCACGGCCAGTGCGCCCAGTACATCGATGTCCACGTCGTACTCCCCTGTCCTTGGATGAGTCGCAAGAGTCAGTAAAAAACAGGACCGGCGGTTTGTCAACGCGCATCCAGCCGCACCAGTTTCAGGCCAGCCGCACCCAAGCCCCACTCAAGAACAGGCTCTGACCTGCGAGTTCACCAGCATCCCCACATCCAGCAAGCCCCCGAAGCACTTCGACCACACCTCACGACGAGCCCACAACCCCCCAAAACCACCCCGAGAAACAAACCATTCAGTCTGCTTCTATTCCGCCCAAGCCCCCACGGAATCCCCACCCGCCACCAGCCTCGGCAGCACCAACGCCCAGATCCGCGCAAGGGTCCGCGGCGCCACCCACTCCGGCTCGGCCGCACCCAGCAGCTCCAGGCCCACGGTCGACGCCACCACCGCCCGGGCCGCGTCCTCCGCGGAAACCCCCTCGGCGAGCATCCCCTCCCGCTCCGCCGCACCGAGCAACTCGACCACCCACAGCCGCCACTGCCCCCACAGGTCGACCCGGGTGCCGTGGGCGGTATCGGCCGAGAGCGCGAAGCCGGCCCGCACCAGGACGTCCTCCCCGAGCAGCTCCATCAGCGCGGCCGTCGACTCCACCAGCGCCCGTACGGGGTTGCCGACCGCCCGCGCCGCGCCCGTGATCCCGCGGACGGCCTCGGACGCACGGTCCTCGACGGCCCAGGCGAGTTCGGTCTTGCTCCGGAAGTGGAAGTGCAGCCCGCCGGCGGTCACTCCGGCCCTGCGGCTGATCGCGGAGACGAGCGCGGAGGTGAACCCCTCCTCGGCGATCACCTCCGCGGCAGCGCGCACCAACGATTCCCGCGTGCGCGCCGCACGCTCCTTCTTGATCATGGAGGCTCCACACACCGCGATTCGCCGCATTCGCCGCACCCCCGGCTTAGCGCGCGGGATACGGGATCTTGGCGCCACAGTCGGCTCCCCGGCTGGAGGCGAGCCGGACTGAGACCGGAGCCAGCACTTCCGGCTCCATCCCCCGAGCCCGCCCGGACCATTAACGGCGTTAACGGCGTTAACGGCCAGCGGCGGGAGGCGGGCGGCGGGCATGGACCGTTAACGGCGTTAACGCCGTTAACGACCGCCCCGGATGATTCAGCGGCTCACAGCGGTTTCCCGCTCCATGCGCGTCAGCTTCTCGGGGTTGCGCACGGAGTAGATGCCGGTGATGGCTCCGTCCTCGACCCGCATGGCCACGACCAGGTCGATCTCCCCGCCGACCCGCACGATCAGCGCCGGAAGGCCGTTGATCTGTGCCGGCTCCAGCGTCGCCACGGGTCCCCACACCGCCACGCCCGCGGCCAGCAGCCGGGCCACCTTCTCGGCTCCGACGGTGGGCCGCAGCATGGCCTGCTTGATGCCTCCGCCGTCGCTCAGGGCGACGACCTCCGGCGCGAGGAGGTCGACCAGCCCTTGCAGGTCTCCCGTCTCGACCGCCCGCTGGAAGGCGCCGAGCGCGGCCCGCGTCTCGGCAGCGGAAACGACACCGCGCGGTCGGCGCGCGGCAACGTGCGCCCGCGCCCGGTGGGCGATCTGCCGGACCGCGGCCGGCTTCTTGTCGACGGCCTCCGCGATCTCCTCGTACCCGAGGTCGAACACATCGCGCAGCACGAACACCGCCCGCTCGGCCGGTGCGAGCGTCTCGAGAACCAGCATCATCGCCATCGAGATGCTGTCGGCCAGCTCGACGTCCTCGGCCACGTCCGGCGCGGTGAGCAGTGGTTCGGGCAGCCAGGTGCCCACGTACGACTCCTTGCGCCGACCGAGCGTACGCAGCCGGCCGAGCGCCTGCCGGGTGGTGATCCGGACCAGGTACGCACGCTGCTCGCGCACCGTGTCGAGATCGACGGCCGCCCAGCGCAACCAGGTCTCCTGAACGACGTCCTCCGCGTCCACCGCCGACCCGAGCATCTCGTAGGCAACGGTGAAGAGCAGCTTGCGGTGGGTGACGAACGCCTCGGTGGCGGGGTCGGGACGGCGACGGCGGCCTTCCTCGCTCATGCCGGGGTCTCCTCATTCCTTCGCTGTCGACCGTGTCACCCACAAGACGCCGGATCCCGCTGTTCTGTGACACCGCTTCCCTGTGACGCGCGACACGTCGAGGGGGTGTCACAGGGGCCGGCCGACCGGCATCTCATGTGCGACCAGTCACCAGGGCAGGAGCAGGAGGCCGACATGCAGGTGGTAGTGGTGGGCGCCGGTTACGCGGGCATGCTCGCGGCGAACCGGATCGCCAAGAAGGTGAAGACCGCCGAGGTCACGGTGATCAACCCGCGCCCCGACTTCGTGGAGCGCGTCCGGCTGCACCAGCAGATCGCGGGGACCGCCTCCGTCGCGACGCCCCTCGCGTCGATGCTGCGCGACGGGATCACTGCGCGGATCGGCACCGTCGACAAGATCGGGGACGGTTGTGTCGCTCTCGACGACGGCGCGAGCGTCGACTTCGACTACGCGTTCCTCGCCGTGGGCAGCACGGTGCGGCCGATGCCGGGAACGATCCCGGTGGGCACCTGGGAGGGCGCCGAGCCGGCCCGCCTGGCGCTCGCCGCCCTGCCTGCGGGCAGCACGGTCACGGTCATCGGGGGCGGTGCGACGGGCGTGGAGACGGCGGCGGAGGTGGCCGAGGCGAGGCCGGACCTTCGGGTGCGGATCGTCGGTTCATCCGTCGGCCGGGACTTCTCCCACCGGGCGTTCCAGCGGGTCCGGTCCGGGCTGGAGCGGCTGAAGGTCGACATCGTGGACGACGGCGTCACGGAGGTCGCCGACGGCGTCGTGCGCCTTCGGTCGGGAGCGGCGTTCGCCTCGGACCTGACCCTGTGGGCGATCGTGTCGGGCGTCCCCGACCTCGCGGCACGCAGCGGTCTCCAGGTCGATGGGGAGGGCCGCGCCCTCGTGGACGGGTACCTGCGCAGCGTCGACGACGAACGGATCTTCGTCGTGGGCGACTGCGCGGCAGTACCCGGCGCCCGTTTCGCCTGCGCGCTCGCCACGCTGCAGGCCGCCCACGCGGCCGACACCCTGGCCCGCCTGATCGAGGGCCGCAAGCCCGAGCCGTACTCCCTGCGCTACGTCGCACGGGCCGTCACGCTCGGACGCAAGGACGCGGTGGGCCAGTTCACCCGCCCCGACGATTCCCTCCGGCGGACCTACATCACCGGACGGATCGCGGCCGCGGTCAAGGAGCTGGCGTCCCGCGGCGGGAAGTACGGGGCCCGCACCGGAGCCGGCGCTTGAGCAACCGGATCGGAAGCAAGCACTTAACTTGTCGTTTATGGTGCGGCCGAGATGGAGGGCCGGCCAGCGAGGCACGTTCAGATCCAGTTGCCCCAGCCGAACGTTGCGATGTAGGCCCGCCGGATGGCATCCCAACCACGGCCGCTGCCGATGTGGATCACTGCCAGCGCAAGGACGAACCAGGCTGTGAAGACACCAGCAATGATCAGTGCCCATCGAGGGCCGGAGAAGCTGGCGACCACGATGAGGGCGATGATGGTCACGCCCAAGCCCATGTGGGCGGCGGGCAGATCGGAGCGCAGGGCTTCGCGCAAAGCGTGGCGTTCTTGCTGCATATCCCGGGTGTGGCGGGAAGAAGCCGCGCCTTCGCGGTTCTCTCGCTCAGAGCTGTGCTCCATGAGGCCCCCGGTTGGTCCAGCTGCGACTACCCGAGCAGCCTATGCCGTGCTGTGATCGCGGTCAGCATCGGTTTTGCGTCGGGGTTTTGTCCCCTTCTTGTGGTGGGCGGGCCGACTGTAGGCCTCGCCAGTCGCGAGGACGCGCCCCACCTCGTAGCGGCGGCCGGGCTGTCGGTTCTTCGAGCCGAGCGGGCGTCCGGGGCCGGGTCGGGTGGGTTTCGGTGCACAGGCTGGCGTACCAGTCTTCGCGCGTAGGTTCCTGAACCCGCGCCGGACCCGCGCGGGGGTGAGTCTGTTCGGTTCCGCCGGGCGTTCCCACGGCCGGCGGAGGTCCCGTGCGAGAGGGCGGGCGAGGCGGAGCTGGGCGTGCGCGGCCAGGACGAGCCAGGTCCAGCGGTCGGCCGCCTCGGAGTCCCGCAGCCGCGGCCGGGTCCATCCGAGGGTCTGCTTGAGCAGCCGGAAGGTGTGTTCCAGGTCGAAGCGTCGCAGGAAGGACTGCCAACATCGATCGATGTCCTGCGTGGTGGCGCCGGTGCCGGACCACCACAGCCAGACGGGCTTGTTCACCCCACCGCTGGGCAACTTCTCGACCGTCAACCGGATCACGGTGCCCTCGATGATCGGCAACGGACCCTCGTGGTCGAGCCACGCAGCTCGCCGGGTCAGCCGGGGGTGGAGCCGATCCCACGCCTGCGCGGTCGCCGCCCCGTACCGGTCGGTGTTGGTGACGGTGACCGCGGTGACCTCGCCCCACGTGGACGGGTCACCGAAGACGAACTCGCCGCCGTGCTTGGGCGGACGACCGCCTTGGGGTGGGCAGATCCACGGCACCGGCACGGGCTTGCGCATCACCCGGTCCGAGCGGAGCCGGCCCAGGATCTCTACAGGGAGGTCGGCCAGGAGATGGGCGATGCGGGGCGCGTCGTAACCAGCGTCCAACACGACGAGGATGTTCGAGTCCCCGTCCCGCCATTGTCCGGCGTCCATGAGGCGTTCGACGACGTCGCGGACCTGGTCGGCGGTGACCGCCGCGACATCGGCCCCGGGCTCCAGACGGATCGCGTCCAGCAGCGCCGTCCAAGAGGTCCGGCCAGTCTCCAGAGCGGCGACGATCGAGGAGGGCCAGCCGGGCACCATCTGGTGCTTGCCCAGGCCCCTGCCGAACGTGTGGCAGAAGGAGCGGTCCGAAGAGGTGTCGGCGTCCGGCCGGAGCCACGGGGAGACATCCACCGCCAACACCAGGCGGCCATCGGCAGCCCGGGGCAAGGACACGCCAGCCAAGGCCCGCCGCAGCCGGGCGACGTCAACCCGACCTCGGTTGATCGCGCCGTACAAGGCCCCGTGCCCGCGCCGATGTTCAGGAGCGAGTGCCAGGTCCACGAGAGTGCGGACCGGACCATCGGTGCACAGCAGCGCGTCGCACAGTTCGAACAACGCGTCTCTCCGGGAGACCATGCATGCGTACAGCTCCGACCGGAACTCCGACACTTTCGCGAACGCGTCTGGTTGGACGCTGTGCTCGACCAGTCCCACGATCCCGGCCTCCGTGCCGCATTGTCGCTGAGCACAGGATCGGGCCACGGCCTCGCGCACGTCCGGTGAACTGGGGAATCGTCGATCAAGTTCGAGCCCCGTTCGACACCCCAAATGGCGAGCTTAGAATCTGACGATGATCGAGATCCTCGACAACCTGGACGTGCTGTCCCTGGCCTACCTCGACCTCATGACTGTCGAGATGCGCGGCATAGCCCTGGGGGCGCCAGCCATCAGCGTTCCACGCCAGAGCATCATCCAGGCCCAGTCCTCCGTAGTTGCCCGGTACCGCGGCGGGACCGACATCGACAGCGAGTACTACGACGCCGACGGGCGGCGCCTGACCCTCGACGAGGTCGTCGACCACGCTGCCCAGTCAGATGGATTTCTGTACTGCGCCGACAAGCTCACCTACAAGGTTCGGGCCGGTACGGTCGTCGGCTTCACGATCTACGGCCCGCATCTGTCCCACTTCGCCCACCTGACCTCATACGAGGAATTCCTGGATGCGTTCGGCAGGCCCGATCAGGCGCATGAAGACGAGGCATACGGAGACCTCATGGGCTACGTCAACTACTACTGGGGCGCTCAGAAGTGTGTGAGGTGGGATACCTGGGACCATCGAGTGAGCCTGATCAACCTGGGTGACTTCGAGGGAAACGCTCGCCCGTGACCGAACGTGCCAGATCCAGGCGACGTGAGCGTGTCCTGGCGCGAACCGGATGGTGGCAGGCTGCCAGCAACGGAACCGCCGCCTGAGGTTAAACGGCAAGCTTAACGGCGTTAACGCCTCAACGTCTTAACGGCGTTAACGTCTCGACGCCGTTAACGCCGTTAACGCCGTTAACGCTCCATCCCCAGCAGGCCGTTCACCCGCCCCCGGCGCCAACACCGGGCCGGGGCCCGCCCCCAGCGGCGTTAACGCCGTTAACGGCGTTAACGCCCCGCCTCCTCAGCTCCTTCACCACCGGCCCCGTCACCCCCGTCGTCACCAGGGCCATCAGCACCAGCATCGTGAACAGCTCGGCTCCGATCACCCCCAGCCCGAGCCCCACGTTCAGCACGACCAGCTCCGTCACGCCCCGGCAGTTCATCAGGGCCCCCAGCATCACCGCGTCCCGCCGCCCCTCCCCCGCCAGCAGCGCGGCCGCCGTCCCCCCGCCCCACTTCGCGGCGACCGCCACCACCAGCACCACCGCCGCCCAGAGCCAGGCCCCGGCACCGCCCAGCAGCCCCACGTCCGTCCGCAGCCCGCTCCCCACGAAGAACAGCGGCAGCAGCACCGGCACCGCGAACTCCCGCATCCGCTCCGCCGCCTGCTCCACCACCCGCACCCCGCGCGGCACCACCGCCCCGAACACGAACGCCCCGAACAACGCGTGCACCCCCATGGCGTCCGTCCCGTACGCCGCCAGGCAGAGCCCGCTGAACAGCGTGACCACCACACCCGCGTCGCGCCCCTCGCCCCACCGGCCGACCGCCCGGGCCAGCAGCGGCCGCACCCCCCACCACATCCCGGCCAGGAACCCCCCGGCGAGCACCGCCCCCCACTGCCCGCCCGCGGACCCGCCCAGGACTCCGCCGCCCGGTCCCGCCACAGCCACCACCACGGCCAGCAGGCACCAGGCGACCACGTCCGTCACCGCCGCGCACGCCATCGCCAGCGTCCCCACCGGCGTCCCGTACAGGCCCTGCTCGGTCAGGATCCGGGCCAGCACCGGGAACGCGGTCACGCTCATCGCCACGGCCACGAACAGCACGAACGCCGGCCGGCCCACCCCCTCCGGCGCGAAGGACCCGTACATCGCCAGCGCCAGCAGCCCCCCGAGGCCCAGCGGTACCCACACGCTCGCCTGGCTCACGACCACCACGGACCGCCCGCGGCCCCGCAGGAGCCCGCCCTCAAGCTCCAGCCCCACCAGGAACATGAAGACCAGCAGCCCCAGGTTCCCCAGCAACCCCAGGTACGGAAGCACTTCGCCCGGCAGCAGCCACTTGCTCCCCGTCGGCCAGACCCATCCCAGCAACGACGGACCGAGCAGGATCCCCACCGCGATCTCCCCGACCACGGCCGTCTGCCCGAACCGCCGCATCAACGCAGCCCCCGCCGCGCACACGAGCACGACCACCGGTACGGCGATCAACACCCCCGGCAGCGGATCCACCCCACTCGCCACAGGCCCTCCCCAGAACGGCGTCTCCCCGCACCCCTCCCCGTAGGCCACTGCACAGGAACCGAACCCCACCCGCAGCGCCCGGACTTCCGGGAGTCCGAGCGCGCCCCCTCAGGACCCCCCGCCCCTCCCCTCCATCAGCAGCCCCAGCCCGTCGAAGATCCGCTCCAGCCCGAAGTCCAGCGCCTGATCCTGTCCCCCGTGCTCCGCCACCGAGGCCAGCGCGGCCCCGAGTGCCGGGTAGCGGTCCCCGTGCTCCCGCATGATCTCGCCGAGCACCTTCCCCAGCTCCGCGTCCGGCCCACCCTTGCCCGCGGTCGCCCGCTCCTGCTCCGCGATCCCCCGTACGTGCCCGGCGACCAGCACCACCGCGTCCATGGCCTCGGCCCCGCTCAGCCGGCATCCCTCAAGCCCCACCAGGGCCCGCTCCATCCAGCCGACCTCCCGAGGCCCCATCACCCGCGCCCCCACGGTCGCCTCCAGCAGCCACGGATGTGCGCGGAACCCGGCGAGCAGCCCCCGCGCCCACACCCCGAGCCTCTCCCGCCACCCGGCGGCCGCCGCCAACTCCGCGTCCAGTACCCCGGGCTCCGGCATCGCCGCCTCCACCATCAGCGCGACGAGCTCGGCCTTCCCCGGCACGTACCGGTACAGGGCCATCTTCGTGACCCCGAGTTCCCCGGCCACCCGCTGCATCGATACGCCGCCCAGCCCTTCCGCGTCGGCGATCGCGACACCCGCCCCCGCGATGCCCTCCAGCGTGAGCCCGCGCTTGGGCCCCCGCGCGGGCTTGGCCGGCGGCCCCCAGAGCAACCGCACCGCCGCGCCCCACTGCTCATCCGACATCTGATCCCCTTGCGCTCGCACCAAAACTGCGTCTACCGTACACGGAACAATAAGTGTCCGCCGGACGCAATTTTAGGCCACATCTCACCACAGGAACCCTCATGCCCGCGCACCCACACGAGCCCACGCACCGCTCCCCGGCAACAACGCCGACAACAGCACCAGCAACGGCAGCACCAACCGTCCTCATCTCCGGCGCGAGCATCGCCGGCCCTGCCCTCGCCTACTGGCTCGGCCGCAACGGCTTCCGCCCCACCGTCGTCGAACTCGCCCCCGCCCTCCGCGAAGGCGGCCACGCCGTCGACTTCCGCGGGGCCACCCACCTCACCGTCCTCGACCGCATGGGCATCCTCGACGAGCTCCGCCGCATCCAGACCGGCGGCAGCCCGATGACCTTCGTCGACCAGGACGGCAAGCAACTCCTCCACCTCCCCGCCGCATTCGCGGGCGGTGACATCGAGGTGCTCCGGGGCGACCTCTCGCGCGTCCTCTACGAGGCCTCGCTGCCCACCACCGAGTACGTCTTCGGCGACTCGATCACCGGCCTCGCCGAGACCCCCGACGGCGTGGACGTCACCTTCCGCCACTCCCCGCCCCGCACCTTCGACCTCGTCATCGGCGCCGACGGCCTCCACTCCAACGTCCGCCGCCTCGCCTTCGGCCCGGAGCGGGAGTTCGTCACGCACCTCGGCTACTACGCCGCCTCCTGGAACCTGCCCACCCGCCTGGACCTCGGCCGCCCGGGCAGCACCGGTTACAACGCCCCGGGCCGCCTGGCCTCCGCGACCGCCGAGGGCGCCTTCTTCCTCTTCGCTTCGCCGGAGGTCCCGTACGACCGCCACGACCTCGCCGCCCAGAAGGCCCTCATCACCCGGGCCTTCGCCTCCCTGCCCTGGAAGACGCAGTACCTGCTGTCCACCCTCCACAGCGCCGAGGACCTCTACTTCGACTCGATCAGCCGGGCCGACGTCGGCACCTGGTCCACCGGCCGGATCGCCCTCGTCGGAGACGCCGCCTGCGGCGCGACGATCGGCGGGATGGGCACCGGTACCGGGATCGTGGCCGCGTACGTCCTGGCCGCCGAACTCTCCCGCTCCCCCGAGGACCCACGGGCCGCCTTCACCCGCTACGAGTCCCTGGTCCGCCCGTACGCCCGGCGCTGCCAGAAGGGCGGCGACCGTACGGGGCCGTTCCTTGCCCCCGCCACCACCCCCGGCCTGCGCCTTCGCAACACGCTCCTGGGCCGGCCCCGCTGCCTGGCCTGGATGTTGAAGCAGGGCGAGAAGGCGGCCGCCCTCGCGCTCCCGGACCCCGTCCCCCTCGCCGTTAACGGCGTTAACGCCGTTAACTAACGGACCCCAACCCTCCACTTAACGGCGTTAACGATCGGAGGCGTGCCCTCCACTTAACGCCGTTAACGGCTGGCCGAGCTGTGCCACAGCCCTTCCATCCCCTCACCCGCTCAAAAAGTACTGGTCGACTGGTTTTTTTTACCCTCACCCCACTACATTGACCAGGCATCACCACCCGCACGACCGCCGCGGCATCACGCTGGGCCGGACACCATCAGGAGACACACATGGCGAGGGCCAGGCAGGAGCGTGCCGAGATCACCCGACAGGCGATCCTCGACGGCGCGGCCATCGCCTTCGACGACGCCGGCTTCCACGGCACCAGCCTCAGCGACGTGGTCAAGCACGCCGGAGTCACCAAGGGCGCCCTCTACTTCCACTTCCAGTCCAAGGAGGCCCTCGCCCGCACCCTGATGGACGAGCAGTTCCAGGTCTCCGACGGGCTTCCCGCCGTGGAGAACCCGGGGCTCCAGACGGCCATCGACATGACCCACCAGATGGCGAACGGACTGCGCGGCAACGTCCGTATCCGTGCCGGCATCCGCCTGGTCGTCGAGTTCGGCTCGTTCACGCACCCGGACCCGACCCCGTACGACACCTGGATCGAGACCGCCCACAGCCTGCTGACGCCGGCCCAGCAGGCCGGCGACATACTGCCCGCGCTGGACGTACAGGACCTTTCGACCTTCCTGATCGGCGCGTTCACCGGCATCCAGGTCACCTCGTACGTCCGCACCACCCGCGAGGACCTGCACGCACGGGTCACCGATCTGTGGACGTTCCTCCTCCCCGGGATCGTGCCCGCGCAGCGCATCCCCGCTTTCGATCCGGCGGGCTCGCCCGAATGCCGGACCGCGCTCGGTCTGTCGGCCCCGGACTCCCCACCGGTCCAGGTCGGCTGACGACGTATCCAGGGCGGCCTCGCACACGCCGTGGCGAACCACGGGGGTGCTCGCTACGGCGTGGACGAGGCCGCCCTGGCGCGTACCCGCACCCCCCGCACCCCCTTTCGTTAGCAAAACCCAAGCGTGGTGCCCCCCAACACCCTGGAACGTTAGTAAAGTCCCTCTCATGACTTCACCCTCGTCCCAGACCGACCGCGAGAAGGTCGTCTCCAAGCTCCCCCCGTGGCTCCGCCAGGAGTTGAAGATCCGCACCGCCCAGCTGCGGGTCGACATCCAGGACGCCGTCCACCAGGGCATCGCGCACTGGAGCGCCCTCGCCTCCGCCCCCTCCCCCGTCGACACGTCCGGCGCCGAATCGTTCTCCACCTGGCTGCCCGCCGGACAGTGGGAGTCCTTCCGCACGGATGCCAGGCACCGCGGCGTCTCCCTCATCCAGGGCCTCGCCCAAGCCGTCCAGCTCTGGCTGGAGATGAACCCGGCCCCCACCGTCCGGCGGCCCTCCGTCGTACGGCGCATCGTCGTCTGCAACCAGAAGGGCGGCGTCGGCAAGACCGCCATCACCGCCGGCACGGCCGAGGCCCTCGCCGAGGACCCCTCCACCCTCCACCCCGTCCGCATCGCCCGTCAGCTGGCCCGCGTCTCCGCGGCCGCCACCGACCACGACGGCGCGTACGAGGAACAGCAGCCGGAGCCGACCACCCCCCTCGACCTCGAAGACCTGCCGGGCCTGGGCATGCGCGTCCTGCTCGTCGACTTCGACCCCCAGGGCCACCTCACCAAGCAGCTCGGCCAGCAGCCGCTCCCCATCGGCGGCGACAGCCTGACCTGCCACATGGCCGGCGAGGCCAAGGGCCCGCTCGCCGACCTGATCGCCCCCATCCCGGACAAGCGCTTCGGCGACCGGCTGCACATCCTGCCCGCCTGCACGGACGCCTTCCTCCTCGACGTCCGCCTCTCCACCGTCCGCGCCCGCGAAGCCGCCCTCGAACGCGCCCTCGCCCCCGTCGAGTCCGACTACGACGTCATCCTCATCGACTGCCCCCCGAGCCTCGGCCTCAGCATGGACGCGGCCATCTACTACGGGCGCCGCCGCGACGCCGAACAGCCCGGCGCCTCCGGCGCGCTGATCGTCGTACAGGCCGAGGACTCCTCGGCGGACGCGTACGACCTGCTCACCTCCCAGATCAACGATCTGCGCGACGACCTCAGCCTCGACATCGACTACCTCGGTCTCGTCGTGAACCTCTACGACGGCCGCCGCGGGTACATCGCGACCTCCTCCCTCCAGGCCTGGATGGACATAAAGGATCCGCGCGTCGTGGCCGTCGTACCCGACCTCAAGGAACAGCGCGAAGCCGTCCGCGTGAAGCAACCCCTCTTCGTCTACGCCCCCAAGGGCGACCAAGCGGTCGCCTTGCGCGCCCTCGCCCGGGAGATCTCATGAGCAGCAAGGCCGACAAACTCGGAGTCTCGGCATCCTTCGCCCGGGCCCAGCCGGTCGGTGTCAGCTCCCGCCGGGCCGCGATCGCGGAGGCCACCGGAGCCCCCACTTCCGGCGTGGTCCCGCCGTCCGAGGTCCCCATCGAGGCCCTCGCGCACAATCCCTTCAACCTCCGCGAAGACCTCACGGAGCTCGACGAACTGGCGGCGTCCCTCACCGCCCGAGGCCAGCTCCAGCCCCTCGCGGTCGCCACCCGCATGGCGTTCATGGAGGCCCACCCGGGCCAGACCGACGGCCTCGGCCGCGCCCCGTACGTGGTGATCGACGGCAACCGCCGTCTGGCGGCAGCGCACCTGGCCGGGCTGAAGACGATCCAGATCCACGTCAACGACGCCCTCTCGGCAACCGCGGCGGACATCCTCGAATCGGCGCTGATCGCCAACGTCCACCGGGTCGACGTGGCCCCCATGGATCAGGCGCGCGCCCTCCAGGAACTCGTGGAGGTCCACGGTTCTCAGGCCCAGGTCGCCAAGCGGCTCGGCAAGACCCCGGCCTGGGTCTCCCAGCGCCTGACCCTCCTGAACCTGACGCCCACCCTCCAGGAGAAGGTGGAGACGGGCGAGCTGAAGGTGGAACCGGCGCGCCGCATCGGCCGCCTCCCCCAGGAGGACCAGGCCGCGGCGGCGGACGAGACCATTAACGCCGTTAACCCCCCGCGCCAGCGCACCCGGCCGGCCCCCGCCCCCGTTAACGGCGTTAACGCCGTTAACGCCCCGGCTCCCTCCAGCACCCCCACCGCGCCCCCCGTTAACGGCGTTAACGCCGTTAACGCCTCGACCCCCTCCCCCAACCCCCGCATCACCATCGCCACGAACTCCCCGGAAACGATCGCGGACGCGCTCACCGCCCACCTCACACCGGACGACCTCAAGGCCGTCACCGAGCTGCTGATGACCCGTATCTGAGGCCGCACCCACGCCGGGGGCGCTGACGGCATTAACGCCGTTAACGCCCCCACGTGCGTTTCATGTGCGTTTAAGCGTGCGGTTCACATAGGCTGCTGCTGGAGGCCCCCATGAGTGAGATGAACGAGTTGAACGACCACCCGGAACAGACGACGCTCTTCGCGGCGGTGGACGCCCTGCTCCAGGAAGCCGCGGCACAGGACCGGCTGCCGCACCCCGACGAACGCAAGCGCCTGCGCGAAGCCGCCGGGCTCAGCCAGGACCAGATCGCCAAGGCGCTCTCCGTCCGCCGCGAAACGGTCACCTCCTGGGAAACCGGCCGCACGGCCCCCCGCCCCCCCAAGCGCGCGGCCTACGCCCGCCTCCTCGAAGGCCTCTCCGCCCTCCACCCCGTTAACGGCGTTAACGCCGTTAACGCCCCCGCGGCCCCCGCACCTCCCCCGGCCGCCGGGCCCGAGGCCCCGGCACCCGAACCGGGACCCCAGAGGCGGCACGAAGCGGGCCCCACCACGGCCCCCCAACCCCCTCGCCCCCTTAACGGCGTTAACGGCGTTAACGCCCCCACCCCAGCGGCCACCCCGGCCAGCCCGGACCCGCACTCCTCCCCCACCGACCGCGCCACCGTTAACGCCGTTAACGCCGTTAACGCCGTTAACGCCGTCAAGGCGACCCCTCCCCCCACCCCCCTGGCAGGCAACGGCCCCCTCGCCGTCCTCGACGGCTCCGGCCACGCCCACACCGCCGGCGGCCAGATCCTCGACCACCCCACCACCGACCTGCCGGCCCTCATCTCCTGGGCCCTCGGCCCCGACGCCGACCTCCGCTCCCCCCGCCTCCACCGCAACGGCAAGGACGGCGACCCCCTCCTCGTCCTCACCCCGGCCGCCACCGAGGCCCTGGGCCTGCCGCTGACCCTCGACGACCGACGCGCCCTGCGCCTGCCGGACAACCACCCCACCCTCAAGCAGCTCGCCAAGAGCAAGTGGCAGCTCACCCGCCGCGGCTTCGGCCCCTGGCCCCGCATCTACCGCCCCGCCACCCCCACCACCGGCCGCCAGTGCGTCCAGCTCGCGATCCTCCCCTGGGGCGCCCTCGACCCCCGCGCCTGGGGCGAGGACACGGCCGAGCTCCCCGCCCCCGAGCTCGCCGCGCTCCTCACGACCTACGCGACCCGCGTCCTGACCCCCCGCGGCTCCACGGCGGTATCCGGCCTGGAGCTCATGACGGCCCTGCGCCCGCCCACCCGCGCGGCACGCAACCCCGCCACCAACGCCTGGGAGTCCGCCCCCGTCGCCGGCTCCCTCACCCGCCCCGTCGACCCGGCCCCGCCGGAGGCCCCCGACGAGCACCCGGTGGTCGCCGCCCTCTACCCCCGCTCCCACCAGCGCACCCCGGACCAGGTCCTGGACGAGGAGGCGTACGACTGGATCCGCGACCCGGAGCTCCTCAGCGACGCCGAGTGCACCCGCAGCCACGCCGTCGGCATCGACGTGAACATGGCCTTCGCCGCGGCCGCCAACCGCCTCACGGTCGGCCTGGGCCCGGCGACCCACGTCGAGCGGCCCCGCTTCGACCCCAAGACCCCCGGCTGCTGGCTGGCGGACCTCTCCGCCCTCCAGCTCGACCCGCGCCTGCCCAGCCCCTTCACCCCCCACGGCAAGCCCCCCACCGGCCCCGCCTGGTACGCGACGCCGACCCTCGCCTACGCCCAGGAGCTCGGCCACACCGTCCACCCCACCGAGGCCTGGCTGCGCCCCGACAACGGCCCGTACCTCGACGCCTGGTACACCCGCCTGCGTGACGCGTACATGGCCACGATGGCGGACCTCGGCGTCACCCCGACGCTCACCGAGGCCGAGTTCCTCACCGCCATGTCCGTCCACAAGGAGCACAGCCCCGCCCACACCGCGGTCCTGTCCGCCATCAAGTCCACCGTCAAGGGCGGCATCGGCAAGCTCCGCGAACGCCCCCAGGGCGCCGGCTACCGCCCCGGTGAACCCTGGCCCG
Organism: Streptomyces sp. NPDC028314; assembly: GCF_055565795.1. NCBI lineage: Bacteria > Bacillati > Actinomycetota > Actinomycetes > Kitasatosporales > Streptomycetaceae > Streptomyces > Streptomyces sp. NPDC028314. The sequence continues at coordinate 32,644 of NZ_JBVHTP010000020.1, forward strand.
CCCTCGAACGCCCCACCTGGCGCCCGGACATCCGCGCGGCCGTCATCTCCACCGCCCGCGTCAACATGCACCGCAAGATGCAGAAACTCGCCGGCGCAGCGGGGGAGTACCCCATCGCCGTGCTCTCCGACTGCGCGGTGTACCTCTCCGACGGCCCCAGCCCGCTCGACTTCCTCCCCCGCACCCCCGAGGGCAAGCCCCTGCCCGGCGGCTTCCGCCTCGGCGTCAGCCCTGGCATGGTCAAGCACGAGGGCACGCAGCCCCTCCTCTGGGCCGTCCAGATGCTCGACGAACACCTCAACCCGGCCCGCCACATCAAGGGCCACGACGCAGCGGCCGACGGAGAGTAAGCAGTCATGCCCGAGATCGACGACAGCCTCACCCGCGCCGACGAGCAGCACTTCACGCGTCCCGTCCCCAAGTCCCCCCAGGCGCGCATGAAGTTCCTGGTGAAGTCCACCCGATCCACCAAGGCGGCCGCACAGCTCCTCGGCGTCTCCCCCCGCACGGTCGAGCGCTACGTGAAGGGCCAGATCAGGACCCCTCGTCCCGAGCTCGCCACCCGCCTCGAAGCGGAGGTACGCAAGCGCTGGCAGCCCGTGGTCCGCAAGCGCGCCCGCGACAAGGCAGCCCGTACCACCGGCCTGGTCATCGAGACCCGCGCCCGCTTCGGCTTCACCGCGGCCCCGGGCACCACCGACGACGGCCGCATGCGCCGCATCACCCAGCACCTCCCGGCGGCGTACGCCTCCCGCCTCTTCACCGCGCAGGAAGCCGGCGCCTCCGAGGCCCAGCTCCGCGCCATCGCGGCGGAGGGCCTCCAGGAGGTGTACTTCAAGGACAACGGCGCCCGCGCCTCGAACCTCCTGGTCGAGTTCACCGACATCGACTACGTCGACTTCGCCTTCTAGCCGGCTTGCTCCTCAGGGACCCAAGGGACCGAAGGGACTGAAATTCGCCATTACCCGAAACGATTCTCAGCCATCACTGCCAGCACGGCCTGCGCCCGTGGCACCGAAAAACCGCAGGTGAGAGCCCTCCACGCCAAACAGGCAAGACTCACTTCCCGCCAGCGGAAGAAGAACCGAGGAACCGAGGGACCAAGACCAGGGACCAAAGCCAGGTACCGAGACCAGGGACCGAGACCGGACACCAGGGGTCAGACACCAAAAGGGTCAGGCAACGGTAGGTGCGGACAGCCCTCGCTGCGAGCGTTCGGTCTTCCTGCCGACCTGCCTGGGTTCGATCGTGCGCGGGTCGACGGCCTCGCCCGGAGCGCCTTCCCGGTAGAGGCCCTCGGGCTCGGCGTCCCGGTCGTGCGGCAGCAGGTAGAACACACGCCGCTTCTGCAAGCCGCTGTCCGGGTCCGCTTCCGCGGTGTCGCCGAGTTCGGTGAAACCGATCATGCGCCCGTCGCGGTGGTAGCGCGGCTTTCCCCGGCGGCGGGGAGTCTTGTCCAGGGCCTGTCGCACGTAGTCGAGCTCTTCAGGGTCCTCCAGCCACACCACTTTGACCTCGTGGGCGAGATCGCTGGCTGACAGTAGCGAGCTCATGGCCTGAGTCCTTCCTCGTTCACGTCGGCCCTCCGGGCCCCTGGTCTCTCCGCGCCGCGAGCGGCGCCGATGCCGATATGCGACAGGACCCCGAGGGTCTCCGTCGGCGGGTGGGTGTGTTCATCGTCCTTGTCCATCGTAGGGGTGCCCGTCCCGAGGTGGCGGCACACGTCGGCCAGTCACGTCGTGCTTGCCCTGTTCGCGTCACGCGGAACCTGCTCCTCGTCGGCCAGGAGGGCAAGCCCCGGGTAAAACTTCTGGCCGTTCGAGCGAAGCATCTCGTTGGGCGAGGCGACGCCGACTTCGGCGCGAATGCGGGTGGCGAACGCGCGGGTCGTGGCGGGGCGCAGGCCCTCGCCGTCGAGGCACCAGGCACTGTAGGCGCGGTAGAGGGCTCCCTGCTCGACCTTGAGGTCGCGGGGTTCGGCCAGGTGCGCGCCGGTGGTGCAGCACTCCGCGAGGAACCGCCCGATGTGGTCCTCGGTCGTGGCGTAGGCCTGGGTGGCCGCGCGCACGACGTTGGGACCCGTCAGGGGCGGCTTGCCGGCGAGGTAGGCCTTGGCCCCCTGGATCATCCAGTGGAGGATGCCCGGGCCCTCCTCCTGTACGAGCGCCTCCGCCAGGTTGTCGATCTTGCGGTGGTCGGGGACGACCTTCTCGAAGGGGATCAGCCTGATCCGCCGCCAGAAGGCGTGCCCGCCGGTGCCGACCTCCGGACGGTGGTTGCCCAGCAGCCACAGCTTGTGCGTCGGCTCGAAGCTGAAGAAGTCCTGCCGCATGCGGCGGGCCTTGAGGCGGTCGCCACCCGTGAGGAGCTTGACGCGGGCCTCGTCGAACTTGTCGTGCGGTTTGAGCTCGCTGCACACGAACAGGCGCCGCCCGTGGAGTTCGGTCAGCTCGGTGGAGTGCTCGTTGAACTTTCCGCGCTCCATGAGGAAGCCGGGCGGCGCCACGTCCGCGTAGTCGCCGAGGATCTTGATGACGACGTCGAGCAGGGCCGACTTGCCGTTCGCGCCGACTCCGTAGAGGAAGGGCAGCACCTGCCCGCCGACGTCACCGGTGATGGAGTAGCCGAGCAGGAGATGAAGGAAGTTGATCATCTCCTTGCCCTTGTCGTCGTCGCCGAAGGTCTGTGCGAGGAAGGCGTGGAACCTGGGCGTGGGCATCGCCTCGGGCGCCAGATGGGTGGCGCGGGAGTGCAGGTCCCGGGTGGGGTTGGGCTTGTGCAGGTCGCCGGTGCGCAGGTCGACGACACCGGCCGGCGTGCACAGCGCGTACTTGTCGCCGTCCAGGGTGTCCGGGTCCAGGGCGAGTTCGGGGGAGGCCTTGGCCTGGGTGAGCATGGCCTTCACACCCGAGGTCGACATGGTGCGCTTGCGGTGCTGGGCCAGCTCCCGGTCGGTGAAGACGCCACGCGGGTCGTGGGCCGGCAGGTCCTCCGCCATGTCGCCGGCGGCCCAGATCGCGGCCTTCTCCCCGCCGGTGCGCTTCCAGCGGTACTCGTCCCAGACGTACCAGCCCAGGCCTTCCACGTGCCGGAACCGGTCGTGGTGGAGGTAGGCGAACAGTTTGGCGTTGCCGCGGTCGGTGAGGTTGTGCAGCAGGCCCGCCTGGATGAAGTCCGCGCCCGCGGCGGGGGCTCCACTCTGCTGGGCGGGCAGGCGCCGGCCCGGCGCGGCGGTGTCCGTGGTGAACGCGGCGAGCTGTTCGGCCGCTGCCTGGGCGTTGAACCCCGTGCTACCAGCGCTGCTCATGGGCGTCCCTTGGGGTGGATCGGTCGATCGCTTCCGGCGCGCAGCCCTGTTTCGACGATGAGTACGTTTCGGCGTGGCTGGTGGGGTCGGGCGTGCTCCGCGGCTTCGATGAGCAGCTGACGGGCCTCCGCCTCGGTGAGGTGCCCAGCGGCGGCCAGGCCTCCGGCGGTGAACGCGGCTCGGTTCAGTTTCTCGCTGAACGCCGTCCCCTCGGGGCTGGCTCCGCAGGAGCGGACCTCGTCGAGGAGGGAGGCCAGCACCCGCTGTCCGGCCTGTCGGTGTCCACGGGGAGCCCGGGTCTGCGGTCGTGGCAGGGGGGACTGGGTCGAAGCGGGGGATCGCCCCGGAGCGGGGGATCGCCCCGGAGCGGGGGATCGCCCCGGAGCGGGGGATCGCCCCGGAGCGGGGGAGGGCTCGACGCAGTGGCCGGTTCTCACGAGCTCCGCGTTGAGCCACAGGGGCAGGACCGCGGGCACGCGGGCTCCGGGCAGCGGCTCGTAGACCCCTGCGGCCGTTCGCGTGGAGGGCGCCACGATGTAGCCTCCGACGGCGCGGACGTCCACCTGCCAGGCCAGCGCCACCTTGGAGCTCGACCCGCTGGAGCAGCGGAAGCGCGGCCCGTCCTGGGCTGCCCGGTACCAGATGTGCATGCCTCCGGAAGGCGTACGGACACGCAACGTCGAGGTGTCCTCGCAGGGGTTGGGCGCGGACCTGTAGGCCGCCAGCAGCGCCAGGGTGTCGAAGCCGCTCTGCAGTCCGGTCAGGTCGACACGGTCGTCGATGGGGATGCCCGGCAGCAGCCGCTGGCGGTCCGGCAGGGCTGCCCCGTGCGCATCGACGTCGATCACCACGAGCCCGGCGGGTCCGCAGGCGACTCCGATGCCGAAGTCGGGGTCGTTCCCCCACCACCGGCGCACCGTGCCGGGGTCCGTGGTCGCCGCGTGGAAGCCGTGGCACCAGCGTCCCCGCGCACGGCAGGGGCACTCCTGAGGGGCGTGCCGGGCGGTACGGCACTCGGAGCAGTTCGGCGCGGGCGTCTTGGTCCCCGGGGCCAGCGGGTGCACCGGGTAGCCCCTCAGGGCCATCCAGAGGGCCACGTCCACTGCTGTTCCGCCGCTCACGTCGTGTGGCGGGTTCTCGGAATGGACGGGCACTGGCTCTTCCTTGACGCGATGTGAGGAACGGCTGCTGCGGTCCCGGAGCCGCTCGCTGAAGTGCGCTCTCACCTGCAGTTCAGGGACCAGAGGGACTGAAGATTCACTATCGCGGAGGTTACCTCAGAGTCCGCTGAGACTCAGGTCCCATTTACCGCTGTATCGAGAGTTCAGTCCCTTCAGTCCCTCAGTACCTGGAGCTTTAGGCAGGTTCCTCCGCAAAAATTCCGTCCCTGAAGCCGATGGACTCCCGGGCGTGTCGCAGCTGAGTACCCATGGTGCGTGCTCGCGGCTCCTCCCGCCCTCAAGCCGGGCTCCAGCAGAGCTCCTCCACCTGCCGCTCCGGAGGCACGTCGGGTCACCCGCCGCTCCAGGCCGGGTGGAGTGAGCCTCAGCTGCTGAAGGGTCTGGACTCCGGTTCAGTCCCTGGGGGTTCAGTCCCTGGGGAAAAGGCCAGGTCAGGGCGGTTTGGATTGGGTGGGAGGGACTGAAGGGACTGAAGGTTGGTACTTCCACTTCTCATGCGTGTGTGTGTATGCGCGGGCGTATGTAAGGGGTGCTGTGAGCGTGGGTGGCTCATAACTGGGAAATTGAGTCCCTCCAGTCCCTGGACGACGGGGGGAGGGCCGTTGACCTGCAGGTTTATGTAGTGACTGAAGGGACAGGGACCGAAGGTGGTCCACCGGCCTTCAGTACCTGGTCGGGGGGAGCGGGTACCGAGGGAGGGGGAGAGGCGTCATCGGAGCCGTCAGCCCGCTCGGCTGCCACGAGCGACTCAGGGACTCTGGACGGCCCTTGGAGGCTCTCGCCTCGGCGCTCCGGCTCCAATCCCCGGCAGGGACCCGTCCGCCCGTCACAGGCCCCCACAGGCCCCTACAGCCACGCCGAAGCCCCGGAGCCGCTGCGAAATGGCTGAACACCGCACCCGATTCCCCCCGAGGTGGCATTGACTGGCGGTTACCGAGGAGACAGCTTGGGTGATCGTGTTGGATGGAGCAGGGCACGGGGGAGGGGCAGCATGGCCATGGAGCCGACCGGGGAACAGCAGGCCGCCCGGGAGTTATTCGTCGAGGGACGGGATCTGGCCCTGGTGGCCGGGGCGGGGACGGGCAAGACCGCGACCTTGACGCTGATGGGCTCCGCCACCCGCAAGCGCGGCCTGTACATGGCCTTCAACCGGTCGATCGCGGACGACGCCCGCAAGAGGTTCGGCGGGAACGTCGAATGCCGGACCTCGCACTCGCTCGCGTTCAAGGCCGTGGGCAGGGCCTACGGGCCGCGGCTGGCGGCCTCCGCCCGTATCCCGGCGAAGCAGACCGCCCGGCTGCTCGGCATCACGGCGGACCTGGCGGTGAACGGCACCAAGGTCAAGGTGAACCACCAGGCACGACTCGTGATGGGCATGCTCCGCCGGTTCTCCTACAGCACCGACCTCCAGGTGATGGCCCGGCACTTGGAACGCCTGAACGGCCTCGACCTCCAGGGCCAGGAGTACGTGGCCCGGACCCTGCTGCCCTACGCCGAGAAGGCGTGGGAGGACATCCGGAGCATCGACGGCAAGCTCCGTTTCGAGCACGACTTCTACCTGAAGATGTGGGCGATGAGCCGGCCCGTGCTGCCCGGCGACTTCGTCCTGCTGGACGAGGCCCAGGACACCAACCCGGTACTGGAAGAGGTGTTCCTAGCCCAGTCCGCACAGCGCATCTGCGTCGGTGACCCCGCCCAGCAGATCTACGGCTGGCGCTCCGCGAAGGACGTCATGACGGGCTTTCCCGCCGAGCACCTCCACTTGACGCAGTCCTTCCGCTTCGGCCCGCGCATCGCCGAGCAGGCGAACCGGTGGCTGCGGCACGCCGAATCCGACATGCGGCTGACGGGATCCGGCCCGGCCGACTCCCGCATCGGCGGAGCGGCAGCGCCCGACGCGGTGCTGTGCAGGGGGAACGCCGACGCCATGAGGGAGGTCCTCGCCCACCTGGACCGGGGCATCCCGGTGGCTCTGGCGGGCGGAGGCAGCGCACTGGACCGGATCGCGACGGCCGCCCAGGAACTCAAGGCGGGACGGCGCACCAGCCACCCGGAGCTGTTCCTGTTCGGCTCCTGGGGCGAAGTGCAGGAGTACGTCGAGCAGGACCAGGCCGCGCAGGATCTGAAGGCGATCGTCCAGCTCGTCGACGCGTACGGCCCGGAGCTGATCCGCGCGGCCGTGGAGCGACTGAGCCCCGAGGAGCAGGCCAGGGTCACCGTCTCCACCGTCCACAAGGCCAAGGGCCGCGAGTGGGCCACCGTACGCATCGGCGGCGGGTTCTCGGAGCCCGGGGTGACCGAGGAGGGGCGGCAGCTGCCGCTGCGCGCGGACGAGGCGCGGCTGATCTACGTGGCCGTCACCCGTGCTCGCCGGCATCTCGACGTCCTCGGGATCACCTGGGTGGACGGCTACGAGAAGGGGATCGCACACGAGGCCGAGAGCGGCACGGTCGCCGGCGTCCCCCTGATCGGCCTGAGCCTGACCGGCCAACTGGCGTACGCGAACTCCCCCGTGTCCCGCTTCATGGCCCAGCACCTGCCGAACAGCGCGGCGCCGGTGGGCCACTACCAGCGGAGCATCGCGGGTCTGCCCCATCCCGTGCAGCCCATCGACGTACAGCGCCCCGGCTGGGCGGCGCTCGGCCACGCCGTCGACTACCGGCTGCGGCTCTCCCTGGGCCGCCCCCTCGGCGCGGCCGTCTCCCTGGGCGTCGAACTCACGGGCTCCGGACATCCACTGCCCGGGGCACCCGCGCCCGGCGCCCGTGCGGCCCTCCGTACGGCCGGCCGGGAACTCCTGGCGGCCGTCGAGGACCACCTCACGGGCCGCGGGCCGCTGGGCGAGGAGGCTCTGAGCAGGCTGTGCTTCGTCGCCGCGTACTTCGAGGACGTCTCGCGCACCGGCCGGGTACGCCGCTTCAGCCCCCTCGCGACCGCCGACGGCGCAACGGCCCTGCCCCGGCTGTGCGCCGGGGTCCCGGACTACGTGGTCGAGGACCTGGCCCGCCAGATGGAGCTGGCCGAGGGCCCGTTCTCGTACTTCCGGTCGCTGCCGGAGCGAGCCCGCGTCTGCGGACCGACCTTCACGGGCAGTACGGACCTCGGAGGCGCCGACGCCGATTTCATCCTCGGCGGGCTGCTCCTCGACTGCAAGGCCACCACCCGGCCCCAGCGGCTCGGCCGCGAGGAGGTCTACCAGCTCGCCGGCTACCTCCTGCTGGACTACGACGACCACTACGGCATCGACCGGGTCGGCCTGTACCTTTCGCGCCAGGGCCACCTGATCACCTGGGAGGTCCCCGAGTTCCTGAAAGCCCTGGGCGCCACCGAGGAACTGCCGAAGCTGCGCGAACGCCTACGCCGCCACCTGCGCGCCGCCACCCGGCGGCCCGACCAGGACGCCTCCCGCTGAACCCCCCGCACCCTGAATTCACCCGGTCGGCCAACCTCCGGACGGGAGTTGCCGACTTCGAAACCCCTGAGCGCCCCGCTGACGTCCTGCCGGGCGGCGGGGGATCCCATCACACCAGAGGGCTCGCGACAGGGCCTGTGAGCGGGCATTCTGTCGGTCGATTTTCATCATGATCCACGAAGAACGTCCGCCGAACCCGGGACGAATGTCCCGTCTCACCGAAGGCTGAGCATTCTCACCGAACTTTGACCGCCTCGGTCGTCTGCCCGCTCTCGGCACGTGGCTGACCCATCGTGTGACCCGCCGGGGCGCCACTCCGGTGCGGATGGAAAGCGGGCTCCTCGACTGTCGTGAGGAGCCCGCCGGTTCACGAGGGCTCGGGTTCTACCGCACCGGTCAGACCTGAAGGATCAGTGCTTCCACCTGTTCGAGCGTTGTCACGCTCGCCTGGGCCGCGGCCCGGGCCTTCGTCAGCTTCTCCATCCACTCGATCCGCTGCTCGGCCGGCAGCGCGTCCTCTCCGAGCTGGACGCGCAGGCGGTGCGCCTCCTCGAAATCCGTCATCAGGGTGTGGGCGGAGTCCACGGCCTGCTCGTAGCCGCCTTCGACGAGTTCCACACGGGCGGGCAGCTCCCGGCGCAGCATGGCCAGCTGGTCGTGCGGATCGGCCGGCGGGGCGCCGCGCACGGTGGTGACAGCGGGATTCGTGCTGGCTCCTGCCGAGGGGGAAGCGGTGGTGCTTCCGGGGTCGCCCGGTGCCGGGCGGCCGAGCTCCACGGGGAACGTCTCGTCGAACCACTCCTTGTCGGCGACGTAGTGGGTGGGCTGGCCGTCGATGTCAGGAGCGATCACCATCCCTGCGGTGATCGGCGTCCGGTCTTTGGCCCAGTGCTGCTCCCCGTAGCAGATCAGAGGCGTACCGTCTTCCGCCTCGGGTGGCTGCGTCGCGTCCGGGTGCTCCAGCACCGCCTTCGCGAACGCGAGGAGAAGTGCCCGGCTGATGTTCGGGACGCTGGTTGCCGTGTACGCCAGGGTGAGGGCGGCGAGGGCGCTCTTGGGGGTGCGCCGCACGCCCTTGCGGCCCTCGCCTGCCTCGCTGCCCTGGCCGGCGGTGATGAAGGGCTGCGGAGCGTGGATGAGCGCCGGTGCCATGCGCTGGACGAGGGCTGCCCAGGCGGTCGCGTCCCCGGCCTCCGCCCCGAGGAGGAGCACCTTGAGCGACCGCGGGTCCTGCCCGGCGCCCTTCGCGGTCTCCGGGACGCCGAAGAGGCCGAGGGCGGAGAGGATGTTGCCCCGGTGCAGGAACAGCTGCGCGATGGCGGCGGACCACAGTCGGGTGCGTGCCTCTGCCGTCTTCGCCTTGGTCTGGCTCCACGCCGGCTCCTGCAGTGTCCCCCTGACGATCGGCCAGAAGCGCCCCGTGTCGCGGACGGTGCGCGTGCTCGTCCGCTTCGGGGCCTCGGGCGGGATCTCGGGGAACACGAGCGCGGTGATGGCGCGCACCGCGATGTCGCGGAGCACGGCAGGGGAGACGTCGTCGCCCGTGGGCACGAGTGGCACGAGCGGGTCGAGCGGTCCGTTGGCGGTCAGCGCGTCGCGCACACCGACCAGGTCCAGGAGGTCCGCGCCGCGCGCGTCGGGGAACGCCTCGGTGAGCGCGTCCGCGAGGAGCGATTCCCTGGCGTAGGCGTCGACGAGCGTTGCGAAGAGGGCGATCAGGCGCGCATCCTCGTCGTAGGGCTGGATGCCGCGCAGGTGGTCGTTGACGTTCAGCGTCCGCAGTACGTGTTCCAGAGCCGCCGGCTTGGTGCAGCCGATCACGATCTCCGCGGAGACCGTGGCGATCTTCCCAGCCCGGACCGACGGGTCGGTCGCCTCCGTCTCCGGCTTGGCGACGACCTCGTTGAACCGGTCGGAGAGCCGGTTCAGGATCTCCCGCTGACTCACCAGCAGCAGTTCGGGGTCGGCCGTCTTGCCCTTCGGCATGGGGAGGAGGGACTGGGGCATCCCCGTGACCAGGTGTTCCGGCCGCACGCGGAAGATGTTGAGACGGGCCAGCGCACGGTTGTTCCCGGTCACGGCGGCCAGCCGCCACAGCTTCGACACCGTGCCGTCGGGGCGGATGATCTGCCACTGCTGCAGGACGTTCATGCCCTTGGAGAGCTGGCCCGCGTCCACGAGGGATTCGGCCAGGTCGTAACCGCGGGTCTGCCCCGCACGCTCCAGATTCTCGGCGGCGTACCGCTGCATGTGGACGGCCACGTCGTACGGCTGCTCGGCGAGAGCGAGTGCCGCCTTCGGTTCCCCGTCTTCCTCCGCCGCCCGCACCACAGGACGCGGCCGGCGGCCACCGAGGGCGGTGAGGAGGGCTTGGCGCTGGGCGTCGAGTTCCCCCACGCGGCGCTCAGCGGCCTCATGCTTCTGCGTGGCCGCCGCCAGAGCCTGCGCGACGTAGGTGCTGTCACCGGCCGCCCGGCGGCAAGTTTCCCGCTCCTTCTCGGCGGTCTTCGCGGTCTTCCTGGCCTCGTGCAGCGCCTGCTCAGCGGCGACGAGGTCCTTGACGCACTGGCTGGCCCCGGCAACGGGCGGTGACCAGCAGTTGACGGTGCGGTCGTTGAGGTCCCACGGGATCACCGCAGCACCATGGACGTCACACATCAGCAGCAGTACCTGCTCGTCGCCGGCCTGCACGAGACGGTAAGCCGAGGGCTTGAGCACCTTCTTGCCGCTTCGGGTGGCGATCAGGCCCTTGATCTCGGTGTCCGGGAGAGCGGTTGCCAGTCCCTCGGTAATCGCCTGCCGCGGAGGTGGTACGACCCCGTGTTCCGCGCAGGTGTTCTCGATGGCGTCCGCGAGGTTCCGGCCGTAGGTCTCGGTGCCGATGCCCGGGTAAATGCCGTCAGGTCGTTTCGCGACCATGGTGTTGTCCTTTCACCCGGGTGCCCCGGGCGAACACGCAAGCCCCCGTCCCTCGGGAGCGTGTCACGCGCCCGAGCGCCGAAGCCTCGTGCCGACGAGGAATGACCCGACACCCTGAAGGGGTATGCGGCGTTCCTCGCCCCGTACGGCCCACCTGCCAACGCCCGAAGGACGATCAGCCCCAACAACGCCTCGGTGGCGTCTGGACGTCTCGCAGCTTGCTCCTGCTCCGCCGACGGCGGCATGAGGCGGACGCCGGTGATGAGCCACCGACGTGCAGCACGGAATCTGCCACCCGCTCTCGCGCAATGCCGAACCAGGACGGCGGACTCCACTAGATCAGGTGATTCGACCATCAACTGCGCCGCCCGCAGGGCAATTTGAGGTACGGCACGATGGCAACGGAGCAGCATCAGCTGGCAAGCCGGGCTACGCGGCTCTGGCCTGCGGGCCGTCGATCGTGCGCCGATGAGCAACTCCGACATGCGCGGTACTCCTGGCTCAGCAGGCCTGCATGCGGCGGCAGCGGCAAGCTCCTCGGCTATGCGCCGTCGGCGTCAAACTTCGAACGTAGGATTGCGATCATGATTCGTTCGGCGGAGTGGAGTTGACCAGCCGTGATGCCCCCGTACTGCGCGATATGCAACGCGTCCTCCAGGGACCACGACTACGAGACTTTCACGCTCGTCTACTTCCGTGCGATAGAGCCACCTCTCGATCATGAGGGGCATCCCGAGAACGCGCTCTGGTTCTGTAAGGGCCACGTCCGGTACACCGAGGGCAAGACCCACATGAGCGCCATCCTGGCCATGGTCCACATACGCGCGGCGATCCGACGCAACGCCCAAAACCCCTGGCCACTCCCCAGCATGCCCTGAGCCCCATGCCTTTCCGCCAAGGCCGATGGAGTTGAGCGGAGTGTGCCGCTGCCATGTCACACGAAATCAAGCGTCCATGGATTTTCGAGGCTCCGGCGCCCGGGACCTTCATCGCGAGCGGTCACAGATGTCGTGCCCGGAACCGGCGTCAGGCGCCGGACAAGACGGAAGGCCCTCCACCGAGGTGGAGGGCCTTCCGCGCCTGAGTAACAGATGACTTGACTATATCCGCCCCGACGAAGTGCGGACACCCGGACTGAGCCACACCACCCGATCGTGTCCTGCTGACTGACGAATGTTCGGTCCCTGCCCGGCGTAACCCTCATACCCGCAGGTCAGAGCGTTCTGCTGGGGAACGGACAGGGACCGGAGGGACTCAAGGGACTGGAATCTCGAATTCCGTTCAGCGCCGGCGACGAGAGGCCGACGCCACTCCACGGCTACCGGCTCGGCTTGTCGCTCTCGGCCAGGAGGAGCGTCAGCTCCGCCCGGTGCTCGGCCGACATGTGCGTCCGGATCGCCTCGCACATGGCCTTCGGGTCCTGCCACGGAAGCGAGGTAGCCTCCGCTGCCCGGCCCTGAGACGGGATGCCCCCCTCCGGCCCCTCCGCCGGAGCGGCACTGGCCACCACCAGCGCGGGAGCCGAGGTCACCCCGACCGGTTCGCCGACCGCAGCCTCCTCGGCCCCCGACCTTTGTCCGCGGACAAAAGTAAGACCCTCCTCCGCAGCTGCAGCCGCAGCCGCAGCCAGCCCGCTGTCCGCAGCCGGCCCGCCGTCCGTCTCCGGATCTTTGACCGCGGACAAAAGTCGGCCCGCCTCCCGGCCTCCAGGCGCCGGAGCCGACTCCTGCACACCGCGCAAGATCTCCCGCTGCACCGCCTTGACCTGGGCTTCCTGCTCCTTGCTCCCCCTCAGGAAGGCGAGCAGTTCCGCCGCCCCGGCCCCCGGCCGGTCCTTCGCGGTGCGCGCCAGAAGCCGTCCGTCACGCTCGGGCAGCTCCCCCGCGCTGAGCATGCGCTGGATCTCCTCCGGCAGCTCCAGCAGCACCAGCTGGTTGGTGACCCAGGAGGGCGAGCGGCCCAGCCGCTCCGCCGCACGCGACTTGGCCCCGTGCTCACGCCCCTCCTCCACACAGGTCTCCACCAGCTGCAGCACGCCGCGGGCGCGCTCGATCACGTCGAAGTCCTCGCGTTCGAGGTTCTCCGCGAGGAGGTGGTCGATGAAGTCCGTACGGGAGGCGGCGAGGTCGTCCCGTACGACGAAGTCCAGCGCCTCCAGCCCCACGTGCAGCGCGCTGCGAAAGCGCCGCTCGCCGTTGATGAGGACGTACGGAGCGGACCCGATCCGGGGCCCGTGGTCGGGCCACAGCCCGAGGTAGGCGTCGCGCCCGACCACGACGCACGCCGAGAGCTGGGCCTGGCGGAGCTCCTCGCCGAAGCGGGTCTTCTCCTCGTCGGTGCCGAAGTTCCGGCGGGGGTTGAGGGGGGTCGCGGACACCTGGTCCAGGGGGATCCGTACGAGCTCGTACGCGGGCACCTCGCCCTGCGCGACGGCCTTGGCCCGCCCGCGTTCGCTCCGGCCGCCCGTACCACGGCGGGCGTTGCTGAAGGCGGCGCCCGTGCCGAGCAGGTCGCTCTTGCTCATGCCGCGATCCTCCGGGCGATCTCGCGCATGGCCTCGGACTGCTCGCAGTCCGGCGCGTAGTGCAGCAGCGGCAGCTTCACGCGGACCGCTTCGCGCTGTTCCTTCAGGTCGGCGATGACCGTGATGACGGGCGGGTCGCCGAACTCCTTCCAGCTGTTGAGGGAGGAGGTGACGACGAAGCCCTTGCGGCTGTCGTAGAGGTTGACGACGAACCCGAGCTGGGCGATCTCGATGTCGAGGTCGTCGGCCAGGTCCTCGATCTGCTCGCTGAGCATGTCGTACGCGTCGGCGGAGGTGTCCTCGGCCTGAACAGGGACGATGATGCCCGAGGTCTTCGCCGCCTCGCCCTCCCGGGTGCGCGCGTAGTAGAGGGCGGTGTCCATCGTGTAGCCCAGGCTGGGCGGGCAGTCGACGACGACGTAGTCGAACTCCTCCTCCAACTCCTCCAGCGCCTTCTCCAGCGCGGTCTCCTTCGTCCGGACATGGCGCGTCGTAGCCAGCCGGGCGTCCAGGAGGAAGGCGTCCTTGCAGGCCGGCAGCAGGAAGAGCCGGCCGGCGAACACCCCGTGCTCGATCGGTACGAGCAGCTCCCGCACCCGGCCCTCGATCTCCCCGAGCATGTGCTTGGCGAGGCTCGGTTCCTTGATGCCCAGCATCTCGGCGCCCAGGTGCCGGGTCAGGTGCCCCTGCGGGTCGAAGTCGATGACGCAGACGCGGGCACCGGTCTCCGCGAGGGCCTGCGAGACGCCGTTGCTGATGGCGCTCTTGCCCACGCCGCCCTTCTGGTTGCAGACCACGACCCGGCGCGCGCCCTCGTGGGACGGCCTCCGTCGCCCGGTGGGGGAGGGGTGCGTGTCGAGCCACAGCCGGATCGACTGGGCGACGCCCTGGTTGTACGGGACCTCGCGTACGCGGCAGTCCTCCTTGAACTCCCCGTACAGCCCGACGGGGAGGTGGGTGGAGAAGAAGGAGACGCCGGAGGTGTCCACGGGCGTCGCCCCGGAGGCATCGGCACGCCACGCGTGGATGCCCTCGGTGACGGCGTCCTGGATGTCCACGCCCAACTGGGCGGCGCGGACCTTGAGTTCCTGCCGCAGGGCCGCAGGCAGCTTCGCGACTACCTTTTCCCTGGATTCCGGATCGTATGGAGCGCTCATGCGCGTACCTTGCTCACCATCACGGGCGAAGGCGAAGAGGCACACCGCACGATTCCTGCTTACTTCGTCCGAGTCACGCCTTGGCGCAGGATGCGCCGGAGCCGACGGGTGCGGGCGTCGCGTGCGTCGTGGCTGAGGGCCGCGTGCGGTGCGATGCCGTCGAAGCCGTGGTAGCCGCCGGGCCATACGTGGAGTTCGGCCTGGCCGCCGGCCTGCCAGATGGCGTCGGCGTAGGCGACGTCCTCGTCCCGGAACATCTCGGCCGATCCGACGTCGATGTAGGCCGGGGGGAGCCCATGATCATGGCGCCGCCGTGCAGGTAGTAGAGCAGGGGCAGCGGCCCCACGAGCCCGGCCGGCCGCGCGCTCACGAGCGTGACGTCCGCTCCGTCCAGCGGCCCCGGCACGCGGAGTTGGCGTAGCCAATCACACCGCCCGGTTCTTCATGGGACCCGTCGAAGCGGACGCTCCCGCGCCACCCCCGCAGTACCCACCTTTTTGTGGGTACTTGGCTGCGGCCGGCAACCCACCGATCCTGGTCAAGGGCGGTCGAGAGGGCCGCCGGATCCGGGGGAGGCGTGGGGGTTGGCCGTGCGGGGAATCAGGAGGCGGACTGGGCGTCGGTGAGTTTCTCCAGGCGGCGGTGGCCCCAGTCGGAGACGGGAGCCAACGCCTCGGAGAGGTCCCGGCCGAACGCCGTCAAGGAGTACGTGGTCTTGAGCGGGAGTACGTCGTGCACCTCGCGGTGCACCAGTTCGTCGGCCTCCATCTCGCGGAGCGCCTGAGTCAGAACCTTCTCGCTGAGACCGGGCAGCTGCCGGCGCAGTTCGCCCGGGCGGTGCGGACCGGATTCCAGCAGCCAGAGCAGAGCCGTCTTCCACTTCCCGTCGATCACCGCGATCGCGGCAGTTACCCCGCACACATCCGGGTCCTGGGCACGACTGCGCGTCATATTCGTCCCGTTCCTTAACGATTATCGATATTTCCATGGAGCTGAACCATGTCTTCACACACCGAACAGTCTGCCCTCACCCCCGGCGACAGCGTCACCGTCCTGGGTCTGGGACCGATGGGCCGCTCCCTGGCGGGCGCGTTCCTGGACGCCGGTCTGCGCACCACCGTCTGGAACCGGACGCCCGGCCGGGACGGGGAGTTGGTCGCGCGCGGCGCCGTCAGCGCCCGCTCGGCCGAGGAAGCGGTTGCCGCGAGCGGGCTGACCGTGGTCTGCGTGGTGAACTACGACGCGGTGGACACCATTGTGCGGGGCGCGGCGGTCACTGACGCCCTCAAGGGGCGCACCCTGGTCAACCTGACCGCCGACACTCCGCACCGGGCCCGGGACGCCGCGGCATGGGCGGCCGAGAACGGTGTTCGCTACCTGGACGGTGCGATCATGACGCCGGCCACGACCATCGGCTCGCCGGCCTCGGTGTTCATCCACAGCGGCCCGGAAGACCTCTACCGCGAGCACCAGCCGGTCCTGGAGGCGCTGGGCGGCACCCACACCCACCTCGGCGAGGAGATCGGCCGGGCAGCGGCATACGACATCGCACTCCTCGACATCTTCTGGACCGCCATGGCGGGCTACGCCCACGCGTTGGCGATGGCGCGAGCGGAGGGTGTCACCGCGCGACAGCTGGCGCCGTTCGCCCAAGGCATCGCCGCCATACTCCCGCCGCTCTTCGAAGAGTTCGCGGAGGATGCGGACAACGGAACGTTCTCCGGCGAGATCAACCCCCTCACCTCAGCAGCCTCGTCGATGGCCCACATCGTCCACACCTCCGAGGCCCACGGCATCGACGCGGGAGTGATGCGCGCAGCGGAAGCCCTGGCCGGCCGAGCGATCGGGGAGGGACACGGCGGAGACGGGTTCATACGGATCGCCGAGGTGCTGGGCCGTAGTTGAGGAGGAGGCCGAGGAGGCCCACGGCGTCGGCCACGACGGCCACGGCTGAAGCGGAGTTCTTGTCCGTCCTCCACCTCAGGCCCTCGATCCCAGGGGCCAGCCCCTGGACCCCGCCAGCGCCTGGCCGCGCTGGACCGGCCGTGGCATGGGGGGCTACTCGCCCCCCAGACCCCCTCGCCAGGCGCTCGGGCGCCCTGGACCCGCTCCCCCTCGCGCCCTGCCCCGGCTCCCTGACGGTCGCCGGTGCACCCCTCGGGCGCTGGGCGCCCTCACTGGGCACGAGGGCCTGCGCACAACGCGCCTGATGCCCCATGGGGCTGAGGAGGGGGTCCCGCCGAAGTGTGCCGTCAGCGGCACGGCACACATGACGGGTCGTCGGCTGGCCTGAGTACGGGGGGAGTTCGTCGGTGGGCCGGGTGTGTCAGGAGCGGAGCGGGCACGACCCGAGCCTGCCGATGTGCGTGGTCGCGTTGCTCTTTTATAAGAGGCCGCGGCCCGAGCACCGCCTCTGACCTGCTGGTTTGTCCGACGGTATGTGTCGCCCAGGACACATTTGACGTTCCGGAATGTGTACCCGGCGAGCACATTTCGCCGAAAACTAAAGCAGCGGTTGAGTTTCCGAAGGCGCGGAACGGCTTCGGAGCACCGCAGGTCAGAGCGTCGACCAAGCGGCCCGCCGACGCCCGTCAGCCTTCTTGAACACGCTCAAATGTGCCGCCATCGCGACAATCGAACTCAAGCAGGCGTGTACTTTCGGCGCGCAGGGGCCGAAAAACTCCACACCGTGTGTACTTTTGGGGCCTGGTTCGAACAGGCCCCGGACCAGAGGCATCTCTCGACGCGCCGCCGCGTCAAAAGACAAGCACACGTTGATTTTTTGGATAGTCTCGGACCGCCTGAGTAACAAGGAGGTCTTGTGACATCTGATCCGCCCGCCCGTCGTCGACAGCGCGGGCCCCGGCCCATCCCCGTCCCCACCGCCGCAGGGGACGACGCCGAGTACGGAGACATCCTGGCCGTTCTGGGCCAGCAGCTCGGGGAGAAGGTGGCCCAGGCCGCCGACCCCAGCGGCCGCCGTCGGCTCAAGGGAGTCCACTTCGAGTACGCGGCGGACCCCAAGGCCGTCCACGACATGGCCGGAGGTGCGGGCTACAGCCTCGCCAGCAACTGGTTCACCCAGCTCCTGGCGCAGCTGGCCGTCGCGAACAGCATCACCAAGTCCCAGCTGTGCGTGTTCCTTTTCGTCGCCGGGGGGCAGGTTCCGGGAACCGGCATCACCCAGTACACGCAGCAGGAGATCACGGACGGACTGAACAAGGTCGCCGCGCAGAAGGGCGGCAAGATGATCACGCGATCCACGGTCAACCGTGCCGTGCAGGCGCTGTGCGGCTACAACTGGGTGGAGAAGGCGGGCAACGGCCGGATCCAGATCAACGTACGCCTGTGGTTCCACGGCAACAGCACGGCCCAGCACGAGGTGCTCGCCGAGATCGCCGACCGGCACGAACACGACGTCGAGGCGTTCCCGTACGCGGTGGGCCCGGAACGCGCCCACCAGGAGGAACTCGACCTCGGCTTCGTCGTCGAGGAGACCGTTCGCCAAAGGAGGCGTACCGGGTGATAGTGCTGCCAGGCTCCCGCACGGGCACCTGTTCAAGAGGAAGGCTGTCCCATGGCTAACGTCATGTCTCCGATCGTCGCGGAGCGCATCTGGGCCCTGCCGCTGTCAGGGTCTGCCGTCAAGTTCCTCCAGTACCTCGTCTCGCGCAGCGACTTCGGGGGAACGCTGCCGGTCCGGCAGAAGGACATGGCGGCCGAGTACGGCGTGACCCCCCAGGCCGTCAGCGGGCTCATGGCGCCCCTGTGCGACCTGAACATCGTGCTCAGACCGCGCAGCGAGGAGCGCAACGGCAACTCGTACCGCCTGCACCCGCTCGCGGCGAAGTACGAGAGCCCCGAGAGCATGGAGGCGGCGTTCCGTGCGGCGCTCGCCCGCATCCAGGCGGGGGACCTGCCCAACCTGAAGCTGCCGACGTACCACCAGGCCCCGCCCGCCCCGACGGGCCGCCCCAAACTGCAGGTCGCCTGACCGCGCGGGACGGGACAAGACGGAAGGCCCCCCACCGAGGTGGGGGGCCTTCCGCGCCTGAGTAACTTGGTGCCCCCACTATATCCGCCGGGCACCCGATCCACGCGGCTCGATCGTGCCGCGCAGCGCGACCGTGTCTTCGGACCCGGCCGGCCGCAGGCCGTGGCCACCCCGATCCGGCGCGCGCGTCAAGGGCGCACGTCAGGGGCGCACCTCGTGCCTATCCGGCGGGTACGGTCCAGTCGATCGGCTCCTCAAGTGCCTCAGGGGCGTAGACGAGCCGGGCCGGCCGTTTGTCGCTCGGCACGGGGTAAGGGATCTTGCCGCGTACGCAGTCACCCCGCTTGACCAGCACATCGTTGGTCGGGAACTCCGGTTTGGGAAGGTCGCCACCGTTGAGGCCGGTGACCTTGATACGCGTCCCGTCCTCGTAGGCGAGCGACCAGGGGAACTGGCTGACCGAGAAGACATTGCTCGCGGTGTTGCAGACCTTGACCTCGACGGTGGCCCAGACATCGCCGCCCAGCGTCTTGCGGTCGGGCGGCTCGGGACCGTCGGCGGGCTGGGTGTAGGCGAGGGCGACGGCGGTGAACGTGCCGTCGGTGTTGGTGATCTCGGCCGCCTCACCCAGGGCGAAGCGGGTCTTGGCCGGCGTCGGTGAGGGCGAGTTACGGATCGCCGTGGGCCCGGCATCGGGCGTGGCCCGACCCCCGGCACCCTTGCCGGCCGACCCGCTGCAGCCGGCGCTGAACGAGGCGAGGACGAGCACCGCGCTCATGGATGCCGTGATGGTGTTGTGTCGCATGGTCCCCCCGGGGCGTACGTGATGTAGGGGCCAGCATCGCTGATCACTGACGCCGAGCATCACCCCACGGGGGAGTCAGTCGGTGTCGGTTGCCGCCAGTACCGACAGGCGCCGCCCGCCCGGCGCCAGCGCGGCCAGGCCGATGTCCCAGACCACCTGCTCGAACCAGTCCGTGGTGGTGCTGAAGCCGTACCAGGAGCAGTCCGCCACCCGCGCCTCCACCTCCTCGGGCGGTGCTCCTTCCGCGGCCTCCGCCAGTCCCGCCATCGACTGCCAGGCGGCGAGGCGGCCGTACGCACCCCGGCTGCCCGAGCCGTAGGCCCCACCCGAGGACGCCGCCGCGAAGAGCACGCGCCACACCTGGTCCGGCGTACATGCGGAGGCCGAGAACGTGGCCCCCGGCTCGTCCCCGCCGGCCAGGCACTCCAGTCCCAGCGAAGCGAGCGCACTCGGCACGACCTTCGCGCGAAGGGGCTCCTCGAAGTCGAAGATGCCCGCCTCGATACGGCCGTTGGACTCCTCCGCCCAGTTGGCGACGGCTGCTTTCATGGCCCTCTCCGTGGCCTCCGGGGTCACCTCCACCGCGGCCGGGACGGGGATGGTCCAGTCCGACCGCAGCTCGGATCCCTCGAAGGACCCGTACGGCAGTGAGTGGGCTTCGCCGCCGGCGCCGTACCCCGGCAGGGCGGGATCGGCTTCCATGACGGACAGCGTCAGAGGCAGCCAACCGAGCGGGTGGTACCTCCAGTGCGGCGACCTCGCCCAGCGGGCGATACCCGGCACCTCGGTCACCGGGACACCCCTGAGCACCAGCTCCTGGAGCAGGCAGATCCGAAGCTCCTCCGAAGCGCTTGCGGACGAGCCGCCGCCGGCGAATGCCACGGCCAGATCCTCCGCACGCTGGCCGGCGGCGAGCAACGACGCCGCGTAGCGGTCCATCTCTCGGCCCTTGAACCCCGGCGCGCTGATCAGCCGCAGTGCCGCTCCCGCATGCCCGGGCCCCGGAGTGCTGGTCAGGACGCGCAACAGATGGTCGAAGACGCTTCGGTACTGCCAGGCCGGGACGGCCGCCGACTCGTGCCGTCGCGCGAGCGCGATACCCAGCTCGGTCGCGAAGTCGATGTCACCTTGCGCGAGTCGCCGGTTGGCCATGTCCCACACGTCCGTGACGCTCGCCAGGCCGGGCGCCGCCATTACGATCTGCTCTATCTCGTCAGCCACGACGCTGAGCCTATGTCCCCGGCCGTGCCTGTCCGCGAGCACATCTGACCTGCCGGAACAAGCCCGCTGGCAGCCAGAGGGGGTCATGGACAGGCAGCTGGACGTCGAGCGGTGCTCGGAGATTTTCGCCGTGGGCGGGGCGAGCCGGTGCCCGATGCGGCGAGGACCGGCGGCAGCTGAGACGGCTGCCGCAGTGGAGCCGTTGCAGGGGTGGGCAACGCCCCGCTGCGCCGGGAATCCCTGGCGCTGATGCGCAGGGGCCCCGTTCAGGTGGTTGCCGCGAACGCGTCGACACCTGTGAGCTCGGCCGAGAGCTTCCACAGCCGCGCCGCGTGCCCGGGATCCGTTGCGTAGGCGCGTACGCCCCCGGTGAGTTCGCCCTCGCCTGCAGGCTCCGCGATGTCGCAGTCCTCGCAGTAGACACCGCCCATGCCGGCCAGCTGCGGGGATGTCGCCGCCCACACCTGTGTTGCCGCACCCTGGCTCGGGGTCTTGAACCCGGCGTCCGTCGGATTGCCGTCCTCGTCGATCCAGCCGGCAGCGCGCATCTCCTCCCGGGGTACGTAGCGCCCCAGCTGGGTGGCAATGGCGCCGGGGTGCACCGCAAACGCCCGTACCCGGGCGTCCCGGCCGAGCATATCGAGCTGTACGGCGAACAGCGCGTTGGCGGTCTTCGCCTGCCCGTACGCCTGCCACTTGTCGTAGCCGTGCTCGAACTGCACGTCGTCCCAGTGGATGTCCGAGAGCTGGTGGCCGTTGGAGGACACCGTGACGACTCGCGCCCCACCCCGGGCGATCACCGGCCAGAGCCGGTTGACGAGTGCGTAGTGGCCGAGGTGGTTGGTCGCGAACTGCGACTCCCAGCCCGGTCCGACCCGTGTCTCCGGGCAGGCCATGATCCCGGCGTTGTTGATCAGCAAGTCGATACCGCGGCCGGAGGCGATGAAGCGTTCGGCGAAGCCGCGGACGCTGTCGAGGTCGGCGAGGTCCAGTTCGTCGACCTCCACGCCGTCGATGCCGGCGACCGCCTCCGTGGCGGCCGCGCGGCGTCGGGCAGGCACCACGACATGGGCGCCGACGCCGGCGAGCGCCCGCGTCGTCTCCAGTCCGATGCCCGAGTAACCGCCGGTGACCACCGCGAGCTTCCCGGTCAGGTCGACCCCGCGCAGGACCTCCTCCGTGGTGCTCCGGGCTCCGAAGCCTGACCCGAACCTGTGCTGAGGAGTTGCCATGGTTCCAAGCTACGAGTCGCAGAGCGCTGGACATGACACGCGCGGCCGAGCTCTCGCCGAGCTCTCGCCGGGTTCACTCCGGCGACGGGCGCCCCGGGTCTTCGCAGCGGCCGATCACCGGGCACAGGAGTTTTCGCTGCTGCCCGCTCCCGCCCGCTCTCGGACACGCCCGGCGCCGCCCGTCGAGCGGCTGCCTCCGCCGTGTCGAGTGTGGCGCGGCCGTTCTCAGGACGATGCCGGTGCGGGTGTGAGCGCTGGTACGGAAGACGGTGTGGGGGCGGGGGAGGTCTTGTCACCGTCCACGCACGACAGCGACATGATGACCGACGACTGAACGCCCTGTGTCGCAAGGTCCCCCAGGAGGGGGGCGCTGACCGTCCAGTTGTTCTTCGTCAGGGTGAGCATCCGGCTGCCCACGTCGGGTCCGCTCTGCCAGCCGTGCTCGGAACGGGCCCTTGCGAAGGCCGCCTTGAGGGCGGTGTCCAACGTCTCCGACGCATGCAGTCCCGAGAGCCGTTCGTAGCACATGCCCAGTACGTTCGAGGGTTCCCTCTCCACCGTGATGCCTTCCGCCGCCAGTGCGGAGGTCATCTCCGACACGGCCGTGTCCGCGGGCAGCGGCGGACCCGAAAAACGCGGGGGCAGCGGGCCGAGGTCCTGCAGCGGATAGGCGCAGGCCGTCGCCGTCGCCGTCATCAATGCCGCCATGACCAGGGACGCCAGGGCAGTGCGCCTCTGTGGCTGTCGCACGATGGTGTCCGTCCTCTCTGTCGTCTGCACGGCCGACCAGTCTCCCATCCCGCCGATCTTGACGGACCACCGGCCACGGCCAGTGCTGTGACCGGACACCCTCGCTGCGATCAAGGGTGTCGGGTTCGAGCCGGTCGGCCAGGTACTCGGCACGGCCGTCTTCGGCATCGGGTACACCGGCGCCTGGGGCCGCCCGGGCGCGTGGTCGGTCGCAGGCGGCACGGAGGTGCCGTCCTCGAGGTGGGCGTCGTCCTTGTCGCAGTTGGTGAGGACGGTGTACGCGGCGCTGGGCCGCGCGGTGGCCGAGTGCCGCGCGCTCGGCGGCGACGGGATCGTCGGGGTGGAGCTGAGGGTCCGCGACTTCCCGGCGCGGGGTCTGGAGTTCACTGCGCCCAGCTGCTCAACCACGTCCGCCAAGTCGCCCGGAAACAGCTGGCCCTCGATGCGGCGAAGCGCGGCGGCGACGGGGTGGTGGTGGACGACCTGGAGTTGAGCGTGAGTGAGAGCGAGTGCCCGGCATACGGCAACTCGCGCGGCCTCAGCGCGGAGGCGGTCTTCGTCGGCACCTCCGTGGGTGCGGCCCCCGGCGGGTAGCCGGCCCCTGTCCACCAGCGACCGCGGCGGGCGGACCCGGAGTCCCGGCAGCGGCGGAGGCGGCCGAGGACACGGACGCAGCTCCCGCGTCCTGCTTGCTTCCAGGGACGTACTTGCGCCGTCAGGGGCGTTCCAGCATCCGGCGCCGCAGGCTGTCGTAGATGGGCTCGCTCTCCAGCCAGTCCGCGGTCACGGCCGCGGCGAAACACGCGATCAGCAACGGGGCCAGCAGCCCGGCGGCGCCGGTCATCTCCACGACCAGGACGATGCCCGTCAGCGGCGCCCGTACGACCCCCGTGAACAGCGCGGCCATCCCCACCACCGCGAACGCGGCCGGGCCCGCCGCGTGAACCGGCAGGAGGGGGGAGGCGAGCGCGTGGGCGAGGGTTCCCGACAGGGCTCCCAGGGCCAGCAGCGGGGCGAACAGCCCGCCGGGTGTCGCGGCCGCGTAGCTGAGCGGGCCGGCCACGAACCGCACGGCGAGGTAGGTCACCAGCGCCGCCAACGTCATGCCGCCGCCCGCCAACAGCCGCTCGCTCAGCGGGTCTCCGCCACCAGCCAGGAGCGGATCGACGGCCATGAGAGCTCCGACCACGGCCCCGATGGCGGCCGCCCGGACGGTGAGCGGTACCCGGGTCAGCCGGTCACACGCCCGCAGCATCCGTACGACCAGAGCGCTGTAGGCGGCGCCCAGCGCCCCGGCCGCCGCGCCGAACAGCAGGAAGACCGGCAGCATCCACACGGGCGGGGCGGGGATGCCCGGCATCGGGAACACGGGCGCGCCCCCCACGACGAGCTGGGAGCAGACCACCGCGGTGACGGTACCGACCAGGGTCAGCAGCACCAGGCGGGGCCTGATCGTGCGGGTCACTTCCTCGCAGACGAACAGCAGCCCGCCCAGCGGAGCGGTGAACGCCACCGCCAGGCCCGCCCCGCCGAGCGCGGTGTGCAGCAGGCGGGCGTCCTCGGCGTCCAGCCGGGTGCGACGACCGGCCACCAACCCGATCGCGGCGCCCATGTGGACGATCGGGCCCTCCCGCCCCAGGACCAGGCCCGAGCCGATCGCGACGAGGCCGCCGATGAACTTCGCGGGCAGCAGCAACAGCGGACGCGCCTCGGACTCCTGCCGCCACACCGCTTCCACGTGCTGGATCCCGCTGCCGGCCGCGTGCGGGACCCGCTGGGCGATCAGGCACGCAACCGCCGCGCCCGCCGCGGTGAGGGCGACCGGCACCAGCCAGCCCACCACGCCCAGACCCGCGGCAGCCTCCACCACCGAACCGCGCAGCCTGTCGGCGTGCTCCAGGCACCACCGGAAACCACCGCCGACCAGCCCCACCAGACAGCCGGCCGCCCCCGCGACCACGAAGGCGCGGCCGGTCTTGCGGCAACCAGGCCGAGCACCGGGCATGGACTGCCTCCACCAAGCCGCACGGGGACGTCCGCCGAGCCTGCACCCCTCGGCCGGCCATCACGGCCAACCTCGCCGTAGCCATGCCCCGACCCACCCCGCCCGGGCGAACCCGACGGGCCGCCCGGGCTGGTGGGGCGTCGAGGCGGGGCGGGACGGCTCGCGCCACGTCGCCACCAGGTCGGTCGCGGATCTTGGTGCTCGGTCGAGAAGCCTTCCGGCACGGTGGATTTAAGAGGTTGTGGGTGCCGGGCTCGCCGTGGCATGCTCCGGCCATGATCAAGAGAATCGAGTCCTCCGTCCGCCGATGAGCGAGACGACCGGGGAACGGCTGCCCGGATCACGGACCACACTGTTCGAGCACGCGCTGCAGCTGCACCGACTGGCTCGGGACGAGCCACTGCCGCGGGACGGGGAACCGTATCCCGACGACGGGTCGCATCGTCACCGGAAAGGCCCGGCGGCACCTGAGGACCGGCACTCGGCCGGCAGGGACGCGGCGCTCGTCCTGGACGCGCATTTCGCGCGGGCCTCTGCCCTTCCCGGTGAATTGGCCGATGCCTTCCACGACGTCTACGTCCCGATCCACCCCGACGAGCACATCACCGCCGCGGCCGAGCGGGCGGACAGAGACCGCGTTCGACGAACGGGCCGCTCGCTCGTGCGACACGGGACCGACCGATGCTCGGTCACCGTCGGCCTTGCCCTGGTCGCTGCCGTGGGAACAGCCGACGACGTCCCCCTGATTCAAACGATCGGGCTCCTGTCCAACCACTTCGGGCCACTGGCGGCGCACGCTTTCGAGGGGCAGCCCGGAGGAGTCGAGGCCCTGCTCTGGCTCGCCGAGCGAGTCACCGGCTGGGGGCGCGTCTACGTCGTCGAAGCTCTCTGCAGGCTCGACGACCCAGCTGCCCGGCCTTGGCTGCTTCGCAGAGCCTGTGACGGCGACTTCCTCAACGGATACTTCGCCGGCAAGGTCGCCACGGTCGCCAGACTCCACGAGGCGCTCGGAGACCTCGACACCGACAGCGAGATGGTCGACCACCTCGGTCGGATGCTCCACCTGATGAGCGACTGCGGTGGGATGGGACTCACCCTCGCTCACTACCCCCATTCGGGAGTGGTCTTGGAAGCCCATGCCCGCCACGTGGGTTCCCTCAGCCCGACCATCGAGCGCTACTTCACGATCGCGCTGCTTGCTCAGCACCTGACGACGAAGTCCCCCGAGGCCGCCGGGTGTACCGCGGAGCAGCAGGAGGCGCTCCGGACGACGTACCTCTCGGTGCTCGACCGGGAGGAGTGGACCCGGAGCGCACGCGCCGCTCTCGCCGCGGAGGACAACCGGATGCGCTGGCTCGCGGACCACCGGGCGCCACGGCTGAGGCTGCGTGCGTTCCCCGACCGAGAGCCGGATGCGGAGGAGTAGCGCAGGCCAGGATCCACCTTGGACCGGCACCCGGACGGCCGCGGTCCCGCAGGCGGCTCTGCCCCGTCGCCTGACTGTCCGAGCGCCATGCGACCATCAGACGCCACCCGGCGGCCGCGGTGTCACCGCCCGGCTGCTGGTCGCCATTCCCCCCTTTGAGCAAGGAGCGCCACGCGCATGTCCATACCCCCGCCACCGCCGCCGTCCCCCGAGCCGTACGGGCAGCCGTACCCGCATCCGTACGGGCAGCCGGGGCAGCCCGGGCAGCCCGGCTGGTATGCCCCGCCGCAGCAGAAGAACAACGTGCTGGCCATCGTCGCGTTCGTCATGTCGATCGTCTGCGCGCTGCCACTGGTCCCGCTGATCCTCGGCATCATCGCCCTCTCCCAGATCCGCGCCCGCGGTGAGAACGGCAAGGGCTTCGCCATCGCGGCGATCGCCATTCACAGCGTGACCATCGCGTTCTACGCCCTCGTGCTGATCCTCGGTCTCTCCGGAGCGCTGGACGACGGCCCACCGCCGAAGCGCGACACCGGAGGCCAGGTCACCGGCTCGGGCTCCAGCAAGGTCAACGACATCCGCACGGGGGACTGCTTCAACACGGACGGCGATCTGGCGGAGTATCAGGACAAGGAGGAAGGCCAGGCCGCCTTCGCGGTGCGCGTCGTGCCCTGCGACCAGCCTCACGAGGGGGAGGCGTACGCCGTCTTCGACCTGGACAAGGGGCCGTACCCCGGCTCGGAGAAGGTCATCTCGACCATCGAGGAGAAGTGCAGCGGCACGTTGCTCACCGACTACGTGGGCGACGAAGCCAAGCTCTCGGAGAAGCTGGAGGTGTTCTACTACTTCCCGCAGGCCGCCAGCTGGACGCTCGGCGACCGCAAGGCCACCTGTTTCCTCGGCGACTCCACCGGCGCGAGCACCGGCTCGGTCCGCGCGCATCCCTGAGCCACGATGGGTCGATGCTCGCCCGCTACTCGTCGTCCTCGTCCGTCGCGGCGCCCCAGGCCGGCAGGGACGTTCCGGCCGCGGTCGTGATCCGGAGCACCTCACACCCCATGAGCTCAACAGCGGCGAAGAGACGCCGGCGAACCTGTTCGCCGGCTTCGGGCGGGAAGTCGATCCGGATCTGGTGGGGCCGGGACGCGTCGTAGGTGAGCAGCCAGTCGGCATCGACGATCGCGAAGTGGTCCTGCCCCATCTCGTCGTGCTCGGAGCGCCAGGAACCCCGGTCCGAGGTGGGAGCCAGTGCCTCGCGCAGGATCCGCAGCCGCTCGGGGTGGGAGAGGGGGCCCTCGGACAGGCGCAGGCACCTGTGCGTGCGGGGGCGGAAGGCGGTGAACCACGGCGCCAGGCCCGGCTCCATGTCTCCGAGCAAGCCGGAACTGACCTGTCCGCCGGCCCAGCCCTCGATGAACCCGGTCGCATCCATGCGATGCGTCTCGTACCGGCCCTCGCTGCTCCACACGACGACGGGCCATTCCCCGGGGTCCCCGTGGGTGAGCCAGCAGAGCCGGTCGGCGTCCATGGTGGTGCCCCAGATCAGCAGCCCGCCCGGAGCCGGGTGCAGCGGATGTGGGTAGTGCGCGCGGTCCCGTTCGGGAGATTCCGTGAGGTGGGCGCTCTGCCACTCGATGCCGTTGTGCTCGTTCGTACCGAACGGCGTCTGGAGGTAGAGGAAATCGCAGAACCCTCCCCAGCCATAGGCCGCGACAAGACGTTTGTAGTCTTCGGGCAGCCGGGTGCCGATCACGGTCTCCACGGTGGTCCAGTCCCCCTGCGCGTCCACGGGTCCGGCCGCCGGCGGCGCCACGAGCTGGACCAGCCGGTCGAGGTCGGTCGCGGTGGTCTTCGAAGCAGCCATGGAGGCAGCGTAGGCATCGCCCCGTCCCGGCGGCGAGGACACCGGCCCACTTCGTCGCGCGCGACCTGCCGCGGCACACGATATGAGCATCCGGCCGCCGCGATCTGAGTACCCGCACTCATCCCCCCATCGCCGCCGGCCTACCAGACTTGGTGCGTCACCACAGGTCAGCGCCAGGGAGTCCGACATGTACGCAGCAGCCGCACGCCAGAGGACGACTGCGCCGAACAGCGCCCTCGTGGTGGCCGCAGCGGTCCTCTGGACCGTCACCGGGACGGCTGTGGGGATGATCCTTCTCCTCGTGACCGTGCTCAGCCTGTTGGGCACGGCGACCGGTGGCGACATGACCGAACTGATGCTCTGGCCGGTGTACACCCTCGGCGGCGCGGGCGCGGTCCTCACCCTGCTCTACTTCGCCCCCGGCATCCGGCGTCTGTCGCGCGAGGCCCGCTTCACACTGCTGGGCGCGCTGGCCTGCCCCGCGCCCCTTGCCTTGGTCATCTACATCATGACCAGGTAGGTGGCGGTGGCGCCGTCGTTCGCGCGTCACGAGTCCGTCACAGCCGCACACAGGCCCCGTCGTCCCGGCAGAGTGGTCCGATGCGCACCCGCCACGCCATCACCCGCCACGCCATCACCCCCCATGCCATCACCCACCGCGCCATCCTCCTCCTCACCGCCGCCGGGGCCATCGCTCTCACCGGGTGCTCCGACCCCGACGCCGACCACGCGGGGATGAGCGACGAAGGCAAGACCACGCCCGCATACACGGTCATCGAGGACACCGACCGCACAGCCGCGCTCCTGATCCCCGACGCCACCGAGGAGTCCGCGACCTTGGCGCTCGACAGATGGGTCGGCAGGAACATCCGTGGCCGCCAGACGTTCACCGTCCAGGTCGTGCGCACCAAGGACGCCGACACCGCTGTCTGCCGTGCCACCTACTACGTCGACGAGCAGACCGCCAGGGCCCAGACCGGGCACGCCGTCGAGTCTGGTTCGTGGCCCTATACCCACGTCGAGTGCCCCGCCCCGGCCGCGCCCTGACCGCGGGACAGACGTAGACGGCTGCTACGGGCATCGCCTGACCGATGCTCCGAAGCTCCGATGATGCGATGCCCGATCGGCGACCGGCCGGTCAAGGCCACCCGCGGCGGGATCACCCGTGGCGGGATCACCCCTGGCGGGATCAACGCCCCTCGTGCTGCTGCATCGCCTGCTCGCGCAGGGCGTGGATGAGCGTCGTGACGTGGGGCCGGTCGCCACGGCTGATCGCGGCGACGCCGATGTACCGCATCGGCCCCGGCGAGTTGATCGGTACGGTGCACAGGCCAGGGATCTCCGGGGCGAGCGCAATGGAGGGGATCAGGGAGATTCCCATGCCCGCGGCGACGAGCGAGCGGGCGAAGAAGTAGTCGGTGGTGGTCCCGCGCACGTCCGGATCGAAGCCGGCGCGCTCGGCGTAGCGGCGCAGGTACACCTCGGTCTTCAGGCAGCCGAGCACCCAGGGCTCGGCCGCCAGCTCGGCGAGGTCGAGCGTGTCGCGGTCGGCGAGCCGGTGCCCTTGCGGCAGGACGACGTGCAGGGGGTCCTCCAGGAGCGGCGTCCACTGCAGGCTGGAGCTGGGGCCCGGCCCAACGGGTAGCGGGCCGTCGAAGTGGTAGGCGAGGGCGAGGTCCACGGCACCCTGGCGGACGAGCGGCAGGGTGTCCTCCGGTTCGCCCTCCCTGATGTGGAGCACGGTGCCGGGATGGGCAGCCATGAGCCGGGGGAGAGCGGCGGGCAGCAGGAGCCTGCCGCCGCTGGTGAAGGTGGCGACGGTGAGTTGGGTACGGCCGGTGCGGAGCCGGGCGACCTGCTGTTGTGCGTGGCCGAGCTCCGCGGCGACGGATTCGGCGGCGCCGACCATGATCTGGCCGGCCTGTGTGAGGGTGACGCCGCGGGTGCTGCGGGCGACGACCTGGGCGCCGAGACTGCGTTCCAGGGCGGCCACTTGCTGGGAGACGGCCGAGGGGGTGAGGCGCAGAGCCGTGGCCGCCCGGTTGAAGCTGCCGTGCTCCGCCACCGCCCGCAGGACACGGAGCCGCTGCACATCGATCAACAGTTTTCCTTAATGCGCATCCAGCAAGTCGGGACTTCTGCTGGTGACGATAGGTCTCCAGGATGAGGGCATGCAAAGGATCTGCGTCATCGGCGGAAGCCGGTACTTCGGAAAGCTGCTGGTGAAGCGCCTCCAGGCCGCGGGCCACCAGGTCACCGTGATCAACCGCGGCTCCACCCCGCCGCCCGCCGGCGTCCAGCACCTCGTCGTCGACCGGAACGACGAAGCCGCCCTCACGACCGCCCTGACGGCCGCGCTCGACTCCCGCACCTTCGACGTCGTGGTGGACCAGGTCTGCTACACCCCGGTGCAGGCCGCTGTCGCCGCCCGCGCCTTCGCCGGCCGCACCCGGCGCTACGTCATGACCTCCACGATCGAGGTCTACGACCCCGCGACCGCCGCACTGCCCGCGGTGCCTCCAGGCACGCCGGTGCCGGAGGAGACCGTGGACCCGGTCACCTGGCTGGTGGCCATGGACCTTCCCTGGCACGACGACGCGTACCTGGAGGCGCACTACGCCGAGGGCAAGCGCCAGGCGGAGGCCGTCTTCACCCGCGCCGGCGGCTTCGAGTTCGCCAGTGTGCGCAGCGCCCATGTACTCGGTGGCGGCGCGCGGGAGTTCACCGGCCGACTGGCGCACTACACCGGACGCATCACCAAGGGCGAAGAGATCACTGTGCACGAGAAGGCGCTGCCCACGGTCTTCATCCCCTACGAGGAGCTGGCGGACCTGCTGCTGTGGGCGACCACGGCCGACTTCACCGGTCCGGTCAACGCCTGCTCCGACGGTCCGCTCGACGTACACGACCTCGCCGCGATCGTTGCCGCGCAGGCCGGCCGGGAGCCCGTCTACCGGACCGTCCCGGCGGGCGAGGAGGCTTCGCCGTTCTCCTTCGACCGCCACTACGCCATGAGCAACACCCGCGCGACGGAGCTGGGCTTCTCCTTCTCCCGCACCACCGACTGGCTGCCCGGCGCCGTTGCCGAAGCCCTCGCCGCCGAGCCGTCACCCACCGCCTGAGGAACTGAGCCGCCATGTCGTCGTACCGCACCATCGCAGACACCGCCGTCAGCGCCATCGGCCTGGGCGCCATGCCGCTGTCCATCGAGCACCGACCGGACGAGGCGCGCGCCATCGCCACCGTCCACGCAGCGCTCGACGCCGGCGTCACGCTCATCGACACCGCCGACAGCTACCACTGGCACGCCGGCGAGGTCGGCCACAACGAACTCCTGATCGCCCGCGCCCTGGCCCGTTACGGCGGCGACACCTCGGGCGTCCTGGTCGCCACGAAGGGTGGCCGCGGCCGGCCCGGAGACGGCAGCTGGACCGTCACCGCCACCCCCGCCCACCTCAAGCGCGCCGCCGAGGCTTCCGCCAAGCGCCTGGGCGTCGAGGCCATCGGCCTGTACCAGCTGCACAAGCCGGACCCCGCCGTGCCCTGGGCGGAGTCCGTCGGCGCCCTGCGCGAGTTGCTCGACGCCGGCACGATCCGCGCCGCCGGACTCTCCAACGTCACGACCGCACAGATCCGCGAAGCGCACGCGATCCTCGGCGACGGGCTCGTCTCCGTGCAGAACCAGTACTCTCCCGCCGTCCGCGACAGCGAGCCCGAGCTGCGGCTGAGCACACAGCTGGGCCTGGCCTTCCTGCCCTGGAGCCCGCTCGGCGGCATCTCCCGCAGCTCCCTCGACGGCCCTTCCGACCGCACTTCGGCGGGCGCCACTTCGGCGGGCGCCGCCTCCTCCGGCGCCAGCTCCGCCGGTCGCACCTCCTCCGGCCGCACCTCCGTTGCCACCGCCTGCCAACGCATCGCAGCCGAGCGCGGCGTCAGCCCGCAACAGGTCGCCCTGGCCTGGCTGCTGGCCCGCTCCCCGGCAGTGATCCCGGTACCGGGAGCCAGCCGCCCGGCCTCCATCACCGACTCGGCCAAGGCCGCGGACCTCACGCTGAGCACGGAGGAGCTGGCACACCTTGAGGACGCGGTGCCGGCCTGAGACGAGTCACGGGGCGTCGTTCACGCCGGCCTCCGTGCCGCCGCCCCGGATCGAAGGCGCCCCCGGCGAATGGCTCGCCACCGCCAAGGCCAAGTCCGCCCCGGCCGAAGGCACCAGGCTCCTCACCCCCGGCGACAACACCGTCTGGCAGGTCAAGGGCGGCAGGAAGCGCGCCATGAGCGCCGACTAGTTCGGCACCGGAAAGCTCGGCTTCAACAACGTCGTCAGCGTCCCGGCCTCCTACGTCGCCACCCTGCCGACCGCCTGACCCGGCGGCCCGTCACCCGCGGCCTCACCCACCACCCCGTACGCGGCTCCGTTCCACGGAGCCGCGTACGGCTGTTTCCACCGGGTAGCGCTGCGGACGCGGGCGATCGAGAGAGTGGCACTAATCCTGCGATCAGTGGCAGCGCGGCCACTCGTACGGCCCCCGCATACCCGGCAGACTTCAGGGCATGACAGACGCCCCGCTCGGCCGCAGCGCCAAGTACACGATCCTGACCACCGGTTACACGACCTCCACCGGCCCCGGAGTCGCCGCCACCGTCTCCTACGTCACCGACGGCGAGCACCACGTGATCGTCGATCCCGGCATGGTGGCCGGCCGCGACCGGATCCTGGGTCCGCTGGCCGAACTGGGCCTCGGCCCCGACGACATCACGGACGTGATCCTCAGCCACCACCACCCGGACAACACCATGAACGTGGGCCTCTTCGGCAACGCCCGCGTACACGACCACAAGGCCATCTACCGCGACGACCAGTGGACCGACCGCGACGCGGAAGGCCACGAACTCACCCCGTCCCTCAAGCTGATCCGCACTCCGGGGCACAGCGCCGAGGACATCACCCTGCTGGTCGGCACCGACACCGGCGTGACCGCCTTCGTGGGCGACCTGTGGTGGCGCCCGAACGGCCCGGTGGAGGACCCGGTCGCCCCGGACCACGACCTTCTCCTGACCTCCCGACTCCGGGTCCTGGCGACGGCGGACACCATCGTCCCGGGCCACGGCCCGGCCTTCCCGGCCGACGACACCGCCCCGCGCTAAAGCCACGGCAGCCGACGGTAAGCCGTCATCGGGGTAACCCGCTCGCGCCTGCCAGATTCCAGATCCCCCGGGTATTCCTGGGCCGCCCCGGACCCCACGCCCACGGACCCCGCCGCCGGCCGCGCCCCCAGCGGCGGGCGGCGGCCCCGGCGGCGGCCCTCGCCCCGCACGCCTGCTCCGGCAACACGCCCGGCCGCCCGGCGGCCTTGAGCACCAGCACCCCCGGCTCCGACCCGGCATAAGGGGACCGCGCCGTCTACGAGCCCGCCCGGGCCCCGCCCGCTCGCGGCGCCGGCACGCCCGTACGCCCGAACGTGCCCCCTTCTCCGTACCGCGCGCAGCCCCTCCGCGTTCCTCCGCGTTCCTCCGCGTTCCTCCGCGTTCCTCCGCGCCCGCCGCCGTCGCCCGCGCATCAGCGGGTCGTGCGGCCGGGAACGCCGCAGGCAGCAGCCGTCCCGTACGTCCCCGTACTCCTGCCGCGACGCGGCATCACGTGCGTTCCCACCCCTCCGCGCCGTCCGTCAGAACGACCGCCTCACGCCCGCCAAGGCGACGAGGCGCCCTACGGCGCGGTGCGCCCGCCGACCTCGGCACCCACACCAAAACAACACCCACGCACACCCAACACCCACCTTCCTTCTCACCAGGAGTCACCTTGTCCGTCAAGGCATCCATCCTCAAGGGCGCGAGCATCGTCACGGCCGCCTGCGCCGCTTCACTCGTCCTGTCCGCCGTGCCCGCACATGCGGAAAACCCCCTCCCGAAGCCGTCCGCCGCCGCCATCGAAGCCATGGACAAGGGCGGAGCCGGTCAGGGCGCCTCCATCGCACCGTCCCAGGCCGCAGCCGGCCCCTCCATCACCCGCAGCGAGGTGATCAGACGTGCCGCCTCCTGGGTCGGGATCGGGCTCAACTACAGCTGGGACAACACCTACCAGGGCTACCGGACCGACTGTTCCGGCTTCGCCTCGATGGCCTGGCGCCTCGGTACCCCCGGCCTGGACACCACCAGCTTCGTCCCCGCCGGTGTCGCCTCGTGGATCGGCAAGAGCGAGCTGAAGTCGGGCGACGCCATGCTCAACGACGCGGCCGGCGCCAACGGCCACATCGTGATCTTCGGCGGCTGGGCCAACTCCGCGCAGACCTCGTACATGGGCTACGAGTTCACGGGAAGCGGGATGCACTACCGGGAGATCCCGTACCCCTACTACTCCGGCCACGGCACCTTCCGGCCTGTCCGCAACAACAGCATCGTCGACGACGCCGTCGGCGACCTGCCGGTGTCGGGCAATTGGGATGGTGGGGTTGCGGGGAACGTCGGCATCTGGCGGAACGGGATGTTCCATCTGCGCAATGACGATGGTTCGACAACGTATGTCGACTGGGGTGTCGGTAAGGATCTGCCGGTCTCCGGTAACTGGGATGGTGCGGGTCCGGACAACGTGGGTGTGTTCCGTCCGTCGACGGGTCAGTTCCATCTGCGGATGGATGACGGGAGTCTCGCGCTCATCGACTGGGGTGTCGCCAATGACCTGCCGGTTGCGGGGAACTGGGACGGTGGGGCCGCGGCGAACGTGGGTATCTGGCGTGACGGCAGGTTCCACCTGCGTAATGACGACGGCTCGGCCACGTACATCGACTGGGGTCAGGCGGGTGACCGGCCGGTTTCCGGTAACTGGGATGGTGCGGGTCCGGACAACGTGGGTGTGTTCCGTCCCTCGACGGGTCAGTTCCATCTCCGTATGGATGACGGGAGCCTGGTCGTCCTCGACTGGGGCGTCGGCAACGACATCCCGGTCGCCGGCAACTGGGACGGCGGTCCGGCCGCCAATGTCGGTATCTGGCGTCCTTCCCAGGGCCGTTTCCACCTGCGCAATGACGACGGTTCGGCGTCCTACATCGACTGGGGACAGGCCAGGTAAGCCCTGAGCTCCCTTTCCGCCCCGGGGGCGCGGTCTGCCGCGCCCTCGGGCCGGTCGGCCCGACCACCCATCAGCGACCCACCACCGAACGGCATGCGTCTGACCGGCCCTTCTGACCGGCCCTTCACAGAGCCGATGGCAACCACCCCGCCCCCGTCGAGAGGATGTGACCCGTGGTCAATTTCTCGAACACACTCCTGTGGCCGAGCGTTGCGAGTGC
This sequence comes from Streptomyces sp. NPDC028314, assembly GCF_055565795.1. Taxonomy (NCBI): domain Bacteria; kingdom Bacillati; phylum Actinomycetota; class Actinomycetes; order Kitasatosporales; family Streptomycetaceae; genus Streptomyces; species Streptomyces sp. NPDC028314. The sequence continues at coordinate 67,730 of NZ_JBVHTP010000020.1, forward strand.
CCTCTGGCCCGAATGCCACTCATCGCAGGAGGGCTGCGATACTGCGCGGGTGCCCGCCTTCAAGACCGTCGCCGCGTACGCCCCGTCCGCGGCCGGCATGCTCGCGGTCGGGATCGTCGCCGAGGTCTTCGGCCCGCACGGCAGCGGAGCCCCCGGCTTCGACTTCGCCCTGTGCGCCGACCAGCCGGGAACGGTCCGTACCGACGTCGGCGTGCCGCTGACCGTCGAGCACGGCCTGGACCGGCTGGCCACCGCCGATCTGGTGATCGTCCTGCCCGGCGCCGACTTCCGCACGCCGCCCGGCCCCGAGGTGCTCGGCGCCCTGTCCGCCGCACACGGGCGGGGCGCGCTGATCGCCGCCCACTGCGTGGGTACGTTCACGCTCGCCGCGGCCGGACTGCTCGACGGGCGCCGGGCCACCACGCACTGGCGCTTCGCCGACCTGCTGAGACACAGCTACCCGAGCGTCACCGTGCAGCCCGAGTCCCTGTACCTCGACGAGGGGCGGATCGTCACGGGAGCCGGGGCCGCGGCAGGCACCGACCTGTGCCTGCACCTGATCCGGCGCGAGCACGGCGCCGCCGTCGCCAACCACATCGCCCGCGACATGGTGCTGCCCTCGCACCGCGACGGCGGCCAGGCCCAGTACCTCGCCGCTCCCGTCCCCGAGGACGGCGAGGACGAGCGCCTCGCCGACGTGCTCGCCTGGGCCCGGGAGCACCTCCACGAGGCGCTGCCGGTCTCGGAACTGGCGTCGCGCGCCGTGATGAGCAAGCGCTCCTTCGCCCGCCGTTTCAACGCCGCCACCGGCACCACCCCGCACGCCTGGCTGCGGGACCTACGGCTGAGCAGAGCCGAGGAGCTCCTGGAGACGACGGACCTGCCGGTCGAGGAGATCGCCCGCCGGGTCGGCTACGGCAGCGCGGCCGTCCTGCGGGACCAGTTCGTACGCCGCCGCGGCGTCCCGCCCCGCTCCTACCGCCGCTCCTTCACCCGCATCCCCGACACGAACTGACCCCGCAACCAGTACCAGTACCCGTACCCGTACCAGTACCTGGGTCCGGCAACGGGGTGATAATTGATCAGGTGGCGGTGGGGCGGAGCATGGAATGTGCGACTTGCCGGTGAGGGACCGGTTCGCTGCCACGCCATGGGTGCGGGGGATTGCGTGGGATCAAAGGCTGCGTCGGATACTTCCGTGCCGTGCGAGGACAGGTTCGAGTGGTTCTACGAGACGCTGTCCAGCGATCTGATGCCCGTCACGCTCAACACCCGTCACACGGGCGAGTTCCGCGCGCGGATCACGGATGTGGACCTCGGCGTGGTGCGGTTGTCGACATTCGCCTACTCGCCCGTGCTCGCACGCCGCACCTCGGCCCATGTCCGGCAAAGCGATCCCGAACAGTTCCTGCTGGCGCTCGTCACTCAAGGTGCCATCAGGAGTTCTCAGCGGGGCAGCGAGTCGGTCGTCACGGGCGGCCTGGTGCTGACGGACACATCGCGGCCGATGGAGAGCGAGGCAGTCTGTGCCAACGGGCAGGTCGAGGCAATCGTGCTGCAGATCCCCCGCGCGAACCTGCCGCTGGGCCCGGACCGGTTGGACCGTCTCCTCGCCCGGGAAATCCCCGCGAGCGGGGGGTCCGCTGCGATCCTTGCCGGCTTCCTGAAGACACTTCTCACCCATGGCCCGAGCTGCCACCCCGAGGAGCTGCCCGGGATGGGGACCGTCGCCCTCGACCTGGTCGCCTCGTGTCTGGCGCGGCAGCTCGGGACCCCTGACGAGGCACCGGCCGAGGCCCGCGCGCAGGAGAAGCTCCAGCGGATCATCCGCTTCATCGAGAACAACCTGGGCGATCCGGACCTGACCCCCCAGTTGATCGCCGATCGGTACAGCATCTCTCTTCGCAGTCTCTACGCCCTCTTCCGCGACCAGCCCGTGAGTGTGGCGGCACGGATCCGCCAAGGGCGACTCGCAGGCGCGCACGCCGACCTTGCCCGCCCGGAACTGAGTGGTCAGCCCGTGCAGACGATCGCGGCCCGCTGGGGCTTCCCCAGCGGCACCGCGTTCAGCAGGGCGTTCCGCGAGGCCTACGGGATCACCCCGACCGAACACCGCAGCGCCCTGCATGAGCCGTAGCGCGTAGCACGTAGCACGTAGCACGTAGCACGTAGCACGTGGCACGTGGCACGAAGCACGCAGCACGTAGCGCGTGGCACGTAGCGCGCATTGCACATGATCCCTGCACGCCACGCACATTCGTGCACTTCGCGCGAGCCTAGATTCACCTACGTGCTGGTGACAGCACATCGGCGCGTACCGGCGGTGGACGAGCGGGCTCCGGAAGTCGGACTGGATTGCCGATTCCGGGTGCCCGGCGCCGGGCGGGAATCCACGGAAATGAGAGTGTGAAATGCGTGTGTTGTTGTCGGCCTATGATTCGCGCGGGGGCGTCGAGCCGCTGGTGGGGCTCGCGGTGCGGTTGAGGGGGCTCGGCGCGCAGGTGCGGGTGTGCGCGCCGCCGGACGAGGAGTTCGCGAAGCGGCTGGCCGCGGTCGGCGTGGAGATGGTGCCGACCGGGCAGTCGGTGCGCGCGCTGGTGACCGGTAAGACGCCGCCGTCGCCGGGGGGTGTGCCCCGGCGTGCGGCCGAGTTGGTCGCCGCGTTCCATGAACAGGTCACGGTGGCGGCGGCCGAGGGGTGTGACGTGGTGGTGGCGACCGGCCTGGTGCCGGCCGTGGCAGGGGTGAAGTCGGCGGCCGAGAAGCTGGGCATCCGCTACGTGTACGTGAGTTACCAGCCCGTCAGCCTGCCGTCGCCGCACCACCCGCCGATCCCGCGGCCGGGCCGGCCGCTCCCCGCTGATGTCACCGACAACCGGGTGCTGTGGGACCGGGACGCCCACGACGCGCAGGCGGTGTTCGGCGAGGCGGTCAACACCCACCGGGCATCGGTCGGTCTGCCGCCGGTGGACAACGTCCGCGACCACGTCTTCACCGACCGGCCGTGGCTGGCGACAGATCCGGTCCTGGCCCCGTGGCAGCAGCCGGCGGACCTCGACGTGGTGCAGACCGGCGCGTGGGTCCTGCCGGACGAACGCCCGCTCCCCGCCGACCTGGTGGCGTTCCTGGACGCCGGTACGCCGCCGGTGTACGTGGGCTTCGGCAGCATTCCGATGCGCGATCCGCAGGACGTCGCCCGGGTGGCCATCGAGGCGATCCGCGCGCAGGGCCGCCGCGCGGTCGTCTCCGGCGGCTGGGCCGACCTGGCCCTGATCGACGACCAGGACGACTGCTTCGCCGTCGGCGAGGTCAACCACCAGGCACTCTTCCGCCGGGTGGCCGCCGTGGTCCACCACGGTGGCGCGGGCACGACGACGACGGCGACCTGGGCCGGCGCTCCTCAGGTCGTGGTACCCCAGGGGGCGGACCAGCCGTACTTCGCCGGCCGGGTGGCCGAGCTGGGCATCGGCGCGGCCCACGACGGCCCGACCCCGACCGTCGATTCCCTGTCCGCCGCGCTTGCCACGGCCCTGACCCCCGAGACCCGCGTACGAGCCACCGCCGTGGCCGGCACGTTCCGCGCCGACGGCGCGGCGGTGGCCGCGAAACTGCTGCTCGACGCCGCCGGCTGAGAGCGGGTTCCCAGCGCGATCTGCCACCGCGGGGGCCTCCAGACCTGCGTTCACCTCCACGCCATTGCAACGAACGTACGGCGTGCGTTGCGTTAACCCCAAGCTTCGTTGCAACGATTTATGGGCTCTCACCTGCATAAATAAAACATCCATGCAACGCATCTGTTGAGGGATCTTTGAATGCAACGTAGCTTTCTCTCATCAGAAACAACGAGTCGCAGGAGAGCGCGATGCAGAAGTTCCACACCCCCGCCCTGGTCTCCACCATCCTGGACATCCCCGCGGGACGTATCCGGTTCATCGCCGCCGACCGGTCCGACACCACGGTCGAGGTCCTCCCCGCGGACGCCTCCAAGAGCCGCGACGTGAAGGCGGCGGAGCAGACGAAGGTCGCATACACCGATGGCGTCCTGCGGATCGAGGCTTCACCGGCGGTGAAGAACCAGATCCTCGGCGCTTCCGGATCCATCGAGGTCACGGTCCAGCTGCCCGCCGGCTCCCACGTCGAGGCGAAGGCGGCCAGCGCTGAGTTCCACGGCGTCGGGCGCCTCGGCGACGTTGCCTTCGAGGGCGCGCACGGCTCGGCCAAGCTCGACGAGACCGCGAGCGCCCGCCTGGCCCTCCAGGCCGGTGACATCTCGGTCGGCCGCCTGGGCGGCCCCGCGCAGATCAGCACCGCCAAGGGCGACATCCACATCACCGAGGCCGTGCGCGGCACGGTCGAACTGCGCACCGAGGCGGGCGAGATCCAGGTCGGCGCCGCCCGCGGAGTCTCCGCCTCCCTGGACGCCGGCACCGGCTACGGCCGGATCCACAACGCGCTCAAGAACACCGAAGGCGCCGAAGCCCAGCTCGACATCCACGCGACCACCGCCTACGGCGACATCACCGCCCGCAGCCTGTAAGAGGGGCACCCGGCCCGAAGAGCCCGAAGAGGCCGCCGAGCCGGAAGAGGCCGCCGAGCCCGCCGAGCCCGACGGGGTGCAAGGCGGGCCGCACCTCCCACGGCGACATCGCCGTCCACCGCTCCTGATCCACAGATCCACCTCTGACACCGGAAGAAGACACACCATGACCACCAAGAAGTCAGCCTGGACCGGCATGGTGTCGATCGACGACACCGCGCTGGCCGTGACCGACACCGGCGGCCCCGGCCGTCCCGTCGTCTACCTCAACGGCTCCTACGCCGACCAGTCGCACTGGAAGCGCGTCATCACCAACCTCGGCAGCGACTACCGCCACATCACCTACGACGAGCGCGCCCGCGGCAGATCGAAGCGCGCCTCGGACTACTCGTTCGAGGCGTGCCTGCGCGACCTCGACGCCGTCCTCACCGCCAGGAGCGTGGACCGGCCGATCCTGGTGGGCTGGTCCTACGGCGCCATGCTCGCCATACACTGGGCCGCCCGGAACCCGGACCGCACCCTGGGCGCGGTGTCCGTTGACGGCGCCATGCCGCACGAGTGGCTCGACGACGCCGCCCGGGAACAGATCCACAAGCTGTTCCGCAAGATGAGCCCGTTGTTCCCGATCGCCCGCCCGCTCGGCCTGGCCGCGCGGATGAGCGCCGCGCAACACGCCGAGATCAACATCGAAATCAACGAGCTCTGCGCGCCCGCCGCCCTCAACCCGGTCTTCGACCGTCTGACCGTACCGACCCGGTACGTGCTCGCCACCGGCGGCAATCTGGGCGGCGACCCGAAGCTCATGGAGCAGATCCGCGCCAACCTCGACCCGGTGCTCGCCCGTAACCCGAACATCCGGGTCAGCGCGAAGGTGGCCAGCAACCACTCCAAGATCCTGCGCAAGGACTCCCGAGCCGTCGCCGACGCGGTACGCGAGCTCGCCGACACCCGCGACCACAAGGCCGGCTGAGCCGCCACGGACGAGCGCGCCACTCCGAATGTCGGCCGGCACTGGACAGCTCCGGGATGGCCCGTGACATCGTGTGGCAGTGCTTTTGAGTGATCACGCAAACAGTGTCGAGCTCCGCCCGCTGCGCTATCAGTTTCCCCTGCTCGGGACCGACACGTACGACAACAACTGGCTGGTCATCAGCGGCGCGGTGACAACCGCCGAGGGCAGCTGGTCCTTTGCCGATCCGTGTCTGCTGACCAGTGAAGCGCACGAGGTGGCCCCCTGGCTGCGCGCGGTGGCAGCGGGGAAGGTGGCTGTGACCGGACTCGATGCCGAAGGCGAGTTCTCCCCGGACAAGTGGTTCATCGAGCCCGTCTTGGCCTTCAGCCTCGCCGACCGGAGCGAGGGCGGGGCGGTGCTCCGGGTCCACCTGTCCTTGGAAGCAGCACCCCCGTGGCAGCAGGACGAAGACGGAGCGGACATCTACCAGTACGCCGTGGAGGTACGGCTGGATACGGCTGCGCTCCTCCACGCGGCTGACCAGTGGGACCTCAGCCTCGCCTCCTTCCCGACCCGCTGATCAACCACAGTCACCCCCGAGCCTTGACCTCTCCAGCGATCAGTCCTCGACCGCCTGGTACAGAGTGGTCCAGAAGTCGTGCATCAGGTGGACCGAGTCGGGGACCGAGGTGCCGACCTGGGTGAGGAGGATTCCGACGACGTTGTTGACGGGGTCGGCGTAGGTGGAGGTGCCGGCGCCGCCGTCCCAGCCGAACTGGCCGACGGGAGCGTAGTCGCCGCGGTAGGTCCGCACCGCCATCCCGAAGCCCCAACCGCCCTGCTGGCCCTGGCCGAAGGAGATGTGGACGTTGTTGGTGGCCAGCTCGGTGCGGGCGGCCGTCTGCGCGGGGGTGAGGCGGTTGGTGGTCATCAGCTCCACCGCCTGCCTGGACAGAATGCGCTCGCCGCCGTGCTTGCCGCCGTTCAGCAGCATCCTGAAGTAGGCGTGGTAGTCGTCCGCGGTGGAGACCAGACCACCGCCACCGCCATGGAACGCCGGAGGGATGTTCCACCGGCCGCCCTTGGACTCGTCCCACACGTGGAACTCGCCGGATTCCGGGTCGGGCGCATAGAGGGCCGGAAGCCGGTCGATCTTGGCGTCCGGGACGTGGAAGCCGGTGTCCTCCATCCCCAGCGGGCCGAAGACGCGTTCGCGCAGCGCCTCCTCGAAGGTCTGGCCGGTCACCCGGGAGACCAGTACGCCGGCCAGGTCGCTGGCGAGCTGGTACTGCCAGTGGTCGCCGGGCTGGTGCATCAGCGGCAGCGCGCCCAGGCGGCGCAGCCACTCGTCCTGCTCGGGCATCGGCGTGGGCAGGTTGGGGGTCAGCCCCTGTGCGAAGACCTCGTTCATGATCGGCGTACCGATCGAGGTCATGTCCATACCGAGACCGAAGGTGGAGGCCAGCACGTCCCGGACGGTGATGGGACGGCGCGCCGGGACCGTCTCGTCGATCGGGCCGTCGAACGCCTTCAGCACCCGGCGGTCGGCCAGCTCCGGCAGCCACCGGTCCACCGGGTCGTCCAGCCGCAGCCGGCACTCGTCGAGCAGCACCATCGCCGCCGCTATCGAGACGGGCTTGGAGGTGGACGCCATCCGGAAGATGGTGTCCCGGCGCATCGGCGCGCCGCCGTCGTGCTCCATCGAGCCGAGCGTCTCGACGTGTGTCTCGTCGTCCTTGCTGTACAGGGCGACGACGCCGGGGATCTTGCCGGAGTCGACGTGGCGGGCCAGTACGTCGCGGATCTTGCGCTGCCCTGAAGCGGTGAACTTGGACATGGTGGTGTGCTCCCTGGTCGGGTGGAAGTGTCGGGGGAGGAGGGGGAAGGAGGAGGTGAGGGACGAGGTGACGGATCAGGGGGGTTAGAGGCTGCGGGCGGAGATGTTGCCCTCCGGCGTGGGGTGGTCAGGTGGTGGGCAGGTCGAGTTGGTATTCGTGGGTGCTGCGGTGGAAACGGAAGCCCAGCTGCCGGTTCACGGCGAGCATGTGGGTGTTGTCCTGGGCGTTGTCGGTCTCGATCTCCACGATCCCGGGGTGCTCGGCGCGGAGCCTGCGCACCATCTCTGCCTTGACCCACAGCCCGAGCCCGTGGCCGCGGTGTGCGGGCGCCACGACGGTGTCGTACTGCAGTGCCCGGCGGGTCTCCCCGGCACGGATGACGATCTCGGTGTATCCGGCCATCTCCCCCTTGCCGAGCGCAGCGGTCGTCAGCAGTACGTCACCGCGGTCGGCCAGCACCTCGGCCATGGCCCGGACCCGGTCGGCGGTCCAGGTCTGGCTGCCGTAGTCCATGTCGCCGGTGGGCATGTCGTTCATCGCGTTCTTGGCAGCGGCGAACGCCTCGGCCAGGTCGTCGGGGACCGTGCCGTTCCAGCTGGTCAGCTCGTAGCCGGGGTGCTCGGCGCCGGCTGGGGCATCGTCGGCCCGCGCGACGTCGAGCAGCAGGTGGTCCAGCGCGAGTACCCGCCGGAAGCCGCGCGCGGCGCAGAAGGCGTCCCCCGGTCCGTTGCCGGCCACGGCGGCTATCAGGCTGCGGCGCTGCTCGGCCCGTGCCGCCTCCACGGCTGTGGCCAGCAGGTGCGAGCCGACGCCCGAGCGCCGCCGGTCAGGAGCGACGTGCAGCTCCAGCTCCGCCAGGTGCGTTTGCCCGGGCGAGGTGAACAACCGCAGCCCGGCCACACCGACCACCGCGCCATCGGCCCCGGTGGCTTGCCAGAGCAGTCGGCGGTTGTCCCGCCCGACGACGGTGAGTTGGGCGTGGACCTGCCGGAGAGTGGGCCGGGGCTCTTCAGGCAGATCACTGGCGAGCGAGGCCGCCACGACCGCATGCCAGGCGGCGGCGTCTTCAGTGGAGACATGAGTGAGGGGGACGGCGTTGATCATGTGGGGCTCCTCGGTGGGGACGGATTCTCGTTTTGGAGGGGTCTGGGCCCACCCGGCTGGGGCAATCCAGCCGGGATAACCCGGTTCAGGCGATCCGCGGCTCTGAAGATGTCATCGCGTTCGCGTTCCTTCAGTCGGTGTGCCGCACGAGCGGCCAGTCGATGTCGATACGGGCAGCCGTGGCGAGGTAGCTGGTGAACGCGTTGAGGGCGACATGGGCGACGACCTCGACGATCTGCCCGTCGGACAGACCGGCGCGCCGGGCCGCGGCCAGCTGCTCGTCGCCAACGGTTCCGCGGTCACGGACCACCGCGGCGGCCAGTTCCAAGACGGCGGCGGCCCAGGAGTCGTCGGCCTTGCCCCGGCGCGCGCGGGTGGCTTCGGCCGCACTCAGCCCGGCCAGCATGGTCCCGCGGAAGACATGCACGGACAGGCAGTAGTCGGACCCGTTCTCCTGCGCCACCAGCAACGCGATGCGCTCGCGCACGTCCGCCGACAGGGTTCCCTCCGTGCTCAGGGTGGTGAGGACGCCCAAGTACCCCTTCAGTACGGCCGGGCTGTTGGCCATCACCCTGGCCAGGTTGGGGACGACCCCCAGGGCCTGGTGCGTGGCATTGAAGAGGGCTGCGGCTTCACCGGTCGCGATCTCCGGTTCTACGGTGTGGAGTGCTGGCATGCCGGTAACCCTGCCGGTTGATCTTGATACATTCCCGATGCTTCTTCGATGTACGCGGATGCATGCGGATGCACGCGGCCGCACGCGCTGATGACCCCGGGAGTAACGGCATGCGGTTCACGATCCTCGGCCCGGTGGAGGCCGTGGCTCCCGGTTCGGATGCGCCCGGCCTGGCACCCCGTCATCGCGCGGTGCTCGCCTACCTGCTGCTGCACGCCGGGGTCGCGATCAGTACGGATCGCCTGATCGACGCGATGTGGGGGCCACTGCCGCCGGATTCCGCCCGCGCCCAGATCCAGACCACCATCGCCGCGATCCGACGGATGCTGCGCGCTTCAGCAGCCGACCGGATGCTGGCCACGCGGCCGGCCGGGTACGTGATCACCCCCGAGCCAGGACAACTCGACCTGGACGAGTTCACCAGCCTGCTCGCCAAGGCACCGGCCCTCTCCGACGACCCCGGGGACGCTGCGGACCAGATACGTGCCGCGCTGGCGCTGTGGCGGGGAGAGCCGCTGGCCGACATCACCGCCCACTACGTCGAGAGCACCAGAGTACGTCTGAACGGGCAGCTGCTGACCGCCGTCGAGCGCCTGGCCGAGCTGGAGCTGGCCCGGGGGCGGCACGACGACCTCATCGACGAACTGTCCGTCCACGCGGCGGCCAACCCCTTGCGGGAACGGCTCTGCTGCCAGCTGATGCTCGCCCTGCACCGCGCCGGACGCCAGACCGACGCGTTGCAGGTGGCCAGAACCTTCCGGGCGACCCTGGCCGAAGAGCAGGGGCTGGACCCCGGCCACGCGTTCAGCAAGCTCGAACAGGACATCCTGCGGGACGCCCCCGATCTGCGGCCGCCGCCGGTCACCGCGCCCTCGAAACCGCAGGGGGTCAACTTCCTGCCCTACGACGTCCCGGACTTCACCGGACGCGAAGTCGAGCTCGACAGGCTGACCCGCCTGTGGTCGGGCAGCAACGGCGGCATCGTGACGATTTCGGCGATCGACGGGATGGCCGGCGTCGGCAAGACGACGCTCGCGGTCCACGCGGGCCACCGCCTCGCCGAGCACTTTCCGGACGGACAGCTCTTCATCGACCTGCAGGCGCACACCGCCGGCCAGGCGCCGCTCGACGCCGGCGCCGCGCTCGAGATCCTGCTGGGCCAGCTCGGCGTGGCCGCACAACACATACCCGCGTCGGTCGCCGATCGCGCCGCGCTGTGGCGGTCCGAGCTCTCCGGCCGGCGCGTGCTGGCCGTGCTGGACAACGCCCTCGGCGCCGACCAGGTACGCCAGTTGCTGCCCGGATCCTCCCGTGCCCTCATCCTGATCACCAGCCGCCGACGGCTGACCGACCTGGACGGGGCACACGCCCTGTCCCTGGACGTGCTGGCCGCCGCCGACGCCGTGGAGCTGTTCACGGCGATCGTCGGCGAACGGGCGGCCGCCGAACCCCTGGCCGTCCTCGACGTCCTGCAGTTGTGCGGATTCCTGCCGCTGGCCGTCCGCATCGCCGCCGCCCGCCTGCACCATCGCCCCCGCTGGACCGTCGCATACCTGGCCGACCGGCTCCGCGACCAGCGCCGCAGACTCTCCGAGCTGGCCACCGCGGAGCGAGGTGTGGCAGCGGCGTTCACGCTGTCCTACCAGCACCTGACTGCCGATCAGCAACGCATGTTCCGGCTCCTGGGGCTCCAGCCGGGCCGTGACATCAGCCCCGAGGCGGCCGCCGCGCTGGCCGACCTCCCGCTCGAGCAGGCCGAGACGCTCCTGGAAGACCTCCTGGACGCCCACGTCCTGACCCAGCACCAGCTCGGCCGCTACACCTTCCACGACCTGCTGCGCGAACACGCCCTCGCCACCGCGGCCGCGCAGGAGCCCCCCAACGCCCAGAGCGAAGCCCTCGGCCGACTGTTCCACCACTACCTCCACACCGCGAGCACGGCCATCGACCACCTCTACCCCGAGGGCAAGAACCGCAGGCCACGCATCCCCGCGCCGGACACCCCGGCCGCGCCCCCACAGGACGAGGCCGAGGCGATCACCTGGCTGGACGGTGAACGCGTGAACCTCATGGCGTCCTGCCAGTACGCAGCCGAACACGACCGGCTCACACACACCAGCCAACTGGCCGCCACCCTGCACCGCTACCTGCTGGGCCACGCCCACCAGGCCGACGCGCTGACCCTCCACGGCCTGGCACTGCGAGCCGGCCGCCGGAGCGGCGACACATCCGCCGAAGCACGCACGCTCATCGATCTCGGCGAGGTGCACTTCTGGTGGAACGGCGCGTACGAGCAAGCGGCCGAGCACTACCGGCGAGCCCTGGACCTCGCGCGCGAGATCGGCGATCAGGGCGCCACGGCCCGCGCACTGCAGAACCTCGCCACCGTCTCCCGGCGGCGGCGAGAAGACGACCAGGCCCACGACCAGTACGCCCAGTCCCTCGTGCTCTTCCGCGAGCTCGGCGACCGTGCCGGCGAAGCCAGATGCCTGACCGACCTCGGCATCGTCCACGAACGCCAAGGACGGTACGAGGACGCCCACGAGCACCATCGGCAGGCGCTGCACGTGTACCGCGAGACGGGATCCCGCATCGGCGAGATCATCGTGCTGAACAACATCGGGCTGCTGTACCAACGGCAAGGCCGCCACGACGAGGCCCGCCACCATCACCGCGACGCCCTGGAGCTGAGCCGCAGGTGCGATTTCCCCGGAGACGAGGCCGAGTCGCTCAACGCCTTGGCGGAAGCCGCCCGGTCCATGGGCGACCTCGCCCGGGCCGCGGCCGAACACGACACCGCGCTGACCCTCGCCCGCGAGTTCGGCTACCGCCCCGAGCAGGCCCGCGCCCACGACGGCCTGGCGCACGTCCACCGCGACCTCGGCCGCATCGACCTCGCCCACGACCACGCCCGACAGGCCCTCGCCCTCTACACCGCCCTCGCCGTCCCCGAGGCCGACGAGATCCGCACCTTCCTCACCGGGCTGCCGCCGACCGCGAACGACCCCGCACCGCCGCAGGCATCCACCGCCTGAACCCCACCCGAAGCCGCATCGGCCGCCCGACCCGCCGAGGGACCGGGGCCACGCTCACCGGGGCGGCTCGCACTCCCGGGGAAGCGTCACGGTCCCGGGCCGGTGTTCGAAGGTGTCCATGACCAGCCACTCGTCGAGCTCGGGGTCGTAGGGGTTCTGCACGCCGAACTGCAGCACCTGCCAGAAGGTTCCCCGGTTGTCCTCGTCGACGTAGATGTCACCCAGCGCGAGCGGCAGACGCGGATAGTTCCCGGGAGGCAGCTGCGGGAAGACCACGCCCACCCTCCAGTGGTTCACGTGCCGCGGCGGGTGGGTGCGCCGCAGGGTCTCCCGCCCGACGAATCGGGCTCCCTCGAACCCCTGGTTCAGCGTCTCGAGGTTGAAGTCCGGGACGCGTGAGCAGGGATGGTCGTTCAGACCGGGCCATTTGTACGTCAGGGTGTAGAGCGTGTCGTGGTAGATCAGGTGGGTGAACCAGATCGGGTACTGCGGGCCCCCCGCGGTCATCTGGCTGTCGCCGTCCCTCCCCTCCCAGGTGAACGGCACCGTGATGCCCAGGTCCTGGACGATCCACTTCCCCTTGCTGTCGTCCCGCTGTCTGCCCCCGACGACGGGCACGGTCCCCGCCAGTACAGTTCGCCTGAAACCCGGCCGATCAACCTCACCATCTGGAGTTCTCGCATGTCGTCTCGCCGCACCGGCCTCGTCCTCGACTTCGGAGGGGTGCTCACCACACCGCTGCTCCCGGCAGTGCTCGCCTTCGAGAAGCGCGAAGGACTTCCCCAGGGTGCGTGCCTGAACGCCTTGTACATGGACGCGGACGGGGTTCGGCTCACCCATGAGCTGGAGCGCGGCGAGATCACTCAGACGGAATGGAACCAGTTCGCCGCCCCCAAGCTCGGCGTCTCCCCGGACAATCTGATGGGGCGGATCTTCGCCGACCTGCGCCCGGAAAAGGCCATGATCGACGCAGCCGCCGCAGCGAAGCGTGCCGGGATCAAGGTCGGCATCCTGTCCAACTCCGTGGGCCTGTCTCCCTGGGACCTCTACGACGGCTACGACCTCGATGCCCTCTACCACAGCGTGGTCATCTCCGAAGTCCACGGGATGCGCAAGCCCGAGCCGGCCATCTTCGAGGCCATCCTGAAACTCATGGAACTGCCCGCCCACGAGTGCGTGTTCGTCGACGACACCGAGGAGTACGTGCAGGCGGCGGAGGCACTCGGCTTCGCGGGAGTCCACGCGAAGCAGCCCGAGCAGACGATCGCCCAGCTCGAAACCCTCTTGGGCCATCCCCTGAACGCATCGCTCTGATTCGTCCACCCCGGCGGCCGCAGGTGGCCACCTGATTCAGGCCTCCTACGACGCGAGGGCGACGCAGGACCCCGGTCGCCGGGGGGCCGCCGCCACTCGGCCCGGACGGCCACGTCGTCATCGAGCGCCCTCCCTGCTGCTGACCGCGCCGCCTTCGCCGGCTGCTGAACGTCGGCGGGCCTCAGGCCCGCGGGGGTGCCAACCACCGTTCTGCGCGGCCCTGCTTGTCGGAGTCTCCAGAGCGGCGGGCGTGCGCCAGCAGTCGGACGCGCAGCGGTTCGGGCAGGCTGGCGACATCCCGTTTCTGGCGCGGGCGGGTCTTCCAGCCCACCAAATGCCGCACGGCCCCGGCGTCGTGCCGCTCCTCGGCCCGCGGGTCGGCCAGCGCGGCGAGCAGATCGGTGATCGGCACCCTGCCGAGCAGCTCGCCGGGCAGGCCCTCGTGGAAGGGGTAGCCGGAGCAGCGCCCGCTGCCGGCGCCGTTCCAGTTGAGCAGGGCCAGCACCCGCTCCACCGGGTCGGGGAACGTCAGCTGTAGTCGGTCCGTGAGTTCCGCGAGCAATTCGGGGGAGGGCCCGATGCCGGTGCGGGACAGGTCGAGGATCCGGTCGGCGGTCCCCTCCAGTCCGGCAGGCATCGCGGCCAGCCAGTTGCGCTTCTTTTCGGCCCCTTCCTCCGCCCGTAGCCGGCTGGCCTCGAACTGCTGCATGGGGCCGGGCATGCCGTGCCCGTCCAGCCAGGCCAGGAGCAGGCGGCCGTCGGTGAGGATGGCGTCGCCCTCCCACTGCCCCCACCTCAGGGCCACCCCGTGGTGCAGGACGACGACTGCAAGCCGTCCACCGTCCCGGTCGAACACCTCGAAGCGGACGTCCCCGAGGCACATGCAGTGGAACCCGGGCAGCGATTCCACGGCCATGGCCGTCCTGAGCCGGGCCGACTCCGCCGGATCGGAGAGGTCCACCCGGATCTCTCCGTCCGCCCCGGACCCGCACACCGAGCTCACCTGGACCACGTGCGCCCGCTGCAGCACGCTGTCCAGCGCTGTCGTCCCGTCCATGACCGACCCCTCCCCGCCCGGGCCGCAGGTGCACAGCCAGCCCGATTCCACCCCAGCTTCCGACCGCCTCGCAACCCGATTCCCCCGCGCCCGCACCTCAGCTCGCACGCCGACAGGCGGATCCCTCCGGGGTGAAGGCGAAGCCATCCGTGAACAGGCTTCCACCGTCCCGGAATGCTCCGAGGACGGGTTCGGCCCAGCTTTGGTCTTTGAGCGTGCGGCGATGGTCGACCCACCGCCTCCCGCGAACCTGATCAGGCGGCATCAGCGGCTCGGTCCGTTCCGACATCGGACAGACACATCCGGTCAACTGGCCAACCCGTGAAAGAGACAGGCGTTAGTCCTTGCGGGCCGCGCCCCGCCAGACCGTCATGTCCAGGGTGGCGTAGGTGCTCGGGTCGTTCTTTGCCGAGCTACCCCGGTACACGACCAAGGCGATCGTTCCTTGTGCGGTGCGTACGCAGAAGGCGTCACCCTTGGAGATCGCGGCGACGGGGATCTCCCTGGTGAACCGCGTCTCCTGACGGCACGCCTGCAAGGATCCCTCGGTACCGCTGTCGAGCCGTGCCAGCTTCGCATCGGAATTGGAGTGAAAGCCGCAGACCCTCAAGGAGCACAGGTAGCGCAGGTCGCCACTATGTTGGCTGGGTGTCAGCGGATCGTCGGCGAAACTCACGTCGTAGTTGTCGGCGAGGTTGAATCCCTTGTACTCAATGGGCTTCGGGTCCGGGCGTGGGGCCGTGGACGTGGCGCGGGGACTGGCGTCCGTACCGTCATCCGACGTGCTGCCGTCAATGTTGCTCAGCACGGCCACACAGCCCGCGAGCAGGAAGAAGAGGCACCCGAAGATCCAGATCAGGACGACGGCGCTCCGGTTGCTCCCCGGGGGCCGGGGGATTACGACCAGCGGAGGCGGAGCGAAGGCCGGTGCAGGCACGGTCGGCGGGGCGGTCGGAGCGGCGTACGGGGGGCTGAGGGATCCTGGAGGGGCGTACACGGGGTGGGCCGACACGGTGGGCTGTGCCACCAGCGACGGGGGTGTGTCCTGGACCACGACCGTGGGAACCGGCGCCGGAGGCTCGGGACGGTTCGAGATGCCAGCCGCGACCCCCTGCGGCAGCCAGTCCTCGGGCCTGCTCAGCTGGGTGAGGTCGCCGGCGGTCCGGCACAGGTCGAGGATCTCGGCAGGCGAGGGGCGCTTGGAGGGGTCCTTCGCGAGACAGCGCTCGACGAGCGGACGCAGCGTCCCGTCCAGGCCCGACAGGTCCGGTTCCTCGTGAACGATGCGGTACAACACGCCGTGCGAGGGGCCATCGCCGTAGGCGGGCGCCCCTAAGGCGGCGTACGCGGCCACTTGCCCGAGCGCGAATATGTCCGTCGCCCCGCTGACCTCGCCACCGGCTGCCTGCTCAGGGGCCATGAACGCGGGCGTTCCGACGGCTACCCCGCTCGCGGTGAGCGCGGTGGCATCGGCAGCCCGCGCGATGCCGAAGTCGATGACCCTGGGGCCGTCGGCGGCCAGCAGCACGTTGGAGGGCTTCAGGTCCCGGTGCACGATGCCGGACCCGTGGATGACCTGGAGGGCCTCGGCAATCCCCGCCACGAGCATCAGGACGGTGTGGGACGGCAGCGGGCCGTGGCTGGCCACCGCCTCGGCCAGCGACGGGCCCGGCACGTAGGCCGTGGCGAGCCATGGGACCGGCCCGTCGGTGTCGCTGTCGATAACGGGCGCGGTGTAGAGGCCTTGGACCCGTTGAGCGGAACGCACCTCCTGACGGAACCGCCGACGGAACTCCCGGTCCTCGGCGAACTCCGGCCGGATCACTTTGAGGGCGACCGGACGACCCCCCGGGGTATGCGACAGGTACACCTTGCCCATGCCGCCCGCGCCGAGCCGAGCGGCGATCCGGTAGCCCGAGACCATCCGCGGATCGTTCGCCCCCAATGGCTCGAATGCTCCGTACCCACCCGCCACGTGCCGGTTCATCCGCTCCCCTTGTCTCCCCTGACGTTGCCTCACCATATGGGGCGTCTCGCCGATCGTGCCCATCGGGCTGGGCGCCGCTACTGACCTGAGTCTGAGGTTTGTCGTCAGTTCGGTATGAGTCGTCCGGGTCCGAAGATTCCGCCGTTGTCGGTCACTGATGCCCAGCGGGCGTTGCTGGAGGGCTGGTTACGTCGTCGTACGACAGCCCAGGCCTTGGCTCAGCGGTTGCGAATCGTGCAGGAGTGCGCGGAGGGACACTCGGTCGTGGAAGTGTCGCGGCGGCTGCGGATCGGTCCGGACACGGTCCGCACTTGGCGGCGGCGCTTCCTCGAGCACGGTCTGGACGGGCTGGGCGACGAGCCGCGACCGGGTGTCCCACGAAAGATCACCGATGCGGATGTCGAGCGGGTGATCGTCAAGACCCTGGAAGAGACGCCGAAGAACGCGACGCACTGCTCGACCAGGTCGATGGCCGCGGCCACGGGCATGTCGCAGTCGACGGTTTCCAGGATCTGGCGGGCGTTCGCGCTGGCACCGCACCGGTCGCAGACGTTCAAGCTGTCGATGGATCCGCTGTTCATCGACAAGGTCCGCGATGTTGTCGGCCTCTACCTGGACCCGCCGTAGAAGGCTTTTGGTCCTCTGAGTGGACGAGAAGTAGCAGATCCAGGCCCTGGACCGGTCCCAGCCGGTTCTGCCGATGATGCCCAGTGTTCCAGAGCGCCGCAGCCACGACTACATCCGCGCCGGCACCACCACCCTCTTCGCTGCCCTCGAGGTGGCCACAGGCAAGGTCATCGGCTCACTCCACCGCCGCCACCGGGCTGCCGAATTCAAAAAGTTCCTGGCCAAGCTCGACAAGGAGGTTCCGGCCGGTCTCCAGGTCCATCTGATCCTCGACAACTACGCGACCCACAAGACGCTGGATGTGAAGAAGTGGCTGCTGGCGCGCCCTCGCTTTCACCTGCACTTCACGCCGATCAGCGCGTCCTGGCTGAACCTGGGCAAGCGGTGGTTCGCCGAGCTCACGCAGATGAGCTCAAGCGTGGAGTCCACCGCTCCGTCCAGGCCCTCGAACGCGACATCCGGGCCTGGCTGACCCACTGGAACGACCAGCCCAGGCCATTCGTCTGGACGAAGGCCGCCGACGAGATCCTCGACAAAGTCGCGGCCTACTGCCACCGAATCTCTGACTCAGGTCACAAGTGACCTGAGTCAGGGGTTTCAGTTAGTTCTGTGGTGAGACCGTGGCAGCGTCGACTGTCATGCGCTGAACCACCAGGGGCCCCTGACTCAGGACACTAGATCGAAGCGTCGTCACCCGACCGACTATTCGGGCCCCTAGTGCTGTGACCGCACAGGTTCACCGGGTTGCTCGTTGTGCTGGTTGGAAGCGATGTCGCTTCCAACCAGCAGGGGAGGCGGGATGGCACCACCGGTCAAGGTCCGCAGGTTGACGGAGCAGGAGGGGCAGAAGCTCCAGCAGATTGTTCGGCGGGGCAGTACGAGCTCGGTGCGGTTTCGACGGGCGATGATGCTGCTGGCCTCGGCCGGCGGCAGCACGGTCCCGGTGATCGCGCGGCTGGTCCAGGCGGACGAGGACACCGTCCGGGACGTGATCCACCGCTTCAACGAGATCGGGCTCGCATGCCTGAACCCTCAGTGGGCGGGAGGCCGTCCCCGCCTGCTGAGCTGTGACGACGAGGAGTTCGTCATCCAGACGGCCACCACCCGGCCCACCGTGCTGGGCAAGCCTTTCACCCGCTGGTCGGTCCGCAAACTCGCCGACCACTTGCGTCGGAACATTGTCCGGCCTGTCCGGATCGGCCGCGAAGCCCTGCGGTGCTTACTGGCCCGCCGGGGGATCACCTTCCAGCGGACGAAGACCTGGAAGGAATCCCCGGATCCGGCCTTCGACGCCAAGCTGGAGCGGATCGAGTACGCGGTCAACGAGCGTCCTGACCGCACGTTCGCCTTGGACGAGTTCGGGCCACTGGGCATCCGCCCCACTGCTGGCTCCTGCTGGGCCGAACAGAGCCGCCCCGACCGACTGCCTGCCACCTACCGCCGCACCCACGGCATCACCTACTTCCACGGCTGCTACTCCGTCGGCGACGACAAGCTGTGGGGTGTCAACCGGCGCCGCAAGGGCATCGACCACACCTGGGCCGCCCTGAGATCGATCCGAGCTGCCCGCCCGGACGGCGCCCCGATCTACGTGATCCTCGACAACCTTTCCGCCCACCTGAACTGGAAGATCCGCAGGTGGGCGAAGAAGAACAAGGTGGAGCTGTGCTTCACACCTACCTACGCGTCCTGGGCCAACCCCATCGAGGCCCACTTCGGGCCGCTTCGGCAGTTCACCCTGGCCAACTCCCACCATCCGAACCACGCCGTCCAGACCCGGGCCCTGCACGCCTACCTGCGCTGGCGCAACAACAACGCCCGCCACCCCGACGTCCTGGCCGCCCAACGACGCGAGCGCGCACGCATCCGGACCGAACGAGGTCTCCGCTGGGGCGGCAGGCCACTGCCGGCCGCGGCCTGACCCCGCCCAACCCGGCGAGGTCACAGCATCAGTCGTCGAACTCGAAGCCCGAAGTCTCCGCACGGGCAATGATGTCGCGGACTGTCTCGGGGCTCGTGATGACGGATTCAACGGCTGTCTTGAGTCGCGCGAGGTCGCTCGAACCGCCGACCGCGCAGAACATGCCAGCCTCGCTGTCGAAATCGAGGCGCTCGGCAATATCGGGCCAGGCAAACCGCACGAGACCTTCCCAGAAGTACCCGTTCGGCTCGTGCCCGGCGGCGGCTACTGCGACATCGGCAGCCAGGCCACCGGCATCGAACGTCAGCGAGTGCTCGCCATCAATGTCATGCAGGCGGATGGTCACAGTGCGATCTTCTCACCCCCAGTGCACGAACCGTTCGTCCGGTCCCTCACCGCTCTCGAACCCGGTGAACCTTTCCGGTCACAGCACTAGATAGCCCTCCTCGCCATGGAGCCGGAGCACTGACTGTGCAGCTTCCATGACGGCATGGCTCAGGACACTGCGAGCCTGTCTCGACCTCCATACGAGCGTGCCGTCCTCGTCGGGCACGTCGAAGCTCGCTGACATGTCCGGGAACCGGTAGATCGCAATGTCTACTTGTGGCCCCGCGCCCCGGAGAACCCACCTCACTTCGGCGGGCTCGAGGTCGAAGGAGAAGCGCGCTGGACGGTGGCAGGACTGTAGAGGCCTGCAACGCTGCAAAGCAAGTCAGCCAGAGCGTCCATGCAGTAGCTGACGATGTCCTTGTGCTCCGAAGAGCCGTCCGAGATTCGGTAAGTTGCCCAGCCGGACCCGGTGAGTTCCCAGCTGACCTGAAGGTTATCCACCGCTCTTGTCCCCTCCCTTGGTGTTACTGAGCCAGAGTGAAACAGCGCTGTGCGGCAGGACCGGTCGGTTGGCGGACATCCATGGTTTCTCCGGCCAGACGGCGTGCGTCCGCGTTGCCCGAGGCGAGGCGTGCCAGGCGGGGCAGCGCGGCGAAGGCGGCGGGGGACACGAGGTCGTGCTCGAGGACCAGCCTGTACCCCAGCTCCATCCATGCTTCTGCGTCGCTCTCGCGCTCCAACTGCTCCAAGAGCCTGGGGACGCGATCGGTGTCGAAGTGACAGTCGTACGTTTGCGCCCAGTTCACCACCCGCGTATTCCACCGCTCGCCGGGCGCCGAGGCGACTGCGTGCCCGCGGCCTCAGCCGTTGCACTCGTGCCGCGCTGGCTGATCGACTTCACTTTCACGTGCCCGACGACCGTGCGCGCCGTTCTGGACGCCATCACCGGGGTGGGCTGGTCCGTGGAGGTATCCGTGGAGGTACGTGTAGGACGCGTCACCTACATGATCAACGACGCGGACGACACGTACGAGTGGTACGACAGCACTCCCGGCGACATCGGCGAAGTGCAGTACCCCGGCGGCCGACCGAGCCCATGGCGCGCCGCGCGTCTGCGCCGACGCCACCAGAGGTGTGAGGTGAGTGGGGCAGATGGCCTCCACCGCTCATCGATGCGAGGGCCGGGCGATGACCCGACCCGCGCTTCGGATAGCGAGGACTCCGCCTTGAGTACTGGCCGGTGAAGGAGGGCGGGACATCATGGAATCCGCTGCGCGCACTCGATGCCGGCAGTGCACAGCATCGCGTGCACCGGCGGCACGGACGATGCCGTGCACTCCCGAAGCGAGTGCGCGACATCGTCTCGGAGTGCACTTCACGACGAGGCGGATGATGCCGCGGGCGATGCCCAGCGCCCCGGTGGGGGAGTCCCGCGCCCAGTCCCGCAGGGCGGAGAGCAGGACGTACCCGATCTCTTCCCGTGCGAAGGAGCCCGCGTGTGGATCGGATTCCTCGCCCACGCACGCCGCGGGCCAGATGACGTCCTCGGCCACCCCGCAGCAGCAGGAAGGGCAACTCCGGCTCGGCGTCCGCGCGGCCCGCGACGGGACAGGACTCGCATCTCAGGCGGCGCCGGCCTCCGCGGCCTCTGCGATGTCGGCCGCCTCGCCGGCGGCCGGTGCCGGTCGCGGCTTGCGTACGAGCGGGAGCGTCGCGCACGCGGCGAGCAGGGATGCCACGGCGACCGCGTACCAACCGTGCCGGAACGCGGCGACAGCGTGTCCGGGGGCCGGGGTGCCGAGGATCCCGATCAGGATCGCGACGCCGAGGACCGCGCCGATCTGGCGGCCCATCGAGGTGATGGCCGAGCCGGTGGCGAAGCGGGCCGGCGGCAGGGCGGCCGCCGACGCCCCGGTCAGGACCGGGATCGTCATGCCGACGCCGAGGCCGGTCAGCATCATGCCGGGCAGGAGCGAGGCCGCGTAGGCCGAGCCGGTGTCGAGCGCCGCGGCCCACCACAGGATGCCGGCCGCGAACAGGACAGTTCCCGTCAGCGCGATGCGGCCCGCACCGAATCTGGCGACGGCGGGCCCGATCCGCAACGCGACCGGCGGCACCAGCAGGGGGCCCGGCGCGATGGCGAGGCCGGTGCGCAGGGCCGAGTAGCCCCACACGCCCTGGCACCACAGCACCGCGCCGAGCAGCATTCCGGCGAACGCGACGGTGAACAGCGTCAGGGAGGCCGCCGCGGATGCGAAGGCCGGAACCCGGAGCAGCGGCAACTCGACGATCGGCACGGGGTGGCGGGCCGAGCGCAGGACGAACCACACGCCGAGCAGCACCGCGGCAGCCAGGCCGCCGAGGGTGCCGGCGCTCGTCCAACCCCAGTCGGGAGCCTTGACCAGACCGAGCGCGAGCGTTGCGATCGATCCGGTGAGAAGGGCGGCGCCGAACAGGTCGGGCAGCGGACTCTTCTCCGCCCCAGCGCGTCGGGGCGACGGCAGCACCTTGACTCCGAGCGCGAACGCCGCGATCCCCACGGGCACGTTGACGATGAACACCCAGCGCCATCCGGCCTCGACCAGCAGCCCGCCGGCCACCGGCCCGAGTCCGGCGGCGATCCCGCCGATCGACGCCCAGGCCCGCACCGCCCCGGCGCGCTTCTCGGGCGCCGTCGTGTCGAGCAGCAGCGCGAGCGACGTCGGCATCAGCAGCGCGGCGCCGGCGGCCTGTACGAGCCGTGCCACGACCAGCGTCCCGACGTTGGGAGCGAGTGCGCAGCCGAGCGAGGCGAGGGTGAACACCGCCAGTCCGGTCAGGAAGACCGGCTTGTGACCGGAGCGGTCGGCGACGCGGCCGGCGACTACGAGGAGCGCCGCGAAGACGATCGCGTAGCCGTTCAGGACCCAGGAGAGGGAGCCGAGGCCGCTGCCGCCGAACGAGTCGCCGATCGCCGGGAGGGCCACGTTGACGATGAAGAGGTCGAGGTTCGACATGAAGACCGCGGCCGCGACCGTCGCGAACACGGCTCGGGACGCCCTGTGTGGGTTTGAAATTCCAACTGTCATGGACCGGAGGCTAGCGGTGCAAGTTTGAAAACACAACGGACTCGGGAGAGAATGGGGACGTGACCTCGAACGCGAAGCAGGGCGAGACCTCGGTTCCGCACCCCGACGTGCCCGGTCGGCCGTGTTCCGCAGCCGCCGCGCTGCAACTCGTCGGCGAACGCTGGGCCCTCCTGGCGATCCGCGAGATCTTCTACGGCAACCAGCGCTTCGACCAGATCGTCCGCAACACCGGCGCCCCCCGCGACCGCCTCGCCGCCAGACTGCGCGCACTGGAGGAGGCGGGCGTGGTCGAGCGCCGCGCCTACAGCGAGCGCCCATTGCGCTTCGCATACCACCTCACGGAGGCCGGCCGCGATCTCGCACCGGTGATGCACGCTCTGCTGGCCTGGGGCGATCGCTGGGCGGTGGACACTCCGCCGGTCGCCTTCCGGCATCACGGCGGGCCCGGCTCCGAGCACGACGCCGAGCACGACCTCGATCTGACGTCGACGTGCCGGACCTGCGGCGAAGAGGTCGCGTCGGGAAGCCTCACGATCGACGTGCGGGCGCCTGGATGGGACCGGGCCGGGCCGATTGAAGGCTCCTGAACTCAGCAGCGATCAGGAGTGAAGGCATCGCTTCGCTTGGCCGGCCGAGCCATGTGGGCATGTCCTGCAGCAGCGTTGGCAAGGGGACCGCGCATGCCTGTTGGTCGGCCCTGGATTCGATGACCCCGAGTACGACAACGGAGCGAGCCATGCACGCCCGGTGCGACCTCGGGCCACCCGACCGGGCCATGTCTGCGCAGGTCTAGCGGTACCCGGCTACCGGCATAGCCCTGTGCGGCCTCGTATCTGGTCTCGGTGAGGACGGCGGCCTGGTCCCTGCGGTCGCGAAAGCCGGACGCCCGGCCGGGAGAGGTTTCCCGGCCGGGCGTCTGTCTGATGCTCGGTGTTGTTAGCCGAGGGTGCGGGCGGTGTTCCAGTCGTCTTCTTCGACGCGCCAGCCGTTGGCGATGGTGGTGCGGCCTCCGTAGTAGAGGTGGAGGGTGCCGTCGTTGCGGGTGAGGTAGAGGTCGGGGATGCCGTCGTTGTTGACGTCGGGTGTGCCGTGCAGGAGGGGCCAGGTGGCGCGGTCCCAGCCGGTGGTGCCGTAGGGGTAGTCCTTGGCGTCCAGGGAGGCGGCCGCGGTGCCGAGGGAGGCGAGGTCGACGCCTCCGTTGGGGCCGGGCTTGCCCTTGCGCAGGGCGAGGCCCCGGTCGGGTGCGGCGTTGTCGCGGAAGATGAGGTCGGCGATGCCGTCGCCGGAGACGTCGCGGATGTTGACGATGTCGCGGGTGTCCCAGCTTTTGACGGTCAGGCGGGTGGCGTCGGTGATGGAGGCGCCGCTGTAGCCGGTGAAGGCCCAGAAGGATTCCTGGGTGACGCCGAATATGTCCTCGGCTCCGTCGCCGGTGACGTCCTGGACGACGACGATCTGCGTCAGCGTCGCCGGGTCGGGTGCGCCAGGGGGTAGGAGGATTTCGGTGCGGCGGCTGATGTCGAAGCGGCCGTTGCCGTCGCCTTGGTAGACGTAGAGCTTGCCGTCGGGCATGCGGGCGATGAGGTCGGTGATGCCGTCGCCGGGGTACCAGTCGGTGGAGTGCGCAATCAACGCGCTCTTGCCGCTGGCGTCCTTCCAGTAGCCGGCCGGTGCGGGCTTGCCGTCGTCGGTGGCGGCCGGCATCCACGCGTCGACGTCGCCAGTCGCGTCGGCGGGGTAGACGCGCAGGTCACCGGCGCCGTCGATCGCGAGGATGTCGGCCTTGCCGTCGCCGGTGACGTCGCCGGGGCCGTCGGATCCGGGGCGGGGGCGGACGTAGAAGGTGTAGATGAACGGGTTGGAGACGTTCCCGGCCTTGCTGACGATCCGCACGTAGAAGAGGTTGGGGCCGGCGTTGTCGGGATTGACGTCGACGGTGACGGTGTCCTGTCCGGCGACCGGGACGGCCTTCTGGTCGTAGACGGGGTGGTTGAGCGACCACTGGAACTCGCGGATGTCCGCCGGGTTCGTGCCGCCCGCGATCACCGAGATCTTGCCCGGGCCAAGGGTGTTCTTGCTCCACTCCGCGCCGTCCGGGCCGGGAGCGGGGAAGTCCTCGGAGCGGATGGTGGGCGCGGTGGGCTGGGTGTGGTCGACGGTGAACGAGCACGGCTTGTCGGTGCCGGCCGGGCCCTCCGGGGAGCGGGCGTTGTCGTAGTCGATGGTGACCGCCGCCCACGAGTACGTCTCGTTCGGGGTGAACTGCTCCCACTTGAGGGTGGTACGGGCGACGCCGTAACTGTCCGGGTTGACTTCCTGGTCGAAGAGGACCACGCCGTCGCGTACGCGCCAGATCCTCATCTGGATGGCGCGCAGGTTCCCGTCGCCGTCGCGGCCCTGGACCTCGAACATGACGTCGGACTTGCCGACCTTGTTGAACGGGGCGTCGGTGACGCACAGCCCGCCGGGGACGGTGTCCATCCCGCCCTGGAGCGGCTCGTCGGGGGCCTTGTTGTACTCGACCTCGATGTACGGGGCGCTCTCACCGTTGGCCTGGAACTTCTTCCAGTAACTCGGGTCGCTCTCGTTCGGGGAGCGCAGGCCCAGGGTCAGGTTCTGCCAGGCGCCGCGGGCGCCTTCCTCAACGGTCGGCTTGATGTCGATGCCGACCCACGCGTCGGGGCAGGAGCTGTCCTTGCCGTGTCCGGTGCTCGCGCCGGCGATCCGCTTACCCCAGAACGTGCCGTTATCCGTATTGCTCCAGTTGCTGGAACTGTTGATGAGCGGCGTGTGATAGACGTCGAATGCCCTCGCGTCACAGCCCCACGAGTAGGTCTGCAGAGCCCGCAGGTTCGCCGAACGGATCTGGGAGCCGTAGAGCTGGCTGCCGAAATCGAAGATGAACGCCGCCCGGGACGTGCCGTAGGTGGTCGTCTCGTAGCCGACGCGGGCCTCGGGGGTGCCGCTTCCGCTGTTGTAGTTCTGACCGTTCCAGAAGCTGGAGTTTCGTTCGGTCTTGTAGAACGTGGTCCAGTTCTGCTTGTGCCCCTTGAACGACGGGTCGATGAAAACCGGATACACCGTGTCCGCATCGCTCAGCAGCTGCACGTTCGGGGTCACCGTCAGCACGTTCTCAGCCGACAGCGAAGCACCGGCCGCCCGCGCGTGATTGCCTTCAGCACCGTTCAACCCGGACAGCGCGAGCGTGGGGTGGCTCTTCGCCTCGGGGGCCGGCTTCGCCTGCGGTTCGCCGTCGGTGACGGCGACCTTGCCGGCGGAGTCCCACATGAAGGGGGTCGGCGATCCTGCGACCTCCTCGCCCTTGTTGTCCCGGGCGCTCACGGAACGGGACTCCTCGTCCAGGTGGAACGTCAGGTCCGGGGAAGAGAGACGGTAGTTCAGCTGTCCCAGCAGCGGGTCGGCCGCGGCCTGCTTGTCCTTGACCACCAGCACATGCGTGTACCCGCCGTCCTGAGCCGTCATCACCAGATCGATACCCGGCCGGACATTCTCATAGAGGGCCCGCGATCCGGAGATCACGGGCTCGGGCAGAGGCCCCGGCCAGGCAACCACCAGGTCATGACCATCCAGATTCAGTCGCACCAGATCCGTCCAGGCAGGAACCGGCGGGTCCACGTTCACGGTGGCAGGACTTACCAGCGACACCCGCGAGACACCCCGCGATGCACGGCCCGGATCAGCGCTCTGCGCCTTGCTGCCGGCGCTGAACACCACACGGCCGTTCACCGCCTTGGCAGCGAACCCCCCATCCACCCGCTCCAGGCTCGTGTCGATGGGCTTCCACTCATCGCCCACCTTGGCCCGGGTCGCCGCACTGGAAACGCGGAGCTTGAACGTCCCACCGGGCTGCGCCCAGGTACGGCTGTGAGCGGTGGCCTCGGCCGTTACCTCGACCTCCTTACCGCTCTCCTTCGCCTGGCGGCGGGCCTCCGTCGCGCCAACCGGTCCCTTGGGCTTCGGGGACGGTGAGGCCTTCGCCGGCGTCCGCACGTCGTCATAGTTCAGGGCGACAGGCACTGCGACGGCAACGGCCAGCAGTGCGGCGAGGCTGCCGAGGGCACGGCGCTGCCGGTACCAGCGAGGCGGAACAGTCGTGATATCAAACTGCGCCGTTTCGGCCTCTGTTGGCGAATTCTCATCTGAAGATTCGTTTTCGGACACGGTGATTTTCTCCCCCCTCGGGCGCGCGACTCCGCCACCCCTGGGTGTTCGCAGGCAATTTGGCCCGGTGACCGGGCAGCGCGAAGAGCCGACTCCCCGTCCGGCGACTCGCGCATGAAATGTGCGACCCGAGCATGACGCATCCCGCGGCTACCGTCACCTGCGAGAACATGCCACGAACACCCGATTCACCCTGATTGTCATGACCTACGTGCACGGTAAGTGATTAACTCCACATCAGATCCGAACCTATGGATTTAATCCGCTATCAGGCCGCAGAATCAGCACACTATTTATAAGTTTCCTGCCACACGTGTGTCATCAGCGTGGGCAGAGCGTGGGGGGTCCACATGTCGCCGTTCTCGGCGCATCATTTCCGCCTGCCCGGAAACAAGAGAGCCCGCGCAAGACGCGCGCGCCTCGCCGGGCGTACCGGCATCACCGTCTCGGTGGCGCTGATCACAACACTCCTGCCCATACAAGCCTGGGCAGCACCACCGGGCAGCCGCGACGGAGTCCAGCTGCCCGGACTCCAACAGGAGCTCAAGGCCAAACTCGACAAGGTCGAGGCCGCCAAGCTCGAAGGGTGGGCGGGGGCTCCGGTTCAGTCACCGCCGGAGTACGAGCCGTCGAAGGTGTCACCCCCGGCCGGCGGTACGGCCAGCGTCGCGCTCTCCGGGGATCAGCTTGTCCAGGCGGGGACGCTTCCGGTCAGCATCGGCAAGGCCTCGCCTACCGAGGCCAATCCGACGCCGGCGCCTCCGTCCGGTACCTGGTCGGTTGCCGTCGAGACCCGCACCGCCACTGAGGCCGCTAACGTCGACGGCGCGCTCATCAAGGTCACTCCGCCCAGCGAGGGCTCGACACCGGTCGACGTCCAGCTGGATTACAAGAAGTTCAAGGACCTCTACGGCACCGAGTGGGCAACCCGCCTGCAGCTCAAGCAGCTCCCGGCCTGCTTCCTGGACACCCCGCAGCTTCCCGAGTGCTCCGTCGCCCGAGACGTCCCAAGCGTCAACGACCCCGCCACCGGTACCGTCCGCGCCACCGTAGACCCGGCCACCGCCCCCGCCCAGGGCCTGCGCACCATGACCGGCAGCAGCGGCGGCCCCACAGTCCTGGCCGCCACCGACGGCGCATCCGGCGCAGGCGGCACCTACAAAGCCACCTCCCTCTCACCGACCGGCTCCTGGAGCGCGGGAGGCAGCGGCGGAGGCTTCTCCTGGTCCTATCCGCTGGAGGTGCCCGCACCGCCTGCCGGCCCGGCGCCGAAGATCGGCTTCTCGTACTCCTCGCAGGCCGTCGACGGCAAGACGTCCGTGGCCAACGGCCAGGCGTCCTGGGTCGGTGACGGCTGGGACTACGAGCCCGGCTACATCGAGCGCCGTTACCGCTCCTGCTCGGACGATCTGAAGGCCAACCCGGGCAAGCCGAACAACGACAACACCACGGACAAGAAGAAGAGCGACCTGTGCTGGGCCGGCGACAACGTCGTCATGTCCATGGGCGGCTCCACGACGGAGCTCGTCCACGACGCCACCACCGGTCAGTGGATCCCCGCGAACGACGACGGCTCCAAGATCGAGCACAAGACCGATACGACCGTCCCGAACGGCGCCAAGGACGGCGAGTACTGGATCGTCACCACGCGCGAAGGCAACCGGTACTTCTTCGGCCGCCACGATGTCGACGGCGCGGGCAGCCGCCCCGTCACCAACTCGGTCCTGACCGTCCCCGTCTTCGGTAACCACCCGGGCGAGCCCTGCTACCAGAGCACGTACGCCGCCGCCTCCTGCGATCAGGGCTGGCGCTGGAACCTCGACTACGTCGAGGACGTCCACGGCAACGCCATGATCATCGACTGGGCCAAGGAGACCAACCGCTACGCCAAGAACCAGAAGTTCAAGGAAGCGGTCACCTACGCCCGGGCCGGCTACCCCACCCAAATCACCTACGGACTGCGCAGCGACAACCTTTCCGGCCCCCCGGCCGCGAAGGTCGAGTTCAAGGTCGACGAACGCTGCATCAAGGAAGGCACCACGCAGTGCTCTGACGCCGAGTTCGAGGGCAACAACTACGGCGAGAAGCAGCCCTGGTGGGACACTCCCTCCACGCTCAACTGCAAGGCGACCGCCAAGGACTGTTACACCGACTCGCCGACCTTCTGGACGCGCAAGCGCCTGACCTCGGTGGTCACCTACGGTCAGCGCACCGAAGGCTCCACCGCGCTGTCCCTGGTGGACCGCTGGAACCTGACCCAGTCCTTCCCCCGCCAACGCACCGACACCCACCCTCCGCTGTGGCTGGAGTCCATCACCCGCACCGGCTACGGCACCACCAAGGACGGCGCCGGAAACCAGGAAGCCACCACGCTTCCCCCGGTCTCCTTCCTCGCCAACGTCCAGGACATGCCCAACCGCGTCGCCACCGGACCCAACGACGCGACCCCCGACTTCGACCGCCTGCGCGTGGAGACCATCCGCAGCGAGACCGGCGGCGAAACCAAGGTCGACTACTCCGCGCCCTGCCCCGTCGGAGGCACCCACCCCAAGCCCGAAGAGAACACCACCCGCTGCTACCCGGTTCACTGGACCCCCGACGGCGAGGTG
Organism: Streptomyces sp. NPDC028314; assembly: GCF_055565795.1. NCBI lineage: Bacteria > Bacillati > Actinomycetota > Actinomycetes > Kitasatosporales > Streptomycetaceae > Streptomyces > Streptomyces sp. NPDC028314. The sequence continues at coordinate 96,967 of NZ_JBVHTP010000020.1, forward strand.
GAAAAGCCCCCGCTGGAGTGGTTCAACAAGTACGTCGTCGACAAGGTGACCGAGAAGGACCGTGTCTCGCGCCAGCCCGACGTCATCACGAGCTACACGTATGAAGGCGACGCAGCCTGGGGCAAGGACAGCGACGAATTCTCCAAGCCGGAACTGCGCACCTACAGCCAGTGGCGCGGCTACGCCAGCGTGGTCGTCAGCAAGGGCATGACCGCCAACGCGGGCCAGCCCGATGCCACCGAGCAGTCCCAGACCCGGACCCGGTTCTTCCGCGGCATGTCAGCGGACGCCGGCCGCCCCAAGATCACGATCAAGGACTCCACCGGCACCGAAGAACTCGGCGAAGACCTGCCCCAGTACCAAGGGCAAGCGGCTGAGACCATCACCTACACCAAAGCCGGCGGCACCATCGCCTCCCGCGCCCTCACGTGGCCCTGGAGCCAGCAGACCGCGACCCGGCCCCGCGACGGCACCACCCCCCTGAACGCCTACCGCTCGGGTGCCTCCCGCACCGACGCGATCGAGACGATCAGTGGCGGCGCCACCCGGACCATACGCACCCGCACCACCTACGAACCCACCTACGGGCTCACCCAGAGCGTCCAGTCCGAGGCCGTCAGCCCCAACGGCACCGGCGGCTGGCAGACCACCCACCAGACGTGCGCAACCACAAGCTACGTCCACAACACCACCAAGAACCTGATCGGCCTCCCCGCACGCGTCCGCACCACATCGGGCGACTGCGCCCAAGCGGCCACCGCGGAACTGCTCTCCGACAGCCGCACGGCCTACGACGCGCTCGGCGCCTTCGGTACAGCCCCCACCAAGGGCCTCATCTACCAGGTAGACACCAACGACGCGGCCGGCACCGGCTGGATCACCACCGCCCGCACCGAATACGACGCGCTCGGCCGCTCCATCAAGGTGTACGACGCCGCCGGCAACACCGTCACCACGTCCTACAGCCCCGCCACCGGCCCGGCCTTCTCCGTCTCCGGCACCAACACGCTCGGCCACACCGTCACCACCAAGAACGACCCGGGCCGCGGCTCACCGCTCGAGAACACCGACGCCAACGGCCGCAAGATCAAGTCCACCTACGACAACCTCGGCCGGACCACCGCCGTGTGGACCACCTCCCAGAATCCGGCCACGGACAAGGCCGCCTTCACCTTCACCTACCAGATCTCCGAACACGAGCCCCCGGTCGTCACCAGCAGCACCCTCCAGGACGACGGCACCTACAGCCGGGCCCTGACCATCTATGACGGTCTGCTGCGGCCGCGCCAGAGCCAGGGCGAGGCCCTGGGCGGCGGACGGCTGATCACCGACACCCTCTACAGCGCGAACGGCACCGTCCGCCAGGTCAACAACGGCTACTACGCCGAGGGCGCCCCCCAGAACAAGATCTTCGTTCCGGAGAGCGTCTTCCACGTGCCGAACTCCACGGAGACGGCCTACGACGGCCTCGGCAGGGCCGTGCGCACCACCACCTTGTTCTCGGACGTGCCTCAGTACTCGTCCACCGTGCAGTACGGCGGCGACTACACGCTCACCCGCGGGCCCATGTCCATCGACGGCACTACCCCCCTCAAGGGCAGCAGCGCCTCGAGGACGTGGACCGACCCCCTGGGGCGTACCTCCGCCGTCGAGCAGGCCACGTCGAACGACCTCACCACCTGGAACAGGACCTCCTACGTCTACAACGTCCGCAACAAGCTGACATCCGTCACCGACGCGGCCGGCAACAAGTGGAAGTACGAGTACGACATCCGCGGCCGCCAGACAGCCTCGGAGGACCCCGACACGGGCCGCTCGGAATTCGGCTTCGACAACCTCGACCAGCAGACCTGGGCCAAAGACTCCAGCGGCCGCATGCAGTACACGACCTACGACGCACTCGGCCGCACCACCGAACTGCGCGACGATGCGGCGAACGGCCCCCTGGTCGCCGCGTGGGCCTTCGACACCCTGCCCGGCGCCAAGGGCCAGGCCGTGTCCTCGACCCGCTATGAAGGCGGTGCCGCGTACAAGAGCGAGGTCACCGGCTACGACGCCGAATACCGCCCCACCGGCTCCAGAATCATCATCCCGGACGTCCCCGGCACCAAGGGGCTGTCCGGCACCTACGCCTCCAACGTCACCTACACGCCGACCGGAAAAATCCAGTCCACCACCTCGCCGGCGACCCCCGGCGGCCTGGCCGCCGAGAAACTGATCACCCGCTACAACGCCGACGGTATGCCCCAGAGCGTCTCCGGACTCGCCTGGTACACCGCCGACGTCAAGTACAGCCCCTACGGCGAGGTCCTGCGCACCGCATCGGGCAACGCCCCGAACCGGGTGTGGACCAGCAACCAGTACAACCGGAACACCGGTCAGATGACCAACCAGGTCAGCGACCGCGAGACCGGGCCCAACCGGATCAGCGATGTTTCCTACGCCTACGACCCGGCCGGCAACATCACCTCCATCACCGACAGCCAGCCCGGCGGCCGCGAAGACCGCCAGTGCTTCGCCTACGACCCGATGGGCTCCCTGACCAAGGCCTGGACCGGCAAGACGGCCGCCTGCAACGGCCCCACCCTGGCCGACGTCACACCCGGCCCGGATGGTGACGGATTCTGGCAGGAATACCAGTTCGACGCCCTCGGCAACCGCACCAAGCTCACCAACAAGGACCTCACCAACAGCGCGCTGGACGACGAGACCACCTACACCTACGGCGTCACCATCGCCGGAAACGGCTCCCAGCCGCCCATCACCACCAAGCCCCACACCCTCGCCAAAGCCGAGAAGACCACCCGCAAACCGGGCTCCACCGTCACCTCGCTGTCCAACTACACCTACGACGCCTCCGGCAACACCAAGACCCGACGCATTGACGGAGACACCCAGACCCTGACCTGGGACCGCCGCAACAAGATCACCTCCGCCAGCAGCCCCGGCATCGGAGCCGTCTCCGTCGCCGGAGCCTCCGGCAAGTGCATCGACGTCGAGAACGGCAACACCGCCGACGGCACCCCCGTCCAGATCTACCCCTGCAACGAGACCAAACCCCAGAAATGGAGACTGACCGACAACACCGTCCGCGCCCTGGACAAGTGCCTGACCACCAGCGGCACCAAGCTGGTCCTGGCTGCCTGCGACGGTAGCGACAAGCAGAAGTTCGTCTACCGAGCCGGCGACAAGTCCCTCAACAACCCGGCCACCAACCAGTGCGTCGACGTCCCCAACAACGCCGCCGACGGCGGTGACCTCCAGCTCTGGGCCTGCAACGCGAGCGGCCCCCAGCAGTTCAGCTTCGACAACACCAGCACCTACATCTACGACGCCTCCGGCAACCGCCTCATCGAGGAAACCGGCAGCAGCCGCACCCTCTACCTCGGCGACACCCAGGTCACCGTCAACAAGGCCGGCCAGGCCCTCGACGCCGTTCGCTACTACAGCGGCCCCGAAGCCACCACCGTCCGACGGACAGGCGGAAAGGCCACCAACCACGAGCTGAGCATCCAGCTCGCCGACCACCACGGAACCGCCACCACATCGATCGACCTCGCCGGCGGCCAGAACATCATCCGCCGCAAGTCCGACCCGTACGGCAACCCCCGCGGCACCCAACCCGGAACCTGGCCCGGCAACCGCAGCTTCCTCGGCAGCGGCATCGACGACAGCGACACGAGCCTGACCCACATCGGCGCCCGCGAATACGAGTCCACAACCGGGCGTTTCATCTCCGTCGACCCCGTCATCGACATCACCAGCCCGACACAGATGAACGGGTACACCTACGCCAGTGGTGACCCCGTCAACGGCAGCGACCCGACGGGTCTGATCGAAGCCGACTGCTACCACGGCAACTGCGGCGGCCACTACAACCCCCGCGACGACGACCTGGCCGTAGACGACCCCAGGCGCCCGAGGCCCGCCACGGGCGGCTTCGATACCGCCTACGAACCCTCGGCCAGAACGCCCCACCCCGCCCCGAAGGGCAACTCTGGCGGTGGCGGCAACAAGGGCAGCTCCGCCAAGAAGTCCAAGAGCTGCGGCCTCATCTCCATGTGCACGCTCAACAAGGGATGGGACAAGACCAAGCAGATCTGGAAAGAAAACAAGGTACTGATCGTTTCGATCACTACCGAAGTCGTAGTCGGAATCGGCTGCGTGGCTGCCGCGGGCGCGGCAGGTGTCGCCACCGGCGGCGTCGGATTCGGACTCGCCGCAGGCTGCGGAGCAATCGCCGGCGCCGCAGGAGCCGCAGCAGCGAACTTCATGGATCCCAACGCCGACCACAGCCTCATGGGCGTCCTCAAGGACGTGGGGATGGGAGCGGCAGCAGGCGCCGCAGGCGGCGTCCTGGGAGCGGTAGGCGGTGTGGTCGTCTCCGCCGTCGGCAAAGCTGTCGGCAAAGCCGTCGGCCAGGTGGCTGGCAAGGTCGTCTCCAAAGTCAAGGCGGCGCTCGGAAAGTGCCCGGATAACAGCTTCGCGTCGGGAACCCTCGTCCTGATGGCTGACGGTTCCTCCAAGCCGATCGAGGAACTCGAGCCCGGCGACAAGGTCCTCGCCACAGACCCCAACACCGGCCAAACCGTCGCCGAGGACATCACGGCCACCATCCTCGGCCAGGGCACCAAAAACCTCGTCGAGATCACCGTCGACACCGGGGACGCCTCAGAAGTCATCACTGCCACCCACAACCACCCCTTCTGGTCAGTCGACCTCTCCGAGTGGATCGACGCAACAGACCTCCAACCCGGCCAGTGGCTCCGCACCAGCAGCGGAACTCAAGTCCAAGTCACAGAGGTCAAACGCTGGACCTCGCTCGCCACCACCGTCCACAACCTCACCATCGCCGACCTCCACACGTACTATGTGCTGGCGGGCGCTGTACCAGTCCTGGTACACAACGCAAATCTCTGCAACGTGCCTGGTGGCGCTCCGGGCAGTCGACCCGGCAAGGCGTTTACCCCCGCCGGCAAGAAGAGAGTTGTTGATGAAAACGAGCAGAGGTTTGGCGTTCCTACGTGCGAGTTGTGCGGGAAGGATGTTGTCCCGCCGGCGAAGTCAAAGAGCGGAGTAACGCCTCCCCAGGACGAGTGGCAGATCGATCACATTGCGCCTAAGTCGCGGGGGGGCTCAGGAGACCCTTCGAACGGTCAAGTCTTGTGCCGCGTCTGCAATCGGTTGAAGTCGGATAGTTGATGGATGGGTGAGTGTGAACGCTTCGGGACAGCATGATGCGGGTGCCATTCAGCGAAAGATCCATGAAGATGTGGCTAATCTGGGGTGGAGCTGGATCTGGGTTGATGACCCTGAAGGAGAATGGCCCGCATTCGCTTACAGCATCGGATTTCAGGCCAGTCACAGCCATCCAGAGGTAGTGATTGCTGGACTCCCCAAAGAGATCTCGGTGGAGGTTCTGGATTCGGTTCACGTGATGGTTTCGGCGGGTGACTCCTTCGAGGACGGGGATGTTAGTAGCGACATTCTCGAAGGGTTTCCTGTGAAATTTCGCCAAATCTCCGACCGCTTGGTGAACGCTAACCTGGTGCAGGCGGTTAATTTCTACAAGAATGGCACCGTTAGGGCGGTACAGCTTGTCTGGCCTGACCGGATTGGCAATTTTCCTGGAGAAATAGATGCACCTGCATGGCTGGATGCTAGGCAATCCCTGAGTTTCTGACGGATTGATGCGCTCATGCCTTTCAATCCTCACTGGTGGGCGGCATGGTGAAATCCGTGCGAAGATTTCAGATAGAGGATCTGCGGTGCTAATCCCACCTTGAGGTGGCATTAGTTGAGTAGTCCTCGAAGGTTCGCGCCTGCAAAAAAAGGCCCCGCCAGGTGTGTCTTGGCGGGGCTTCTGCGTGGGGTGACGGCAGCAGTTGACGGCAACGTCAGCGGACGAGGCCAGTGTGGGGCGCTTGTTCGTCGCCTTCGTGCGCCAGGCCCCGGAGCCGGGCAAGCACCACGGGCCGATCGCGAACTACCTGCTACGGGAGAAGATCGCCCGCGAGGCTCACGCAGCCGCAGCCGCAGCCGCAGCCGCAGCCGCAGCCGCAGCCGCAGCCGACTTCGCCGACCTCAGCGGTGACGAGCTGCTGGCATGGGAAGCGGAGCTGGACCAACGATGGGTCACGACCTGTGAGGAACACCAGCGGGTCTTCTGCGAGCGCCGGTAGATCAAACGAGAGAAGAGCCGGCGCGGCCTGTTCCTGCCACGTCTCCATGACGGCGACGCCGACTCGGATGCATCGCCATGCGAGAAACTCGAAGCCGCACTGGCCGAATCGAAGAAGCGTCGGCAGCAGCGCCCCTGACGGTCAGCCTGACACCTTGGCCAGATGCGGCGACAGTGAGAGCTGTTCAGAGTTTCTTCACTTGACCAAGGCGGCCCGCTGACGCGGGCCGCGCGCGCTCCGGCCCCGCCGGTCCGGGCGCGCAACACCACCAGCGAGCACTGTTCTGGGGCGCTGCCCCAGGCCCGGCCCTCTCTCCGAGGGGGAGGAGGCCGAGGGCGGGTGCGGCGCCCTCGTGCTGATGGGTGGCCGAGGCCGCGGGAGGGGTCCCTCGTCGCCCGGTCACCGGAGGCGCACCAGGAACCCCCGGGGGCCGCCAAGGCCAAGCGCAAGCGTCACCTGGTGAGCCTTGGCGGCCCCCGGAGAACCCTGGTACGGCGAAGCTGCCCGACCGACCAGGGACCCCTCCCGCTCAGGCCCAAATTCTGTTGGCGCCTCGGGCCCTGCCTGGTGCTGGCGACCTGCTCGGCACCAAGCGCGGTGGTGGGTCACCGCTTCGGGCGGGTATCTCCCGGATAGCCCTCGGTTGACTCGTCGGACCGGCGTACCGTGGCGCTGGAGGTGGTCAGTTGATGGCTACGGAACTGGTGGACAACGTCCGTAAGTACCGGCGTCGGGCCGGGATGAGTCAGGAAGAACTGGCCCAAGCCGCAGGCGTCTCGCCGGGGACAGTACGCAAGGTCGAGCAAGGCGGAACGGTCCACATGGAAACCCTTCATGCCGTCGCCCGCGCGCTGAGCGTAACCACAGCAACGCTTCTGGCGCCGGACGCTCCAGAGCCCCTGGGCCGTTCGGAGGACCCGAACTCCACGGATTCAGGCGCACAACCACGGACTCCGGAGGACCCCGAAACCCCTCCCCACCTGCATAAAAGCAGATAGAGGAGGGGTTTCCAGCACACGTACTATCAGGCAGGCGCCACGCCGGTCCTGGTTCACAATTGCGGGCCTGAGGCTAGAGCGGCAACGTAATCGGCGCCCGCGGACGCCACGATGAGCGCAGCAGCTCGGTTCCGTGGTACCGATATGGTTTCCACCGGTCACTCTTGTCATTCGTCCCGCCCGGCCTAATTCGAGCCCGAGATTGATTCCGCTCTCGCGGATGGCGGGCAGATCGCCGGTCGCGGAGCCGATAACTGTGCAGAGATCCGGGCCTGCAATGCTCTGATCGCCGAACATGGAGCCGATTTTTAGGATCAAGTCGGACGCTCGCTACGGTTGAGTGATATCTAATTCTTGACCGTTCGCAGTGCGACGGGCGTCCCAGAAGCGGCGTGTCTATCCTGTCAGAGTGTTCTTGTTCGGCGCGGAGCGACAGACCTGTCGAGGTGAGAAGAACGCGTGACTCGGAACTAGAGGAATTCCTCAGCTCGTTTGGCTGGGAGGTGCCTGGGGGTGCGTCGTGAAGCGGATGCCGTCGGGGCAGGTCTGGAGCGTGTCGGTTTCACCTGTCATGAGGAGGCAGGGAGCTTTTTGAGTGATTATCTCGGCCTGAAGATCGACCACCTTCCGGCCCTCGTTATCACTCGAGAGAGGATCTCAAGCTGGACGCATTTCGATCCGTCTCCCGTGGGCACTACCCGTGACGCGGGCGTGGCTCGCCGATGTGCAGGGGTAGCTGGCACCGCCCTGTACCCGATTGGAGTGGACAGCTTCCATCTGACCTCATATTCGGGAAGGGGTGGAAAGTTTTATGCACGGTTCGATTCATCGGTCTATCAATATGGGGAAGATTGTAATGCAATGTTCTCGATGATGAAGGCCGGAGTCCGATCAATCTCATGGGTGAGTGGATGCTTTCGTGAGAACGATGTGCCGTCGCCTTGCCGAAATGTGGGTCATTTGAATTCAACCCCCTCTCGGCTGAGATTCAAATTCGCTGAAAAAGCACGCATAAGCCCTCATCGACAGTGATGTCGATGAGGGCTCAAGGGCGTTTGACGACAGTAGTTGTCTCGCTCTCCACACCCACGACTCTCGGACCTCCACCATGTCGAGGGTCAGGCGACCGCCGACCCGGCCCCCGTCAGAGGCGGTTCGCGGTCGGCGGGGTCAACGCGGCACGCTGTCAGGCGGTTTTGGTCCGCCGACGGACTGCCGGCCGGTGAGCCATGTCGCCCTGCACGGGGTTCAGTGCTGGGCGGGGCCCAGGAGGCGGCGGGCGAAGACGGCGAGGGCCTGGGCGATGCGCTCGTGCGAGATGCCCAGGGTGTGCCGCTGATGGTGGTAGAGCTCGGGGGCCAGGGGCCCCAGGGCGATGTCGGCGAGCGCGTCCGGGTCGGGTGCGCCGCCGGCGGTCAGCAGCGTGCGTACGTGAAGGTGCCAGAAGCCGTAGGCACCGGTGACGTAGCGGGAGGGCCCCAGCTCGGCGCCCAGCGCGAGCGGCAGGTGGCGGCGGAGCAGGTCCAGGTACGCGATGTAGAAGGCGGCCAGGCGTTCGGCGGGCGGTGCGTCCGGGCCCAGGGGGGGAGGGCCGTAGATCATCTGCCCCTGTAGCCGCCGTTCGTGCTCGTCCAGCAGGGCGATGGCGACGGCCGACGGGTCGGGGAAGGACCGATAGAGGGTCGCGCGGCCGACGCCCGCGGCTTTGGCGATCTGCTCCATGGTCACGGTGCGCGGATCGCACGCGGTGAAGAGGGTCTCGGCGGCGGAGAGGATCTGGGCGCGGTTACGCACTGCGTCGGCACGCTGCCGGGGCTGGGCCGCGCCGCGGGTCGGGGCCTGGAGATCTCCGCGGAGGACTACGGGCGGGACGGGATTCTCGTCGCCGTTGTTCATGCGGATCACCTTACTTGCCAAAAGTTAAGTGGACATGTTGTCCGTTTGCCCCTGGAAGGCATATGTTAAGTGGGACGACCGTCCGTTTGAAGTGTGGAGACGAGATGAACGCTGCGCTGCTCGCGGCAGCCCTCCTGGTCGGCTGCCTCCTGGCCGTCCAGGCGTCGGTGAACCTGCAGCTGAACAAAGCCGTGGGGACGCCTTACGGCGCCTCCACGGTCCAACTGAGCGTGGCCACCGGGCTGTTGGTGGTCCTGGCGGCGGTGACGGGTTCGCTCGGAGCCCTCGGAAAGATCCCCGACGTCGAGTGGTGGCACCTGCTGGGCGGCCTCGCCAGCCCCCTCTACATCACCAGCGGGATCCTGCTCTTCCCCCGCCTGGGAGCCTTGGCCTCGGTCGGGCTGTTCGTCACGGGGCAGATGTTCTCCTCCCTGGTCCTGGATCTGGGAGGCTTCTTCGGGCTTGAGAAGAAGGGTCTGAGCCCCGGCATCGCCCTCGGCGCCCTCGCCGTCCTGGCCGGCATCATCGTGATCATCCGGGGCCAGAAGGCGTCCGCCCCGCCCGGCGCTCCCTCGATGTCGGGCGCGGGCCGGGTCGGTTGGATCGCGCTCGGCATCATCGCCGGCGGCGTGCTGCCGGTGCAGGGTGCGGTCAACGCCAAGCTCCGGCACGGACTGGGCGCCCCGATCACGGTGGCGGCGTTCAGCTTCACGGTGGCCACGCTCACCATCGCCGTCGTCCTGCTGGTGCTGCGCCTGACGGGGAAGACGCCCAAGCCGCAGCTGGCCCCGCTCAAGGCGATGCCGTGGTGGGGCTGGCTCGGCGGAGCCTGCGCCGCGGGCTATGTCACCGGCACCTTCCTTCTGATCCCCGAGATCGGCGCGGCGGTGACCGTCGGGCTGACCGTGACGGGCCAGCAGCTGACTTCGGCCCTGATCGACCACCGCGGCATGTTCAAGCTGCCGACCCGGGTGCTGACCGCGCCGCGGCTGACGGGGCTCGGCCTGCTGCTCGCCGGGTCGTTGGCCATCCAACTCGTATGACCTTGAGAGAGAGGGCTGTTCCTGGTGGAGACTTACGCCGCAGGACGCGAACTGTACGTCCTGCCCTCTGAACTGCCGATACCCGACATCGGCCTGCAGCCGGTCAACGCCTACCTGGTGCGCGGCGAACAACCGCTGCTGGTGGACACCGGCATGCCCGTCGACCGGGCGGCGTTCGAAGAGGCCCTCTGGTCCCTGGTGGACCCCGCCGATCTCCGGTGGATCGTGGTCACCCACGACGACCGGGACCACACCGGCAGCCTGACGCGCCTGCTCGAACGCGCCCCCGGCGCCAAGGTCATCACGAACGGGATATCGCTCACCCGCCTGTCCGAGGAATTCGCCATCCCGCGCGAGCGGGTGGTGACCGTGAATCCCGGGAGCCGAATATCGATCGGTGACCGGAATCTCAGCTTCCTTAGGCCACCCACCTTCGACTCTCCGGGAACGCTGGCCGTATTCGACCACGCGGACGGTACGCTTTTCAGCTCGGACAGTTTCGGTACCGTACTGCCGGAATCCGTGCAGCGGTTCGATGATGCCGACGTGAAGGAATTCTTCGAAGGCTTCGACCTGCTGAATCGGGCCATCGCTCCGTGGACGGCCCTGGTGGACGCGGAAAAATTCCACCGCACCGTCCAGTCGGTTTCTTCCCTTTCCGCCGCCCGGCTGCTGTCCGCCCACGGGCCGGCGGTGGAGGGCCGCACGGTCACCGCCCTGATGGAGGCCATGGCCCGCATCCCGTTCCTGCCGTCATGGCTTCCGGGTGCGGACATCGATCTCGAAGCCGCCCTGGACGCCCACGGCGCCGTTGACGCCACGCGCCGTTGACGCCACGCGCCGCTCAACCACGCGCCGTTGACGCCACGCGCCACCGACCCACGCGCCCCCGACCCACGTGCCCCTGCACCAAGCGCCACCGAACCAAGCGCCACCGAACCCCTACCCACCGCCGCTTCCCCAGGACCATCGGAGCCACCCGTGACCGCAGCATCCCTGACCCCGCCGCCGGGCATCATCACCGTCTTCTCGGACATCTGGTGTTCCTTCGCGCACATCGCCATCCACCGCCTGCACGCCACCCGCAAGCGGCTCGGGCTCGAGAGCCAAGTCAGCTTCGACCTGCGGGCCTTTCCCCTGGAGCTCCTGAACGACGCGCCCAGCCCCCGCCCGGGAACCGACAGCGAAGTGGGCCGGATGGCCAGCCTGGAACCAGAGGCCGGCTGGCAGCTCTGGCAGGCCAAGGACTGGCTCTACCCCTCCACCATGCTGCCCGCGCTGGAAGCGGTCCAGGCCGCCAAGGAGCAGTCCCTGACCGCCTCCGAGCAGCTGGACCTGGGCCTGCGCAAGGCCTTCTGGGCCGAGTCGAGGTCCCTGAGCCACCGCAAGGTGATCCTGGACGTCGCCGCCGAGACCGGCGTCGTCGACGTCACCGCGCTGGCGAGCGCGCTGGACGACGGCCGCGCTCGCAGCACCCTCTCCGGCCAGGCCGCCATCGCCCGTACGGACGCGGTCCGCTGCAGCCCGCACCTGTTCCTGCCCGACGGCACCGACTGGGCCAACCCCGGGATCGAGGTGCGCTGGGAAGGCTCGTACGGCGTCGGATTCCCCGTTATCGAATCCGACGACCCGAAGATCTTCGAAGACCTTCTCCTGGCGGCTGCCACCGGATAGCGGGAAGCGCCCTGGTCTGTATTGCCGCGCCGTCGCGCGGGACCAGAAATTCGAGAGCGGCCGAGAATTCCAGTCCCCTGGAGTTCTCGGCCGCTTTTCGTTCGCCATGCGGAAAACATCACGGTGATTATCGTATTCGTAACCCGGGTGTGATTCATGCTTTCGAGTGATTTCTGTAGCGTTTCCGGTGTGTTGCTGAAGGCGTCCTCTTCTTTGAGGCGCCTGGCGACCGGGACTTTTCCAGAAGAAATTACAGGGAGAATCTCATGCCCGAGAACGCGGCCACCGTTGCGTCGTCGTCCGAGAGTGGTTCCAAGAAGGCAGACGTCAGTAGCTTCGTTGACCTCACCCAGCACGAGATCGAAGCATTGAAGACCCGGTACAACCTCGCCGACGCACACACCCACCAGCGCCAGTCCCCCAGCCAGGACGCGATCGTGGCCCGGCTTCCCGAGCTCTGGTACGAATCGGAGTCCAAGCAGCAGTCCCACTTCGAGGCGCAGTTCATCGACGCCTTCTTCCGGCTGCACCGCCAGCCCACGGCCCGCGCCATGGGCCGCACGCTGCTCTCCTACTCCGCCAGCGTCTCCACGATGGTCGCCGGCATGTACCTGAAGAAGCGCGAGATGTCGGTGGCTCTCGTCGAGCCGTGCTTCGACAACCTCGTCGACCTGCTGCGCAACATGCAGGTGCCCATATCGCCGCTCCCGGAGCAGGCGCTGCACAAGACGGCGGAGATCTACGACCGCCTGGTGGAGAACATCACCGCCGACGCGATCTACCTCGTCGACCCGAACAACCCGACCGGCTTCACCCTCCTGGCGCAGGATCTGGAGGGCTTCCGCGAGGTGGTCCGCTACTGCGTGGACCACGACAAGGTCCTGGTCATGGACTTCTGCTTCGCCTCCTTCGCGCTGTGCGACGACTCGATCGGCCGCGTGGACATCTACAAGCTGCTGGAGGAGTCCGGGGTCACCTACATGGTGATGGAGGACACCGGGAAGACCTGGCCGATCCAGGACGCCAAGTGCGCCATGATCACCGCCAGCCTGGACATCCAGGAGGAGGTGTACAACCTCCACACCAGCGTCCTGCTGAACGTCTCACCGTTCGTTCTGAACATGGTCACCCAGTACGTCGAAGACTCCATCGCAGACGGCTTCTCCTCCGTCCGGGAGATCATCACCACCAACGGCACGGCGGCCCGCGAGACCATGGAGGGCAGCATCCTCCAGTTCCAGGAGCCGGTCGTCGGCACCTCCGTCGCCTGGTTCAAGATCCTCAGCGACGAGGTCACCGCCACCGAACTCCAGGCCGTCCTCTTCGACGAGGAGGTCTACGTCCTGCCCGGCACCTTCTTCTACTGGAACACGCCCGAGCGCGGCGAGCGGTACATCCGCCTGGCCCTCGCCCGCAACCCCGAGGTGTTCGCCGCCGCCATGGACCGTACGAAGAAGGTGCTCGAGCGCTATGCCCGCTGACCCCTCCGGCGTCTTCATCGACGCCACCGTGTTCATGGGAATGCACAGCAGCGACCAGGCCGTCCGAAGGGCCTGCAAGCGGTTCTTCGCCGGCCGGCTCGCCGGCGGCAGCGGCGTCACGATGAGCTGGGAGCAGGTCGGCCGCTGCGACGACCTCGTCTGGGGTTACAGCCGGGCGGTCCAGGACGCGTACTACCCGTTCATGGACGTCCTGCACACCGAGATGACCATCGCCCGCATCGGCTACGACGAAGAAGACGCAGGCAGGGCCTTCGCGATGCCGGAACTGGCCGGGCTTCCCAGCCACGAACGTCTCCTGCTCGGCCAGGTCTTCTCCCGGTCCGGCCTGCTGTACACCGCGAGCCCCCGGCTGACCGGCCGCGACGGACTCCCGGTCGCCGCCGTCCCGGACGCACCGGTCGAGGACTCCTTCCCCGACCACCTCGAAAAGCTCTACCAGGACTCCCTGGTCCTGACCGTCGAACCAGCCACGCTGTGAGGAGCCCGGGCATGTACTCAGGCACGATCGTCCCCCTCATCACCCCGTTCCACGAAGACGACACCGTCGACGAGCAGAGCACGGCCCGCCTCATCGGCCACGTCCGCTCCGAGGTCACCGCCCTGATGCCGGCACTGACCTCCGGAGAGGGCTGGAAGCTCAGCGAGCGGCAGTGGACGGACATCGTCACCTACACCGTCCGCCACTCCGGCGGCCTTCCGGTGCTCGTCGGGATCCAGCTTCCCGACACGGCGCAGATCATCGAACGCGCCCGCCTCGCGACGGAGCTCGGTGCCGACGCGGTGGTGGTCACGACCCCCTTCGGCGCCGACGTCACCCAGGACGACATCGTCGCCCACTACCGGGCGCTGCGCAGCGCCACCGACGCCCCGATCTTCCTCTACAACGAGGAAGCCCTCTCGGGCAACCGGATCGAGTACGACACCCTGCTGACCCTGTGCGAGATACCCGGCATCGTCGGTATCAAGGAGTCCAGCGGCGATGCCGCCTTCACCCGGAAGATGGCCGAAGCGAGCACGGGCGTGCCCGTCTTCGAGGGCTGGGAGAACCTGATCTCGGCGGCATCCGGCATCAACGGCTTCATCGGCCCGCTGGCCAACCTCGAACCCGCCCTCTGCAACGCGATCCTGGTCGACCCCTCACCGGAGCGCCAGGCCGAGGTCGACGCCACCTGTGAGACCTACGGGGTGTTCAAGGACGACTGGTACCGGTGGGTGAAGAAGGAGCTTCACGCCCGGGGCATCATCGCCACTCCCGCGGTCCACGAGGAGCTGCGGTGAACCCGACCATGGTCGCCGCCCGCCTGCAGCGGGACAGGACGCAGCGGGAGCTGTACGAGCTGTACCGGCAGGTTCCCGACGTCGAGGGCTACGCGGCCATGCTCGGCCTGGAGGAGCAGTGGATCCTGCCGATGGCCCGCGCCCACGAGGCGGACGCTCCGGAATTCTCCGACACGGGGGAGCTGCTGGAGGCGCTGAAGGAGTTCCTGGCCGCCGAAGAGGCGCAGATCTCGGACAACCACCGGTTCCTGGCCAACGAGGCCAACCTCGACCAGTTCAAGGTCCTGGCCCGGGAGTTCGCCCTCGACGGGCTGACCGAGTCCGAGTCGCTGCTGCCCGTCGTGCCCCGACTGCCCTACCGCTCCGGCATGGCGGTCTTCCGGGTCCTGATCGACGAACTGGGCTGCGGCAACGACGAGAAGTCGCACTCCCAGCTCTACCGCGACCTCCTGCACGAGCTGGAGCTGAGCACCGACCTGGACAGCTATCTCGACGTCACGTCCCCGGAAAGCTACGCGTACGTCAACATGTTCCACTGGCTGGCCAGCCGCGCTCCCTCACCCCAGTACTTCCTGGGAGCGTACGGCTACTTCGAGTCCAGCGTGCTGTACGGATTCCAGAGCTTCGCCCGTGCGGCCAAGCGGCTGGGCATCCAGCAGGACGCGTACTACACCGAACACCTGTACATCGACTCCTACCACAGCAACCACATGCGCACCGCGATCCGGTCGCTGGAGGAGCCCGACCTGGCGAAGATCTGGGCCGGTGTACGGCTGGCCAGTGACATCGTCGGGAACGCCACCGAGGCGGCCATCACCCGTGCGCGGAAGGTCTCCTGATGGGCTCTGACGGGTCGATCCGCGAGGTCAGCGAGGAGCTGGTGCTCGTCGAGGTGGCCGGGCGCAAGGTCCTGGCGTCCGCCCGGTGCCCGCACCGGCAGGGAAAGCTGAAGTTCGCCCGGGTCGACGGCGGCCGACTGAGGATCACCTGCCCGCTGCACTACTCGACGTTCGACCTGGCCACCGGCGAACGCACCTCCGGGCCGGCGTGCGACCCGCTGCGGATCGTGGACACGCTTCCCGGTCAGTCGGCGTCGCCGGCCGGTCAGGACCGGCCGGCGACGGGACGGGCCGGAGCATGAGCGCCCTGCACGAGGGGGCGGCGCCGACCACGGCGCCGCCCCGCCCGTCCCCGCCGAACGCCGACGGCATCGAGCCGATACCCGAGGCCGAGCGGACCTCACGGCCCGCGGACTTCGGGTGGATCTGGCCGTCGGCCCAGTTCTCCTTCGGCACCGTGGTCCTGGGCGCCCTGCCCGTCGTCTTCGGCCTGGGCTGGTGGGGCGCCATCACGGCCATCGTCGTCGGCGTCGCGGTCGGAACCGCCCTGCTGGCGCCCCTCGCCCGGCTGGGCGCCCGGACCGGAACCAACGATCCCATCGCGTCCGGCGCCCACTTCGGGGTGCGCGGCCGCGTCATCGGCAACCTCATCACGATCGTCACCGCGCTCGGATTCTTCGCCATCGCCGTGTGGACCGGCGGAACCGCCATCATGGTCGCCGCCCATCGCATGGCCGCCACTCCCACGGGGCCGCGCGCGCTGACCGTCGCGATGGTCGTCACCGCGTCCGTGGTCGCCGTCGTCGCGGTGCGCGGGCACGCCGTCCTGGTGCGGACGTACCGGATCACCGCGGTGATCGGCGCGATCGTTCTGGTCGGCACGGTCGTGGTGCTCGCGCCCCGGTTCAGCGCCGGGTACGCGGGCGGGGACTACGTGCTCGCCAGCCCGCTCCACACCTGGCTGCTGGCGACCACCGCCTCGGCGACGGTCCCCCTGTCCTACGCCACGTTCCAGGGCGACTACACCCGCTACATGCCCTCGACCACCCCGCCGGGAAAGCTGGTGCGCTACTCGGGCGCGGCCATGTTCCTCAGCAGTCTCGCCGCCCTGGGCACGGGGGCCTACGTGAGCACCCTGCTCTCCAGCCCGCAGGCGCCCTGGCTCCAAGGACTCACCGAAGCGGTCCCCGGCTGGTTCGCGATCGTGGTGGTGGTCTTCGGCTTCGCCGGGACCATCCCGCAGGGAGCCGTCTGCCTGTACGCGGCCGGCCTGTCCGCGAACTCGATGTTCTGGCGCGCTTCACGCTCCGTGGTGACGGCGGTGGTCGCCGCGCTGGCGCTGGTCGTCCTGTACCTGGGGGCGGTGGTCTACGACGCCATGGAGTCCATGGGGGCGTTCGTGACGCTGCTGCTGACCGTCGTCGCCCCGTGGGCCGCGGTGCTCATGGTCGGCTACCGCCTCCACGCAGGCGCGTACCGGCCCCAGGACCTGCGGGCCTTCACGACCGGCGGGGGAGGGATCTACTGGTACACCCATGGGGTCAACCCGCGGGCCGTGGCGGGCTTCGCGGCCGGATCCGTCACGGGCGCGCTGTGGGTCAACAACCCGCTCTACGTGGGCCCGCTGACCGAGCTGACCGGCGGGGTCGACCTCAGCCTGCCCGTCTCCTTCGCGGTGACGGCCGCCGTGTACGCCCTGCTGTGCCGCAGATGGCCCGAACCGGGCCGCACGCGCCTGATCTGACGGAAGGTTCCCGATGGTTCACGTGAACCCGTCGCCGCCCTCGTCCCCCTCGCCGCCGTCGTCCCCCTCGCCGCCCTCGCCGAACTCGCCGCCGTCGTCGATCCTGCGCCGCCTCCTCGTCCGCGAGACCGTGCCCGAGGCCGACGGCGTGCTGGGGATCGTGCTAGCCGACCCGCGGGGGACGGAGTTGCCCGCCTGGGAGCCCGGGGCCCACCTGGAAGTGCACCTCCCGTCCGGACGGATACGGCACTACTCCCTGAGCGGCGACCCGGAAGACCGGACCGCCTACCGCGTGGGCGTACTGCACGAGCCGGACGGGAGGGGCGGATCCGAGGAGGTGCACACCACCCCTCTCGCAGGGCGCCTGCTGGACGTGCGCGGCCCCGTCAACCGCTTCCCCCTCGTCACCGCCGAGCGGTATGTCTTCATCGCCGGCGGGATCGGCATCACCCCGATCCTGCCCATGATCCGGCAGGTCGCGGCCACCCCGGCCGCCTGGTCGCTGCTGTACGGCGGCAGGACGCCGATGTCCATGGCCTACCTGCACGAACTCGCTGCCCTGGGCGCCGAGAACATCACGATCGCCCCCGAGGACAGTCATGGACTCCTGGACCTCGACCAGGTGCTGAGCGGCCTGCCGGACACCACCGCCGTCTACTGCTGCGGCCCGAACGGCCTCATCCGGGCCGTGGAGGAACGCTGCGCCGTCCTCCTGCCCGCCGGTGCCCTGCACGTGGAGCGCTTCTCCGCCACCCCCACCAGCAGCGCCCCCCGGCCGCAGGCGGGCGCCTTCGAGGTGGAACTGCGCCGCAGCGGCAGGGTTCTCCACGTCGCGGCCGGGCGGAGCCTGCTCGACGTCGTGCGCGAAGCGGTCCCCTCGGTGCCCTCCTCCTGCGAGGAGGGGGTGTGCGGGACCTGCGAGACCAAGGTTCTCGGCGGCATTCCGGACCACCGCGACGCCGTCCTGTCAGACGCGGAGAAGGAGGCCGGAAACACGATGATGATCTGCGTCGGCCGGGCGAGGAGCAGCCGCCTGATTCTCGACCTCTAGCCCGCGGGCGTTTGCGGGGGGACACTCCGGGGCCGGGGTCGGGATCGCCGACTGCCGGCTCGTCAGGAGTGTCGAGGTCGTTGCGCGGATGCCGCTGCTCAAGAGGTCGTCCAGGGCGAGCTGAGGCGGAACTGACCACCCGCCGGCAGCGTGCTGGTGCGCCGGCGGACCGTGGATGCCACCGGCATCAGCCGGTCGATGTGCGGGCAGTGCCTAAACGAGGTGTCTGGTGCCGGGGATGTAGGCGGCCAGAGTCATCTCGACGGTGACGTCTCCGTCGTTGCGGTATCCGTGGGGCACGTCGGCGATGAGCGCCGCCGAGCAACCGGTGGGCATCGGGTGGGTGTCCCCGTCCACGATGAGCGTGAGCTCTCCCGCCGTGACGTGGAGGAGTTCGGTGGTGCCGGCCGGGTGGGGGGAGGAGTTGCTCGCGTCACCCGGTTCGAGCCGCCATTGCCACAGCTCGAAGGCGTTCTGGTTGCTGTGCCCGGCCAGGAGTGTGCTGGAGCTTCCGGCGTCGGTCGACCACACGCGCACGGCCTGACCCGGGGGAGTGAGGCGGACACGTGGCTCCTGGTCGCAGTCGAGCAGAGCCGTCATGTCGACTCCGAGGGCGTCGGCGAGTTTGACCATGGTCTCCAGGCTGGGATTGGTGCGGGCTTGCTCGACCTGGATGACCATGCCGCGACTCAGTCCCGCGCGGGCGGCCAGTCCATCGAGGGTGAGGCCGCGACGGGTGCGCCAGTGTTTGAGGTTGCAGGCGAGTGATTGTGAAAGCTGGTCGATGTCCAACGCGTCTCGTCCAATACATTAGACGGTGAAGTTCACTCCCGTAGTCTATGCTCCGCAGCGATGGAACGTTGAACACAGTCGTATGTACGGCCAGTTGGCCGTGGCAGCGACGGCATTCCGCTCCCCCTCGCCGACCGTGGCAGGGACCGGACGGAGCGCTGTACGTGGTTGTGCCCGGACCGTCCTGTGGCGGCTCGGGGAGGACGCGCACGGGGAGTGTCAGTGGCAATTCAGCAACGAGCGGCGAGAACGAAGCAGATCATCTTACGTGCCGCGGCCGCGGAGTTCGATGAGGACGGCTACGAGCGGACGTCGCTGAGCCGGATCGGCCTACGGGCCAAAGTGACGACGGGGGCCGTGGTCTTCCACTTCGCGTCGAAGGCGGCTCTGGCCGAGGCGGTCGGGCAGCTGTCGCGCACGGTGACCCGCAGGGCCGTCGAGTCAGCGGCGAACACGGTGTCGGGGCCGGTGCGCAGGCTGGTCGCCGTCACCCGCACGATCATCGAGCTCTTCGAGACCGACGAGGTGGTGCGGGCCGGTGAACGGCTGTCGCGGGAGCTGAAGCCGCAGGGGAACGTACACGAGGAGTGCCCGTGGCGGCGGGAGGTGGCACGGCTGTCGCGGGCGGTGGAGTCCGAAGGGCTGTTACGACCCGGGGCGGACGCGACGGCGCTGGCCGCACTGATCAGCTACGTGGTCAGCGGCGTCGAGCTGGCGATGCGGCGCGCGCCCCTGCCCGCAGACGAGCCCTGGCTCGGCGAGGCCGGCTCACTGGACGGCGCGGCCCAGCTCCGGCTGGAGCAGATCTGGGACCTGCTGCTGCCCCTCCTGGGCGATCAGGTGCGCGTCGGGGCCCACTGACACTCCGGCTGCAAGGGGACGGTGCGTCACCACCTGTGCGCCGTACGAGCCGTCCCCACCGCGCCCGAGTTGCGTGACGGCCCCGAAGAACCCCTCGTACACGCCGCTCAACGCCCGCACCACCCGAGCCACCTGGTCGGCCGGACCGGTCAGCCGCACGTGTGTTTCGGGACGCCGAGCGACTGAGGCAGAGACACGGTCCGCCGGAGCGCCTGATGCCCTCCCTTCCTTCTGGGGAGCTCCCGAAGAGCCGGCGCACGATCCGAACCGCGAGGTGGTGATCGACGTCGGTTCGGTGCGCGGCGAGCGTGATTCCGGGGCCCGGGCGGTGTGTGTCGCATCGTTGGACGTCCAAGGCGGTGGGTGGAGGCTGTCTCGGCCGCCTGCAGAAGGGGGGCCTGGGAGACCCAGGTTGATCTGGGCCTGGTTGGCCCGAAGGCCGGTGGCGAAGCTGTGGCCATGACCGAAAGCAACAGTGATGTGACCGGCTTCCACGACCGTGTCGTCCTGATCACCGGCGGAACCAGCGGAATGGGCCTGGCCACCGCGCGTCTGCTCCTCGAAGCCGGCGCCCATATCGTCATCACCGGCCGCGACGATGCCCGCCTCGACCGCGCAGCCGAACAACTGGACAAAGCGTCCGACCAGGGCGCCCGGCTGCTCACGGTCCGAGCCGACTCCGCCAGCCTCACCGATCTCGACCGCCTGGCCGCCCTGATCCGTGAACGCCACGGACGTCTGGACGGAGTGTTCGCCAATGCCGGGGTCGGAGTGTTCCAGCGCAGTGGCGAGGTCACCGAGCAGGACTTCGATCTCAGCGTCGACGTCAACTTCAAGGGGGTGTTCTTCACGGTCCAGAAGGTTCTGCCGCTGCTCGACGCGGCGGGCGGCGGTTCCATCGTGCTCAACGCCTCGTGGACCCTGCAACGGGGCCTGGCCGTCGCACCGGTGTATGCGGCCACCAAGGCCGCCGTCCACAATCTGGCCCGCACGCTGGGCAGTGATCTCGCCGAGCGCGGCATCCGGGTCAACTCGATCAGCCCGGGCTACATCGTCACCGAGATGTTCGATGCCGCCAACCCGGACCCCGCCTCACACGACGCCATCCGCTCCCAGGTGCCGCTGGGGCGGCTCGGCCAGGCCCAGGACATCGCCGAGACCGTCGCCTTCCTCCTCTCCCCGCGGTCCTCGTACATCACCGCCCAGGACATCGTCGTCGACGGGGGCCTGGTGACCGCCATCCCCGCCTCCTGACGGCCGGCGTGGCTGCCTGGCCCCGGCAGGGCCAGGCAGCCACCCATCACGACCGGCCACAATCGTCGTATGAGCACAGCTACAGCTATCAACCTGGGCGAGTTCCTCCGCTCCCGCCGCTCCCTCCTGCACCCTGAAGACGTTGCCCTGCCTGACTTCGGAGGCCAGCGCCGGGTCGCGGGCCTGCGCCGCGAGGAGATCGCGCAGCTCGCCGGAGTGAGCGTCGACTACTACACCCGGATGGAACAGGGCCGCGTGCCCAACCCCTCGGGCGCGGTACTCGACGCCCTCGCCCGCGCCCTGAGGCTGGACGGGGATGCCACGCGGCACCTGCACCGCCTCGCCCGACCGCAGCCCACCGCACGGCACGTTCCCCGGCACCAGGCCCGGCCGGAACGCGTGCGCCCCATGCTCCAGCGGTTGCTGGACGATCTGGTGGACATGCCGGCCATGGTGATGGGCCGACGCATGGACATACTGGCCTGGAACACAGCAGCGGCCGCCCTCTTCGGCGACTACGCGCCCCTGCACCGGGCCGAGCGCAACATCGCCCGGATCACCTTCCTCGACGAGACGTCCCGGGAACTGTACGCCGACTGGACCTCCTGCGCCCGCGAGAACGTGGCCTACCTCCGCATGGACGCGGGACGGCATCCCGACGACCCCCGGCTGGCGAGCCTGATCGGCGAACTGTCGATGAAGAGCGAGGACTTCCGTCGCTGGTGGGCCGAGCATCCAGTGCAGGACAAGACCTCGGGAACCAAGCGATTCCACCATCCGGTGGTCGGCGATCTGGAACTGGCCTACGAGACCCTGCGCGCAACGGACGACCCCGATCAGGCCTTGATCACATATGCCGCCGAGCGGGGCAGCCCCTCGCACGACGCCCTGCGGATGCTGCTGGCCTGGGCCACCGAGGCTCCCTCACCCATGCCGGACGACGACCGCGCGCTGACCTTCCGGGCAGTCCGGCCCTCCCCGCCGACGATCTGAAGCCGCGTCAGACGCGCCATCGGTTCCTGATGAACCCTGGCAGCCGGCCGCCCCGTTGCTGCCCCTGATGTTCGCCCCCGAGCGCACCGCCGGTGCCATCGTGATCTCCCACCTCGGCTGCGCCCAGCGGGTCCGACTGCCGGCCAGACGATGCCGACCTGGTCCCGCTCCTCGACCAGAATGGGAAGCCGATCACCTTCGCCCGCTGGTACACCGGCTGGCTGCAAAAGGCGGAGCTCACCGCCCGCCAACCAGCTACGAACGTCTGACGCCGGACACCGGCGTGCACGGCACTGCGCCGCCGACACCCTGGGCGTTCTAGTCGGCCCGGGTGGGCAGTGAAGATGGCCCCCTGTTGCTCAGGCGGCTGGCGAGCCTTGGCCGAGCCGGTGGGTGGTCACCCGTCGAAGGGGCGCGTGATCAGGGACAGCAGAGGCTTGTCAGAGGTGTCTGGCAGGGTTCGCCCTGTGAATGATCAGGCGATGGATTCGCGTGCAGCAGCTGGAGCGACACGGCGGACGCCCTCGCGGCCGGTCGACGTGGTGGGACTCGTACCCGGCCTCGCGGCGTGGGCTCAGGACACCGTCCGTCTGCACCCGAGGCAGGGCACGCCGTCGAGCGGGCAGAGTTCCGTGGGAGGACCGTTGCTGTGGCCGGCGGACGAGGCATGGCCGGTGTGCACCGAGCCGCACCAGGACCTCGGAAGGGGAATGCCCAATGACCCGCGGGTGCTGATGGTGCCGGTCGTGCAGGCCTTCCGCGCGGACATGCCGTCCGGCGTGGTCCCCTTCCCCCACGGCAGGGACCTCCTGCAGGTCCTGTGGTGCCCGTTCAATCACGATTTCCCGGCGTCACCGTGGCCCGTGGTCATATGGCGCGACTCCGCAGCCGTAGATGCCGTCCTCCCGACACCGGCACCCGATCCCGAGGCCGACGACTGGCATATTCCGGCGCCGTGTGTGGTCCACCCCGAGCGGGTGACTGAATATCCGTCGTGGGATCTGCCGGAAGACCTGACCGAGGCATGGCGGGAGGACTTCGACCGACTGGAGGATGCCGCCCCGCGGCTGTCGTACGCGAGCCACTTCGCCGAGGCGCCGGGCATCAAACTCGGCGGCTATCCGGCCTGGTTCACCGGGCAGGGATGGGCGGACTGCAAGGCATGCGGCCACCGCATGGACCACCTGCTCACCGTGGCCAGCTGGGAGTACGACGGAGCCTCCTGGCGCACCTGGCTCCCCCTGGAGGACCGTGACGAGGACGGAGTCCGGGCCATCGAAGCCGACCCCACCGGTCTCGACATCGGCAGCGTGGGCTCGGTGTACATCTTTGAGTGCCGGTCCTGCCCGGACCGCCCCTTCACCCACTGGTACGACTCAGACTGAACGACGTGCAGCAGCAGCCGACGCTGCCGTCCCGGCCGAAGCACAACAGCCACGCCCAGAGAACCCGCTGAGCGCAGACGTGGCCAGTGGGGCCAACTGGTGCGCTGCGTCACACTGGTGACACAGGAGAACAGTGGTCACGGCCGTTAGCCGGGGGCCGGCCAGGTGCGTGGTGGTGAGGGTCGCCGTGCGACGAGGCCGTCGCCGACGCCTTCGAGCGCGGGCAGGGCGCAGCGGTCAACAAGGCGCGAGCCGGTTCGTGTGGCGGGGCGACCGTCCATCGGACAGCCGCCCCGTCCGGCGTACCGCGGTGTGTGCCGGAGCCTCGGATCAGGCCGGTACCGGAAGCGCCGGGGGGCGAATGACATCAAGAGGCAGCCGCACCACATTGGCCAGCGGACTCGGTGCTCGGCGTAAGAGTTCGTCGTATCCCACAATCCAGATCGTCTCACTCCGCCGCGCGCCCATCCCCGGCCACTGGCAGTCGGTGACTGACGAAACCCTGCGCGCCACTGACATCTACTCAGCACACGACAGCAACCGCAGGTCAGAGCACATGTGGCTCTGTCCACGAGAATGGGCTCTGGTCCACTTCTTGTGGTGCGGCCATGTGGGGTGAGCAGTGGATGATTCGGAGTGTTTTGGACCTTGAGTCAGAACGGCGGGTCTTCGCTGTAGCGGCCGCCTATCCAGTTGCCGTCCCAAGAAGCGCGTGCAGCTCTCAGGCGGGCATAGTGCTCGCGGGCTGCGATGTCGGACGCGTTCTCCAATCCGCTGGTGTCGTGACCCCATGCCTTCAGCGCGTCCAGGACGCGGTCGCGATGGTGCCGGTCACTGCTGGTGGCCAGTAGACGTCGTGCGTGGCTGGCCAGATCAGCCTGGTGCTGGGTGAGAAGGGGGTGCTCTATGAGGGGAATGGCAGCGATCAGAGCGGCGTGGCGCACGTCCGCGTTGTCATGACCGAGGAGGGCTTGAACAGCGGAGAAGATCGCCGGCCGTGCGTCCCTGAACGCACGCATCTCCGCGAACTCATCGAGACATCCCTCCCCGTAGAGACGTTCGTCAAAGGCAACGCACTCGTCGTCGGCGTCGTAGGCGGTGTCGCCGAGCCAGTCGAGGAGCTGCACGAGGGTCGGGCGGGCCGGGGGTGCCGTGGCATCGTGGCTGTAGTCGCCTGCCGTGATGGCCGGGTGGTCGAGGATCGCCGCGACGAAGAGCGCCACGGGCACGGTGGCCTCGTAGATGCTGTTCTGGTGAGTTACGGGGCCCAGCGCATCCTGGACAGCGGACTCCCTGATGACCGGGTCCGAGCTGGTCAGGAGTGTCAGCGCCGCCGGCAGACATTCACCCGTGCCGCAGGCTGTGGCGAGCGACGCCCAGTTTGTGCTGTCCAGCAGTGTCTGAAAGGGAGGGAGCTCGGCGGGGCGAGGCTGCTCGGTCTGTTTGCGGCTGCGGGTCACAGACTGAGGCTATTGCGTTGATGAGCGGGAGTTGTGTCCGGGGGTCACGTGTAGAGCAGGACGCGCTTGCGGTGTAGTTCGAAGCCTGCGCGGCCGGACATCTGGCGCTTGAGCATCTTGATTCGGTTGACGTGGCCTTCGACGACTCCGGAATTCCACGGCCGCGTGAGTCCGGCGGTGACGGCGTCGAGGTCGCGTTGCAGGTCCCGGGCGAATCGCCGGAGGCTGGGCAGGTCGGCGATGCGACCATCACCGCTGCTGGCTGCGCAAGCGAGGTATTCGGCACCGCATCGCCCGCAAGGGCATCGAGTCTTCGCAGCGGTTGGGCCGTCACCGCTGGGTCATCGAGAGGACCGTCTCCTGGCTCGCCGGCTGCCGTCGACTCCACCGCCGCTACGAACGCAAGGCCGAGCACTTCCTCACCTTCGCCGGGATCGCGGCGACCCTGATCTGCTGCCGCAGGCTGACCAAAGGAGGTGATGCTCACTAGCATCGCCTCTCATGATCACAGTAGTCGTCACCATCGCGCTGGCGTTCGTCGGCTATGTAGCCACCTATCTCAACGGCTTGCGCCTGTCGCAGCGCCAAGAACGCCTCGCTCGCTTGAATCGGCAGCTCAGCGATTTTTACGGACCGCTGTTCGCCCTCACGGAAGCCAACAGCCGCATCTTCGGCGCGTTCATGGAGCGCAACGCTCGTCCTGACGGCAGGTCGCCCTTCGTGCATGAGATACCGCCTTCCGACGAGGAACTCGCCGAGTGGCGGTTGTGGGTCAGGACCGTTTTCCTCCCGAACATTCAGGCGATGCGCGACCTCGTCATCAAGCGCGCTGACCTCTTGAGCGAACCAGAGATGCCGCCGATTCTGCTTCAGCTGTGCGCGCACGTTTCCGGCTATGAGATCACAGCCGCCCGGTGGGAGCAGGGGAGCTATGACCAGCACCTGTCCGTGGTGCCCTTCCCCAGTGAGGAGATAGCCGCATACGCGCGGCACCGGTTCGCGGGCCTGAAGCAGGAGCAGGGCCGTTTGCTCGGGCGCCGGCAGGACAGCTGACCAAGAGAAACGATGTCTTAGGCTCTAGCCGTGGCCGACAATCAAGATCCTTTCACTGTCTGCTATCCCGCCCTCCTGCCGTGGGCGCAGGCTTCCCGGCAGGACGGCCTTCACCGGGCGGTGAGGGCTGCCGTGGAACGATCGCTTGTGGTGCTGTGGGGCCACATGGACCCGGAGAAGCCGGCGACCGACACCGACGTTCATGCGATCGTCGCCGCCCGTGACGCCTATACCCAGGGTTGGTTCGACGCCGTGATCCGCCCTGCCTTCCGCCATCCCCCACACGACTGGGGCCGGCCGCCCTCGCTGGGACCATGGCTGGATGCCTCGCGCAGCCGCGCCCGGGGCAGGTCCTTCCGTCACACCATCTCCGAGCACCTGGACTTCTTCGCCAGATTCGAGTTCCAGTCCACGCTGGACCTGGTGAGGTACGCCGAGCAGGCCGCCAGAACTACAACGGGAACGGCCCAGCAGCGCGCTGCCAAGGTCACTGCGGGGGCCCTGCGGTGGGCGTGGGCCCGGCACACCGACCAGCTCGGCTGGGACGACGCCGAGTGGTACCAGTACATCGAGGTGAACGAGCTGATCGGCTGGACGACGGCAGCGCTGCGCCTTCCCGGGGTGAGGCCGTCCCAAGCTGCCGACCGGGTGGAACAGATCGCCGAGCAGGCCTGGGACGGCTGGTCACCGTGGACGTCGGATGAATTGCCGGCACCATTCATCGCCCAGGCGGCCCAAGCCGTGGCGGACTGTGTGACGACAAGCACGGCTACGTCTACGTCCACGTCCTCCTCGGCACCTCCACCGCAGCCGCCGTCGCCATCCGGCTGCGAACCTGACCGGCCGGACAAGTCCTAGCGGCCCGAGCGCGCGCAGGGCCGTCCAAGATCACCTATGTCACCCAGCCGGGTGGCCGGATTCACCGGTGAAACGATCGTGCGTTGTGGTGGTGCCGCTCAAATGAGAAGGACCGAGGTTCTCGGTGTCGGCAAGAGTGGCCCATCGGCGTGCGAGACGGCGGCATGCGTGGACGAGTTCGGGTGGGTGGAGGTCGGTGAGTTCGGTGTCGAAGGTGGCGAGGATGCCGGCGATGCCGGCCCAGGACCAGGCGCCGAGAGTGAGCCGGCAGTACTCGGTGTCGAGGTGTTCCACGACGGAGCCGCCTGGTGCCCAGCGGGCCACGATGTGAGCGGGCAGGTTGAGCCGGGCGGTGCCGGTGCATTGCCAGACGGCGGGGGTGTCGCCGCGGTCGTGGGTGCTCATCACGAAGTGGGCGAGGTCGGGGTGGGGAAGCGCGCGGGCGGCGAAGCACTGTGTGGTGGGGCGGGGGTGCAGTCGATCGACGCGGCGCACTCGCCATTCGCTGTCGGTGAGGTCGTAGGCGACCAGATACCACCGGGCGGCCCAGACGACCAGGTGGTGTGGCTCAATGCGGTGGGCGGGCAGATAGTCGGGGTCACCGGGTTCGGGGCGTGTGCCGTCGGGACGCAGTGTCTCGGTGACGAGTAGGTGGCGGTGGCGTACCGCGGTTCCGACGGCGGTGAGGGCGGCCGGGTCGATGGGGGGCGCGGGGAACTCCCAATAGTTCTGCAGCCGAGTCAGGCGAAGGGATTCCATGGATGCCCGCAGCGCAGGGGGCATGACCTGGTTCAGAGCCGCCAGTGCCCGCGCCGCGTCGTCCCTTAGGCCGAACATCGTGCTTGGCGCGGTCTGCAGGGCCACCGCGACCGCGAGGGCCTGATCGTGGTCGAACAGCAACGGCGGCAGGGTTCGCCCGGCTCCGAGCCGGTAGCCGCCATCGGGGCCGTGGATGGTAGCGATCGGGTAGTCGAGCGCGCGCAGAGTTTCGATGTCGCGGCGGACAGTGCGTTCGCTGGCCCCGAGCCGGGTGGCGAGCTCGCGCAGCGACCACTGCCGTCCTGATCCGAGCAGAGACAACAGCCGCAACGCCCGGTGTGAGGTGTTCGCCATCGTCCCATCATGACCGGTAGTGGCCACTCGGTGTCCACTACCGGTGTCAGGGTCGGTTCTGTTCAGTGAGCAGCGGCGGAAAGGACGGTGCCGGGTATGCGGGTAGTCGTGGTTGGTGGCGGGATCGGCGGACTTGCATTGGGGGCGGGGCTGCGGCGCCGGGGGTTTGAGGTGGCGGTATTCGACCGAGACACCGATGTGGCGGCGACGGGCGGTTACCACATCACCCTGGATGAGCGGGCGCAGTCGGCGCTGAAGGATCTGGTGGAACCGAAGATCATGCGGCGGCTGCTGGCATCGGGGTCGGCGCTGCGACTGCGCGAGCGCGACGCGTTCTGGGATCGCCGCGGCCGGCTGCTGGGCCACGGGCCGGACCTCAGCGACAGTGCAAGTATCGACGTCGATCGGATCACCCTGCGGATGCTGCTCGCCGAAGCCGTCGGAGATGGCCTGCACTTGGGATGCAACGTGTCCGGCGTCGGCCACGATGACCACGGCGCGCCCCGAGTGCTGTTCACCGACGGGGCGCCGGTCTCAGCGGATCTGGTGGTGGGCGCGGACGGCACCCACTCGGTAGTCGCCCGCCACCTGGCGGGAGGCCCGACCAGCAGTCCGGCGGGCATCATCGGGTTCTCCGGCCGCACCCTCCGGCGAGACCTCAGCCCCGGCGAGCATCAGCGACTTGGGCCACGATCGGGGCTGGCGATCGGCCCGCGCGGAGGAGCTCTCTACGTCGGCTTCCTTGACCCGGTCGGCAACACCGCGCTCGACGCTCCCGAGTTGCGGATGTCGGTCACCACCGGACCCACCTACATCTGGGGCGCCATGTTCCCCGAATCCACCAGCACCGATTCGCTGCGCGACCTGCGTGGCGGCGAGCTACAGGCCGCGCTGGTCGGCCGATTCCGCGAGCGGGGCTGGGCCGAGCACACACTCGAAGTCATCGCCCGGGCCGACCCGCACAGCGTGGCCGGATTCCGCTTCAACGCCGCTTCCACCCGCGCCGAGGATCTCGCGCCCTGGCCCGCGGGTCGTATCACCGCGCTGGGCGACGCTGTCCACGCCACACCGCCCACCGCCGGAATGGGAGCGGGCGCGGCCATCCGCGACGCCGCCAGCCTGATCACGCACGTCAGCGCCGCCGCCGATGGCACCGCCACCCTCACCGACGCCGTGGACCATTTCGAGGCCGGCATGCGCCAGCGCGGCAGCGAAGTCCTCACCCTGGCCATGAAGACCGTCCGGTGGATCCTGGCCACCGACACCACACTCGGCGCCGCAGCCACCGTCGTGAGCACCCCGATTCTGGCCGCAGCCGCCCGGCTGCGTCACTGACGAGCCGCGCGACGCCCATGCCCTGCACTCAGAACAAGGGGTCGTGCACGCGCACGGGCCGGTGGCCGGTGGGTCCAAGCTGGCCATCAGGAACCCGTCTTCGCAGTGACACGCGCTCGCGTCCGGCGCGGCGCGGTGGCGGCCGGCGCCGCGGCCGCGGTGATGTCGCCGGGGAAGGGCCGTCGCCGTCGCAGACCGGACCGCTCGTCCAGCTGGCCGGCGCGGCCGTGCTGTGGTTCGAGCTCGACGGCCTCGACGAGTCAGCGACTGCCAGTGCAGGGCTCGTGCCGGAGCAGGAGCCTGCGAAATGCAGTCACGGCCACGCCATTCCGCCGGGACGCCAGGCCAAGCCGCCTGCGGCGGTAGCGCAGGTACGAGCCCGGACCCCGACACAGACCGCGATCGGCTCCGCCTGCCCGACCGAGAAGGGCCCCCCGACCAGGCCGTCGCACGGCGAATCGCCAAGAGAGGGGAGAAGCATGTCAGTCGGGCGAGTGGCAGTGGTGTATCTGCTCATGGCGGGACTCAGGTGCAGGTCAGCGTGGGGTTCCGATGTTCGTTCTCACTGTCGAGGAAGTGAGAGAACGAGGCCAGTCCACTGTCATCTGGTGAGAGGTGCGCAGGTCGCGCACTGACACGAAAGCGAGGGATCGCAGGCGGCGAGGCGCGTCAGTCATCGTGGGGGCTGGTGCGGCACTTGGTCGCGGTCACCCGTTCCGGCTGGGGTGGATTTCCTGTCGTGCCGCCAGGGGGGTGGTGGCCCAGCCGTGTTCCAGCAGGGCGAACAGGTCGCGCATGGTCCGCGCCGGGTCTTTGCTTGCCCGGGCGATGCTGGGGGCTTCCAGGGTGAAGCGTGCCAGGCCGGTGACGGCGGGGTCTTCCGGGGTGAGCCCGGTGGCTTCGGCGAGTGTGGCGGCCAGTGTGTTCTCGTGGCGCGACCACATGCGCCGGGCGTAGTCCCGCAGTGCGGGGGTGGATTCGACGAGGACGAAAGTGGGGTCGTCGGTCCGTATGGCGGTACGGGCGTGCACCATGTGGTCGCGCAGGGCGTGCAGCACGGGCTGACCGGGGGCTCGGTCGTGAATGGCGGCGACCAGGGCGCTCTCGACGTCCGCGTCCAGGTCGAAGACGAGAGCTTCCTTGCTGGGGAAGTGCTTGAAGAGCGTGCTCAGCGAGACGTCGGCCGCCTCCGCCACTTCGCGTACACCGACGTTGTCGAAGCCGTGCTCGGTGAACAGCCGCACTGCGGCGTCCGCCAGGGCCTGCCTTGTCTGGGCCTTCTTGCGTTCGCGGCGCCCTGTCGTTGTTTCGGCCATGCCCTGACCTTACCTCCTTGTGGCGATTCGATCGACGATGCTATCGGATAGAAAATCGGAGCAGTTGTACTTTTGGAGCTGCTGTGCTTCGGTGTGCGAGTGCACCTGACCGGCACCCAGCTGCCGGACGGGGGCGCGTCCCGACACCGGGAGGACTGATCCGCCATGCCCGAAACAGGGCGTCACCACCAGGCACCAGCACTCTCTTCAACGATCGAACGGAGCGTGACCCTCATGTCCACCACCCCTCGCATCGCGATCGCCGGCGCCGGCCTTGGCGGCCTCGTCTGCGCGCGCGTCCTGCAGCAGCACGGCGTGCCGGTCACGGTCTTCGAGCGTGAGACCGCCCCCCACTCCCGCTCGCAGGGCGGCACTCTCGACATCGACGAAGACACCGGCCAGGCAGCCCTGCGCGCAGCCGGACTGTTCGACCAGTTCCTCGCCCTGTCCCGGCCCGAAGGCCAGGAGTGGCGCCTGTACGACCGCCACGCGACCCTGATACGCCACGACCAGGCCGGCGAGGGCGATCTGAGCAGGCCCGAGATCGACCGCGGCCAGCTGCGCGCGCTTCTGCTGGACTCCCTCACCCCCGGCACGGTCCGCTGGGGCCACTCCGTAAGGGCCGTCACCCCGCTACCTCACGGCACCGCCCGCCTGCACCGCCACGACCGCACTGGCGAGGACTTCGACCTGGTCATCGGAGCCGATGGCGCCTGGTCCCGAGTACGCTCCGCGCTTTCCGACGCCCAACCCTCCTACGCCGGTGTCACGATGGTGGAAGCCCACTTCGAGGACGTCGACCACCGTCACCCCGACATCGCCCACCTGGTCGGTCGAGGCACCATGTCGGCGAAGGCGGGCCGCCGCAGCCTGGTGCTGCAGCGCAACAGCAACGGACACGTCCGCGCCTACGTCACCTTCCGCGGCCCCCAGGACTGGCACGCCGGCCTCGACCTGGCCGACACCGAAGCAGTACGCGCGCGCCTGCTCGCCCAGTACCAGGGCTGGCACGAGCGCCTGCTGGACATCCTGCGCGACAACGAGGGCGGTTTCATCAACCGGCCCATGTTCGTCCTTCCCGTTCCCCACTCCTGGCAGCGTGTCCCCGGCATCACCCTGCTCGGCGACGCTGCCCACCTGATGCCGCCTGTCGGCGTCGGTGCCAACCTCGCCCTGCTCGACGGCGCCGAACTCGCCCAAGCCGTCATTGGCCACTCCACCATCGACGAGGCCCTCGACGCCTACGAAAGCGCCATGCTGCCCCGCGCCACCGACAACGCGAAGACCGCCCAGCAGATGCTCACCACCCTCATGCCTGACACCGACTCCGACGACGCCGCCTTCCCCGACACCCTCTGGCCAGCCAGTCCCCTCCCTGACTCGCGCCCCGCTCACACCCACTGAGCCGGACGCCACCCCCTGCATCTGCCGACGGGACGGCCCGCCGGATGACGCGCGTAGTGGCTCTGTCGCTGAGTTACGCGTTCTGGCATGACCGGCCATTGATGTAGTGCGTGGGCTGGTTCTGTGACCTGCGGGTGTTCAGATTTTTTGGCTGCTGTGTGCCGGTGTGGGTTGCCGGTGCGTTGGGTTGTGGCTGCGGGTTGATGGGCTTGCTGGCTGCTGCCGGGGGTGTTGGTCTGGTGTTGCACTGATCCGCATCGCCAGCCACGCCTGCACGGTTGCCAAGTCCGCGCTGACCGGGATGCGGTCCAGCGAACTGATGGAGCTGACCGTCGGCTGCCGCCGCACCGAGGAGCCCGACGGCACCGGCCTGGTCCGGCACCACCTGGTCAGCAAGGTCGTCAAAGGGCGCCTCTGGGGCGGCGAGGTGGACGAGTGGGTCGTCATCGACGAAGTCGTACGCGTCATCGCCCTGGCCGAGCAGCTCACCGACGCCCTGCCTGGACAGTCGCTGTTCGGCCCATTCCACGGTTTCGAGTCCAAAGGAGCCATGACCTGGTTGGGGAAGTGGGTCGCCTCGCCCGCCGGCCAGGCGGCGCCCAGGCCGTCTTCCACCACGAGTGGAAGAAAGAAAGGAGAAGGAGAAGGTCAGGCGGACCGTCGAGGCATACCGACAGCTCGAACAGGGCCAGCTGCCCGCGGGTCCTGGAGCCGACTCCCTCATGGCAACATTCCGCGCCGTCGAAGGCGAGCTTGCCGAGCAGGAGCCGGGACCAGCGAAGGTCGTCACCGATCGGCAGATCGAACTGCTGCTGAAGAGGAAGGCATCAGTGTTGCACCTGTCCGCGGCGAACTACTGCTGGTTCGAGGACCCAGCGAAGGCCCTGTGTCTCAAGCTCGCCGGCACCCGCTCAGCGGCAGCTCCGCTGACCGGTCTGTGCGACAGCTCCCGCTGCCCGCAGGCCACCCACCATCTCTCTCACCGCTCCGTCTGGCAGACCTCGGCAGACAACGGCGCCGTCCTGCTGGCCAGTCCCCGGATCCCGTCACAGGAGAAGGACCGGCTGCGAGCCGAACACGAGGGTCGATGCGGGTTCTCGAAGAGATCGACACGGCAGCAGCCGGAAAGGCTGGATGACATGGCATTGAGCCCGCAGCGGCGCGACCAGGTCGAACGGCGCGTCCGCGCGGCCATCGACCGGCTGCTGGCTGGGCAGATCCCGCCCGGCGGCGCCTGCGACGTAAAGACGCTCGCCCGTGAGGCGGGCATCTCCCGCGCATCCCTCTACCGGACCTGGGGCCACCTCAAGGACGAGTTCGAGAAGCGAAGGGCAGCCGCCTGGGCGGCGGGCCGGCAGCCCGACCCACGCGAGGCCCGCATCGCACGGTTGCGTGACCTCAACCAGCGGATCACCGGCAAACTCGCCCGCACCCACAGCGAACTCACCCGACTCAAGGAGCGTCACCAGCTCCTCCTGTCGGTCCTGGCCGCCAAGGACGACGAAGTCCAGAGGCTTCGCCGCCAGCTCAGTACGCCCGTCGCGGTCCCCGATCAAAGGTAGGGGGACGACGCCACGGGCGTCGTCCCCCTACCCCGCCGCTGATGTCACACCAGCATGATCAGCAGAGCTGCGCTCAGTCGTTCTCGCCATACACCTCAAGCATGAACTCGTCGCCGTGGACCTGGACCACGAAGCGAGTGGGCTTCGCGCAGAGCTGGCAGTCCTCGATGTATTCCTGATCGCCATCCCACAGGTCGACCGTTATATCGATCTCTTGCTCGCAGTAGGGACAGTTATAGATTGAAAATTTGAACGCCATTGCAACCTCCGCAGTAGTTGTGCCACTTCGTTGAACAGCTTGCTGTCCCGGGCCCCGGATGATCTTAGGATCGAGACCGGCGCAGACAAACCCACCGCAGGTAGTCATCCAGCCTCGCAGCCACGGCGAAGAAGGCGCGGGTCACAGCCGACACGGCCAAGCCCGCCGCCAGACCAGGCAAGGACATCTGCAGCGGCAGAACGACCCAGACCAACGTCAGCCTCACGGCCATCACCAGGTGGTACTGGGCAACATGGCGCAGGCACGAACGCCAGCCCCGCCGAGGGCTGACACAGCCGGCGATCTCTGCCTCCGTCGGCGCCGCGGAGCACCGGTCCGCACCCGCCAACGGATCCCGTCGATCAACCGCCGTCGGCACACCGACGGCCTGCCCAACACCGCGACCGGCAACAACGGCCCCAGCACCGCCCACTGGTCATCTGAAAGATCCCCTCGCCCCACACCGAAATCATCACGGCACGAGGCGAGACCCGGACCCCAGTTCTAAAACACGGCCTAGTCGGCGGTGCGGCGCCGGGTCTCCGCAATGTGGATGTTGATGTAGCGGACGAGTATCAGCGGGTCCTGGGGGTCGTCGGCCTTGAAGGTGATGCGGCGCAGGAGGCCGACTCCGTTGAGTACGACGCCCTCGCGGGAGAGGATGAAGACGAGGGTGAGAACGCTGACCGGGCGTTGCCGTCGTCGAAGGGATGAAAGAAGCAGACGTCGAGACAGGCACGTGCGGCGCGGGCGGCCAGCCCGAGAGGTCGGCCGACGTCGGATGCGCTCTCGGCCAGGCATGTATCGAAGCGGGCACGTGTGTCCGGTCCGATGCCGTAGCGCTCCCGGCCTCCTTTGGCGAAGGCGGGCAAGGCGCGGAACCGTGGCGGCTGCGGGGTGCCCAGGAGGTGCTGCTGCCAACTGCTGGGCAGTGCGAAGTCGGCGTAGAGCGAGAGGATCCGGTCGTTGAACCCCGCGAGCCGGCGGGCGTTCTTCGGAACCAGACGCGGCTCGAAGTCGCCGTTGCGGTCCCGCGGCGCCGCCAAAGTGACCGCACCGGCATCGGTCAGAACCGTCTTGGGCGAGGTGCCGTTGCGGGAGTTGCCCGACCCGTGACCTGCAAGGTCTCCAGGCTCATAGCCGAGGTGTTCGCTCATCTCGGCTTCCAGAGCGCGCTCCAGAACAGCCTTGGTGATCTCTGTCAGCAGCCCGCCCTCACCGAGCAGGGCCGCCCCCGATGCGTCGGCCTCGTCGAGCAATCGCGCGACGACCTCATCGACGATCGCGTCGCCGGCCACCGACGCGGCCGCTTCTTCGGGAACTCGGCTGGTACACATCGGGGGAAGCATGGGGGGAGACGTAGGGGGAATCAAAGGGGGAGACATAGGGGGGACATGGGGGGAAGCGGGGATGGCGGTCCGGTGTGTGTTTGCACTGGTCAAACCCCGGTTTTAGGCCGGTGACTAGCCAGACTTTCTATAGGGGTGTGGGTGGTGGATGGGAGTGAGGTGGGGTTGGGGTGCTGGATCGGGGTGGGTTGGAGCGGGGGGTTTGCTTTCTGTGTAGTGGGTTTGGGAAGGGCCGTGAGGGGCGGGTATGCGGCAACCGGCTGACGCAGGTCGCGACCTCGGGGGTGGCAAGACGTACACCTACACCTACACCTACGACGTGCGCGGCAACCGCAAGACGTCCTCCGACGGCAGTGCCACCCAGACCCTGGCCTACGACGCCGCCAACCAGATCACCACCCCGGGCTACACCCACGACGGGCAGGGCAACCTCACCACCACCCCCAACCTGTCCGCGGTCACCTTCGACGCGGCCGGCCGCATGGCCACCGCCAAGACCGCCAACGGCACCGGCAGTTACACCTACGCTGGCACCAACGCCAACGAGCTCGTCCACCAGAGCACCGACAAGGGCGAGAGCGTCGACCACGTCCACGGCCGCACCGACCAGTACGGCGTCCCCGTCATCGAACAGGTCGAGCTCGCCACCGGCACCGCCTACATCGAGCACGACCCCACCACCGGCCAGCCCCTCGCCCTGCGCACCACCAACGGCTACGAGGCGTACTACATCATCGACGGCCTCGGAAGCCCGGGGCAGTTCATCAACCAGTCCACCGTCCAGTCCGGCGTCTACGAATACGACCCCTACGGTGCCGCCCAGACCGTGAAGTCCGGCACTGCGGCCACCGAGAACCCCTACCGGTTCGTCGGCGGCACCTACGACCGCACCACCGGCTACCTCAAGTACGGCCAGCGCTGGTACGACCCCACCACCGGCCGCTTCACCACCCAAGACCCCTTGACCTTCCTCGCCGACCCGGCCCAGGGCAACCGCTACGCCTACGCCGGCGCCGACCCCATCAACAACATCAACCCCACCGGGCGCTCCATCATCGACACCCTGCTGCTGGCGAAGGACCTCATAGAGCTGGGAACCGACGCGGCGAACGGCGACGGCGAAGCCCTGGAAAGAGACCTCGTGGGCACCGCAGCCGGCCTCGTCACCGAAGTCGCCTGCATGTTTGGCGCGGGGCTGCTCGGAGCCGCCACGGCAGGAGTGGGCGGCGCGATCGTCTCCGGCGGCTGCGCCGTTGTCGGCTCCTACGTGGGAGACCAAGCAAAACACGCATACATGAACTGAGGCCCCAGAGCCTCCATCGGACAACGTGAAAGGAAGGCCCCGATGGACCTTGCCGCCCTCTGGTTCCCCAGTGGACCCACTGGAACCATCCTGGTAATCGTGGCTCTCATAGCGATAGGTGTCGGAATCTACATGGGCAGAAGGGGCAGATAGCCCCCGGATGGGGCTCCCCATTGATACTTCCGACCAGACAGCGGGGCGCCTCACGCAGAGGCGCCCCTGCGGTCTTCCGGGGGAAGTTCGGCCGAGCAGGATTCACGCTGCTGCGGGAGAGGGGGCTGCTGGCCTGAGCCGACCGGGCGACTTGCGGTCGCTTCAGGAGAGCGAAGCCGGCCGCGCGACGAGGGCTCGCTCGACCTCGTCCACGGGCGGCGCCCCGTCCGGGCGGACGGTGACCGTGCCGTCCGCGGCAGTGACCAGTCGGCCGTCCTGCTCCATCCAGGTCACCACCGTGCTCACCACCTGCCCCAGCCCGCCAGCCACGAAGCCATCTCCAACAGGGACAGTTCGTGCGCCAGTACGCCGCGACCAGCAGCACGCGGTCCTCTAGAGGTTGTCCCGTAACCCGTGTGTCGGTTGCTGCGTTGCCTGGGCATGGGTGGGGTGATCTCAGCGGATGATCTGAAGTGGATCGAGTCGTTCTCAGGGCTGACCGAGGTGCAGTTCGCAAGTCTGGTGGCGTTGGTGCGGCGCCGTGGCGGCGATGTTCAGCGCGGCGGCCGTGCGGTCTGGATGGCCAGCGTTGATAGGCGCCGCATCGGCTGGTGGTCCTGAACTCACCTCATGAACCTTGCAAAACCCAGGGTTGGCTTCTGGTCATTTCCGCAGGCGGCCGGTCCGACTGCTTCGTGTCCCGCTGGGCTGTGTGGTTCCGTTCCGCTCCACGTCCCTCGGCAGGCTGTTGGAGCTCGGCTCCCATG
Organism: Streptomyces sp. NPDC028314; assembly: GCF_055565795.1. Taxonomy (NCBI): domain Bacteria; kingdom Bacillati; phylum Actinomycetota; class Actinomycetes; order Kitasatosporales; family Streptomycetaceae; genus Streptomyces; species Streptomyces sp. NPDC028314. Next base: position 134,391 of record NZ_JBVHTP010000020.1, read on the forward strand.
TGGGTCTCCCTCCGCTTAGGCCTGCTGTGCCGCGGGGTCCGGCATCCGTTCCCGGCGCGGCGGAGTTGGCTGGCACTGGATATATGCACCCGCAGCGCGCCCGGACGTACGTACGATCGCGGCGTTCGCATTCATCGGACCCACTCGGATAGCGCTCCGGCGCACCCGGAGGCTGGCCTGAGGGGAGGAGACCACATGAACACGATGCGCAAGGTTGCCGCGATTGCGGTAGGTAGTGCCACGCTGCTCACTCTCGGGGCGACGCAGGCCCAGGCGGAGGGATCTCGGGGCAGCTACATGTCCAGCTGGGGTCGCGGCCACGAGTCGAACCGCTGGTACGACAACAACTACGACTCCCTGGTCACCGGCGTTCAGTTCTCGAACTGCGTAACGGACAGCTCGTTCAACTCGGCGACCATCGGTCTCTACCAGGACATCAGTGCCGCCCCCGACCGCGGATACGGCAACCGGACGAAGTACTGCAACTACTCGTCGTGGACACGTCCGGGCAAGGGGTCGTTCTACTTCAAGCTGAACGACTTCAGCGGCGGCTCGGTTCTCTCGGTGAACCCCGTGAACATCAACTGGTAATCGCTCCTGCTTGGGTCCCGGCGGAACGATTGCCGGGACCCAAGCGTCCATGAGCCTGACCACCTCAGTGCTGAAGCACAGCCTCTGGCAGATTGAGCACAACCACATGACACTGCGTTTGAACGGGATCGGGTTCCGCTACACACGGAACACCCCAGTCTTCGACGGGTTCAACCTGACAATCTCCAGCCCTGCCACCGTCCTTCTTGGGCCCAACGGCGCCGGAAAGTCGACGCTGATGGGGATTGCCGCAACCCACCTCAAGGCGGAGAGAGGGAACGTCTTCTGGCAGGACAAGACGCCGGCCGGCAAGCGAGACACGGTCGCCTACGTGCGTGCCGTGGCGTGGCTGCCTCAGGAGATCGTGGCCATTCCCGGACTGACGGTGCGCGAGCAGGTCGCGTATATGGGCTGGCTCAAGGGAATGTCGCGCTCTGCCGCCTGGGACTCCTCCCGGCAAGCTCTGGAACGAGTGAGGCTGACCGATCTCGCGGACCGCCGCAGCCACCAGCTCTCAGGCGGCCAGAAGCGGCGGATGGGACTGGCCGGAGCCCTCACCCACCAGAGCGAGCTCATCCTGATGGACGAGCCCACCGCTGGCCTCGACCCGACTCAACGCAAAAACTTCCGGAGTCTGCTCGACACCCTCCGCGGCGACGTGCACATCGTGGTCTCCACGCACCAGACCGAGGACCTCGCCGACTCCTACTCCGAAGTCGTCGTACTCGACCGCGGTACGGTGCGCTTTCAGGGAGCCACCGGCGAATTCCACGCCCTCGCTGGCGACACCACGGGTGGACCACGTGAACGCGCCGAAGCGGCCTACGCCCAGCTCGTCCGCGGGGAGGTGTAGGAAAGATGCGTCTGCGAACTCTCCTGCGGTCCTCCGCGGCCGTCTACGTCGTGCCCTTCCTCATCCTCTTCATCAGCACGGCCATCGCGCGGGACCTGACAGCGTTCACCACGGCCTACTACTGGCCCTCCGCCACGGGCAGATCACTGCACGCCCTGCCGTTCATCTGTACCATCTGCGCTGGCCTGGCAGCCTGGGAAGGCTCCCGGCTGACACGAGGCAACGTCTTCGGCCAGACTGCTGCCCGCAGCCCGCTCGCCATCGCGACGCCGGTCCTGGCACCCGTCGCACTCGGAGGCCTCCTCACCTACACGACAGCTCTCGCCCAATCGGCGAGTTCGGCCGATACGGGTGTGGGCATGCCGGACCCGCTGATCCTGCTCGTCGCCGTCCTCATGATCACCATGAACACCCTGCTGGGATTCTGCGCAGGACTGCAGTGGCAGGCCGTCATCTCCGTGCCCGTGGTCTTGGTCGCCGCCTTCTTCCTCAACGCCTACCCCGCGTCATGGTCCATCGTGTGGCTGCGCCACCTGGTCGGCACGGGGCTGGCGGACTGCTGCTCTGTCGACCAGGTCGTGGACATCCGCGCACTGTGGCCGGCGGTGCTGTTCGCCGGCGGCGTCATCGCCGCCTGCGTAGTCGGCATCACCCGACGCAAGTCCCCGCGCACAATCCGTACAATCACGGCCATTGTGCTCACCTGCACCGGCCTCGCCGTCGCCACCGCCATTCCGGTCCCGGTCACCCCCGTGGCCGACCGTCCCACAGAAGAACTGCGCTGCGAAGAAGCCTCCGGCATCCGAGTATGTCTGTGGCCCGAGGTCCGCAACCAGGACAAGATCAGGCCCACCGTCGCCGCAGTCCGCCAGAAACTCACCGAAGCCGGAATCCAGGTTCCCACGGTGTTCACGATGGCAGCCACGCCCCACCAGGGCGAAGCCAAGCTCGGCGTCGACACCAAGCCCCGCGGCGCAGATGTACTGGCCGGTGTGGCCCTCAGTGTGATGCCCGCCGTGCCCTCCTGCGCCAACAACGGCCCTTACCCCGCCGCGACAGCTCAACCTTCGACGGCCGCCTGGCTTCTCCTCACCGCCGGCGTACCCGCCGAGGCTCTCCGCGACCGCTTCGACCCCGCCACCGTCGACCTCGTCAGTCGTATCCGCACTCTGCCCGCCGAGGACCAGCGTTCCTGGTACCAGTTCAATCACCAGGCCATGCAGGGCTGCTCCGCTCAGCCCCAGCTCACACCGGCGGCCCTGGCCTCATGATCTGGTGGAGCAAAGCCCGTGCGGCACAACGCCTCGCCGCGGTCACAGCACTCACCATCGGCCTGGGGCTGCTGTTGGGTGACACCGCGCTGCCCATCCCAATCCTTACCGGTCAGTCCGGTACCTTCCTCGCGGGGCACCTCCTGACGGTCCTGCCTGCCGTCATGCTCATGTACGGGAAGGAACGCACCGACCACCGTCTGGAGGCCACCGCAGCCCGCCCGGTCAACCGGTGGGACGCTGGCCTGGCAGCCCTGAGCGCGACAGCGGCCACAGCAGTAGCCGGTCTGCTCTACCTGCTCCTGGGTGCGGACATAGCCGTCATCACAGGCCGAAACATCACCGCCTACATAGGCATCGCGGCCTGTACCTGCGCCTTCTTCGGTCCTCGAATCGCGGCATTTTTCACAACGGCACTCCCCCTTGGCCTCGCGCACACCGGGTGGACACCAGCAGGAAAGGCCGAAATTTGGGCGTGGCTCCTGCACGACGCTGATTCGGCGACGGCCATAGCTTCTACTGTGATCACCCTGATTGCAGGACTCTTCAGTCTCTGGCTACGCAAGGGGCCCATCAGTTTGAAGATCATGCGCCCTCGCTGAAATGCCGAAGTGCAGGGGCTGCGGCGGCCCCTGCACTTCGATCACCAGTATATATAGACAGGAGTGGCTTTGAATGCCTCGCCGTCGCGGAAATCATCCACCTTGAAATAGTACGAACCGGCCGCCACGTCGCCCCATTCCGAACGGCCACAGTAGTTAGTTTTGGCTCCATAGCTCCGGTCCGGAGCGGCACTGATATCGCGCCAGAGAGACAACGACACCCAGTTGAAGCGGGCGCCGGTTTCGCAGTTGTGCAGGACCACGGCAGTACTCCACGTGTCGCTGCTATTGTCGTACCAGCGATTCGATTCCTTACCCGGCTGCCACCAAGATATGTAGCTAGTGCGCGAATTCTCGGCTTGCGCAGGTAATGCACCGACCCCCACAAGCAGCACCCCACCCAGAATTCAGGCTGCCGCTATTGTTTTCTTCACGTTTCCCTCCGTAGGTTCAGATCTCACCCGGGGTTGTAGATCCACTTCACGGCGGCCGCCCCGGCGGACGACAGACTCGACCGTCCCCAGCACCCATGCCAGCACCGGCCGGAAGTGCACGTTTTTGGTGTGACGCCACATTAGATCGCCGCAACGAGGGCAGTCGGGCCCGGCGGTTTTCGCACCGGGCCCGATCACGCCGATTTACCAGGTGATGTAGACCGGATTGGCGGTAAGTCGCGACCCACCGCTGAAGTCGGCCAGCTTGAAGTAGTACGACCCTGCCGCCGGGCGACCCCAGTACGAGGTGCCGCAATAGTTGGTCCTGTTTCCCATGTTCTTGTCCGGGCTCCAGCTGATGTCCTGATAAAGGCTCAGTGTCGCCGAGCTGAAGGAGCTGTCGGTGTAGCAACCTGACAGACTTATCGAAGTTTCAACCGTCCCCGCGGTGCTGTCATACCAGCGACTCGACTCATGCCCACGTTCCCACCCTCCGATGTACGTGGTCCTCGATCCTTCCGCTTGCGCTGGCGAAACTCCTAGCGCAAGCAGCGTCGCACCACCCAGAACCATGACACCGACCTTGCGTATCGCGTTCACACTTCCCCTCCCTGGCGACGCCTCCCGTACTGGGAGCCCGTCAGCACGGTTCAGCAAATACGGAACGCCATGATCGTACGTATGATCGGGCAAAATCGAGCCCCGTAAACGGAGGCAGGCTCTTGAGGTGGCACTCATCGAAGTGAGCGCTTAGATGGCCAGAGCGGAACGGGTGCGACAAAACTCCTTTTCGCGGGTCTTGGAAGAGCCGCTCAGCAAGGTGTGGGTCAAATGTGGCCCAAACTCGCCCTCGCCACCGGATGCCCCGGGATCAAGGTCCTGGACCTGCCGGGTGGGACTGCTCGGCAGAGGTGCCTGCGCGTTGCGTTGGTTCGTGCGGTCTGTGTGCGTTTTGCGGCGTGAGTGTGTGGGCCGGCCGGTTGGGCTGGGCTCGCCGCCGGCACCGGCACCGGCATCGGCTGCCGCGCCTGGGGCTCCCGGGGTGGTTTCGCCTGGGCGGGAGTCTGCGACGTTGCTGACGCCTGTGTCCGCGGTGTGTGCGCGGTGTAGGAGTTCGTCGAGGTGGCGGGCGAGTTGTTCCTCGTGTTCGGCTCGGCCTTCGCGCTGTTTGACCGCGCTGCGGATGTGTCGTCAGGTGGTGTCGGGTGTACGGCCTGGATATCAGCCCTTGGTGGATCCAGGGGACCGGTTCCCAGCCGTGGGGGAGTCTGACCCAGCATTGCCACGGCTCGTAGGGGTTGTGGTGGACCTCCTACTTGCGGTCCGTCGCTGTGGGGTGGTGGGGGTGTGCGTTGAGTGTGGGCCCGTGGTAGGTGCGGTGCTCGATCCGGATGCCCTCGTCGCCGATCGCGCACCGCCTGGAGGGCAGCAGCTCGATTCAGTCGGCTGCGGTCAGCGGGACGGGTACGTGGCCGGTGATACCGACGAGCGCGGCCCACATCTCGTTGGGCGTGAGTGCCAGGCGGGGCATGAGGGGGTGCCGTAGCCGCTCGTGGCGGCGTTCCTGCCACCCGCAGACGACCCAATCGTCGAGGAGGTCCTGGAGCTGGGGCAGCGTCCAGCACGCCTCGTCCTCCACGTTGCTGCCGCGTGCGTCGAGGCTGTTGCCGGTGTATCCGGCGACGTATTGCGCGAGCAGGGTGCCGATCGCTCCGAAGCCCCGCTCTACCTGTCCTTTGGCGTGCTCGGACGCGGGCGGGCACGGCTGGACGGAAATCCCGAGGTGCTCGGCGGCGGCGAGGAAGCAGCGGGAGACGAACACCTTGCACTGGTCGATGACGACAGTCGTCGGCCGGATCACCGGTCTGGCGGCCGCGCCCTGCATGCGGGCGTCGATGGAGGCGAGCCGCTGGTGGGGGATGACGGAGGCGGCCATGGACAGGTACTGGGGCCAGTTAGGGCGCATCGGCTGCGGCACCAGCGTCTGCGCGAGGAGCACGGCCGCGTCCACCGCCATGGTCAGCTCCGGCCGGCGCGCCTGCCCGTCCTCGCACACGGCCATGACGTCCAGCAGCGTGCTGTCCATCATCACCAGCTCACCGGGCGCCATCGCGTGCGTCGGTGTGAACACCGGCACGGGCCGAGAGGCCCTGCGCCGCTCCCCGGCTGCGGTCAGTGCCAGCCCATGCTGCTCGGCGACGGCCCGCGCCAGCCGGTTGAACGTGGCCGCGGGCGGCACCGCCACGCACTCGGGGCCGTGGGTGTCCTGCAGCAGCCAGGCCACCTGCCTCCGTAGCCGGCTCAGCGTCCCACTCGATCGTCCTCGCTGCTCTGTCAGCGCCCCGGTGATCGCGGCGACCACCCGCGGATCGGCCTGTCCGAACACCGACCGCTCCCGCTTCCTACGGCCGTCGACGAGCCCCCACACTCCTTCCTCGCGGTAGCGGGCCCGCATCCTGCGCACCGTGGCCACACTGACCGCCTGGCCGGCCGCTGTCAGCTCGGCGGCCTTGGCCGCCTCCCGCTCGGCGAGCGAGTGCACGGCCGGGTCGTACCCGGGCCGGGGCGGCCAGTCCTGGCGAGGGCCGACGTGCCCGGTCTCGACTTCCAGGATGTGCCGCTCCCAGGCCAGGGCTTTCTCCCGGACTTCGGGGCCGAGCCCGTCCAGCGGGCTATGGACAGGTACTCGCCGGCGTGCGGAGTGGGGTGGTCCAGGACTTCGAACTCCGGAGCTCCGAGGACCTGGGTGAGCAGCAGCACCCGCAGTCGGCGTCTTTCTCAGCGAGCAGCCGGCAGCGAGGCCCGTCGAGACCGGCCAGGACATGGACCTGGTCCTCGAACTGGATCCGGTCGCCGACCTTGACGATGTCAACCGCCCGCTTCACCGCCTTGCTCCCGGGAGCCGCCCGGCAGTGCTGGCGGTCACGAGGGTTTCCTCGTTCAGGGGACGGTCCCAGTCCATGGTCAGCAGGCCGTGCCACAGCTGGTGGTAGACGGCAGGGAGCGTCGCGATCGGGTCCCCTAGCCGGAGCGCGCCCGTGCCCAGCGTGGTGGGTTCGGGGAATGCCCGCCGCAGCCGGGCGGCGGAGATCCCGACGGAGCACCGGGGATGCCGGTAGCCCGACAGCCACCGTGTGTTGGCCGTGACCACCGGATCCGCGGCAACCGCGAACCGGTGCTCCCAGCCTGCTTCCCGAGCACACGCTTCAACTACCCGGGCCCGGCCTGCGAGTTGCTTGGAGGGGCCGCCGCGCCCGGGGCAGTCCACAAGGTGTGTCGAGCCGTCGGCCAGAGCCACGGCAAGGTCAGGGGCGTGGGTGACAAGCCTTCCGTGCTCTTCCCACACGAACTCCACCGGTCGGCATGCGATGCCCACCACCTGCGGATTCCGGTCGAGCAGCATGACCGCGTCCCGCATCGCCGCGCTCCCGTATCCGATCAGACGGCCGGTGGTCTCTGACCACCACCATCCCGGAGCCAGCAGCCGTCCGCGCCGTACGGGGAAGCCGCGTACGGCGCCTTCGGCAGGCAAGGCCGCGGGCAGGCCGGCTTCTCCTTCAGTGGAGAACGGGCCGTCCTATCTGAGCAATGCGCAGGTACGACGAGCCACACGATGGGGTGAAGAACTGCCAGAGCATCCCGAAGTCTCCTTCAGGCTCTGCTAAGTCCGAAGTGGCACCGTATGCCTGTCGGGGACGACGTGCGCGTCGCCGTCTACGAACCGCGGGCGGGGCTGGACTGTGCAGGTTGGTTGAGTACTGCGCAGGTTCGCTGATCCACGACACCGACAACGGCGATGCCCGGCCCGGGCGGAGCCTTCGGCTGCGACACCGCAGGTGATTGTCGCTGGGGCGCTGCGGTAGTTGTCGCCGCGGGCGGGTAGTCGTTGTTGCTGGTCAGGGGCGGGTGTGTTCCTGGTGGTGACATTTTGATGCGGTGTGTTCGGTGTCATCGGTGTGCGTTGTCGCTGGACAACGGGGTGCGGTGTCTATGGGGTGTTGCCGGCGTTGGTGGTCGTGGGCGGCTGTTGTTGTCCGGTTTCAGAACCCCGCCATCGACTTGTCGAGTACCCCGCCTGTCGCGCCGTAGAGGCTGCACTTTGCGGTGTGTCCGGATCTTCTTCGGAGTGTGAAGCCGAGCAGGAAGAAGGCGAGGAAGAGCCCTCCTTCGACCGCGGCGACGACTGGGTTGTAGATGAAGTAGACGAAGGCGGTGATTCCCGTCCAGACCACGATGGGCAGCATGGATCCCCGGAGAACTGTGCCGAAGCTGACGGGCGCCAATCCGTCCGGCAGTACCCGTTCGTTCCACAGTTCGATGTGGTGGCGCGTCACGCAGTGCTCGTCAGTCATGCCCTGATCAGATCACTCCCGCGTTGCTCGGCGTGGTGGTCAGTCAGAAACCGGGCTGGCAGGGGCGCGTGAGCTGGGCCCGTGAGTGGTTGTGCTTGTACCGCAGGCCACCGGCCGTTGTCTCCGGTTCACGTCTTTTGGGTCTATGGCCCGTTTTCTGGCGGTGTCATGGAGATGAGCCG
>NZ_JBVHTP010000021.1:0-142589 GCF_055565795.1 Streptomyces sp. NPDC028314
GACACCCTCCACCACACCCCCATCGGCGTCTTCCGCAACGTGCAGCGCCCCGTCTACGACACCCTCATGGCCGACCAGCTCGACACCGCCGTCGACCGGAACGGCAAGGGCGATCTGACCACCCTGCTCGCGGGGAACGACACCTGGACCGTCATCGGCTGAGCCCGCGGGACGACCCGGCCGTACGCCGCCGCCCGGATCCCCCTACGGGGTCCGGGCTTCGTCGTACGCGGCGCGGGCGGCCTGCACGTCGCCCGTCCGCCGCTCGGTCCAGCGCGCGAGCGCCCACACCTGCTCGGCGGCCTCCCGGCCCAGCCCGGTGAGCGAGTAGTCCACGCGAGGCGGGATCACCGCATGGGCCTCGCGGAGCAGGAACCCGTCGCGCTCCAGCGTCTGGAGGGTCTGGGCCAGCATCTTCTCGCTGACGCCGCCCACCTCCCGGCGGAGCTCGCTGAACCGGTACGAGCGCTCGACCAGGGCGGCGAGGACCAGCACTCCCCACCGGCTGGTGACGTGTTCCAGGATCCCCCGGGAGGGGCACATCGGGGCCTTCACACTTACGTCCATGCCAGTAGCTTACTTATAAGTGGGTACTTCCGAATAGTTAGCGCTCTCCGTACGGTAGTGACATCACCCCGAAACGCCGAACCAACCCCGAGGAGCGCACCATGAGCAGCATCGTCGTCACCGGAGCCACCGGAGCCCTGGGCCGCCTCGTCGTCGAGGACCTGCTGGACCGGGTCCCCGCCGGCCGCGTCGCCGTCGTCGTCCGCAACGAGGAGAAGGCCGCCGACCTGGCCGCGCGCGGCGTCGAGGTACGGGTCGCGGACTACGACGACCCGGCGAGCCTGGCCGGTGCCTTCGGGGCCGGCGACCGGGTCCTGCTGATCTCCGGCAGCGAGGTCGGACGCCGCGTCCCGCAGCACACCGCCGTGATCAAGGCGGCGGAGGCGGCGGGCGTGGCCCAGCTCGCCTACACCGGGATCCTCGGCGGCCCCGAGGCCGACTTCGACCTGGCGGCCGAGCACAAGGTCACCGAGCAGGCGATCCTCGACTCCGGGCTGCCGTACACCTTCCTGCGCAACGGCTGGTACCACGAGAACTACACCGCCCAGCTCCCCGTCGTCCTGGAGCACGGGGCGGTCGTGGGCAGCGCCGGCGAGGGCCGGATCGCCTCCGCCTCGCGGGCCGACTACGCCGCCGCCGCGGCCGCCGTCCTGACCGGGGAGGGCCACCTGAACCGGGTCTACGAGCTCTCCGGCGACACCGCCTGGAGCCTGGCGGAGTACGCCGCCGAGGTGGCGGGCCAGTCCGGCCGCGAGGTCGCGTACGCCGAGGTGGCGGCCGACGCGCACCTGGGGATCCTGACCGGCGCCGGGGTGCCCGAGGGGTTCGCGGCGATCCTCGTCGACGTGGACGCGGCGATCTCGCGCGGCCGGCTGGCGGGCACGAGCGGGGACCTGTCCCGGCTGATCGGGCGGCCGACGACCCCGGTCGCCTCGGCCATCTCGGCAGCCCTGACCTGAGCCCTGGCCTAGCCGTGGCCTAGCCCTGGCCTGAGCCCTGGCCTAGCCGTGGCCTAGCCCTGGCCTGAGCCCTCGCCGGGCCCCGCAAGGGGCCGGGCGCCCCGGGCCGGCGCTGGAGGACCGACCCGGGGCCGCTCGACTTCCACCGCACCCGCTCCGCGATGTCATGAGTATTTCGCAAGAACGGGCATGACATCCCGGCCGTACGGCGATACCGTCGTGAGGTTGTGAAATTGGCCGGAAGTCGCACTGGAGGACCCGTGAGGGCAGAGAACGAGCAGCGCGCGGGTTTGCTCTACGGGTTCGGCGCGTACGGAATGTGGGGGCTGGTCCCCCTCTTCTGGCCCCTCCTCATGCCTTCGGGGGCGATCGAGATCCTCGCCCACCGCATGGTGTGGTCGCTGGCCGTGGTCGGGATCGCCCTCCTCGCGCTGCGCCGCTGGGCCTGGATAGCCGAGCTGGTGCGCCAGCCCCGCAAGCTCGGCCTGACGGCCCTGGCCGCCTCGGTGATCAGCGTGAACTGGGGCCTGTACATCTGGGCCGTCAACAACGGCCAGGTGGTCGAGGCCAGCCTCGGCTACTTCATCAACCCCCTGGTCACCATCGCGATCGGCGTCCTGGTGCTCGGCGAGCGGCTGCGCCGCGCCCAGTGGGTGGCGGTCGGCATCGGCTTCGCCGCCGTACTGGTACTGGCCATCGGGTACGGCCGGCCGCCGTGGATCTCGCTGACGCTGGCCTTCTCCTTCGCCACGTACGGGCTGATCAAGAAAAAGCTCAACATGGGCGGCCTGGAGTCGCTGACCGCCGAGACCGCGCTGCTGTTCCTGCCCGCCCTCGGCTACCTGCTGTGGCTGGCCGCGCAGGGCCGGTCCACGTTCGCCTCGGAGGGCCTCGGGCACTCGGCCCTGCTCGCCGCGACCGGGCTGGTCACCGCGATTCCGCTGGTGTGCTTCGGAGCGGCCGCGATCCGGGTGCCGCTGTCCACGCTCGGTCTGCTCCAGTACCTGGCCCCGGTGTTCCAGTTCGGGCTCGGGGTGCTGTACTTCCACGAGTCCATGCCGCCCGAGCGCTGGGCCGGCTTCTCCCTGGTGTGGGCCGCGCTGGCCCTCCTGACCTGGGACGCGCTGCGGACCTCGCGCCGCTCGCGGGCCCGCCTCGCGGCGGCCGCAAACCTCCCGGCCGCGGAGTCGGCCCCGGCCCCGGCCCCGGCAGATCCGTCCCCGGCAGATCCCTCCCCGGCCCGCGAGCCCGCGTAAACGGCGCACCCTTTACACCCACGATCCCCGGTACGGCACCCCCGTACCGGGGATCGTCCGTTTTCCGAACCACCCTGACCGAATTGTGGTCTTGACGCACAGTCATACCGTCGCTGAACATCAGGCTCGCACTGACGCACTAACGCTCACCTGCTCTATCCCCGCACGTTCCGTCTCATCCCCATACGGAATCCCGGAGCCCCCACATGAGCCTGTCCGTCTCCCGGCGTCTTGCCGCCGTGACCGCGATCGCGGTCGCCGGCCTGTTCGCCGCCACCTCCCCCGCCGCGCTCGCCGCGCCGACGGCGGCCGCCGCGGCGCCCACCCCACCGGACATCCCGCTGGCCAACGTCAAGGCGCACCTGACGCAGCTTCAGACCATCGCGGGCAACAACGGCGGCAACCGCGCCCACGGCAAGGCCGGCTACAAGGCCTCGATCGACTACGTGAAGGCGAAGCTGGACGCTGCCGGGTTCACCACGACCCTGCAGACCTTCACCTCCAGCGGTGCCACCGGCTACAACCTGATCGCCGACTGGCCGGGCGGTGACCCGAATTCGGTCCTGATGTCCGGTTCGCACCTGGACTCGGTGAACGCGGGTCCCGGGATCAACGACAACGGCTCCGGTTCGGCGGCCGTCCTGGAGACCGCGCTGGCCGTCTCCCGCGCCCAGCTCCAACCCACGAAGCACCTGCGCTTCGGCTGGTGGGGCGCCGAGGAGCTGGGCCTGGTCGGCTCGAAGTACTACGTCAACAGCCTGTCGAGCACCGAGAAGGCGAAGTTCTCCGGCTACCTGAACTTCGACATGATCGGCTCCCCGAACCCGGGCTACTTCGTCTACGACGACGACCCGACGATCGAGCAGACCTTCAAGAACTACTACGCGGGCCTCGGCATACCCACCGAGATCGAGACCGAGGGCGACGGACGCTCCGACCACGCCCCCTTCAAGAACGCCGGCATCCCGGTCGGCGGCCTGTTCTCGGGCGCCGACTACACCAAGACGGCGGCCCAGGCGCAGAAGTGGGGCGGCACCTCCGGTCAGGCGTTCGACCGCTGCTACCACTCCTCCTGCGACACCACGGCGAACATCAACGACACCGCCCTGGACCGCAACGCGGACGCCATCGCCTACGCGATCTGGAACCTGGGCGCCGGCACTCCGGTGCCGCCCGGCCAGTCCTTCGAGAACACCGCGGACGTGAACATCCCGGACTCCCCCGGCGCCGCGGCGAGCTCGCCGGTCACCGTCTCGGGTGTCGCGGGCAACGCCCCGGCGACCACGAAGGTCGACGTGAACATCGTCCACACCTACCGCGGTGACCTCCAGATCGACCTGGTCGCCCCGGACGGCACGGCGTACCGGCTGAAGAACTCCTCCGGTTCGGACTCGGCCGACAACGTCGTCGCCTCGTACACGGTCAACGCGTCGAGCGAGGTGGCCAACGGGGTCTGGAAGCTCCAGGTCAAGGACGTGGCGGCGCAGGACGTCGGCTACATCAACAGCTGGAAGATCACCTTCTAGGGCGAAGGCGGCGGCTTCGCTACGCGTCCTCGGTGCGGGCGCGCAGCGAAGCCGGCAGGGGCTCCTGTATGAGGGCGCGCAGTTCCTCGGCGACCGCGGCGATGTCCGCGCGGCCCAGCTTCGCCGCCTCGACCAGGTCGCCCAGATCCTCCGGCGAGGGAAGTTGCTTCGCCCCCGCCACCCGCAGGTACGAGCGGGTGGCGGCCGCCGCGTAGAACTCGTTCATCGGGGATTCCAGCGCCGGGCACACCGCGAGGGTGTGCAGAAACGCGGCGGCCCGCCACGCGGTGTCCGGGGCGGGCTGTTCGGGCACCAGGACGAGGTCGTTCTGGTGCCGGGCGACCGCGGCGGCCACCCCGGAGGGATCCCACACGGCGGGATCCGACGGCAGGTGGTGGGCCAGGGCAGTCCAGGCCCACTCCATGGTGATCTTCAATTGCCGAACCGCTCCTGGAAGTAGCTCCAGTGGTCGGCGAACTCCTCGATGCCGGACAGGAACGACTTCCGGTCCTCGTCGAGCTCGCGTTCCGTGACCTCGGTGATCAACGCGGTGACCGTCGTGCCCAATGCCGCCGCGCGCGCTTTGAGGCGCTCGTGGAACTCTTCGTCCAGGCGGATGGTGACGTGTCTCGACATGGTTTTCACGGTACAGCGGCCGCGCTGTACGCAGGAGTGGAACGACGCAAGGGTGGCCGGGGACACAGCTCCCCGGCCACCCTCCGCGTGGCGGTGCCTACTTGGCGGTGCCCGCTCGGCTGAGCCGTCCGGCCTACTTCGCCGAGTCGGCCGTCTTCACCAGGGCGTCCTTGGTGACCGCGCCGACGTAGACCTTGCCGTCGTCGGTGATCAGGGCGTTGACCAGCCGGGTCGAGAAGACGCGACCGGAGCCGAACGTGCCCGTGACCTTGTCACCGAGGGAGTCGAGGAACTGCTTGGCCTCCTTCGGGGCGCCCTTGCCGTTCGCCGCGGCCTCGGCGTCCTTGAGCCCCTTGCCGCCCGGTACGGAGATCTGTGCGACGGTGGCCCAGCCCTCGCCGAGCACCTTGACGTCGCCCTTGTCCGCGCCGCCGGTCAGGCCGTCCAGGCCCGGGAAGGCGTCCAGGGCCTTCCACTCCTTGCCGCGGTCGCCGCCCTTGCCGGCCTCGGCCGCGCCCTCGGTCACCTTGGCGCCCTTGGGCGGGGTGAAGTCGAAGGTGTTGGCGGCGGGCTTGGCGAAGTCCACCTTGGTGAAGCCCGCGTCCACGATCGGCTTGCCGCCCTGGCTGGACAGCAGCTGCACGCGCAGCGGCACGCCGTTCTTGGCGTCGACCGCGATCTGGACCGAGCCGACCGTGGAGCCGGCCTGCTTGGGCTTGAGCACCAGCTGGTAGGCGTCCCGGCCGGCCACCTGCGCGGTGTCGCCCACGCTGACGTCGGTGGTCGGGCCGGCGGCCTTCAGGACCTCCTGGGCCAGCTCCTGGGGCGAGGCCCCGAGCCGGTCGGCCGTCTTGCGGCCGTCCTTCCCCGCGGCGTCCTCGTGCTTCTCGTGCCAGGCCTCGTTGGACTTGCTGTCGTAGCCCCAGACGTCCTTGCCGTTGTGGACGAGGCTGTACTCGTCCTTGCCGTCGACGAACGTGAGCTTCTGCCGGTCCGGGCCGTCGGCCGCGACGCGGAAGGTGTGCGTGCCGTTCGCCAGCTGCGCGACCTTGTCCTCGGGGTTGGCCGAGCCGCCGGCGACGCCTGCGCCACCGCCGAGCAGGCCGCTCGCCAGGGACGGCAGGCCCAGGTCGGTGCTGATCTTCGCGCTGCCGGACAGCTGCTCGACGTCCGAGGCGGCGATCTTCTCGATCAGCTGCTGGGCCGTCACCTTCGGCAGGTCCGGACCGCCCGCGTTCGCGAAGGCCGGGACCATCGCGATCGTCGCCGCGGCCACGCCGAACACCGCGACCGGTACGGCGTACCGAGCGGCCTTGCGGGTCTTCGTGTTCGTTGCCATCTGTCTGCCCTACCTCTGTGTGTACGGCGGCGACCTACCCGTCATTCATGTACACGTCCACCCCGCGCCGCCACTCTCACCCGATCTGGTGGGGATGTGCCTCTATCTGACCAAAGGAGAGGGGGGCAGGGCGTCACCCCCCGGACTCAACTCCACGTACCTCCCAGGGATGACACGAGAGGGGCCCGGTATCCCCTACCCGTAGGGGACACCGGGCCCGGGCCTCGGTCAAGCGGGGGACCCGCGCGGGATTCAGCCCGCGCGGTGGACCACCGCGTCGCACAGTTCTTCCAGCGCCGACTTCGCGAAGCACTCGGGCAGCGGTGCGAGCGTGGCCCGCGCCTCCTGCGCGTACCGGATGGTGTCGCGGCGGGCCTGCTCCAGGGCCGGGTGGACCCGCAGCCGGGACAGCACCTCGGCGTGGCGGGCGTCGTCCGTCAGATCGCCGTCCAGGAGCTCCACGAGCTCCCGGTCGGCCGGGTCCCCGCCCCGCTCCGCCATCTCGCGCAGCCGCAGCACGGGCAGCGTGGGAATGCCCTCGCGCAGGTCGGTGCCGGGGGTCTTGCCGGACTCGTGCGAGTCGGAGGCGATGTCGAGGACGTCGTCCGCGAGCTGGAAGGCGGTGCCGAGGCGCTCGCCGTACTGGGTCAGGATGTCGACCACCGACTCGTCGGCGCCGGACATCAGCGCGCCGAACCGGCCGGAGACGGCGATCAGCGAGCCGGTCTTGCCGGCGATGACGTCGAGGTAGTGCGCGACCGGGTCGCGGCCGTCGCGGGGACCGGCCGTCTCCAGGATCTGACCCGTCACCAGCCGCTCGAAGGCCTCGGCCTGGATGCGTACGGCCTCCGGCCCGAGGTCGGCCAGGATGTGCGAGGCGCGGGCGAACAGGAAGTCACCCGTCAGAACGGCCACGGAGTTGCCCCAGCGGGTGTTGGCGCTGTCCACCCCACGGCGTACGTCCGCCTCGTCCATGACGTCGTCGTGGTAGAGCGTGGCCAGGTGGGTGAGCTCCACCACCACGGCGGACGGCACGATTCCGGGGGCGTACGGATCCCCGAAACGGGAGGCCAGCATCACCAGCAGCGGCCGGAACCGCTTGCCTCCGGCGCGCACCAGATGCTGCGCGGCCTCGGTGATGAAGGGGACTTCGCTCTTGGTGGCTTCCAGCAGACCCGCCTCGACGGCGGCCAGTCCGGCCTGGACATCGGTCTCAAGAGCCTGGTCCCGCACGCTCAGTCCGAACGGCCCGACGACGGTCACGAGGGGTACTCCTGTCTGCTGACGATCACGCTGACGATCACATGGATTGTCGATGTGTCGCTGCCATCACTCAAGCCAGCGTATCCGGTCTGTTTTCGATCACCCAGAGCGCCTGCCCGGTCGCCACGCGCGCAGCGCCCGATGCGCACCGGTATGTTCTTGAGGAGCCGAAAAAACCGGAGAATGCGTTTTGTCCAGATCTACGACCGATATAGACGAGCCGAGGGACCCGGAGGCGGACCAGCCGCCTCCCGGCGACGACCACGCCTTCCTGGGTCACCCCAGGGGTCTTGCCACGCTGTCCGGACTGGAGGTCTGGGAGCGCTTCTCGTTCCTCGGCATGCAGGCCATCCTCGTCCTCTACTTCGCGGACGCGGTGGCCCACGGCGGCCTGGGGATGAACCCGGGCACCGCGGCCTCCGTCTCGGCGGCCTACGGGACCATGGTCTACCTCGTCTCCGTCGCCGGGGGATGGCTCGCCGACCGGATCCTCGGTTCCTACCGCGCCGTGCTCTTCGGCGGCATCCTGATCGCCTGCGGCCACTACGCCATGGCCGTGCCGACCGCCGCCATGACCTGGGTGGGCCTCGGCCTGATCAGCGCGGGCACCGGCCTGCTCAAGCCGAACGTGGCCAGCATGGTCGGCAAGCTCTACCGGACGGACGACCAGCGGCGCGACGCCGGCTTCGCCCTCTACTACATGGCCATCAACATCGGCGCGTTCGCCGGCCCCCTGATCACCGGCTGGCTCGGCGAGCACCAGGGCTGGCACTGGGGCTTTTCGGCCGCCGCCGTCGGGATGACCGCGGGTCTCGTCCAGTACGTCCTCGGACGCCGCCATCTGGCCGGACGAAAGCACTCCGCCGAGTTCGCGCTCGCCCCCGCCGCGATGCGCACCGCGGTGCTCCGGATCGTCGGCGGACTCCTCGCCTTGGCCGCCGCGGCCACCCTGCTCGCGCTCCTGGGCTGGCTCACCATGGGCCGGTTCGTGGACCTGCTCACCCTGATCTCCGTGGCCGCACCGGTCGTCTACTTCGCGGTCATGTTCCGCAGCCCCCGGGTGACGGCCGAGGAGCGCGGGCGACTGCGCCCGTACGTGGTCCTCTTCCTGGCCTCGGTCGCCTTCAACTTCATCCTCTTCCAGGCGTACTCGACGATGATGCTGCTCGCGTCGACGAACGCCCGGACCGAGATCCTCGGCTTCCACTTCCCCGCCGGCTGGTACGCCTCGGCCCTCGGCGCCTTCGAGGTGGCGCTGGCCCCGGTCGTGGCCGCGCTGTGGGCCAGGATGGGCCCGCGCCAGCCGCACGCCTCCAACAAGATCGCCTTCGGGGTGATCCTGGGCGGCCTGTCGTTCCTGCTGATGGTGATCCCGACCTCCGGGCACGGTGGTGACGACACCTACAAGATGGCCGCCTGGTGGATCGTCGGCTCGTACCTGCTGCTGGGGCTCGGCGACGTCCTCCTGGAGACCTCCGGCATGTCGGCCACCACCAAACTCGCCCCGAAGGCGTACGCCAGCCAGACGATGGCCCTGTGGTTCCTCTCGCTGGCGCTGGCCAACGGCATCCAGGCCCAGGTGGTCAAGCTCTACGGCGAGGTGTCCAACCCCGTGTACTTCGGCGTGAACGGCGCCGTCGCGGTGGCGGCCGGCCTGGCCGTGATCGCGCTGGCTCCCTGGCTCAAGCGCACCATGCACCCCGTCCACTGAGGCCGACCGGCGACTGGCGATTGGTTTCCGCATGATCATCCGTACCGATTTCCCGTACGAGACCACCCGCGAGGATGTCCGGATCCCGCTGCCCGGGTCCGGGGGCGGCGTGGAGCTGTACGCCCGGATCTGGCGCCCGGTCACGGACGAGCCCGTCCCCGCCCTGCTGGAGTACCTCCCCTACCGGCTGACCGACTGGACCGCGCCCCGCGACTGGCAGCGCCACCCCTGGTACGCGGGCCACGGCTACGCCTCGGTACGGGTGGACGTCCGCGGCCACGGCTGCAGCGGGGGCGTGCCCGGCGACGAGTACGACGCGCGCGAGCTCGCCGACGGGGTCGCGGTGGTGCGGTGGCTGGCGGCCCAGCCCTGGTGCTCGGGCGCGGTGGGCATGTTCGGGATCTCCTGGGGCGGCTTCAACAGCCTCCAGATCGCCGCGCTCGCCCCCGAGGCCCTCAAGGCGGTCGTCACCGTCTGTTCCACCGACGACCGGTACGACAACGACGTGCACTACATGGGCGGCTCGGTACTGGCCGTGGACATGCACGCCTGGGCCGCGACGATGCTGGCCTTCGCCGCCCGCCCGCCGGACCCGCTGTACGCGGGCGACGGCTGGCGGCAGCAGTGGCTGACCCGGCTGGACGCCCTGGAACCGCTGATCCACACCTGGCTCGCGCACCAGACCCGGGACGACTACTGGAAGCACGGCAGCGTCTGCGAGGACTACGGGGCGATCGGCGCGGCCGTGCTGGCCGTCGGCGGCTGGCACGACCCGTACCGGGACACCGTCCTGCGGCTCGTCGAGCACCTCCCTGCGGACCGGGTCCGGGGGCTGATCGGCCCCTGGTCGCACCAGTACCCGGACCGGGGCCTGCCGCCGGGGCCGGCCATCGGCTTCCTCCAGGAGACCCTGCGCTGGTGGGACCACTGGCTCAAGGGCGAGGACAACGGCGTCATGGACGAACCGCTGCTGCGCTCCTGGATCAGCGAGTCGCACCCGCCGGCCACCGTGTACGAGCGGATGGAGGGCCGCTGGGTCGGGGACGCCGCCTGGCCCTCGCCCTCGGTCGTACCCGTCTCGTACGGGCTCCAGGGGGCGCCCGTGGCCGTCGCCTCGCCGCAGCACACCGGGCTGGACGCCGGGCGGTTCTTCCCCTTCGGCAACGACGCCGACCTGCCGCCGGACCAGCGGGAGGAGGACGCGAAGTCGGCGTGCTTCGAGTTCCCCGTGGCGCCGGGCGAGCCGGTGGTGGTCCTGGGCCGGCCCTCGGTCACCCTGCGGCTGCGGATGGACGTGCCGTACGGGCAGGTCGTGGCCCGGCTGTGCGACGTCGCTCCGGACGGCTCCTCGACGCTGGTCACACGCGGCGCGCTGAACCTGTCCGCGCGGCGGGGGCGGGACCGGGCGGTGCCGTGGCCGGCGGGCGCGTCCGAGGACGTCACCTTCGAGCTGAACGGCATCGGCCACTCCTTCCCGCCGGGCCACCGCATCCGGCTGGCGCTGTCCTCCGCGTACTGGCCGTGGATCTGGCCGCGGGCCGGCTCCGAGGCGGGCTGGACCCTCGACCCGGCGGGCAGCACGCTCGAACTCCCCCTGCGCACCCCCGGCCCGGCCGACCACGGGATCGTCTTCGAGGCGCCGGAGCAGGCGGAGCCGCTGGGGGTGGTCCACCCCGAGACGCTGGACGCTCCGCGGCCCGAGCGGCTCGTCGTACGGGACGTCGCGGCCGGGACCTGGCGGCTGGAGGTGGACCCCCGGTACGGGGGGACGCGGGTGTACCCGGACGGGCTGGAGTTCAGCGAGGACGCGCGGGAGGTGTACGAGATCCGCTCGTCCGACGCCCTGTCCGCGCGGACGTGGTCGCGGTGGCGGATCCGGCTGCACCGGCCGGAACTGGGCTGGGACGCCCGGGTGGAGACCCGGTCGGAGATCTCCTGCGACGAGGGCGGGTTCCTGACGTCGAACGAGGTGGTGTGCCGGGAGGGGGACGAGGTGGTCTTCCACCGCACGTGGGAGCGCCGACTCCCCCGGGCGGCGGGCTAGCCCGTCCCCCCTCGGCTGCCCCCGGCCGCTACAGGTGGGGCAGGACGAAGTCGTAGCCCTGCATGGAGTGCGCGTTCCCGGCCGGGCAGCGGCCGTTGGTCGGGTAGCCGTAGTAGTAGAGGCCGTAGCACTTCGGGCAGAACCGCCAGTTGCGCTGCGTGCCGGCCGTCTCCGGGATGTTGTGCGGCAGGACGAAGTCGTACCCCTGGGCGGCGTGCGCGTTCCCGGCGGGGCAGCGGCCGTTGTCCGGGTAGCCCCAGAAGAACATGCCGTAGCACTTCGTACAGAACCGCCAGTTGTGCTGCGCCGTCGGGGTCTCGGGCACGTTGTAGGGAAGGTTGAAGTCGTAGCCCGCCGCGTCGTGACCACCGCCCGCCGGGCAGGCGCCGTCGGTGGGGTAGCCGCGGAAGAACATGCCGTAGCACTTCGTGCAGAACCGCCAGTTCGTCTGGTTCGCCCGCACCGCCGCGCCCGCCGGGGCGGCCGCCGCGCCCGCCGCCACCGCGGCGCCCACCAGTCCGGCCGTCGCCACGCCCAGCGCGCGGGTCAGGACCGCCCTGCGGTCCGGCTCGTGCCCGGCCTCGCCCTTCGCCAGGAAGCCCATGCGTCCACCTCTCCACCGGTGAAACCGTTTGCGAAGCCCGGCCGGGCGTTCGCCACGCTGAGTATCCGGTCCTGCGGTTTGCGTGGTCAACGGTGACTGGGTGTGAGGGAGAGCGGGTCCGGAGGCCGCCCGCGCGCCGACGGCGCGGACCGCCCGCCCGCGCCCCCGCCGCACTCCGGCACGCCCCTACCGACCGGCCTTGACCCCGTCCACGAACGCGGCGAACGCGGCGGCGGAGAACCCGAGCTCGGTGCCGTCGGCCTGCTTGGAGTCGCGGACGGGCACGACACCGCGCGAGGCGACGAGGTTGGTGGCGACCTCGACGCACGCGCCACCGTTGTCGCTGTACGAGGACTTGAACCAGCGAGGGGATTCGGTCGTCACGAGGTGCCCTTTCGTAGCTGATCGATCATGGCCACGGATGCCGCCTGGGTGCATGCCTCGGCCTGGAGCTGATGGTAGGCCGTCAGCATGGGCACCACGGAGTTGTTGTCCCGCTCCAGATGGCCCCGTTGGGCGGATTCCGCGTAGGACATGATCGAGCGGTCTGCCAGCGTCAGGACGTAAAGCGGCAGGTTGAACGGGCGTCGCTCCCCCATGTCGAACGGGGCTACCTGGAGCACGGTGTTCGGCAGTTCGGCGAATTCGAGCAGTCGCGTGAACTGGTCCCGCATGAGGGCGGGTCCGCCGAGCGGGCGACGGATGCAGCTCTCGTCGAGCACTGCGAGGATCAGCGGCGGCGGGGTGCGCAGCAGCACGGCCTGCCGCTCCGCGACGACGGCGATCCGCTCGGCCGCATGATCGGCGGTGATGGCGCCCCGCTTGACGGCGCTCTCGGCGAGCACGGTCGCGTATTCCGGGGTCTGGAGCAGTCCGGGTATGACGCCGACCTCGTACAGCCGGATCTCCACCGCGCGGCTCTCGTACCCGAGGAACTCCGGGAAGCCCTCCAGCAGGACGCCGTGCCGGATCTCGCGCCATTCGCGCTCGAACGACTTCTCGCTCTGGCCGGTGCCGAAGACCTCGTCGGCACTGCGCGAAAAACGTAGAGTCGGCACCTTGCGTCCGGTTTCGACCGCCGAGACGTGCGTGCTGGAGTACCCCAGCCGTCCGCCGAGGGCTTCCTGCGTCCAGCCCTGCTCTTCCCGCGAGCTGCGCAGACGCGCCCCGTAAGCCTCTTGGGGGCCGCGCTCGGGGTTCAACTCCTTGCGGTTCAAAGGCTCCTGACCAATCTTCCGTTCCGTTCCGACAGGTTGAAGCATCCCCAGCCGGGGGCCACCCTGAACCCGATCGGTAGTCGAGCAGCTACGGAGAGGCACGGCCATGTGCAAAGCCAACCACCCGCAGGCACCGCCACCCCCCGGCACGGTCGTGGTGGATACGGGACGGGACGGTCGGGTCGGGGAGTTCCGGGGGGTGGCCGGGCCGTACTGGGCCCTGCGGCCCCTGCGCGGCGGGCCGGAGTGGGAGGCGGAGCCGTGTGACGTGCGGCCCGCGGACCCCATGGAGCGGCTGCGTGCGGAGATCGCCCGGCGTAACGCCCGCAGCGCGGAGGGGTTGCTGTGAAGGACTGCCCGCTCGCCGAGCTGCGACGGATCGAGTCGGACCCCGCCTACCGGGCGCGGTTCCGCGCACTGCTGGACGCGGCGCTCGTCCGGCGGGCGGCGGCGCTCCGGCTGCGCGGGCTCCTCGAACGCCGCGTGGCGGACGACGCCCGGCGCGGGGCCGTGACGGTGACCCTCGGGGCGGTCGCCTGGACCTGCTGCGTGGCGCTCGCCGTCGCCCGGGGCGGCGGGGGCACGTGACCGGCCCCGCGTGCGGGGCGGCCGGCGCCCTGTCGCCCGCGCACCTGGACGCGCTGGCCAGGCTGCTGTCCGGGCGGCCCGGCGCGCTCCGGGAGGTGCTCGGGGCCGGCCCGGAGCTGCGGTGTCACCTCGACCGGCACGCCGGGCCCCACCTGGACGTGGTCCACGACGACGGGGCCGGGACCGCCCTGTGGGCCCGCTGGGCCGACGGGCCCGACGCGGTCCTCGCGCTCCCCGACTGCCCGGCGGGCGGGGGCTGCGGCCTGTACCTGGACCACCCCGGCGGCCATACCGGCTAGGGGTAGAGGCGTTCCAGGACCGCCGCCACGCCGTCCGCCTCGTTCGACAGGGCCAGTTCGTCGGCGACGGCCAGGAGTTCGGGGTGGGAGTTGGCCATGGCCACGCCGTGGGCGGCCCAGCCGAACATCGGGATGTCGTTCGGCATGTCGCCGAAGGCGATCGTCGATCCCGCCGCCACCCCCAGCACGGCCGCCGCGAGCGCCAGGCCCGACGCCTTGTCGATGCCCTGCGGCTGGAGTTCCACCGTGTGCTCCCCCGCCATGGTGACGTTCACCAGGTCCCCGACCACCGCCCGCGCCACCCGCGTCAGCTCGTCGTCGCCCAGCCGCGGGTGCTGGAGGAGCACCTTGTTGATGGGGGCCGACCACAGGTCCCCCCGCCGCGGGACGCGGACCGTCGGCAGGTGCGGGTGCCACATCCGGTAGCCGGGCCCTATCAGCATCTCCGCGTCCAGGCCCTCCTGGTTCACGGCCGCGTAGACCTCGCCGATCTCGGCCTCGATCTTGCCGAGGGCCACCTCGGCCAGCCCCCGGTCCATGGAGACGGAGTGCAGCAGGAGCCCGCGCGCCGCGTCGTACACCTGCGCGCCCTGCCCGCACACCGCGAGCCCCGTGTAGCCGAGGCAGTCGAGTACGTGGCGGACCTGCGGGACCGGCCTGCCGGTCACGATGATGTGGTGGGCGCCGGCGGCGCGCGCCGTCGCGAGCGCCGTGCGCGAGCGGGCGGAGACGGTGTCCCCGGCGCGCAGCAGAGTCCCGTCCAGGTCGGTGGCGATCAAGGCATAGGGGAGGGCGGAAGTCACGGCGCCAAGGATACGGACCCCTTTGGACAAGTCCTACAAATAGCGCAGGAATCCGGCCTCCCACAGACCCCACCTGGCACGTAACGTGTCAACCAGCTCCCGGGACACCCCCGGACCGCGTCGAAAGCGAGGCAGCATCCCATGCCCCAGCAGAGCCCCCTCGATCTCCCCGAGGGCGACCCGTTCGGGCCGCACAACCTCCCCTACGGCGTCTTCTCCACTCCCCAGGAGCCGGAGCGGCGCCGCGTCGGCGTGCGGATCGGCGGGTACGTGCTCGACGCGGGCGCGGTGGCCGTCGCGCTCGGGTCCCCGTACGCCGGGCTGCTCGCCCAGGGCTCGCTGAACCCGCTGCTCGCCGCCGGCCGCACCGCCTGGCGCGACGTCCGCCGCGCGCTGACCGCCTGGGTCACCGACCCCGGCCACCGGCCCGCCGTGGAGCCGCACCTGCTGCCGCTGGACGAGGTCGCGCTGCACCTGCCGTACGAGGTGGCCGACTACGTCGACTTCTACGCGAGCGAGCACCACGCCACCAACGTCGGGCAGATGTTCCGGCCGGACGGCGACGCCCTCACGCCCAACTGGAAGCACCTGCCCATCGGCTACCACGGCCGCGCCGGCACCCTGGTGGTCTCCGGCACCGACGTCGTACGCCCGTCCGGCCAGCGCAAGACGCCCGCCGACCCGGCGCCCGTCTTCGGGCCGAGCGTCAAGCTCGACATCGAGGCCGAGGTCGGCTTCGTCGTCGGCACCCCCTCCGAGCTGGGCCGGCCCGTGCCGCTGGCCGACTTCGAGGACCACGTCTTCGGACTGTTCCTGCTCAACGACTGGTCCGCGCGCGACATCCAGGCCTGGGAGTACGTGCCGCTGGGCCCCTTCCTCGGCAAGTCCTTCGCCACCTCCGTCTCCGCCTGGGTCACCCCGCTGGAGGCCCTGGACGCGGCCCGGGTCGCCCCGCCCGCCCGGGACTTCCCGCTGCTGCCCTACCTGGACGACGCCGACGGCGACCGGCCCGGCGGCTTCGACCTGCACATCTCCGTCGCGATCAACGGGCAGGAGGTGGCCCGGCCGCCGTTCTCCTCGATGTACTGGACCGCCGCCCAGCAGCTGGCCCACATGACCGTCAACGGCGCGTCCCTGCGCACGGGCGACGTGTACGGCTCCGGCACCGTCAGCGGCCCCGAGGTGGACCAGCGCGGCTCGCTGCTGGAGCTCACCTGGAACGGCCGCGACGCCATCGAGCTCGCCGACGGCAAGCGCACCTTCCTGGAGGACGGGGACACCGTCACCCTGACCGCGTGGGCCCCCGGAGCCGACGGCACCCGCGTCGGCCTCGGCGAGGTCACCGGCCGCATCGTGGGATCCCGCTAGTCCGCCCCTTGGGACACGCGGGGCCGCCGGGGTGGCGGATCTTTCCCTCACCCCGGTGAACCCGCAGGTCCAAGCGGTGTCCGCGGCCCGCGCGGTGGCGCAACACTGCGGCAACACCACTGCCCGCCGACCGTCGGTATGTTCCGTGCCATGCCAGCCGAACGCACCGCCACGCACACCGTCCCGGTCGCCGCCGCGCGCCGGCGCCGGGCACGCGCGGACCAGGCGCGGCAGCTGGCGGACCTGCTGCGCCACCAGATCCTGACGGGCGGCTACCCCGACGGGGTCCTCCCCCTGGAGGACACCCTGGCCGCCGACTACGGAGCCGGCCGCAACACCGTCCGCCAGGCCCTCGACCTGCTGCGCGGCGAACGGCTCGTCGAGCGCCGGCCGGGCGTGGGCACGGTCGTCGTCTGCGAGAAGTACCCGCACGGCCTGGACCGCCTCCAGGGCCTGGCCGAGACCCTGCACGAGCACGGCCGGGTGACCAACGAGGTCCGCACCGTCGGCCCCGTCCGCGCCCCCGCCCCCGTCGCCGGCCGCCTCGGCCTGCCCGAGCACGCCGACGTGCTCTACATCGAGCGGCTGCGGCGGCTGAACGGGCTCCCGCTCTCGCTCGACCTCACGTACGTCCCCCTGGACATCGGCGCCGGACTGCTCGGCTGCGACCTGGAGAACACCGACGTCTTCCGGCTGCTGGAGGACCTGACCGGGCAGCCGCTCGGCCACGCCGAGATCACCCTGGAAGCCGTCAACGCCGACGCGCACTCCGCCGCCGTCCTCCAGGCCCCGCGCGGGGCCGCCGTCCTGATGCTGGAGCGGCTCACCCACCTGGGCGACGGACGCCCCGTCGACCTGGAGTTCATCCGCTTCCGCGGCGACCGGATCACCATGAGCGGCCTGCTGCGCCGCGCCCTGTAACTCCCCCTCCCACGCCTTTTTCTGGAGACAGCCATGCCCGTGGTCCCCCAGCGCGCCGACGTGCCCGTGACCATCGACGAGTCCCTGTGCATCGACGGCTGCACCCTCTGCGTCGACATGTGTCCGCTCGACTCGCTCGCGATCCGCGAGGACAACGGCAAGGCGTACATGCACGTCGACGAGTGCTGGTACTGCGGCCCGTGCGCCGCCCGCTGCCCCACCGGCGCGGTGACCGTCAACATGCCCTACCTGCTCCGGTGAAAGGCACCCCATGCGTACGAGAGCGCTCGCACCCGCCTGCCTCCTGCTGCTCGCCCCGCTGGCCACCGCGTGCGGCGGCGCCGCCGGGGCCGAAGGCGGCCCGAAAACCGTCACCGTGACCGTCGGCTACCAGTCCAAGACCATCAACACCGTCACCGCCGGCACCCTGCTGCGCTCCCTCGGCTACTTCGAACAGGAGCTGGCGGCGCGCGGCAAGCAGGACGGCGTCACGTACAAGGTCGACTGGCAGGACTACGCCACCGGCGCGCCCATCACCGCCCAGATGACCGCCGGGAAGATCGACATCGGCTCGATGGGCGACTTCCCGCTCCTCATCAACGCCGCGCGCGGCAAGGAGCTCAAGCAGCCCACCCACCTCGTCTCCGTGACCGGCTACAACCTGCGAGGCGGCCTCAACACCGTGGTCACCGCCCCCGACTCGAAGCTGGAGTCCCTGGCCGACCTGCGCGGCAAGAAGGTGTCGACCAGCGTCGGGTCCGCCGCCGACGGGACCCTCGTACGGGCCCTGCAGCGCGCCGGGATCGACCCCGAGAAGGGCGTCCAGAAGCTCAACCAGCAGCCCAGCGTGGGCGCTTCGGCCCTCCAGGCGGGCAGCGCCGACGCACTGTCGCAGTTCGTGGCCTGGCCGGGGCAGCTGGCCTTCGAGGGGAAGGCGAAGGCCCTGTACGACGGCGCCGATCTGAACCTCCCGACCTTCCACGGCGTCACCGTCCGGGAGAAGTTCGCCGCCGGGCAGCCGGGCGTGCTCGACGACTTCCTGCGGGCGCAGCGCCGGGCCACCGCGTACCTGCGCACGGAACCGGTCGCCGCCGCCGAGTCGGTGGCGAAGGAGACCGGGCTGCCGCCGGAGGTGGTGTACCTGTACAACGGTGCCAACGGCATCGCCACCTTCGACCCGGCCCTGCGCCCGGAGCTGATCGAGGCGCTGAAGCAGGACGTGCCGGTGCTGAAGGACGCGAAGCTGGTGGGCGACGTGGACGTGGACTCCTTCGTCGACCCGGCCCCCCTGCGGCGCGTCGCGGCGGCGGCGCCGGGCCAGGACTACCCGGTGGCCGCCCCGGCCCGGCCCGAGCTGTGGCTGAAGGGACAGCCGCGCGCCCAGTCGTACGACTCACCGCGCGAGCTCCTCAAGGCCGCGCGCGGGGCGGACGTCCGGGCGGCGTACGTACCGGACGCGGTGACGGGCACGCTCTGGTTCGCGGACAAGGCCGTCTGGGTGGCCGAGGGCTCCGAACTGCGGGCGTTCGTCACCCCGTCGGGCGCCAGGTCGTACGTCGACCGGCACAAGGAGTCCGGTGCGCGGATCGTGAGCTTCGCCGAGGCCGGAGGTCTCGCGTCGTGACCGCGGGCCGCCGGCTGCTGCGGATGGCTTCGCTCGGGGCGGCTCTGCTCCTGTGGCAGCTGCTGACCTCGCTGGACGTGGAACTGTGGCTGCGGTTCGAGCAGTTCCCGACGGTCGGGGAGGTGGCGTCGAAGTTCGCGGAGCGGGCGCAGGCCGGCCCGTACTGGCAGGACCTCGCGGACAGCCTCCGGCGGATCGTGAGCGGGTTCGCGCTCGCGGCGGTCCTGGGGGTGGCGGCGGGCACGGCCATCGCCCGGTCGCGGCTGGTCTCGGACCTGCTGGGGCCGCTGGTCGAGGTGTTGCGGCCGATCCCGGCGATCGCCCTGGTGCCCGTGGCGATCCTGCTCTTCCCCTCCAACGAGCAGGGGATCGTCTTCATCACCTGCGCGGCGGCGTTCTTCCCCGTGCTGGTCTCCACCCGGCACGCGGTGGCGGCGCTGTCCCCGGTGTGGGAGGAGGCGGTCCTCACGATGGGCGGCGGGCGGGGCCGGGTCCTGTTCTCGGTGGTCCTGCCGGGGGCCCTGCCGGGCATCTTCGGGGGGCTGTCGGTCGGGATCGGGGTGTCCTGGATCTGCGTGATCTCGGCCGAGATGATCTCCGGGGAGTACGGGGTGGGGTACCGGACCTGGCAGGACTACACGGTGGTGGACTACCCCGGGGTCTTCGTCGGCATGGCCACCATCGGGGCGCTGGGGTGGCTCACGTCGACGGCGGTCGAGCGGGCGGGCCGCCGCCTGACGCGCTGGCTCCCGGCGCGGGCCGACGCGGCCGCGCGCCGCCCGCGGCCCGCCGCCCGGCCCCAACCGGCCGGCTCCGCCCCGGTGCCCGCCCCGGTGCCCGCCCCGACCCGGCCCGCCGACTCCGTCCCGGGCGAGGCCCCGACCCTGCCCGCCGGTTCCGGCCGGGGGGACGCTCGAACCCAGCCCGCCGCTTCCGGCCCGGGCGATACCCGAGGCCCGTCCGGCGGGTCCGGGCCCCAGGGCGTGCCCGGGGCCGCGCCCGCGCGCAGCGACCCGGAGGACGCGGCCCCGGCCCAGGGCCCGTCTGCCGATGCCGACCCGGGCCGGGGCGCCCGCACCGGAGTCCGCTCGCCGTGACCCTGCGGCGGCGGGAGGGGCCGCTGCGCGGGGCTGGTCCCCTACCCGCCCTTCCACCGTTCCCCGGGCTCCGCCCGGACCCGGTCCTCAAGCGCCGGACGGGCTGAAAGGACACCCGGGCCCGCCCGGACCCCGTCCTGGAACGCCGGACGGCTGAAAGGCACCCCGGACAGCCAAACGGCGCCCCGGACACGCCCCAACCCGGACCTCACACCCCGGGCGAGCCCAAAGGCCCCCTGGCCCGGGCCGGGCCGGGCCGAGAAGGGGTCCGGGGGCCGGGCATCGGTATCGACCCAGAGGAAGTGACCATGTCCGCATCCGCATCCACCGGCGCCGCCCTGCTCCTCGACGGTGTCCGGCTCGGCCGGGCCGGTGGGGCCGCCGTGCTCGACCGGCTCGACCTCGACATCCGGCCCGGCGAGGTGCTCGCCGTCGTCGGGCCCTCCGGCTGCGGCAAGTCCACGCTGCTGCGCACCCTCGCCGGGCTGCTGCCCCCGCTCGGCGGGACCGTCGCGCAGGACGGGCGGGCCGTCGCCGGGCCGGACGCCGACCGGGCGCTGGTGTTCCAGGACGACGCCCTGCTGCCCTGGCGGACCGTGCGCGCCAACGTGGAACTGCCGCTCGGGATCCGCCGCGTCCCCCGGGCGGAGCGCCGCGCCACCGCGGAGGCCTGGCTGGACCGGGTCGGGCTCGCCGCGCACGCCCACAAGCTCCCGTACCAGCTCTCCGGCGGCCAGCGCCAGCGCGTCCAGCTGGCCCGCGCCCTCGCCGCGCGCCCCCGCGCCGTCCTGATGGACGAGCCCTTCGGCGCCCTCGACGCCCAGACCCGCGCCGAGATGCAGGACCTCCTGGTCGGCGTCCTGGCCGGTACCGGCGCCACCGTCGTCTTCGTCACCCACGACGTGGACGAGGCCCTGTTCCTGGGCGACCGGGTCGCCCTCCTCGGCACCGGCGCGGTGATCGACGTACCGCACCCGCGCTCGCGCACCGCCGACCACTCCGCGCTCCGCCAGCGCATCGTCAACTCCCTCTGAAACCCGTACCGAAGGGCCGCACCATGGACATCCCCGCGATCGGCGACGCCGAGGAACTCTCCTGCGACGTGCTCGTCATCGGCGGCGGCACCGCCGGCACGATGGCCGCCCTGACGGCCGCCGAGCGCGGCGCGCGGGTGCTGCTCCTGGAGAAGGCCCACGTACGCCACTCCGGCGCGCTCGCCATGGGCATGGACGGGGTCAACAACGCCGTCATCCCCGGCCGCGCCGAACCGGACGACTACGTCGCGGAGATCACCCGCGCCAACGACGGCGTCGTCGACCAGTCCACGGTCCGCCAGACCGCGACCCGCGGCTTCGGGATGGTGCAGCGGCTGGAGTCGTACGGGGTGAAGTTCGAGAAGGACGAGCACGGCGAGTACGCGGTGCGCCAGGTCCACCGCTCGGGCTCGTACGTCCTGCCCATGCCCGAGGGCAAGGACGTCAAGAAGGTCCTCTACCGGCAGCTGCGGCGGCGCGAGATGCGCGAGCGCATCCGGATCGAGAACCGGGTGATGCCGGTCCGCGTGCTGACCTCGCCGGAGGACGGGCGGGCGATCGGCGCGGCCGCGTTCAACACCCGTACGGGTGCCTTCGTGACGGTCCGGGCGGGGGCGGTCATCCTGGCGACCGGCCCCTGCGGGCGGCTCGGCCTGCCGGCCTCCGGCTACCTCTACGGCACGTACGAGAACCCCACCAACGCGGGCGACGGCTACGCCATGGCCTACCACGCGGGCGCCGCGCTGACCGGGATCGAGTGCTTCCAGATCAACCCGCTGATCAAGGACTACAACGGCCCGGCGTGCGCGTACGTCGCCAACCCCTTCGGCGGCTACCAGGTCAACCGGCACGGCGAGCGGTTCGTGGACTCCGACTACTGGTCGGGCCAGATGATGTCCGAGTTCGCGGCCGAACTCGCCTCCGACCGGGGCCCGGTGTACCTCAAGCTCAGCCACCTCCCGGAGGAGTCGGTCGCGGCCCTCGAATCGATCCTGCACACCACCGAGCGGCCGACGCGCGGCACCTTCCACGCGGGCCGCGGCCACGACTACCGCACCCACGACATCGAGATGCACATCTCGGAGATCGGCCTGTGCGGCGGCCACTCCGCCTCCGGGGTACGGGTCGACGCGCACGCCCGCACCACCGTGCCCCGGCTGTACGCGGCCGGGGACCTGGCCTCCGTACCGCACAACTACATGATCGGGGCGTTCGTCTTCGGCGACCTGGCGGGCGAGGACGCCTCCCGCTACACCGCGTACGAGGGCGAGCTGCCGGCCGACCAGCTGGCGGCCGCGCACGAGCTGGTCTACCGGCCGCTGCGCAACCCGCAGGGCCCGCCGCAGCCCCAGGTCGAGTACAAGCTGCGGCGGTTCGTGAACGACTACGTGGCCCCGCCCAAGACCGGCGCGAAGCTGTCCCTCGCGGTGGAGGCCTTCACCCGGATGACCGGTGAGATCGCGGAGATGGGCGCGAGCACCGCCCACGAGCTGATGCGCTGCGCCGAGGTCTCCTTCATCCGGGACTGCGCCGAGATGGCGGCCCGCTCCTCACTGGCCCGTACCGAGTCCCGCTGGGGGCTCTACCACGAGCGGCTCGACCATCCGAAGCGCGACGACGCGGGCTGGCTGCACCACCTGGACCTGCGCAAATCGGCTTCGGGGGCGATGGAGTTCACCGCCCGGCCCGTGGAGCCGTACGTGGTCCCGGTCGACGAGTTCACCCCGACGGGCGGTCCGTCGCGCCACCTGGGGGAGGTCGAACTGGTCGGCGTGGCCCTGGCGGGGCCCGCCGCCGCCCCGCCGGCGTTCGGGGAGCCGAGCCCGGGGAACGACGCCTCCGCGACCGGGAACGACGGCTCCGCGGCGGGAAACCCCGCGAGCGGGACCTCGCCCCGGATCCTGGAACTCCTCGCCCTGGCCGAGGAGTCCCCCGACCTGGCGGCCCTGCGGCCCTACCTGACCGACCCCGATCCGGCCGTCCGGGCCGCCGCGGTCGCCGCCCTGAGCGAGACCGTGCCGCCCGGCGCAGGGCCCGCGCTGGCCGCCCGGCTCACCGACGGGGCCCCCGCCGTACGGGCGGTCGCCGCCGCCTCGCTGCGGGAGCTGCTGGAGGTGCTGCCGGGCGGCCCGGACCTGGGGGCCGGGCTGCGGGCCGCCCTGGCGGTGACGGACCCGGCGGTGGCCGATCCGGCCGTGCGCTCCGCCGCGCTGGAGGCGCTGCGCGCCCTGCGGCTCGGGGACGCCGGGCTGTACGCGGCCGCGCTCGCCGACCCCGACGTCGAGGTCCGCATCCACGCCGTGCGCGCCCTGGTCTCCGTCGACGCGGTGCCGGAGCTGTGCGCGGCCGCCGCCGACGCGGCCCGTGAGGTGCGGGTCGCGGTGGCCAAGGGGCTCGCCGCGGTGCGCGCGCCGGCCCCGGAGCCGCTGGATCCGCTGCTCGCGGACGCCGACCCGCTGGTCCGGGGCGCCGCGCTGGCCGCCCTCGCCGCGACCGGCTGCCCCGCCGGGTACGCGGAGCGGGCCGCGGCCGCGCTGGCCGATCCGGCCTGGCAGGTCCGGGCCGGGGCGGCGGCCGCCCTCGGCGCGGCCCCGGCCGGTTCCGCGGTCCCGGCACTCGCGAGGGTGCTCGGCACCCACCCCGGCGGCACCCTGCCCAACGCCGCCGACCCCAACGCCGACGTCCGCAAGGCCGCGGTGCTGGCCCTGCTCCGCCACCGGGACGCGGAGGAGGCCCGAACGGCGCTGGCCGGGGCGACCGGTGACTCCGACGCGGACGTCCGCGCGTACGCCGGACGGGCGACGGCCCGGCCGGCCTGACCCCGCGGGCCGCTCCCCCATTGGGCGCGGCCCGCGTGCGGCGCGCGGCGCGGCCGGACAGGGTGGACGGACGGGACCGGGAGGCCCGTAGCACCGCACCACCCCCACCGCGAGGAGTCCCCATGACCGCCCGTCACCTGAAGGCCGCCCTGACCTGCGCGGCCGCCGTGTCCCTCGCCCTGGCGGCCGTGCCCGTGTCCCAGGCGGTGGAAGGGCCGGCGCCCGACCCCCGCAACAAGCAGGCGATGCGCGACATGGCCACGGCGATCGCGGTGACCGCCAAGTACGCGGACGAGCGGCAGGCGATCAAGGACGGGTACGTCCCGCACGGCGAGGAGTGCATGACCAACCCCTTCGGGGTGGGCTCCATGGGCTACCACTACGTCAAGGAGGCCTACTGGGGTTCGAAGGACCCCAGTAGGCCGACCGCGCTCCTCTACAGCACCGAGAAGGACCGCCACGGCCGTCGCAGGCTCGAAACCGTGGAGTGGATGTCGACCGACCGGGACCAGGACCTGAAGACCACCGACGACCGGCCGAGCATGTTCGGGCTGCCCTTCGACGGCCCCATGCCCGGCCACTGGGCGGGCATGCCCAAGCACTACGACCTCCACATGTGGGCGTACCGGGATAACCCGGCAGGCCGCTTCCACAACTGGAACCCGGCCCTGACCTGCCCCAAGAAGACCCCCTCCGCAGCGGACGCCTCCCACACGCACGGCCACTAGCCCCCGCCCCGCAGGGCCGTCAAGTGCTTCCCGCATATGACTCACCCGTAAGGAGGGCATCCCCGCGAATCCCCGGCGATACGCTGGGCGCACTCGCGAGACTCCGGCTCATGGGAGCACTGATGAACCCGGAACACAGCTGGCCGATCCCCCCGCCGGGCGGCTGGACCGCGGACGACCTGGACACGCTTCCGAATCTGCCTCCGCACACGGAGCTGATCGACGGGAGCCTGGTCTTCGTGAGTCCGCAGACTCATTTCCACATGCGCGCGGTCAACTTCTTCACCTGGCAGCTCATGGATCAGCTTCCGCCGGGATTGGAGGTCTTCCGCGAGTTCACGATCGACATCGACCGTCACAACCGCCCCGAACCCGATGTCATCGTCGTGGACGAGAGTGCCGTGGGCGATGTGGACCAGACCCGGCTCCCAGCGGAGTCCGTCCGGCTCGCGATCGAAGTGGTGTCACCGGAATCGGTCACGCGCGACCGTGAGACCAAACCCATGAAGTACGCCCGCGCCAAAATCCCGCACTTCTGGCGTGTTGAGAACCAGGACGGCCGCGCGGTGGTCTACGTCTTCGAGCGCGAACCGGTCACCGGCGCCTATACGAGCACCGGTATCTTCCACGACCGCCTGAAGGTCTCTGTCCCCTTCCCCATCGACCTGGACCTCACCGAGATCATGCCGAGGCGGCGGCCGGAGTGACCCGCACACGCCACTGGGCCCGGCCCCATCGGGGAGCCGGGCCCAGTCGTGTCGCAGGCGTCAGCGGACGAACGTGCTCGCCTGCCCCGCCAGGTCCAGGAAGTACTGCGGGGCCACGCCCAGGACCACGGTGACCGCGACGCCGATGGCGATCGTGGTCATCGTCAGCGGCGAGGGCACCGCCACCGTCGGGCCGTCGGCCTTCGGCTCGCTGAAGAACATCAGCACGATCACCCGGATGTAGAAGAACGCGGCGATCGCGGACGAGATCACACCGACCACGACCAGCATCCCGGCGCCGCCCTCGGCCGCCGCCTTGAAGACGGCGAACTTGCCCGCGAACCCGGAGGTCAGCGGGATGCCGGCGAAGGCCAGCAGGAACACCGCGAAGACGGCCGCGGTGAGCGGCGAACGGCGGCCCAGGCCCGCCCACTTCGACAGGTGCGTCGCCTCGCCGCCCGCGTCGCGGACCAGCGTGACCACGGCGAAGGCGCCGATCGTCACGAAGGAGTACGCGCCCAGGTAGAACAGGACGGACTTGACGCCCTCCGCCGAGGTGGCGATCACACCGGCCAGGATGAAGCCCGCGTGCGCGATGGACGAGTACGCCAGCAGGCGCTTGACGTCGGTCTGGGTCACGGCGATGACCGCACCGGCGAGCATCGTGACGATCGCGACGCCCCACATCACCGGCCGCCAGTCCCAGCGCAGGCCCGGCAGCACCACGTAGAGCAGGCGCAGGAGGGCGCCGAAGGCGGCCACCTTCGTCGCGGCCGCCATGAACCCGGTGACCGGGGTCGGGGCGCCCTGGTAGACGTCCGGGGTCCACATGTGGAAGGGGACCGCGCCGACCTTGAACAGCAGGCCCATCAGGATCAGCGCGCCGCCGATCAGCAGCAGCGCGTCGTTGCCCATGGTGGAGGCCAGCGCCGGGTCGATCTTCTGGACGGTGCCGTCGACCACGTCCGCGATGACGGCGTACGACACGGAGCCGGCGTATCCGTAGAGCAGCGCGATGCCGAAGAGCAGGAACGCCGAGGAGAACGCGCCGAGCAGGAAGTACTTGACCGCGGCCTCCTGCGACATCAGCCGCTGGCGGCGGGCGAGGGCGCAGAGCAGGTACAGCGGGAGGGAGAAGACCTCCAGGGCGACGAAGAGCGTCAGCAGGTCGTCGGCCGCCGGGAAGATCAGCATCCCGGAGACCGCGAACATCGCCAGCGGGAAGACCTCGGTGGTGGTGAAGCCCGCCTTGACGGCGGCCTTCTCGCTCTCGCTGCCCGGTACGGACGCCGCCTGCGCGGCGAAGGAGTCCACCCGGTTGCCGTGGGCGGCCGGGTCCAGCCGGCGCTCCGCGAAGGTGAACATGGCCACGATCGAGGCCAGCAGGATCGTGCCCTGGAGGAACAGCGCCGGGCCGTCGACGGCGATGGCGCCCATGGCCGCGATGTGCGCCTTGGTGCCGGCGAACCCGCCGGCCGCGAGGCCGACGACCGCCGCGAAGGCCGAGGCGAGCGCGGCCACGGCGAGGAACACCTGGACGTAGTAGCGGGACTTGCGCGGTACGAAGGCCTCGACGAGGACTCCGAGGATCGCCGCGCCCACCACGATCAGCGTGGGCGCGAGCTGCGCGTACTCGATCTGCGGGGCCGGGATCCTGGTGGCCGGGTCACCGGCCGCCAGCGTCAGCAGCCCCTGGGCAGCAGTCACGGTGCTCACTTCGCCGCCTCCCCGTTCTTGGCCTCGACGGCCACCTCTGGCTTCGGGTCCTTCTCCTGCACGTCCGACATGGTGTGCTTCACCGCCGGGTTGACGATCTCGGTCAGCGGCTTCGGGTACACGCCCAGGCCGATCAGCAGCACGATCAGCGGCGCGACCACCAGCGCCTCCCGCAGGCGCAGGTCCGGCATCGCGCGGACCTCCTCCTTCACGGGGCCGGTCATCGTGCGCTGGTAGAGCACCAGCGTGTACAGCGCGGCGAGCACGATGCCGATGGTGGCGACGATGCCGGCGACCGGGTACCGGGCGAACGTGCCGACCAGCACCAGGAACTCACTGACGAACGGGGCCAGTCCCGGCAGCGAGAGGGTGGCGAGGCCGCCGATCAGGAAGGTCCCGGCGAGGACCGGGGCCACCTTCTGCACGCCGCCGTAGTCGGCGATGAGCCTCGAACCCCGCCGCGAGATCAGGAAGCCGGCCACCAGCATCAGCGCCGCCGTCGAGATGCCGTGGTTGACCATGTACAGGGTCGCCCCGGACTGCCCCTGGGAGGTCATCGCGAAGATGCCCAGGATGATGAACCCGAAGTGGGAGATCGAGGCGTACGCGACCAGCCGCTTGATGTCCCGCTGTCCGACGGCGAGCAGCGCGCCGTAGACGATGCTGATCAGGGCCAGTACGAGGATCACCGGCGTGGCCCACTTGCTGGCCTCGGGGAACAGCCCGAGGCAGAAGCGCAGCATCGCGAAGGTGCCGACCTTGTCGACGACCGCGGTGATGAGCACCGCCACCGGCGCGGTGGCCTCGCCCATCGCGTTCGGCAGCCAGGTGTGCAGCGGCCACAGCGGGGCCTTCACCGCGAAGGCGAAGAAGAAGCCGAGGAACAGCAGCCGCTCGGTGTTGGTCGCCATGTCGAGCGTGCCCGCGGCGCGGGCGGCGGCGATCTCCTGGAGGGAGAAGTTCCCGGCGACCACGTACAGGCCGATGACGGCGGCGAGCATGATCAGGCCGCCGACCAGGTTGTAGAGGAGGAACTTGACCGCCGCGTAGGAGCGCTGCGCGGACGCGTTCTCCTCGGAGCCGCTGTGGGCCCGGTCCCCGAAGCCGCCGATGAGGAAGTACATCGGGATGAGCATGGCTTCGAAGAAGATGTAGAAGAGGAAGACGTCGGTGGCCTCGAAGGAGATGATCACCATCGCCTCGACCAGCAGGATCAGGGCGAAGAAGCCCTGCGTCGGCCGCCAGCGCGTCGAGCTGGTCTCCAGGGGGTCGGCGTCGTTCCAGCCGGCCCCGATGACGAAGGGGATCAGCAGTGCGGTGAGCGCGATCAGCGCCACCCCGATGCCGTCGACGCCCAGCTCGTAGCGGACCCCGAAGTCGGCGATCCACGCGTGGGACTCGGTGAGCTGGTAGCGGTCGCCACCGGGCTCGAAGCGGACCGCGACGAGCACGGCCAGGGCCAGCGTCGCGAGCGAGAACAGCAGCGCGAGCCACTTGGCGGCGGTCCTGCGGGCGGCCGGGACGGCCGCCGTCAGGATCGCGCCGACCGCGGGCAGGGCCGCCGTCACGGTCAGAAGCGGGAAACTCATCTCACACCGCCCTCATCAGCAGGGTCGCGGCGATCAGGATCGCCGTGCCCCCGAACATCGAGACCGCGTAGCTGCGGGCGTAGCCGTTCTGCAGCTTGCGCAGCCGGCCCGACAGGCCGCCGACCGAGGCGGCCGTACCGTTGACCACCCCGTCGACCAGGCTGTGGTCCACGTACACGAGGGAGCGGGTCAGGTGCTCCCCGCCGCGCACCAGCACGACGTGGTTGAAGTCGTCCTGGAGCAGGTCCCGTCGGGCCGCCCGGGTGAGGAGCGAGCCGCGCGGGGCGACCACCGGGACGGGCCTGCGGCCGTACATCGACCAGGCGATGCCGACGCCGACGACCAGGACAACCATGGTGGAGGCGGTCACCGCCATGGCGCTGACCGGCGGGTGGCCGTGCTCGTAACCGGTGACGGGCTCCAGCCACTTCAGGAAGCGCTCGCCGATCTCGAAGAAGCCGCCGGCGAAGACCGACCCGAAGGCCAGGATGATCATCGGGATGGTCATGGACTTCGGGGACTCGTGCGGGTGCGGCATCTGGCCCTCGCCCGCGGCGGAGCCGCCATCGGACACCGTGGGCTGCCAGCGCTTCTCGCCGAAGAAGGTGAGGAGCATGACGCGGGTCATGTAGAAGGCGGTGATGCCGGCGCCCAGCAGGGCGACCCCGCCGAGGATCCAGCCCTGGGTGCCGCCCTTGGCGAAGGCCGCCTCGATGATCATGTCCTTGGAGAAGAAGCCGGACAGGCCGGGGAAGCCGATGATCGCGAGGTAGCCGAGGCCGAAGGTCACGAAGGTGACCGGCATGTACTTCCTCAAGGCCCCGTACTTGCGCATGTCGACCTCGTCGTTCATGCCGTGCATGACCGAACCGGCCCCGAGGAAGAGGCCCGCCTTGAAGAAGCCGTGCGTGACCAGGTGCATGATCGCGAAGACGTAGCCGATCGGGCCGAGGCCGGCGGCGAGGATCATGTAGCCGATCTGCGACATCGTCGACCCGGCGAGGGCCTTCTTGATGTCGTCCTTCGCGCAACCGACGATCGCACCGAAGAGGAGCGTGACCGCGCCCACGATGGTGACCACCAGCTGGGCGTCCGGCGCCCCGTTGAAGATGGCGCCCGAGCGGACGATCAGGTACACGCCGGCCGTCACCATCGTCGCCGCGTGGATCAGGGCCGAGACCGGGGTCGGGCCCTCCATCGCGTCGCCGAGCCAGGACTGGAGCGGTACCTGGGCGGACTTGCCGCAGGCGGCCAGCAGCAGCATCAGGCCGATGGCCGTCAGCGTGCCCTCGGAGGTCTCACCGACGGCGCCGAGCACCGGCCCGAAGGCGAAGGTGCCGAACGTGGTGAACATCAGCATGATCGCGATCGAGAGGCCGATGTCGCCGACGCGGTTGACCAGGAAGGCCTTCTTCGCGGCGGTGGCCGCGCTGGGCTTGTGCTGCCAGAAGCCGATCAGGAGGTAGGAGGCGAGGCCCACGCCCTCCCAGCCGAAGTACAGCAGCAGGTAGTTGTCGGCGATGACGAGCAGCAGCATCGCCGCGACGAACAGGTTGAGGTAGCCGAAGAAGCGGCGGCGGCGCTCGTCGTGCTCCATGTACCCGATCGAGTACACGTGGATGAGCGTGCCCACCCCGGAGATCAGCAGGACGAACGTCATCGACAGCTGGTCCAGCTGGAAGGCCATGTCCGCCTGGAAGCCCTCGACGGGGATCCAGGTGAACAGGCGCTGGTGCAGGGCGCGGTCCTCGGCGCCGCGGCCCAGCATGTCGACGAAGAGGGCTACGCCGATGCCGAAGGAGGCGGCGGCGAGCAGGGTGCCGAGCCAGTGGCCGGCCTTGTCGAGGCGCCGGCCGCCGCACAGCAGCACCACCGCTCCGAGCAGGGGCGCCGCTACCAGCAGCGCAATCAGATTCTCCACTGTGAACGCCCCTTACAGCTTCATCAGGCTGGCGTCGTCGACCGAGGCCGAGTGGCGGGTACGGAACAGCGACACGATGATCGCGAGGCCCACCACGACCTCCGCGGCGGCGACGACCATCGTGAAGAAGGCGATGATCTGGCCGTCGAGGTTGCCGTGCATCCGGGAAAAGGCGACGAAGGCGAGGTTGCAGGCGTTGAGCATCAGCTCCACGCACATGAACAGCACGATCGCGTTCTTGCGGATCAGTACGCCGGCCGCGCCGATGGTGAACAGCAGGGCGGCCAGGTACAGGTAGTTGACCGGATTCACTTGGAGGCCTCCTCACGGCCGAGGCGCTCCGAGGACGCCTGCTCCAGTGCCTTGAGGTCGTCGAGCGCCTCGCTGGAGACGTCCCGGATCTGGCCGCGGGCGCGCAGGGTCTTGTTGACGGTCAGCTCGGACGGGGTGCCGTCCGGCAGCAGGCCGGCGACGTCCACCGCGTTGTGGCGGGCGTAGACACCGGGGGCCGGCAGCGGCGGGAGCTGGACGCCCTCGCGTACGCGCCGCTCGGCGAGCTCGCGCTGGGTCGCGGCCCGCTCGGTGCGCTCGCGGTGCGTGAGCACCATCGCGCCGACGGCCGCGGTGATCAGCAGGGCGCCGGTGATCTCGAAGGCGAAGATGTACCGGGTGAAGATCAGCTCGGCCAGGCCTTCGACGTGCCCGGCGGAGTTGACCCGGCCGAGCCCGTTGAAGTGGGTGAGCCCCGCGTTGGCGATGCCGGCGATCAGCAGGATGCCGAAGCCGAGCCCGCACAGGGCGGCGAGCCAGCGCTGGCCCTTGATGGTCTCGGTGAGCGAGTCCGCGGCGGTGACGCCGACGAGCATGACCACGAAGAGGAACAGCATCATGATGGCGCCGGTGTAGACGACGACCTGGACGATGCCCAGGAAGTACGCCCCGTTGGCGAGGTAGAAGACCGCCAGGATGATCATCGTCCCGGCCAGGCACAGCGCACTGTGCACGGCCTTCTTCATCAGGATCGTGCACAGCGCGCCGATCACGGCGACGGTGCCCAGGACCCAGAACTGCACGGCCTCACCGGTCGAGGTGACCGAACCGGCCGCGGCGGCGATGGCGTTCACGCCTCCACCCCCTCGTGCGCGTCGCTCTCCTCGGCCACTTCGCCCTTGGAGACCGCGACCTGCCGGACCGTGCCGGGAGCCGCCCCGGTCACCAGGCCCCGGTAGTAGTCCTGCTCGTCCGTGCCGGGGAAGATCGAGTGCGGGGACTCGACCATGCCCTCGGTCAGGCCCGCCAGCAGCTGCTCCTTGGTGTAGATCAGCGATTCGCGGCTGGAGTCGGCCAGTTCGAACTCGTTCGTCATCGTCAGCGCGCGGGTGGGGCACGCCTCGATGCAGAGCCCGCACAGGATGCAGCGGGCGTAGTTGATCTGGTAGACGCGGCCGTACCGCTCGCCCGGGGAGTAGCGCTCCTCCTCGGTGTTGTCCGCACCCTCCACGTAGATCGCGTCGGCGGGACAGGCCCAGGCGCACAGCTCGCACCCGATGCACTTCTCCAGACCGTCGGGGTGGCGGTTGAGCTGGTGCCGGCCGTGGAAGCGCGGAGCGGTGGTCTTCTGCTGCTCCGGGTACTGCTCGGTGAGGCGCTTCTTGAACATGGCCTTGAAGGTCACGCCGAAGCCGGCCACCGGGTTCTGCCACTTCTCGTTCTGATCGGCGTCAGACATCTCTCAAGCCTCCTCTCGGTCACTGTCAGTATTCGTCCCGCCACTGACAATCAGCTCCCGCTCGCCGCGGGGGCGCCTGCGCGGTACGGGTGCCAGGTGCTGGCCGGGCTTGGGCGGTACGGGGAAACCGCCCGCGAGCGGATCGAAGGGCTCGGCCGCGGCCGCCTTGCCGGCCGCCTCCGCCGCCGACTTCTCCTTCTTGTCGCGGAACAGGTCCGCCACGAAGGACAGGAGCAGGACCGCGATGACCCCGCCGCCGACGTACAGCACGATCTGCTGGAAGTCGTAGTTCTCGTTCCGCAGTGCCCGGACGGTGGCGACCAGCATCAGCCAGACCACCGAGACCGGGATGAGGACCTTCCAGCCGAGCTTCATCAGCTGGTCGTAGCGCACGCGCGGCAGCGTGCCGCGCAGCCAGATAAAGAAGAACAGCAGCAGCTGGACCTTGATGACGAACCAGAGCATCGGCCACCAGCCGTGGTTCGCGCCCTCCCAGTACGTGGAGATCGGCGCCGGCGCCCGCCAGCCGCCCAGGAAGAGGGTGACCGAGACCGCCGAGACGGTGACCATGTTGACGTACTCGGCCAGCATGAACAGCGCGAACTTGATGGACGAGTACTCGGTGTTGAAGCCGCCGACCAGGTCGCCCTCGGACTCCGGCATGTCGAAGGGGGCGCGGTTCGTCTCGCCGACCATCGTGATGACGTAGATGATGAAGGAGACCGGGAGCAGGATGATGTACCAGCGGTCCGCCTGCGCCTCCACGATCGCCGAGGTCGACATGGACCCGGAGTAGAGGAAGACCGAGGCGAAGGCCGCGCCCATCGCGATCTCGTACGAGATCATCTGCGCACAGGAGCGCAGGCCGCCGAGCAGCGGGTACGTGGAGCCCGAGGACCAGCCCGCGAGGACGATGCCGTAGATGCCGACCGAGGCCACCGCGAGGATGTACAGCATCGCGATGGGCAGGTCGGTCAGCTGCATCGTGGTGCGCTGGCCGAAGATCGAGACCTCGTTGCCCGAGGGGCCGAAGGGGATCACCGCGATGGCCATGAAGGCCGGGATCGCCGCGATGATCGGGGCCAGGACGTAGACGACCTTGTCGGCCCGCTTGACGATGATGTCTTCCTTGAGCATCAGCTTCACGCCGTCGGCGAGCGACTGGAGCATGCCCCAGGGGCCGTGCCGGTTGGGGCCGATGCGCAGCTGCATCCAGGCGACGACCTTGCGCTCCCACACGATGGAGAAGAGCACCGTCACCATCAGGAAGGCGAAGCAGAAGACCGCCTTGATCAGGACGAGCCACCAGACGTCCCTGCCGAAGAGGGACAGGTCCTCGGCCGCGATGTGCAGGGTGCTCACGCTCCCACCTCCGCAGTGGTGTCGCCTGCGCCGGCCGGGGTCGCCGGGCCGATGCGCACGAGGGTGCCCGGGCGGGCGCCGGTGTCGGCGAGGACGCCGGAGCCGGTGGAGTTCATCGGGAGCCAGACCACCCGGTCGGGCATCTCGGTGATCCGCAGCGGCAGTTCCACGGAGCCGGCCGGGCCGGTCACCGCGAGGACGTCGCCGTCCTTGATGCCGGTCTCGGCGGCCGTGGCGGCCGACAGGCGGGCACTGGCCTCGTGCCGGGTGCCGGCCAGGGCCTCGTCGCCGTCCTGCAGGCGGCCCTGGTCGAGCAGGAGCCGGTGGCCCGCGAGGACCGCCTCGCCCGCGCCGGGGCGGGGCAGCGGTGCCGGGTCGGTGGACTGCTCGGTCGCGAGCGCGCCCTCCCACGGTCCGAGCCGCTCCAGCTCCCGTCGTACGGCGTGTACGTCGGGCAGTGCGATCGGCCGGTCGGCCGCGTCGGCCAGCATGTGCAGCACGCGGGCGTCGGCGGGGGCGAGCCGGCGGGTCATCTGGTCGGGCTTCAGCGCGGCCTCGAACGGGCGCACCCTGCCCTCCCAGTTGATGAACGCACCCGCCTTCTCGGCCACCGCGGCGACCGGGAAGACCACGTCCGCGTGGTCGGTGACCTCGCCGGGCCGCAGTTCCAGCGAGACCACGAAGGCCTCCTGGAGGGCGATCCGGGCGCGGACCGGGTCCGGCAGGTCGGTGACCTCCACGCCCGCGACCAGCAGCGCGGACAGCTCGCGCCCGGCGGCGGCCTCGACGATCTGGCCGGTGTCGCGGCCGTAGCGGTGCGGGAGTTCGTCCAGCCCCCAGGCGGTGGCGACCTCGTCGCGGGCCCGCGGGTCGGTGGCCGGGCGGCCGCCCGGCAGCAGGGACGGCAGCGCGCCCGCCTCGACGGCGGCCCGCTCCCCGGCCCGGCGCGGGATCCACACCAGCTTCGCCCCGGTCGCGGCGGCCGCCCGTACGGCGGCGGTCAGCGCGCCGGGAACCGCCGCGAGGCGCTCGCCGACGACGATGACCGCGCCCTTCTCGCGCAGCGCGTCCGCGGCCGCGTGGCCGCCCTGTTCCAGACCGGCGCGGGAGGCCAGGGCGTCCAGCCAGTCGGGCTCGGTGCCGGGGGCGGCGGCCAGCAGCGTGCCGCCCGCCTTCTCCAGTCCGCGGGTGGCGAACGGGGCCAGGGCGAAGGTCCGCTGCTTGTGCTTGCGGTGGGCCTTGCGCAGCCGCAGGAAGACCCCGGGGGCCTCCTCCTCGGACTCGATGCCGGCCAGCAGCACGGCGGGCGCCGCCTCCAGGGAGGCGTTCGTGACGCCCGTGCCGTCGAGGTCCTTCCCGGTGCCGGCCACCGAGGCGGCCAGGAACTCGGCCTCCTCCGCGCTGTGCACCCGGGCCCGGAAGTCGATGTCGTTGGTGTCCAGCACGACCCGGGCGAACTTGGCGTACGCGTAGGCGTCCTCGACGGTGAGCCGCCCGCCCGTGAGCACCCCGGTCCGGCCGCGCGCGGCGGCCAGCCCGTTCGCCGCCGCCTCCAGCGCCTCGGGCCAGCTGGCCGGGGCGAGCACCCCGTCCGTGCCCCGCACCAGCGGGGTGGTGAGCCGGTCGGGGCGCTGCGCGTAGCGGAAGCCGAAACGGCCCTTGTCGCAGATCCACTCCTCGTTGACCTCGGGGTCCTCGGCGGCCATCCGGCGCAGCACCTTGCCGCGGCGGTGGTCGGTCCGGGTCGCGCAGCCGCCCGCGCAGTGCTCGCACACGCTCGGGGAGGAGACGAGGTCGAAGGGGCGGGAGCGGAACCGGTAGGCGGCCGAGGTGAGCGCGCCGACCGGGCAGATCTGGATGGTGTTGCCGGAGAAGTACGACTCGAACGGGTCGCCCTCGCCGATGCCGACCTGCTGGAGGGCGCCGCGCTCCAGCAGCTCGATCATCGGGTCGCCGGCCACCTGGTTGGAGAAGCGGGTGCAGCGCGCGCACAGCACGCAC
Source organism: Streptomyces sp. NPDC028314 (assembly GCF_055565795.1). Classification (NCBI taxonomy): domain Bacteria; kingdom Bacillati; phylum Actinomycetota; class Actinomycetes; order Kitasatosporales; family Streptomycetaceae; genus Streptomyces; species Streptomyces sp. NPDC028314. Next base: position 35,429 of record NZ_JBVHTP010000021.1, read on the forward strand.
CGCTCGCGGTCCAGCAGCACCTGCGTAGAGATCGGGACCGGCTTCTCGTACGTGCGCTTCCTGCCCTCGAAACGCGAGTCGCTCTGCCCGTGGGACATCGCCTGGTTCTGCAGCGGGCACTCGCCGCCCTTGTCGCAGACCGGGCAGTCCAGCGGGTGGTTGATGAGCAGCAGCTCCATCACCCCGCGCTGGGACTTCTCGGCGACCGGCGACGTCAGCTGCGTCTTGACGACCATGCCGTCGGTGCAGGTGATGGTGCAGGAGGCCATCGGCTTGCGCTGGCCCTCGACCTCGACGATGCACTGGCGGCAGGCACCGACCGGGTCGAGGAGGGGGTGGTCGCAGAACCGGGGGATCTCGATGCCGATCTGCTCGGCGGCCCGGATGACCAGGGTGCCCTTGGGCACCGACAGTTCGATGCCGTCGATGGTCAGGGAGACGAGGTCCTCGGGCGGTACGGCGGCCTCTCCGCCACCGGTCGGAGCATTAGTGGTGACGGTCATGCGTTCACCTCCGTGTCAGCCCAGAGGGTCGACTTCTTGGGGTCGAAGGGGCAGCCCTTGCCCGTGATGTGCTGCTCGTACTCCTCGCGGAAGTACTTGAGCGAGGAGAAGATCGGGCTGGCGGCGCCGTCGCCGAGGGCGCAGAACGACTTGCCGTTGATGTTGTCGGCGATGTCGTTGAGCTTGTCGAGGTCGGACATCACGCCCTTGCCCGCCTCGATGTCGCGCAGCAGCTGGACCAGCCAGTACGTGCCCTCGCGGCAGGGGGTGCACTTGCCGCAGGACTCGTGGGCGTAGAACTCGGTCCAGCGGGTGACGGCCCGCACCACGCAGGTCGTCTCGTCGAAGCACTGGAGGGCTTTGGTGCCGAGCATGGAGCCGGCCGCGCCGACGCCCTCGTAGTCGAGCGGTACGTCCAGGTGCTCGTCCGTGAACATCGGGGTGGAGGAGCCGCCCGGGGTCCAGAACTTCAGCCGGTGCCCGGGCCGCATCCCGCCGCTCATGTCGAGGAGCTGGCGCAGGGTGATGCCGAGGGGAGCCTCGTACTGGCCGGGGCCCGAGACGTGCCCGGAGAGCGAGTACAGCGTGAAGCCGGGGGACTTCTCGGTCCCCATCGCCTTGAACCAGTCCTTGCCCTTGTTCAGGATCGCGGGAACCGAGGCGATGGACTCGACGTTGTTGACGACAGTGGGGCAGGCGTAGAGCCCCTCGACGGCAGGGAAGGGAGGACGCAGCCGGGGCTGACCGCGCCGGCCTTCGAGGGAGTCGAGCAGTGCCGTCTCCTCGCCGCAGATGTACGCGCCCGCTCCCGCGTGCACCGTGATGTCGAGCTTCAGCCCGCTCCCGAGGATGTCTTCCCCGAGGTAGCCGGCCTCGTACGCCTCGCGCACCGCCTCGTGCAGGCGCCGCAGCACCGGCACGACCTCGCCGCGCAGGTAGATGAAGGCGTGCTCCGACCGGATCGCGTAACAGGCGATGATCATTCCCTCGATGAGGGAGTGCGGGTTGGCGAAGAGGAGGGGGATGTCCTTGCAGGTTCCCGGCTCCGACTCGTCCGCGTTCACGACGAGGTAGTGCGGCTTTCCGTCGCCCTGCGGGATGAACTGCCACTTCATCCCGGTGGGGAAGCCGGCGCCGCCGCGGCCGCGCAGACCCGAGTCCTTCACGTAGGCGATGAGGTCGTCCGGGGTCATCGCGAGCGCCTTGCGCAGGCCCTCGTACCCCTCGTGGCGCCGGTAGGTCTCCAGCGTCCACGACTGCGGTTCGTCCCAGAACGCCGACAGCACGGGTGCCAGCAGCTTCTCGGGGCTGGTGCCTCCCCCGGCGTCCGGCTGGGAGGTGCCCCCGTCGTTGCCCTCGGTGGTCACGGTCATCACTCCCCCTCCTCGGCGGCAGCCTCACCACGCGGGTGCACGACCTTGCCGTGCTGCGGGGACTCCCCTCGGGCGATGCGCAGGCCGATCAGTGAGGCCGGCCCCGCTCCGCCGCTGGCCTCGACCGCGCCCTCCCGCTCGTCCGGGAAGCCGGCCAGGATGCGGGCGGTCTCCTTGTAGGTGCACAGCGGCGCGCCCCGGGTCGGCTCGACCGGGCGGCCGGCCAGCAGGTCGTCGACCAGCTCCTTGGCGGACTCGGGCGTCTGGTTGTCGAAGAACTCCCAGTTGACCATCACCACGGGGGCGAAGTCGCAGGCCGCGTTGCACTCGATGTGCTCCAGCGTGACCTTGCCGTCGGCGGTGGTCTCGTTGTTGCCGACGCCCAGGTGCTGCTTGAGCTCGTCGAAGATGGCGTCTCCGCCCATCACGGCGCACAGCGTGTTCGTGCAGACGCCCACCTGGTAGTCCCCGGAGGGCTTGCGCCGGTACATCGTGTAGAAGGTGGCCACCGCCGTGACCTCGGCGGTGGTCAGGCCCAGGACCTCGGCGCAGAAGCGGATGCCGGTGCGCGAGACGTGGCCCTCCTGCGACTGGCACAGGTGCAGCAGCGGCAGCAGTGCGGAGCGGCTGTCGGGGTAGCGTGCGATGACTTCCCGGGCGTCCGCCTCCAGCCGTGCGCGTACGTCGGCCGGGAAGTCGGGGGCGGGAAGCTGCGGCATCCCCAGTTGGACGTCGGTCATCGGTCGACGCCTCCCATCACGGGGTCGATGGAGGCGACGGCGACGATGACGTCGGCGACCTGGCCGCCCTCGCACATCGCCGCCATGGCCTGCAGGTTGGTGAAGGACGGATCGCGGAAGTGGACCCGGTAGGGGCGGGTGCCGCCGTCGGAGACGACGTGCACGCCGAGTTCGCCCTTGGGTGACTCGACGGCCGCGTAGGCCTGCCCGGCCGGGACCCGGAAGCCCTCCGTCACCAGCTTGAAGTGGTGGATGAGGGCCTCCATGGAGGTGCCCATGATGTTGCGGATGTGGTCGAGCGAGTTGCCGAGGCCGTCCGGGCCCATCGCGAGCTGCGCCGGCCAGGCGATCTTCTTGTCGGCGACCATCACCGGGCCCGGCTCCAGCCGCTCCAGGCACTGCTCGACGATCCGCAGCGACTGGCGCATCTCCTCCAGGCGGATCAGGAACCGCCCGTAGGAGTCGCAGGACTCGGTGGTCGGCACGTCGAACTCGTAGTCCTCGTAGCCGCAGTACGGGTCCGTCTTGCGCAGGTCGTGCGGCAGGCCGGCGGAGCGCAGGATCGGGCCGGTGGCGCCCAGTGCCATGCAGCCGGTGAGGTCGAGGTAGCCGACGTCCTGCATGCGGGCCTTGAAGATGGGGTTGCCGGTGGCGAGCTTGTCGTACTCCGGCAGGTTCTTCTTCAGGGTCTTGACCAGGTCGCGCAGCTGGTCGACGGCGCCCGGGGGCAGGTCCTGGGCGAGTCCGCCGGGGCGGACGAACGCGTGGTTCATGCGCAGGCCCGTGATCAGCTCGAAGACGTCGAGGATCAGCTCGCGGTCGCGGAAGCCGTAGATCATGATCGTGGTCGCGCCCAGCTCCATGCCGCCGGTGGCGATGCACACCAGGTGGGAGGAGAGCCGGTTGAGCTCCATCAGCAGGACGCGGATGACGGTGGCGCGGTCCGGGACCTGGTCGGTGATGCCGAGCAGCTTCTCGACGCCCAGGCAGTACGCCGTCTCGTTGAAGAACGGCGTCAGGTAGTCCATGCGCGTCACGAAGGTGGTGCCCTGCGTCCAGTTCCGGAATTCGAGGTTCTTCTCGATGCCGGTGTGCAGGTATCCGATGCCGCAGCGGGCTTCGGTGACCGTCTCGCCGTCGATCTCCAGGATCAGGCGGAGCACTCCGTGGGTGGACGGGTGCTGCGGACCCATGTTGACGACGATCCGCTCGTCGTCGGCGCGGACCGCGGACTGGACGATCTCGTCCCAGTCGCCGCCGGTGACGGTGTAGACGGTGCCTTCGGTGGTCTCGCGCGCGGAGGCGTGGTGGTTGGTGGACATCAGCTGTACGACCTCCGCTGGTCGGGAGCCGGGATCTGGGCGCCCTTGTACTCGACGGCGATGCCGCCGAGCGGGTAGTCCTTGCGCTGCGGGAAGCCCTGCCAGTCGTCCGGCATCATGATCCGGGTGAGGGCCGGGTGCCCGTCGAAGATCAGGCCGAAGAAGTCGTACGCCTCGCGCTCGTGCCAGTCGTTGGTCGGGTAGACGGCCACGAGCGAGGGGATGTGCGGGTCGGTGTCCGGTACGGACACCTCCAGCCGCAGGATCCGGCCGTGGGTGAGCGAGCGCAGGTGGTAGACGGCGTGCAGCTCGCGGCCCTTGTCCGCCGGGAAGTGCACGCCGCTGACGCCGGTGCAGAGCTCGAAGCGCAGGGCCGGGTCGTCGCGCAGGGTCCCTGCGACGCGTACGAGGTGCTCGCGGGCGATGTGGAAGGTGAGCTCGCCCCGGTCGACCACCGTCTTCTCGATGGCGTTGCCGGGCACCAGGTCCTGCTCCTCCAGGGCGCCTTCGAGTTCGTCGGCCACCTCGTCGAAGTAGGAGCCGTACGGCCGGCTCGTCGCTCCGGGCAGGGCCACGGTGCGGACCAGCCCGCCGTAGCCGCTGGTGTCGCCGCCGCCCGCGGCGCCGAACATGCCCTTGCGGACACCGATCACCTCGGGGCCGGTGCCGCCCCTGGGGGCAGGAACGTTGTTCCCGTTCCCGTTGGCGTTGCCGTTCTGCACGGCCGGGTCGTCGCTCACCGGAGGAGCCCCTTCATCTCGATGGTGGGGAGGGCCTTGAGGGCCGCCTCCTCCGCCTCGCGCGCCGCCTCTTCCCGGTTCACGCCGAGCTTCGAGCCCTGGATCTTCTGGTGGAGCTTGAGGATCGCGTCCATCAGCATCTCGGGGCGGGGCGGGCAGCCGGGCAGGTAGATGTCCACGGGGACGATGTGGTCGACGCCCTGGACGATCGCGTAGTTATTGAACATTCCGCCTGAAGATGCACAAACACCCATAGAGATGACCCACTTGGGAGCGGGCATCTGGTCGTACACCTGCCGCAGCACCGGCGCCATCTTCTGGCTGACCCGGCCGGCCACGATCATCAGGTCGGCCTGGCGCGGAGAGCCGCGGAAGACCTCCATGCCGAAGCGGGCCAGGTCGTACCGGCCCGCTCCGGTGGTCATCATCTCGATGGCGCAGCACGCCAGGCCGAACGTGGCCGGGAAGACGGATGACTTGCGCACCCAGCCCGCGGCCTGTTCGACGGTGGTCAGCAGAAAGCCGCTCGGCAGCTTCTCTTCCAGTCCCATGGAAAATTCAGCCCCTCAGTCCCATTCCAGGCCGCCGCGGCGCCAGACGTAGGCGTAGGCGACGAAGACGGTGAGCACGAAGAGCAGCATCTCGACGAGCCCGAAGATCCCCAGGGAGTCGAAGGTGACGGCCCAGGGGTAGAGGAAGACGATCTCGATGTCGAAGACGATGAAGAGCATCGCCGTCAGGTAGTACTTGATGGGGAAGCGACCGCCGCCGGCCGGCATCGGAGTCGGCTCGATGCCGCACTCGTACGCTTCGAGCTTTGCCCGGTTGTACCGTTTTGGACCGATCAGCGTGGCCATGACCACGGAGAAGATCGCAAACCCTGCGCCGAGGGCGCCGAGCACGAGGATGGGCGCGTACGCATTCACGCTCCTCGCTCCTTCCAGTCGTCCTTGACCGTTGGACCGCTGTGCCGGCGCCGTGCGCCCCGCCCCCGCGAAGATCGCGCGCTTTGATCGAGCGCTTGCATGTGAGGCAGTTCACAAGCCGGACTGGTGCGCATCTTATGCCTGCCGGTCTGTGATCTGCGACACGGGTAACAACACCGAGTTTGTGATCTCCACCACCTGACGAACGATCATGAAGTCCGATGAGTGGTGATCTTCATACGCAAGGCATCCACATGATCACCAAAGGTGACATCCAACCCCTCCGTCGCAGGTGGAAGAGGGGTCCGCACTATCAAGAGTGCCCCTTGCAGGCAAATTGGCAGAACGGGTCGTGGCGATGGTATGGGGATCCGCGTCGCCCGGTCGGGGGGTCCGCAGGTACTCAGGTGGACGCCGGACCGGCAGAGATGGCCGGGAGTGAATGGCCGAAAGAAGGGCATGCGGATGTGTGCATCCGTTCACGAACGCCGCGGGAAGCTCACAGCCGGATCACGGACCGGCCACAGCGCCCGCACAGCGGTAGGTCACTGTGACCTGCGCCACACGGAATCCCTGCCACCGAAAGCGGGCTTGGCCATCTGTCGAGCGGGATGGTAGGCAGTGGATCAATACGGACTTATTGCTGAAACCCCATGATCACAGCCTTGTGAAGGCGTGTCCGTTTCGCCCGTTACGGCGTCAATAAGAGGTGCGGCGCGCCCGGTTAGCGGCCTTCGCGCACAACTGTGGCGCAGACCACGTTTCTTGAAGCGAGCGGCCGCGCCCTGATAGCGGTTAGTCCCATGTCCCACACCGCTCACATACCCAGCCACCGGAAGCCCCGCCGCAGCGCCTCGAAGCTCGCGGTCCGCGCCGGAGTTGCCGGTGGCGTCCTCAGCACCCTGGCCATGGCCGGCACCGCGAGCGCGTCCCCGTCCGCAGAGCCCGTGGCCGAGACGACGCTCGAAATGCCGGTCCTCAACCTGGACCTGAGCGCCGACGTCGCGTCGGCCGTCACCACGGCCGCCGAGAACACCCGCGCCGCAGCCGTCGAAGGCGAGCTGAACGCCCAGGAGGAGAGCGCCCGTACCGGCGCCGCCGCCGAGGCGAAGAAGGCGAAGGAAGACGCCCAGCAGAAGGCCGACGCCGAGAAGAAGCAGAAGGAGGAGGCGGACCGCAAGGCCGCGGCCGAGCGCGCCAACCGCAGCTCCGCCCGCTCCTCGCTGACGAACGTCTCCGCCTCGGACGACGGTTCCTTCTCGAAGAGCACCGGCAGCAGCGCCGGCACCACCGCCTCCAAGCCGGCCACCGGCTCCGCCGCGGCCATCGTGAGCTTCGCCCGCGCGCAGGTCGGCAAGGCGTACGTCATGGGCGCCACCGGCTCCTCGGCGTACGACTGCTCGGGCCTCGTGCAGGCCGCGTACCGCCAGGCCGGCATCAGCCTGGCCCGCACCTCGCAGTCGCAGTCCCTCGCCGGCACCTCGGTGTCGCTGAGCAACCTCCAGGCGGGCGACATCCTGTACTGGGGCTCCAAGGGCAGCGCCTACCACGTCGCCATCTACGTCGGCGGCGGCAAGTTCGTCGGCGCGCAGAACCCCAGCACCGGCATCGTCGAGCGCAACATGAGCTACGACATGCCGACGGGCGCCGTCCGCGTCCTCTGAGCCGTCCGAGCCTCCTGAGGCGCCTGAGGGTGCCGCGGGAGCCCTGCCGGGTCGTCCGAGCCGCTCTCGGAGGGCCTGAGGGGCTCTCAGCCGCCCTCGTGCGCCCGGCGGCCGACCGCGCACGCGAAAGGGCCGGTACTCCCCCGCTCGGGGGTGGAGTACCGGCCCTTCGGCATGCCCGCGCGCCTCAGGCGAGGCTCGCCGCCAGCTTCAAGCGGGCGTCGCGCTGCTTCCCGTACAGCGCGAGCGTCTCGGCGTGCTCCTCGACGAGCCGCTCCTGGTACGCCTTCTCCACCGCGGCCCAGACGCCCACCAGGTTCACCTCGCGCTTGCACGCGACGTCCGCCTTGGCCGCCGTGACGGCTCTGGGGCCGCCCTTGTCGTTCGACAGGCCGAGCTTCTCGACGACCTCGTAGGGCGTACTGATCCCGCCATAACCGGACTTGTCCATGCAGGCCGACCACTTCTTCAGCACGTCGGCGACCCGGGAGTCCTGCTTGGCCCGGTCGTGCGCCTCCGAGGACAGCCCGAAGGCGAAGAGCAGGTCGACGCTGTCCTTCGCCGGGGCGTACAGCTTGCGGAACGACTCCCGCCCGCAGCCGCCCGGCGGAACCTTCAGGCCGCCGGACGTCAGACCGCTGTCCACCGCCGCGGCCTCCTCCTCGTTCCCGGCGTCCGGGGCCCGGCCGCCCTGCGCGCCGCGCTGTTCGCCGTACATGACGACGTACGCGCTGTCGCTCAGCTGCGGGGCGGCAGGCTTGACCGGAGCGCCCTCCCCCGCCTCCTTGTCGTACCCGTGCGCCGCCGCGTACACCGGATCCGCCAGGCCGAAGAGGTACCGGTGGCGGTCCTCGGGAGCCCCGGCGGCGGCCGGCGCGGACTTCGGCGCCTCGTACGTGAACCCGTACCGGGCCATGCACTGGGCGGTCAGCTTGCTCTGGACCTGGCCCATCCGCCGCGACTCGGCCTCGGTGTCCGTGTACGCGTCCAGCGGCAGGGCCAGCCCGGCGGTGGCCGGGTCGGTCTCGACCGGACCGAGCGCGGGCTCACCGCCCGCGGCGCCCCCGCCCCCGCCACCGCCGGAGCAGCCGGCCAGGAGCGTGACCGCCAGGAGGACGCCGGCGGCTGCCGGGGCAGGGCGGTGAGTGGTGCGCATCGCGAGGAACTCCTTGGGCAGCGTCAGTCGAGGAAGGTGGCCGAGGTGATGGTGTTCTTGAAGTTGGCGCTGGCGTTGCCGATGTAGCCGGGGGGAATCTGTCCGACGATTCCGCCCAGGCTCATGTCGGTGCCCACCTTCCAGGTGTAGGTGTCCCGGTTCCAGTACGACTCGGTGTTGTCGTCGGTGGTGCCGTCATGGCCCTGGCACGAGCCCTTGAAGTAGTCGTTGGCGAAATTCCAGTCCGAGGCCCATAGGTCGAAGACACAGCCGGCGCGGTTCGTCTCATAGAAAAGACCGAACTCGCTGTTGTCCAGGTAGCCGTTCTTCTCCTCGGCTGCCGAAGTTCCGGCCGTTCCCAGCAGAAAGGCGCCGGCGGAAACGGCGGCGACACAGCCGACCGCCAGTTTGTGAACCGTCCTGTTCATCGCACTCTCCTTGCGTTTCGGGTGAATCCAGGCACGCCGAAGCAGTATCTGACCGGGGCATTCCGCCCGGCCGGATTCAACAGTCTCCGGCCAGTCGAGACAAGCGGTTTCAAGCCTGACGCAAAGTCACCCCTCGTGTCTCATACGCCACTTGTTGTGGCAGGTTCCGGTCGCCTAGCATCGCCCGGCGCACCCCTCCCCTCATCCACCGTGGGAGCGCCAATTCCACTTCTACGGCCGCAAGGGATTCCTTCGTGCGCGCACGCCATTTCGCCCCGCTGCTGCTCCTCTCGATTGCGCTGACCGGATGCGGGGGCGGCAATGACACCGGGGCCGCCGCCGGAAAGCCGGCTCCCCGCGCGAGCGACAGCCCTCCGCCCACGGCGGCGGAAATCGCCTACTACGACTGCCTGGAGCAGAACGGCGCGGCGATCGTTCACACCGCTGACGGAACTCCTCGCGTGGACAAGGACAAACCGATGAACGAAGCCGCGCACAAAGCCTGTGAACCACTGCTTCCGCCGCCCCCCTCGCCCGTCCAGGCGGCCCCCGGGGTACTGGCCGCGGGAAAGAGGGCGACCGACTGCATGCGGGCCGAGGGCGTCGCCTGGTATCCCGACCCGGATCCGGTGACCGGAGAGTTCACCGACGCGGGGCTCACCCCCGAACAGCGGACCAGCCTCAAGCGGGACCACCGGGAGGCCATGCGCAAATGCCTCCCCCGCAGCTGACCGGGCAGGGGAGAACATGCGCGACGGAATCCGCACGGCGGAACAGGACACGGTCCGGGAGGAACGCCCGGAGCCGGCGGAGCGCTCGGGCCGAGAGGAGGGCGCGGCCGCCGGGCGGTACCCGGACCCGGAGAGGCCCGGCGGGCTCGCACGGGGGCGCCGGGTCGTGCTCGGGGTGGTCGGCGGGGCCGCGCTGATGGCGGTCGGCGGACTGCTGGCGACCGCGCTGGTGAAATCCCCGGCGCAGGTCGCGGCGGAGGCCGGACCCCCCGCGCAGGGCGCGCTGACCGCGGAGGTCGAGCGGCGGGTGCTCGCCGACACGGTGGTGATGCGCGGGACCGTCGTAGCGGGTCAGAGCGTCGCGGTGGCCCCGCAGGGGGTCCGGGCCGAGGGCGCGGCCGCGGCCGTGGTGACCAAGCTGCCGCTGAAGGCCGGGGACGAGGTCACCGCGGGCCGGCTGCTCGCCGAGGTCTCCGGCCGGCCGGTGTTCGCCCTGCACGGCTCCCTGCCGATGTACCGCGACCTCAGGCCGGGCGCCACCGGCGACGACGTCGCACAGCTCCAGCAGGCCCTGCGCGAGCTCGGCCACGGCACCGGCGCCGACCCGAAGGGCGTGTTCGGTCCCGGTACGAAGGCCGCGCTCGGCGCGCGCTACCGGGCCCTCGGCTACGACCCGCTGCCGGCCGTGGCCGACGGGGGCGCCGCGCTCAAGTCCGCCCGGGACGCGCTGCGCTCGGCGCAGTGGGCGGTCGAGGACGCCGAGGCCCTGCCGGGCGGGCCGGGCGGGCCGGGCGCGGGCGGCGCCGCGGCCGAGGGGGGCGCCGCGGGTGTGCCCGCATCCGGGGGCGCCGCCGCGGCGGCCGCTTCCGGCGCGGCGAAGCCGGGCGGACCGGGGGCTGCCGGGGGCGCGGGGGGTGCCGCGAGTGCGCCCGTACCCGGGGGTGCCGCCTCGGCGGGCGCTTCCGCCGGGGGCACGAAGCCGGGCGGACCCGGGGCGGCCGGGGGCGCGAAGCCCGGCAAGGGCTCCGGCACGGGCACCGGGCGGGAGCTGGCGCGGGCCCGGCAGGCGCTTGGCGAGGCGAAGGCCGCCCTGGCCGCCGCCGAGGCCGCCGACGGGCCGATGCTGCCCGCCGCCGAGACGGTGTTCCTCGGTGCCTTTCCGGCCCGGGTCGGCGGGGTCGCCGTACAGGTCGGGGCCCCGGTGTCCGGGCCGCTGCTGACGCTGTCCGCCGGGGAACTCGTCGTGGAGGCCTACCTCAAGGACGACAAGAAGCAGCTGCTGCGCCCCGGGATGGCGGTGGTGGTGTCCTCCGAGGTCACCGGCGGCGACGTCCGGGGCAAGGTGGCCCTGGTCGCCGCCGAGCGGTCCACCGGCCGGCCTCCGGGGCAGCAACAGCAGCCGGGCCAGGGAGGCCAGGCCCAGGGGAGCCAGGACCAGAGCGGCGGCGGCGCCGACCTCGGGTTCCGGATGGTGGTCCGGCCGGACCAGCCGCTGCCCGCCGGGTTCGCCGGCCAGGACGTCCGGCTGACCATCGAGTCCGCCGCCACCGACGGCGAGGCGCTGGTGGTCCCGGTGACGGCCGTCTCCGCCGGCGCGGACGGGCGTACGGTCGTCACCGCGGTCGGTGCCGACGGGACGCAGCGGCGCATCGAGATCCGTACCGGAACCAGCGGCGACGGCTTCGTGGCCGTGTCCCCGGTCCAGGCGGACGCCCTCACGGCGGGGACGCGCGTGGTGACCGGGATCGCGCCGAAGGGCCCGGCCGGCGGAACGCCCGAGCGCACCGCGAAGGGTACGACGAAGGGGCCGGGCACATGAGGCTCCGCCGGACCCGCGACACCGGACCCGCCGCCCGGACGGCCGCCACCACGCCGACCCCCACCACGCCCGGCGGACCGGCCGAAGGCACCCCGGTGATCGAGTTCCGCGGGGTCGCCCTCACCTACCCCGGACCACCGCCCGTCCAGGCCCTCCACCCGTGCGAACTCACCATCGACCAAGGCGAGTTCATCACGGTGACCGGCCCCTCCGGATCCGGGAAGTCCACCTTCCTCAACGTCGCCGGGCTGCTCGACTCCCCCACCGCCGGCCACTATCTCCTGGACGGCATCGACACCGGCGCCCTGCCCGACCGCGAACGCACCGCCCTGCGCGGACGCCGGATCGGCTTCGTCTTCCAGTCCTTCCACCTGCTGCCCCACCGCTCCGCCCTGGAGAACGTCTCCCTCGCCATGCTCTACACCGCGGTCCCGCGCGCGCAGCGCCTCGTACGGGCCCGCGAGGCCCTGGACCAGGTCGGGCTCGCGCACCGGGCCGGCGCCGTTCCCGGGCGGCTCTCCGGCGGCGAGCGCCAGCGCGTGGCCATCGCCCGCGCCCTCGTCGGCCGGCCCTCGCTGCTGCTCTGCGACGAACCGACCGGCAACCTCGACTCCGCGAACGCCGCCTCCGTACTCGGCCTGCTCGACGAGCTGCACGGCGCCGGCATGACCGTCCTTGTGATCACCCACGACCCCGAGGTCGCCGCGCGCGGCCGGCGGACCGTCGCCATCCGGGACGGGCGGCTGCAGGTATGAGCGTCCCGCCGACCCGGCTCTCCGTACGCGACGCCCTGTCCGAGGCCCTCGCCGGGATGCTCCGCCGCCCCGGCCGGGCCGCGCTCACCGCGCTCGGCACGGTCCTCGGCGTGGGCAGCTTCGTCGCCGTGCTCGGGCTCACCGCCACCCTCTCCTCCCGGATCGACGGCCGCTTCAACGCCCTCACCGCCACCGAGGTGACCATCGAGGACGTCGCCGCCCAGCACGACGAGTTCGCGGGTCCGGCCCTGCCCGCGGACGCGGAGCGGCGGCTCGGCGCGGTCGCGGGCATCAGGCACGCCGGGGTGCTGTGGGCCGTACGGCTCGACCCGGCGACCCCGATCGGCGCCCTGCCCCCGTCCGCCGGGAACCGTCCCGCCGCGGCCGGCGCCGCGGCCGGCACCGCCGCCGGGGGCACCTCCGTCGTGGCCGCCTCCCCGGGAGCCGTCGCCGCGCTCGCCCCGACCCTCCAGCAGGGCCGCCTCTACGACGAGTTCGCGGAGCGCGGCCGCGCCCGGGTCGCCGTCATCGGCAGCGGGCTCGCCGAACGCCTCGGCATCACCACCCTCGCCACCCTGCCCGTCGTCCACGTCGGCCAGGAGCCGTTCACCGTGGCGGGCATCATCTCCGACGTGGAGCGCAGGCCCGAGTACCTGCTGTCGGTCCTCGTGCCCCGCGCCACCGCCGAGGAACTGTGGGGGCCGCCCGCCCCGGCCGGCGCGAGCATGCTGATCGACACCGAGCTCGGCGCCGCCCGCCAGGTGGCCGGCCTCGCCCCGCTCGCGCTGCGCCCCGACCACCCCGAGTACCTCAAGGCGGTGCCGCCGCCCGACCCGCGTCTGCTGCGCTCCGGGGTCGGCTCCGACCTCAGCGCGCTGTTCCTGCTGCTCGCCGGGATCTGCCTGGTCATCGGCGCCGTCGGGATCGCCAACACCACCCTGGTCGCCGTGCTGGAGCGCACCGGCGAGATCGGCCTGCGGCGTGCGCTCGGCGCCCGCGGCCGGCACGTGTCGGCACAGTTCCTCACCGAGTCGGCCGCCCTGGGCGCGCTCGGCGGGCTGGTCGGCACCTCCCTCGGCGAGCTCACCGTGGTCGCCGTGTCCCTGGCCCGCGGCTGGACTCCGGTGATCCACCCGGTCACCGTCGCGGCGGCGCCGCTCGCCGGCCTGCTCACGGGGCTGCTGGCCGGGCTGTATCCCGCCTGGCGGGCTGCCCGAGTCGAACCGGCCGAGGCCCTGCGAAGATAGCCGGGGCGCTCGCCCGACCGAACTGACCTGGAGGTGGTGGTCCCGTGCCCACCAGACGTTCCGCCGAGGACGGCGGCCACGGCGCCGCGGACCCCACCCCCGTGCCCGCCGCCACCGGGCTCGCGCTGCTCGCGGTAGGCGGCTGGCTGCTGTCCACCGCCCGCCCCTGGGCCAAGCCGGGGCACCCCGTCACGCTCGGCCTCGGCTGGACGGTCTCGCTGGCGCTGCTGGTGGGCGGGGTGGCGCTGCTGGCCCGCTCCATACGGGCGGTGCACGCGGCCCCGTACGAGCACCAGGGCGAGGCCCCGGACGAAGGAACGGGCCGGAACGGGGAGCACCCCGCCCGGCCCGCCGACTAGGCCGTCAGGCCCGGGGGGCCACCTTCGAGAGGCCGTTGATGATGCGGTCCATCGCGTCGCCGCCCGTGGGGTCGGTCAGGTTGGCCAGCATCTTCAGGGTGAACCGCATCAGCACCGGGTGGCTCAGGCCGCGCTGCGTGGCGACCTTCATGACCTTCGGGTTGCCGATCAGCTTCACGAAGGCGCGGCCCAGCGTGTAGTAGCCGCCGTACGTCTCCTTGAGGACCTTCGGGTAGCTGTGCAGCGCCAGCTCGCGCAGCGTCGGCGTGGACCGGGCGTGCGCCTGGACGATGACCTCGGCCGCGATCTGCCCGGACTCCATCGCGTAGGCGATGCCCTCGCCGTTGAACGGGTTGACGAGACCGCCCGCGTCACCGACCAGCAGCAGGCCCTTGGTGTAGTGGGGCTGCCGGTTGAAGGCCATCGGCAGGGCCGCGCCGCGGATCGGCTGCGTCATGTTCTCGGGCGTGTAGCCCCAGTCCTCCGGCATGGACGCGCACCAGGCCTTGAGGACCTCGCGCCAGTCCAGCTCCTTGAAGGCGGAGGAGGAGTTGAGGATGCCGAGGCCGACGTTGGACGTACCGTCGCCCATGCCGAAGATCCAGCCGTAGCCGGGCAGCAGCCGGTCCTGGGCGCCGCGCCGGTCCCACAGCTCCAGCCAGGACTCCAGGTAGTCGTCGTCGTGGCGGGGCGAGGTGAAGTACGTACGGACCGCGACGCCCATCGGGCGGTCCTCGCGCCGGTGCAGGCCCATCGCCAGGGACAGCCGGGAGGAGTTGCCGTCGGCCGCGACGACCAGCGGGGCGTGGAAGGTGACCGGGGTCTTCTCCTCGCCCAGCTTCGCCTGGACACCGGTGATGTGGCCGGTGCGCGGGTCGCGGACGGGCTCACCGACGTTGCAGCGCTCGTACAGCCGGGCGCCGGCCTTCTGCGCCTGGCGGGCCAGGGTCTCGTCGAAGTCGTCGCGCTTGCGGACGAGTCCGTAGTCCGGGAAAGAGGCGAGTTCCGGCCAGTCCAGCTGGAGCCGCTGCCCGCCGCCGATGATCCGCAGGCCCTTGTTCCGGAGCCAGCCGGCCTCCTCGGAGATGTCGATGCCCATGGACACCAGCTGCTTGGTGGCGCGCGGGGTCAGGCCGTCGCCGCAGACCTTCTCGCGGGGGAACGCCGTCTTCTCCAGGAGCAGGACGTCCAGCCCGGCCTTGGCGAGGTGGTAGGCGGTGGTGGAGCCGGCGGGCCCGGCCCCGACGACGATCACATCCGCGGAGTGTTCGGACAGGGGCTCGGTCACTGCGGGGTCTCCCGAAGGCTCGATAAAGGGTGCCCAACGGCACAGGACACGTGCAGTCTATGCAGCGAGAGAGATCACGATCAGAAGGGCTACTGCGTTGACCGGCTCGACCACCTCGCCGTCCCGGCCGCTCCCCGCCGTGCGGCTCCGCGTGCCCACCCACGAGGACGCCCACGCCTGGCACGGCGTCTTCGACGACCCCCGGGTCATGGAGTTCCTCGGCGGCCCCGCCGAACTGTCCTCGTACATGGAGATCACCGCGCGCCAGCGGATGCACGACGCACAGCTCGGCTACTGCCTGTGGACGCTGCTGGACGGGCAGGGGGCGGTCATCGGGTTCACCGGGGCGCAGCCGTGGCCCGCCGCCAAGGCCTGGGGGCCCGTCGGGGAGATCGAGATCGGCTGGCGGCTGGGGCGCGAGCACTGGGGCAAGGGGTACGCGTACGCCGCCGCGCTGGCCGCGGTGGAACGGGTCCGGGAGGCGGGCGTCGCGCGGGTGGTGGCGGTGATCGACGCCCGGAACTCCCGTTCGGTGGCGGTCGCGGAGCGGCTGGGGATGGACCTGGCGCAGGAGTTCACGACGCCGGGCGGCAACCCGGGCCGCCGCTACGCGCTTTCCCTGTAGGAGCGGTCCCGCGGGCGGCGGCTCAGAAGACCGACAGGCCGGTCAGCGTCGTGAAGCGGTCGAGGGCCGCCACACCGGCGACCGAGTTGCCCTGGGCGTCCAGCCCGGGGCTCCACACCGCGAGCGAGCACCGGCCGGGGACGACGGCGACGATGCCGCCGCCCACTCCGCTCTTGCCGGGCAGTCCGACGCGGTAGGCGAACTCGCCCGCCGCGTCGTACGTACCGCAGGTCAGCATCACCGCGTTGATCTGCTTGGCCTCGCTGCGCGTCAGCAGCCGCGAGCCGTCCGCGCGCAGCCCGTGCCGGGCCAGGAGGCGTCCGGCGCGGGCCAGGTCGGCGCAGGACATCTCGATGGAGCACTGCCAGAAGTAGTGCTCCAGCAGGGCCGGTACGGGGTTGTCGATGTTCCCGTACGAGGCCATGAAGTGGGCGACGGCCGCGTTGCGGTCGCCGTGGTCCTGCTCGGAGGCGGCCACCTCGGCGTCGAAGCCTATGGCCGGGTTCCCGCTCTCCTCCCGCAGGAACTTCAGGAGTTCGCTGCTCGCGTCGCCCGTCAGGGTCTGGAGCCGGTCGGTGACGACGAGCGCGCCCGCGTTGATGAACGGGTTGCGGGGGATGCCGTTCTCGTACTCCAGCTGCACGAGGGAGTTGAACGGGTTGCCGGAGGGCTCCCGGCCCACCCGCTCCCACAGGCTGTCGCCGCCCTCCGCCAGCGCCAGGGCGAGCGCGAAGACCTTGGTGACGGACTGGGCGGAGAAGGGGACCTGCCAGTCCCCCGCCCCGTACACGTTGCCGTCGAGGTCGACGAGCGCCATCCCGAACTGCGCGGGGTCGACGGAGGCCAGCGCCGGGATGTACTCGGCGGGCGTGCCGAGGCCGACCATCGGGGCGACGTCGGCCGCGATCTGCTCCAGCAGGCCTTGGTAGTCCACCGTGCCGCTGCGCTACTTGGTGCCGCGGTGCAGCGCCACGATGCCGCCGCTGAGGTTGCGCCAGGCGACCTTGCCCCAGCCTGCCTTCTGGAGCAGTCCGGCCAGCTCGGGCTGGTCGGGCCACTCGCGGACGGACTCGGCGAGGTACACGTACGCGTCGGGGTTGGAGGACACCACGCGGGCCACCGGCGGCAGCGCGCGCATCAGGTACTCCATGTAGACCGTGCGGAAGGGCGCCCAGGTGGGCTGCGAGAACTCGCAGATCACGACCTGGCCGCCGGGCTTCGTCACCCGGTACAGCTCGCGCAGTGCGGCGTCGGTGTCCTGGACGTTGCGCAGGCCGAAGGAGATCGTCACGGTGTCGAAGACGTCGTCCTTGAACGGCAGCTTCGTCGCGTCGCCGGCGGTCAGCGGCAGCCAGGAGTGCTTCTTCTTGCCCTCGCGGAGCATGCCGAGGGAGAAGTCGCAGGGGACGACGTACGCCCCGGTCGCCGCGAAGGGCAGCGAGGAGGTCGCGGTTCCGGCGGCCAGGTCGAGGACCTTGTGGCCGGGGCGGGCGGCGACCGCCTTGGCGACCTCCTTGCGCCACAGGCGCGCCTGACCCAGGGAGATCACGTCGTTGGTGAGGTCGTAGTTGGCCGCCACACCGTCGAACATGGAGGCGACTTCGTGCGGCTGCTTGTCCAGGGAAGCGCGGGTCACTGGCGTAGGCCCCTCGGGTGCGGTGCGGGTCGGGTCTTCGCCGCCATTCTCGCAGGCGGCGCCCTGCCCGGTCGCCGGGGGCACAACTGGCCCGAATGAGAGTTGCGCGGGACGGGTCGCTCGGCTTTGACTGGAGCGCGTGTGGCCCGAAACAGGCCAGACAAACAGCTACTTTCGGGCACGAACCGCATGAAACGCCTGCGCGTGCGCGTCGGTAGACCGAGCGAACAGAAGGCTCCTTCATGCCGGAAGGCCATCCGACCAGAGGGTCCCGCAGTGGCGCGCGCGCCGAGCGCCGGGCCGCCGAACGGCGCCGACGGCTACGTCGTACCCTCCTCGGCTCCGCGGTAATCGCCGTCCTCGCTGTGACGGCGTACACACTGCGCCCCCAGGACGAGGCGGCCCCGGTCGCGGACGGCCGGCCGGCCGGCTCCGGTGCCGGATCCGGCGCCGGTACGGGGCAGCCGGATCCCCAGCAGCCCTCGCCCGACGGCGGCGCCTCCCCCCTCCCCGGCGGGGCGGGCGCCAAGCCGGCGCCCTCCGCCCCCGCGGGCTCGCAGCCTCCGAAGCCGAACGCCTCCGGCGGCACCTCGACGCCGGCCCCGCCCGTCCCGGCGGCCGGCCCCGGGGTCTTCGCCGCCTCCACCGCCTCGGGCGCGCCGCAGGGCAAGGGCCGCACGCTGAAGTGGCGGATCGAGGTCGAGCAGGGCAGCGGGGTCGACCCCGAGGCCGCGGCCAGGTCCGTCGAGGCGATCCTCGGCGACCCGCGCGGCTGGACCCGCGACCCGGCGTACGGGTTCCAGCTCGCCGGTCCCGGCAAGCCGGTGGACTTCACCGTGAAGATAGCCACCCCCACCACCACCGACCGGCTGTGCGAGGTGGTCACCCCCGAACTGATCGGCGAGACCAACTGCCGGGCCGGCCACACCGTCGTGGTGAACCTCAAGCGCTGGCAGGAGGGATCACCCCAGTTCAACGGCGCCGTCGAGGAGTACCGGGCGCTGATCGTCAACCACGAGGTGGGCCACGAACTCGGCCGCGACCACGAGACCTGCCCCGGCCCCGGCCGGCCCGCGCCCGCGATGATGCAGCAGATCAAGGGACTGCTCGGCTGCACGGCGAACGCCTGGCCCTTCGACTCCAGCGGCAGCTACCTGTCGGGCCCGAGCGTCCCCTAGCTCCAGGCGAGGCCGCGCCCGGGACCGTCAGCGCCGCAGGGCCTCCGCAGGCTCGATCCGGGAGGCCCGCCACGCCGGGTAGAGCCCCGCGAGCACCCCGGTCACCAGCCCGATCGCGGGCGCGGCGAGGACCGTCATCGGGTGGACCACCGGCGTCCACTCGCGGAAGACGGCGACGAGCACCACCGTCAGCGTGCCCAGCGAGGTGCCGACGAGACCGCCGAGGGCGCCGAGGGCCCCCGATTCGATGAGGAACTGGCCGCTGATGTGCCGCCCGCGCGCCCCGAGGGCGCGGCGCAGCCCGATCTCCCCGGTCCGTTCCAGCACGGCGACCAGCGTCGTGTTGGCGATGCCCACGGCGCCGATGATCAGGCAGATGCCGGCGAGGACGAGGAAGAGCCGGCTCAGATCGGAGGAGACGGTGGTGCGCAGCATCCGCGGGTCCGGCGGGGCCACCGCCTTGAGGTACTCCGGGTGGTCGGGGCGCAGGGCCGTCGGGGCCAGCCGGGCCACCTGCTGGGCCGCGCCGAGGTCGGTGGCGATCAGCATGCGGGCGTCGCCGCCGCCCGGGGGCCCCCAGATCTCCTCGGCGGTGGTCCGCGGCACCACCACCGACAGCAGCAGGTCCGCCTTGCGCTGCACGTCGCCGATGATCCCGATCACGGTGAACGGCTCGTCGCCGATGAACACCGCGGGGGACGTGTCGAGGGTGGTGATCCCGAGCCGGGCGGCGGTGCCCGCCCCCAGCACGGCGACCCGCTGCCGGGTGCCGGAGTGGTACGCGTCGTAGAGCCGCCCCCGGTCCAGGCGCGGTACGGCCGCCCGCAGGGCCCCCGGTGAGGCGGCGACCACGTCGATCCGCTCCCCGCGCGCCGACCCGCCGACGGGCGCCGAGCGTACGGTCTGGTCCGCGCCGAGCCGGACCGGGTAGTAGACGCCCGCGCTCTGCACTCCGCCGAGCCGCTGGGTGCGCTCGTCGGCGTCGGCGGGAAAGCCCTGGCCGGCGAACTCGTTCCGGCTCTGGGCCACGTCCTCGACGCTGACCTCGGTGGCGCTCAGCACGCTGAAGCGGGCGTCGATCTGCGAGGAGGTGGTGGCGGTGAGGCCGAGGATGGCGACGAACGACCCGACGCCCAGCACCGTCCCCAGCGCGGTCAGCGCCGAGCGCGCCGGGCGCTGGACCAGCCCGGCGAAGGACTCGGAGAGCGCGTCGCGCAGCGCGAACCGGCTGGCCCGGTACGGCGGCCGGGCCCTCTCGGCGCTCCCGCGGCGCGGGAAGGGGCTCACGCGGCTGCCCCCGGGGCGGACCGCGGCGAACGCCCGGGCCGCGGCCGGTCCGGCTCGGGCTGTGACTGCTGCGGCTGCTCCGGCTCCTCGGGCCGCGGCCGGTCCGGCCCCGGCTGCGGCTGCTCCGGGCCCGGCTGTGGCCGCCCCGGCTGCGGCTGCTCCGCGAGGAGGCCGTCGCGGATGCTGACCGTACGGCCGCCCCGGCTCGCCACCTCCGGGTCATGGGTGATCACCAGGACGGTCATGCCGTCCGCGTGCAGCTCGTCCAGGAGTTCCAGCACGGTGCGGGCGTTCTCGGTGTCCAGGTTGCCGGTCGGCTCGTCGCAGAGCAGCAGCGAGGGCCGGGCCACCAGGGCCCGGGCGATGGCGACCCGCTGGCGCTCGCCGCCGGAGAGCCGGGTGGGCAGCGAGTCGACGCGGTGCCCCAGCCCGACCCTGATCAGGGCCTCGCGGGCGCGGGGCTCGCGTTCCTTGCGGGGGACGCCGTTGTAGAGCATGGCGAGCATGACGTTCTCCAGGGCGGAGCGGTGGGCGAGCAGGTGGAAGGACTGGAAGACGAAGCCGATCCGGCTGCCCCGCAGTGCCGTACGGCCGGCGTCGCCCAGCGCCCCCGTGTCCACCCCGTCCAGCAGGTACGTGCCGGACGTGGGCGCGTCGAGCAGGCCGGCGATGTTCAGGAAGGTGGACTTCCCCGATCCGGAGGGGCCGACGACGGTGACGAACTCACCGCGGCGCACCACCAGGTCGCAGGACCGCAGCGCGGCGACGGGAGGCGGCCCCGGGTATTCGAGCCCGACTCCGCGGAAGTCGATGACGGGTGCCCCCTCGGTCACCGCTTGGTCCCCTTGCCGCCCTTGTTCCCCGCGGTGCCGTTCCCCGCGGTGCCGTTCCCGGCCCGCTTGGGGTCGACGCCGGTGATCACGCTGTCGCCCTCGGCCAGTTGGCCCGAGCCGACCGGCTTGACCTCGACGAAGCCGTCGCCGGTCGTACCCGCCCGGACCTCCACCTGGCGCCGCTGCCCGCCGGGGCCCACCACCGTCACGCCGGTCCGCCCGTCGGCGCCCGCCGACACCGCGCTGACCGGCACCACCAGGGCGGCTCCGGACGTGGCGGCCGCCTCCACGGTCAGCCTTACGTCCTGTCCCGCGAGCGCGGGATCGAGCGGGCCGTCCGGCTTGATGACCAGGGCGTAGCCCGGCACCCCCGGCGGTGCGGGGGCCTTGCCGTCGGCGCCGCCGCCGCTCTGCGGCGGGGCCGGCGGTACGGCGGGCGTGTCGGCCACCGACTGCACCTGCCCGCCGGCCGTGACCCCGCTGACCTCGGACAGGATCTCCACCCGCTGACCGGCCCGGACCAGGCCCTTCTGGTGTTCCTGGAGCTGCCCGCGGATGACGGGCGCGCCGGCCGACAGGGTCATCGCCGGCCCGGTGGCGGCCGCGCCGACCTGGGTGTTCACCGCGGCGACCCGGGCGGGGAAGGCCTCCAGGAACACCACTTCGCCGGCCGGCAGCATCGGCCCGGCCGAAGCCTGCGCCTCGGTCAGCTTGCGGCGTGCCCGGTCCAGGTCCTCCTGGGCCCGGCTCACCGCGAGCTGTCCGCCGGAACTCTCCCCGGCGGGCAGCACCTTGTCGCCCTTGCCCGCCTTGTCCCCCTTGCCGGCGGGAGCGGCGGGGGGACCGCTCTCGGCGGCGGCCCGGCCGGCCTTGGCGTCCTGGAGGGCGCGCTCCGCGGAGGTCACCGCCTCCTGGGCGGATTCGACGGCCTTCCCGCCCTCGGCGAGCGCGGGCAGCGGGTCGTACCCGATCGACCGGTAGAACGCGCTGAGCGCGGCCTTGGTGCCCGCGCCGAAGTACCCGGCCCGGTCGCCGTCGGTGCGGTGGCCCCGGTCGGCGAGCGCCTTCTGGAGCTGGTTCACGTCCTCGCCGGTGGCCCCGGGCTTGAGGTCGCGGTACACGGGCAGCTTGCCCGGGAGGGCGAACACCGGCCGCCCGGAGACCTCCAGCAGCACCCGCCCGGCCTGTACCGAGTCCCCGTCGGCGACGGGGACCTTGGTGACGACCGGGGCCGCGCCGCCGGCCGCGGGCTGCACGGCCGGGGTGACCTGCACGGTCTGGGCGGCGGTCGCGGTGGCGCGCAGGATGACGGTGTCGCGCAGCACCCGCTTCTCGACCTTGGCCAGCAGTACGTCCATCGCGGGCGGTCCGGCCTCCGCCGCGGCCTGCGCGGGCGACTTGATCACGAACGAGGACCCCACCCCGACCGCGGTGAGCAGTACGGCCCCGCCCGCCACGGCCGCGATCCAGCGCCGCCGACCCGCCCGGCCCGGCCGCTCCGAGCCGGCCGCCTTCGCCCCTTCCGGGCTCATCCGGCCACACCTGCGAACGCGGCGGCCGCCGCCTGGGAAAACACGAGTTCGACTCCTTGATCCTGCCGCCCCGCGGTCCGGCAGCAGTCCGATGCCGGCAGGGGCCGCCCGAGCACGCTAAGCGCCTGGTCAAAGCCGTCACAACTGGCCCGAAGGCCAGTTGTGACGGCCAACCAAGATCGAATTGACTGGAGCCGAAGCAGGACCGGGAGAACTCCGTCCACGGCCTCGAGTACGTCGACAGGGGCTTCAACGGCCAGTACCTCAAGGGCCAGTACCTCAAGGGCAAGAAGAGCTGCGCACCGCGGCCACGCCTCGGAGACCTTAAGGAACCGGATCTCCTCCGCCGGCCAGTACTGCTGACGGCCCTGGCTCGCCGCCTCCGCGACCCGCTGACACCTCTCCCTTCCCACAGACAAAGGACTCCACCATGCGTACCAGCACCCAGACCGCCCTGCGCACCGCCGCCGCCTTCGCCCTCGCCCTCACCGCGGTCGGTGGCCTGAGCGTCGGCACCGCGAGCGCCGCCGACAAGGACGGCTACCTCACGAGCTACGAGTTCGGCCTCTTCTGCAAGCAGAACCAGCAGAACTCCGTCTTCGACCTCGAACACGGCGACGAAGACTTCAACGGCGACTTCTTCAAGGGCAAGCAGAGCTGCGCCCACGAGATGGTCAACGAGAACACCGAGTCGTACCTGAACCTGTCGCCCAGCTGCGGCCAGTACGTCTTCGTCAACCCCCAGATGACCGGCACCCAGGGCTGGGTCCCGGGCGGATACCGCGGCAACCAGACGGACACCTTCAAGCACCGCATCTCCTCCACCGTCGAGGGCTGCTGACACCCCGGGCGCGTCCCGCACCCCGGGCACGTCCCGCACCCCGGCCGCCGGCGCACCGGTGACCGGCCGCCGCGCACCCCGCCCGCAGACCTCCGGGCGGGGTGCGCGGCCCGCCCCCTCCTCCCGCTCCCGGAGCCCCCCATGCCTTCCCCCCACCGCACCGCCCGCCGCCTCGGAGCCGCCGGGCTGCTCCTCGCGCTCGCCCTCACCGGCTGCTCCTCCGCGGACTCCGCGTCCGGCGAGGACGGCGCCGAGCCGTCGATCGGCGACGTGCCCAAGCTGCTCGTCACCGACGAGCTGTCCCTCCCGCTCGACACGTACGTCCCCGGCCCCGACCAGATCGCCCTGCTGACCCGGGCCCAGAACGCCCTGGTCGGCCAGTGCATGAAGCGGTACGGATTCGGATTCCAGCCGGACGGCGACGGCAGCGGCTTCCCGGACCGCCGCCTGCACATCTACGGGTTGACGGATCCCGCCGTCGCGGCCCGCTACGGCTACGCCGACCCCAAGCCCCCGCGCACGGGCGCCGCCGCGAAGCCGGCGGGGAGGGAACTCGGCGCCAACGAAAAGCTGTTCCTCAACGGCGAGGAAGTCTTCGACCCGTCCAAGCCCGTGCCGATGAGCCAGGAGGAGGCGGAGGAGACGGGCCTGGGGGCGATCACCGTCGACGGACAGAAGGTCCAGGCCGGCGGATGCGGTCGCGAGGGATTCCTGAAGCTGTACGCACCGACCAAGGATTCCGTCGACATCATGTTCGCCCAGAACATGCAGACCGACGCGTACCTGCGGGCCGAAAAGGACAGCCGGGTGGTCGGCGCCATCAAGGAATGGTCCGCCTGCATGGCCGAGAGCGGATATCAGAGCGACGAGCCGGCCAGCCCGCACAAGGACCTCGGACTAACCGCCGCCGACCTCGGTTCGGCGAAGGGGATCGCCGCCGCCCAGCGCGATGTCGCCTGCAAGGAGCGGGTCAACCTGGTCGGCACCTGGCACACCGTCGAGGCCGCGCACGAACGGAAGTTGATCGACAAGCACGCGGAGAAGCTCACCCTGGCGAAGGAGCAGATGGACGAGCGGATGCGGCTCGCCGCACGCCTCACCTCCGGCGGCTGAAACTCGTTACTGGCTGGTATGATCACCCTCTGAGTTTTCTTGGGGGGTCAATGAAAACCGACCAGGTCATCCACCTGTCCGTACCCGACCACTTCCGGATCGACGACTGGATGAGCGAGCCGGCCGTCGCACCGACGGATTTCCATCTGACCACGCAGGAAACCGCGGTATTCCTCCGGCTGGCCACCGGGGCGTCGAATGCGGAGCTCGCCCGCCAGCTCAACCTGACGGTCAGCACCGTCAAATTCCACGTCTCCAACATCCGGGAGAAGTTCGGCGGGATCAGCCGGCTGCGCGTCTGCCTCATCGCCGCCCTCGCCCGCGAGACACCCACACTCCCGGCCGGCGCCCCGGCCGTCAGCGGCGGCGGTGCAGCAGCCGTCCGCCGATGACGGTCGCCACACAGGTACCCGCGCCCCGCTCCAGCAGTTCGGCCGGATCCGCCGCCGCGAACGCCGCGAACCGGGCCGGGGCACCCGGCTCCAGCACCCCGTAGAAGGCTTGTTCCGCCGCGTCCCGCCCGGCGAACGGGTCCAGGGAGGGCGCCCGCCCCGTCCGCGCCGCCGGGGGCAGCAGCGCCAGCCCCGAGCGGACCACCGCCGTGCGCACCGCCGGGACCTCGAAGCGGCCGGTCACCGCCACCACACCGCGCGCCAGCAGCTTCTGCGTCCCGCGCCGGGCGCTGTTGCCCCACCTGGCCTCGGTCATCCCGAGGCCGGCCAGCGCGGCCTCCCCGCTGATCGGGTCCGCGCCGAGCTCGGCGATCTCGTACGGATCGTCCGGGTAGTACGTCCGCTCCAGCAGCTCGTCCGCCCCGCACACCAGCAGCCCGGGCGTCAGCACCCCGGGCCAGCGGCGGACCCGGGCGTGCGGACGGGCCGCGCCGAGCTCCTCGTACGGACCCACCGCGGCGATCCGGTCGCCCTCGACCAGGACCGCGCCGCCGGGCAGCGGCGCGGATCCCGCTCCGGGGACGAGGAGTTCGGCGGTGTGCAGCGTCAGCATCGGTGCGCGGGCGTCAGTTCGAGGAGATGAGCTTCAGCTCGGGGTGCGCCGTACCGCCCTCGATGGCGGTGGAGGAGATGTGCGAGACCACGCGGTCGTCGACCGGGTCGTTCGCCGGGTCGTCGTGCACCAGGAGGTGCTCGTAGGTCGTCGCGCGCTGCGCCGGCGTACGGCCCGCCTTGCGGATCAGGTCGATGATCTCCTGGCGGTTCGAGCGGTGCTTGGCACCGGCCGAGGAGACCACGTTCTCCTCCAGCATGATCGAGCCGAGGTCGTCCGCGCCGTAGTGCAGCGACAGCTGGCCCGCCTCCTTGCCGACGGTGAGCCAGGAGCCCTGGATGTGGGCGATGTTGTCCAGGAACAGGCGCGCGATCGCGATCATCCGCAGGTACTCGAAGATGGTCGCCTGGGTGCGGCCCTTGAGGTGGTTGTTCTCGGGCTGGTACGTGTACGGGATGAACGCGCGGAAGCCGCCCGTGCGGTCCTGGGTGTCCCGGATCATCGCGATGTGCTCGATGCGCTCGGCGTTCGTCTCGCCCGTGCCCATCAGCATGGTGGAAGTGGACTCCACACCCAGCTCGTGGGCGATCTCCATGATCTCCAGCCAGCGCTCGCCGGACTCCTTGAGCGGGGCGATCGCCTTGCGCGGCCGCGCCGGCAGCAGTTCGGCGCCGGCGCCCGCGAAGGAGTCCAGACCGGCGGCGTGGATGCGCTTGATGGCCTCCTCCGCCGAGACGCCCGAGATGCGGGCCATGTGCTCGACCTCGGACGCGCCGAGGGAGTGGATGACCAGCTGCGGGAAGTCCTTCTTGATGGCCGAGAAGTGGTGCTCGTAGTACTCGACGCCGTAGTCGGGGTGGTGCCCGCCCTGGAACATGATCTGCGTGCCGCCCAGCTCCACGGTCTCCGCGCAGCGGCGCAGGATGTCGTCGAGGTCGCGCGACCAGCCCTTCTTGGTGTCCTTCGGGGCCGCGTAGAAGGCACAGAACTTGCACGCCGTGACGCACACGTTGGTGTAGTTGATGTTGCGCTCGATGATGTACGTCGCGATGTGCTCCGTGCCGGCGTAGCGGCGGCGGCGCACCGCGTCGGCCGCCTGGCCGAGCGCGTGCAGAGGGGCGTGCCGGTAGAGGTCGAGGGCCTCTTCCTTGGTGATCCGGCCCCCTTCGGCGGCACGGTCGAGGACAGACTGGAGAGCGGCCTGGTCGGTCACCGGTGCGTCACCTTTCGGCGGTGTGTCAAGGGTCCGGACCGATCCAGCGTACGCCAGGGGTTGCCGCGGCCGTTCAGGGGCTGCGGGTCAGATCGCCCTCGGGGTTTCCGGCCGGTCCGTCGCCGGACTTGTAATGGAGCGTTCCGTTCGCGTTCAGCGTGAAGCGCTCGTCGGCGGAGCCGTTGGAGCAGACGCCCGGCGCGGGGTTGGACCCGCCCGAGGTGTCGAGGACCAGGGAACGGTCGGTGGCCGAGGCCAGCTTCCAGTCACCGCTGCAGTCGGTGCCCAGGAGGGGCAGGACCGACTTGTCCCGGCCGACGACCTCGCCCACCTTCCCGCCCTTGATCGTGATCTCGAACTCGCTGGCCACCCCCATGCGTGCGGTGGTGACCGTCCCCTTCCACGTGCCGGTGAGCTCCTTGGGGACGTCGGTACGGGTCCCCTTGGGCGGCTGCGAAGCACCGCCGCTCGCGGTGGGCCCGCTCGCCGTGGGCCCGGTCGCATCCGCCGAGCCGGACGGACGCGTCGAGGCGGGCGGGGGGCTGCTCGCCACGTCCCGGCCCTTCCCCTGACCCGGCAGCAGGTCCAGGCCGTACAGCCCGCCGGAGAGCACCGCCAGCACGGCGGCCGCCGCGAGGACCACGGTGCAGCTGAACCGCCGCCCCGCCGCACGGACCGTCACCCGGTGCCCGTCGGACTCCGGCGCCGTCCGGGGGCCGGGCACGGCGCCCGAGCCCTCCTCGGGGGAACCGTAGGGGCCGTACGGGGACACCACCGGGCTCCCGTACGAGGGGTCGGGCGCCCCGAAGCCCCCGGCCGCGGACCGGCCTCCGTACGAGGGAGTCGTGAACGGCACCGGCCCCGACGGGCTCTCCGGAGCCGCCCCCTCCAGGTCCAGCAGGGCCACCGCCGCGCGGCTGGCCTCCTCCACCAGCGGCGCCGGCAGCCACCCCCGCACGCGCAGGGACCCCTCCAGCGCCGCCGCGACCGCCTCCGGAGCCGGCCGGCCGGCGGCCGACTTGGCCAGGCAGGCCTCGATCAGGTCCCGCAGGGCCCCGGGCGGGACCGCGTCGAGCTCCGGCGGCTCGTGGACCACCTTGTAGAGGAGCGTCGCGGAGTTGTCACCGGTGAACGGAGGCCGCCCCGTCGCCGCGAAGGCCAGCACCGCGCCGAGGGAGAACACGTCCGCGGCCCCGGTGATCCCCTTGCCCAGGATCTGCTCCGGCGACATGTAACCCGGAGAACCCACGGACACCCCGGTGGAGGTCAGCGAGGCCGTGCCGTCCGTGGCCCGCGCGATCCCAAAGTCGATCAGCCGCGGCGAGTCCAGCGTCAGCATCACGTTCGACGGCTTCACGTCCCGGTGTACGAGCCCCAGCCCGTGCACCGCCACCAGCGCCCGGGCCAGCCCCTCCCCGACCCCCCGCACCGAAGCCTCGGGCAGCGGCCCGTACGAGGCCACCGCCCGGTCCAGCGAGGGACCCGCCACGTACCCGGTCGCCACCCACGGCACCGGCGCCTCCGGATCCGCGTCCAGCACCGGCGCGGTCCACTCCCCGCCCACCCGCCGCGCGGCCGCGACCTCACGCCGGAACCGGGCCCGGAACTCCTCGTCGGCGGCGAAATGCGGGTGCACGATCTTCACGGCGACGGTCCGGCCGCCCGCGCTGCGCCCCAGGTAGACCCGGCCCATGCCGCCCGCGCCGAGACGGCCGAGCAGCCGGTACGCGCCGATGGTCCGCGGTTCGCCCGCTTCGAGCGGCTGCATCGCGCCCCCTCCCCCGAGTTCCTCGATCGTTTCAGGTCAACCAGCACCTTAGGGGTGTCACCGACCGGCCGGGGCCGTTCCGGCGGGCTCGAAACCGGCGAGCATCCGCTCCAGGGCCTCCTGGTCCGGCCCGGTGAAGGGGTCGATCCCCGCCGCGAGGCTCACCGTGTCGGCCATCCGGCCGGTGATCCCGGTGGCCGGCGGCAGGTGGGTGGAGACCACGGTCCGCGGCTCCATCTCCCGGATCGGCCGCACCGTGGCGAGGTACCTGTCCCGGTCCACGACGTGCACCCACGGGCTGTCCACCGAGGCCCACAGCAGCTGGGCTGCCCGCAGCTCCTCGGCGTCCACCGCCCCGGCCTCGCCGCCGGCCGCGAGCTCGAAGCCCGGCATGGGCGCACCGAAGCAGTCGGAAGTGAAACAGGCCCCCGAGCGGTCGTCGTAGAAGCCCACGGTCGCCGGGTTGTCGAAGAGCGGCGGCCGGAACGCGGCGAGGGTCCGGTCCCCGACGTCCAGGGACTGCCCCGGGTTGAGCAGGAAGACCCGGTCCAGGGGCAGCGGACGCTCGGTGGACATGATCCCGACGGCCAGGAACGTCGTCACGAGCCGCGCCTTCGGGGCGGCCTCCAGCAGGGCGAACAGCCCTCCGGTGTGGTCCCGGTCGGGGTGGGTCAGCC
The DNA here is from genome assembly GCF_055565795.1 of Streptomyces sp. NPDC028314. NCBI lineage: Bacteria > Bacillati > Actinomycetota > Actinomycetes > Kitasatosporales > Streptomycetaceae > Streptomyces > Streptomyces sp. NPDC028314. Next base: position 64,188 of record NZ_JBVHTP010000021.1, read on the forward strand.
AGATCCACCGCACGTCGACCGGATCGATCGCGGCGCCCAGCACCTCCAGGAAGTCCCGGTCGGGCAGCCCGAGACCGGTGTCCACGACGACCGGCTCCTGGGCGTGCAGGACGTAGGCGTTGACGGGGAGGAAACCGACCCCGGGCACTTCGAGGGCGTCTCCCAGGACGGTGATGTCAGGGCCGACCTTGCGCGTGGTCATGGCGAAGCTCCGATGGCCCCCTGGCATGGAGAACGATCGCGGCCGCCGGGGAGAGCCGTCCCCCTCCGGGCTCCCTCCCCCTCCCCTTCCTCTTCCTCTTCCTTCATCGTGTGCCCCGCCCGCATTCCCGTCCAGTGGGACGGGAATGCGAAAGGGGAACGAATTCCCGGGAAACGGAAGATTCCCCTTTCCGGGATGCGGAACTCGCGGGGGATCCCCGGGCCCTCTCGGGAGCCCGAGTTCTCTCAGGGCATAAACCGCGTCAATGGTCCGCCACGGCCGCCGCGAGGAGCTCCACCGTGACATCCGCCGCGTACCCCGATGCCGAACCGGTACGGCGCGCGAATTCCCGTACGCCGGCCAGTTGCTCCGCACCGAAGCGGAAGTCGAGCGTGGTGAAGTACCGCTCCAGCAGCCCGGCGTCGAAGGCCTCCCAGCGGGCCGCCTGCTCGGCGACCTTGGCGACCTCCTCCAGGGAGACGTCCCGGGAGGCGAGGAAGGCCTCGTGGACCTCCCGGACGAGGCCGGGCTCACGGGCCAGGTAGTCCTTGCGGGCGGCCCAGACGGCGAAGACGAACGGCAGTCCGGTCCACTCCTTCCACATCGCCCCGAGGTCGTGCACGGCCAGGCCGAGCCGGGGGGCGTCGTGGAGCGAGGCGCGCAGCGCGGCGTCTCCGATCAGCACCGCAGCTTCCGCCTCCTGCATCATCAGCCCCAGGTCAGGGGGGCAGGTGTAGTAGTCGGGCCGCACTCCGTACTGCTCGGCGAGCAGCAGCTGGGCGAGGCGTACGGACGTACGGGAGGTCGATCCGAGGGCGACGCGGGCGCCGTCCAGCTGCTCCAGCGGCACCTGGGAGACGATCACGCAGGACATCACGGGGCCGTCGCAGCCGACCGCGAGGTCGGGGAACGCGACGAGTTGATCGGCGTTGCGGAGGAACTCGACGAGGGTGATCGGGGCGATGTCCAGGTCTCCCTGGACGAGGCGTTCACTGAGCTTCTCCGGGGTGTCCTTGGTCAGCTCCAGGTCCAGCAGCGTGCCGGTTCTGGCCAGCCCCCAGTAGAGCGGCAGGCAGTTCAGGAACTGGATGTGGCCGACGCGGGGCCGGCTGCGATAGACGTCCACATCGCGAGACTAGCCCCCGGTACTTCGTCAGCCATCGGGCGGGTCTCAAACGTCCGAGTGACGTGATCTTTCCCTCTGGTCTCGCCCCGAGGGTGCGTGCTAGGCTCGTCCGCAAGTTGCAGTTTGGTTTCCCTTGCAGTACGAGGCCTGCGGAGCATGTGACCCGCAGGCTTTTGTAGTTTTCAGACTTCTTAGCAGGTTCTGGAGCAGGGCGACCCTTTGGCCCATAGGAGGGCTCATGGCTACCGGAACCGTGAAGTGGTTCAACGCTGAAAAGGGCTTCGGCTTCATCGCCCAGGACGGCGGCGGCCCGGATGTCTTCGTCCACTACTCCGCGATCAACGCCTCTGGCTTCCGCTCCCTGGAGGAGAACCAGCAGGTGAACTTCGACGTCACGCAGGGTCCGAAGGGCCCGCAGGCGGAGAACGTTACCCCGGCCTAGTCGCCTGGCCGACCGGATCGCGGTTGGATTAGCAGTACCCAAGGAGCCCTGCCTCCTCCGTGCGAGCGGAGGTGGCGGGGCTCCTGCCTTTTGTGCCCTTCATGGTTTTCACGCCTTACGTACGCTTCGCGCCCTTCATGCCGTGCGTTCCGCCGCTGAAACCGCGCGTTCCGCCGCTGAAATGCCGCTGCCGCGGCCACCGTGAGGACGGTGACCGCGGCAGCGGCGTGTACGGCCGGGGAGCCGCTACGGCTTGGCCGCCGAGGCGGGCTTCGGAGCCGGGGACGTCGGCGTGGTGGGCGTCGTCGGCGTCGTGGGCGTGGTGGGCGTCGTGGGCGTCGTCTGGGCCGCGGTGATCTTGAGGGTGAGGATCAGTTCGACCTTCTCCGCCGTGATCACGCGCAGGCTGTACGTACCCGCGGGAGCGTCCGCGGTGAACAGCTCCGGCAGGACGATCTTGCCGTCGGCGCCGGTCGGGGCCAGGTCCAGGGTGGTCAGCTTCTCGCCGTCCTTGCCCTTGAAGTACGGGCCCTTCGCCGCCGCCGGGTCCACCGGGACCCACTTGCCGGTGGCCTCGTCCTTCACGACCAGGCCGGCGGTGGCCTTCGTACCGGCGACCGGCTTGCCCTCGGCGGTGGCCAGCAGCGTCACGGCCTTGAAGCTCTCCCCGGCGACGGCCTCCAGCGGCTTGTCACTGCCGTCCGTACGGGCCAGCAGGTCCGCCACCGGCTTCGCCGTGACCGTGCCCTTGAGCATCACGGTGAGCTCGCTCTTGACGTCGTACGCCGTGGCCCGGAAGGAGAAGGTGCCCGCCTTCGGGCCGGCGGTGAGCTCGGGGACGGTCGCGATGCCCTTTGCGTCCGTCACGGCCACCGCGGACGACTCCTTGCCGCCCTGGAAGCCCGTGCCTCCGGTGGTGTCGTCCGACTCGACCGCGAACACCACGCGCCGGCCGGCCGCCGGACTGCCGTCGCTGAGCAGCGCCTTGACCTGGGTGGTCTGCGCGAACGGCGTCCCGGCCTCGGCCTTGAGCTCCGCGCCGCCGACCAGCTCAAGCCGCGCCAGGCGGGGCGCCGGCTGCTCCGGCTCCGTCGGCGGCTTCGTGGGCGGGGTCGTCGGCGGGGTGGTGGGAGGAGTGGTGGGCGGGGTCGTCGGCGGCTTCGTGGGAGGCGTCGTCGGCGGCTTGGCGGCCGGCGGCTTCGCTGCCGGAGGCTGCGGGGTCGGCAGGACCCCCGACCCGGGCGGGGTCGGGTAGTTCCCGACGGGCGGGTTCGGCACCTCGGCCACGCCGCCGTCCTGGTACTGGCGCATGTACCCGAGCACGGTGTTCACGTACTCGCGGGAGTCGTTGTAGCTGAGGATCGCCCGGTCCAGCTTGGCCGGGTCCGAGAGGTCCTTGTCGCCCGCGCACAGGTAGAGGCCCGTGCCCAGCGCCGCGTCGTAGATGTTGTTCGGGTCGCGCTTGCCGTCGCCGTTGCCGTCGGCGCCCCACGTGGCCCAGGTGGAGGGGATGAACTGCATCGGGCCGATCGCGCGGTCGTACTCGGTGTCCGCGTCCCAGACGCCCTTGTCGGTGTCCTTGATCTCCGCGAAGCCGTTGCCGTCGAGGCGCGGGCCGCGGATCGGCCGGTCGGTGTAGCCGTCGGCCTTGAGGCCGTAGCCGGAGGCGTGCACCGACTCGACCCGGCCTATCGCGGCCACCAGCTGCCAGGGCAGTTTGCAGTTGGGGAGCGCGGCGGCCACCGCCGCCTCGGAACGCTTGTAGGCGTCGAGGGCGGTACCGGGTATCCCGCTGGCCCCTTCCGGGGCCCCGGCCGCCGCGGGCGGCTGGGGGTCGGCGATGTCCTCCGGCAGGTCCAGCCGGGCGTCGCCGCGGTCGGTGGCCTGCGGGCTGTCCGGTGTGGGCTCGGACTCCCCCGCACCGGCGGTCGTTGTGTTGGTCACGACCGCGGCGGTGGTCAGGCTGGCCGCGAGCGCGGCCGTGCACAGGACCTTGCGCGAGGTGTTGACTACATGACGGTGAAGCGGCTTCACAGTGCGGCGATCCCCCCAAGGCGGCCGGCAGGACGTGTGGCTGGTCGAGCCGTGAATCTTCTGTCTATCAGGTATTCGGACGCGACTCGCCGCCGCCCTGGCAGATATGACGCACCATTCGTCTCGGCTTCGCCGCCCGTTCGGACGGGACGTCCAGCAGGAGGGACGCGGGACCTAAGCCCCTGCCCGGAACAACCCAATGGCCCGGTGTTGTAAGCGTCTTCGCTGTTTAGCCTGTTTTGTATGGCAGCCAGTACGAAGAACACGCGGCGCCGGGCGGGCGGCGAGACCCGGGCGGGCCGGGAGCGGCTCCGCGCGGAACGCGAGGCGGCGGCCCGCCGCGCGAAGCTGCGCGGCCGCCTCCTCATCGGCGGCGCGCTGACCGCCGTGCTGGGCGTGGCGGTGGGCGCGGGCATCTACACGGCGCGGGCGGCGGGGTCGGGGTCGGGGGGCGGCGAGGCCGCTGGGGGTCGGCCGTTCGTCCGGCCGGGCAACACCGCGGGGAAGGACGGCGCGGTGGTCCCGTACGGCAAGGCCGACGCGAAGGACGTCGTCTCGGTCTGGCTGGACCCGCGCTGCCCGTACTGCGCGGGCGTGGAGACGGGCCTGGGCAGGACCCTCAAGGAGCAGGCGGAGACGGGGACCTACCGGGTCGAGTACCACTTCGCGACGTTCCTGGACGGCTCCCTGGGCGGCAAGGGCTCCAAGCGCACCCTGAACGCGCTGGGCGCGGCGGTGAACGAGAGCCCCGAGAAGTTCATGGACTACCTCCGGGTGCTCTACGAGAACCACCCGCAGAAGGAGTCGGACGACAAGTTCGGCTCGACGACCACCCTCTTGGCCCTAGCGGACCAGGTACCGGGGCTACGGACCCCGGAGTTCAACAAGGCGGTCAAGGAGCTGACGTACATGCCTTGGGTGGACAGGGTCTCGCAGGCGTTCTACGAGAGCGGCAAGAAGGGCACCCCGGTGGTGGAGATCAACGGCAAGGAGCTGAACGTCCTCTCGGGCAGCGGCATCGAGTCCATCCCCCCGGAAACCTTCAGGGAACTGGTCGCGGCAAACCGGGCCGTGTGACGGGGGCCGACCCCCGCCGGGGGGGGCGGGGGTCGGGGCGGGGGGGGTTCGGGCCGCCGGGCGGAGACGGAGAGCCGGGGCGGGGCGGGAGCCGGCAGGCCGACCCTCCCGGCGAGAACGCAAAGCCGGACGGCGGGGAGGGTGGCCGACCTCCCAGCGAGAACAGAAACCCGGACGGCGGGGAGGGCAGGCCGACCCTCCCAGCGAGAACAGAAAGCCGGACGGCGGGGAGGGCAGGCCGACCCTCCCAGCGAGAACGGAGAGCCGGACGGCGGCGGTGTCAGGTGGGGTTTCCCAGCCGGGTCGAGCAACCAGTCGGCGGCGGCGGTGGGCCGGCCCTCCCCGGCGGAGACGTTTAGCCGGACGGCCGCGTCGCCGGGTGGGTCTCCCCACCGGGGACGGAAAGCCAGGCGGCGGCGGGCGGGTTGCCGGGATCCGAGTACCCGGTGTCGGAGAGCGGCTGGGGGCGTCCCGTCAGTCCACTGTCCTTCCGGTTCGGTCCGGTCCCTCAAGGGCGCTCGCTGCGCTCGCGTCGCTTCGCGATGGCCTTCGGCCACCCTTGACCGACCGGCCCGCCCCGGAATGCCATAAGACTGCCGGGAAGCCCCCAGAGGAATGGCCGGGAGGTTCACATCCGGTCCCAGCTCCCTCAGCGATGCGCGGCCAGCCCCCCGTTTCCCCCGAAGACGCCCCGAGATCCCCTCCGGCCGGGGCGGTAGCCCCGCGCATCAGATCGCTACGCGCTCCTCTCCGCTTAGCGTCCGCGCCCCGCCTTGGGCTGGACATAAGCCGCCCCCGGCCTGTCAGTCGTTTCTCGTCATCTGGCGTCGATCAGCTCGCCATGGGCTGGACATAAGCCGCGAGAGACAGGCAAGGACCCTTCTTGGCTCAGCGTCTGCGGCCTGTCTCTGCTTGAACATAAGCCGCCCCGGCCTGTCCGTCCTCCTCCCCATCTGGCGTCGATCAGGCCGGCATGGGCTGGACATAAGCCGCCCGAGATCGCTACGCGCTCCTCATCTCTCAGCGTCTGCGACCCGTCTTGGGCTGGACATAAGCCGCCTCAGATCGCGTCTGCGGCCCGCCTGTGCTTGGACATAAGCCGCCCCCGGCCCTGTCCGTCCTTCTCCTCATCTGGCGTCGATCAGCCCGCCTTGGGCCGCACACAGACCGCCACAAATCGCCATGCGCTTCTCGACGGCGGCCGGGATGGGGAGCGGCCATGACCTCTGGCCCTTGAGGTGATCTGGCGGGGAGCTGGGCAGCATTCGCGGCCCACAGACCGCCCAAGAAGAGCTGACAGGAGGCGATTTCGGCGTCTGCGGGCCCAAGAGGAGCCAAATGATGAATCCATCACCCGCAGACTCCGACAGACCCCCGCCAACCACCAACCAGCTCCCTCAAGGGCCAGAAACGGCCGGTGGAAGCAGTCAAGGAGCAAAGTCTGACCGTCATGGACGGCTAGGGCCCCATAGCTGCGGGCTTGAAGAGTCACACTTGGCGAGGAACACCTGGGCTGGCTTGTCGTGGCTGATGCCCAGGCACGAACAGGCCGCAGACGCCGAACCAAAACGAACCCGCACCCGCCTCTCGCGGCCTACGCCCAACCCATGACGAGCTGATCGACGCCAGATGAGGAGAAGCACCCACAGGCCGGGGGCGGCTTATGTCCAAGCACAGACGGGCCGCAGACGCTGGACCAAGACGGGCCCTCGCCCGTCTCTCGCGGCCTATGTCCAACCCATGGCGGGCTGATCGACGCCAGATGAGGAGAAGGACGGACAGACCGCTGGCGGCTTATGTCCAGGCACAGACAGGCCGCAGACGCTGAGGGATGAGAAGCGCGTAGCGATCTGAGGCGTGGGCCGTGATCGGGCCGGGGCTGCGAAGGCACCGGGAAGCTGGCTGCGGGGAACGGGGAATCTGCCCGTCTATCGCTGAGGGAGCTGGGACCGGATGTGAACCTCCCGGCCATTCCTCTGGGGGCTTCCCGGCAGTCTTATGGCATTCCGGGGCGGGCCGGTCGGTCAAGGGTGGCCGAAGGCCATCGCGAAGCGACGCGAGCGCAGCGAGCGCCCTTGAGGGACCGGACCGAACCGGAAGGACAGTGGACTGACGGGACGCCCCCAGACCCTCCCCGACACCGGGCACTCGGACCCCGCCAACCCGCCCGCCGCCGCCCGGCTTTCCGTCCCCGGTGGGGAGACCCACCCAGCGACGCCGCCGTCCGGCTGACCGTCCAAGCTGGGAAGGCCTTCCCGCTCCGCCGCTGTCCGGCCTTCCGCTGCCGGCTGGGGAAACCCGCTCAAGGTTGCCCCCCTCCGTCTTCCGTCCCCGGCAGGACAACCCCACCCCACACCGCCACCGTCCGGCTACCCGCCCCGGGCCAGGAGCCCGCCCGCCAACTGAACCGCCCAGCCACCCACCCCCAGCCAGGAGCCCGCCCGCCAACTCCACCGCACCGCCATCCCACCCCCACCGGGGAACCCCACCCGCATCGCCACCGCCCCGCCACCCCACCCCCGCCGCCCCCGCCACCCCACCCCCCGCCGGGGGTGCCGGCCCGCCCGCGCCGCCGGCCGGCCTTCCGCCCCCGCCCCGCCGAGACCGCCCCGCCCCCGCCCCCACCCCCCTTCCCATCCCCGCCCCCACCCCCTACCCTGACGCACCGTCAGATCTGCCGATCTGGAGCACCCGGCCGGGAGGGCGTGCCATGTTGTTGCGAGGGAAGACCGTCATCGTCTCCGGGGTCGGGGCCGGGCTGGGGCATCAGGTGGCCGCCGCCGTGGTGCGCGACGGGGGGAATGCCGTGCTCGGGGCGCGGACCGAGGCGAATCTGGCCAAGTCCGCCGCGGAGATCGACCCCGACGGCGCGCACACCGCGTACCTGCCGACCGACATCACCGACGAGGCCCAGTGCGGGGCCCTCGCCGACCTGGCGGTGGAGCGGTTCGGCGGGGTGGACGCCGTGGTGCACGTGGCCGCCTGGGACTCGTACTTCGGCGGGCTGGAGGACGCCGACTTCGGGACCTGGCAGCAGATCATCGACGTCAACCTGCTGGGCACCCTGCGCATGACCCGGGCCTGCCTCCCCGCGCTGAAGCGGGCCGGCGGGTCCGGCGCGGCCGGCGGGTCCGTGGTGATCATCGGGACCCAGTCCGCCGTGGCGAGCCCCTCCCAGGTGCAGCAGGCCGCGTACGCCGCGTCCAAGGGGGCGCTGACCTCCGCCATGTACTCGATGGCCCGCGAGCTGGGCCCGCACCGGATCCGGGTCAACACCGTGCTGCCGGGCTGGATGTGGGGGCCGCCGGTGCAGGCCTTCGTGACCTTCAGCGCCCACTCCGAGGGCGTTCCGGAAGCCGAGGTGCGCGCCCGCCTCACCGAGCGGATGGCGCTGCCCGACCTCGCCACGGACGGGGACGTCGCCGACGCCGCCGTGTTCTTCGCCTCCGACCGGGCGCGGGCGATAACCGGCCAGTCGCTGCTGGTCAACGCCGGTGAGCTGATGCGGTGACCCTCCCCGTCACAGGATCCTCGGATCGTATGCTCGGGCCATGACCACTCCGAGTGACGCTCCGACCGACAACGCGATGCGCCGCGCGCTCCGGCGGGCCCGCGACGGCGTCGCGCTCGACGCGACCGAGGCTGCCGTGCTCCTCCAGGCGCGCGGCGAGGCCCTCAGGGACCTCGCCGCCTCCGCCGCACGGGTGCGGGACTCCGGGCTCGCCGCCGCCGGGAGGCCCGGTGTCATCACGTACTCGCGCAAGGTGTTCATCCCCCTCACCCGGCTCTGCCGCGACAAGTGCCACTACTGCACCTTCGTCACCGTCCCCGGGAAGCTGCGCCGTGACGGCCACGGCATGTACCTCTCCCCCGACGAGGTCCTCGACATCGCCCGCAAGGGTGCTGCGATGGGCTGCAAGGAAGCCCTGTTCACCCTCGGCGACCGCCCCGAGGACCGCTGGCCCGAGGCCCGCGAGTGGCTCGACGCGCACGGCTACGACGACACGCTGGCCTACGTGCGCGCCATGGCGATCCGGGTCCTGGAGGAGACGGGTCTGCTCCCGCACCTCAACCCGGGCGTCCTGTCCTGGTCCGAGCTCCAGCGGCTGAAGCCGGTCGCGCCGTCGATGGGGATGATGCTGGAGACCACCGCCACCCGCCTGTGGTCCGAGCCCGGCGGCCCGCACCACGGTTCCCCGGACAAGGAGCCGGCCGTCCGGCTGCGGGTCCTGGAGGACGCGGGGCGCTCCAACGTCCCCTTCACGACCGGGGTGCTCATCGGCATCGGGGAGTCCTACGAGGAGCGCGCGGACGCCTTCTTCGAGCTGCGCCGGATCCAGCGCAGCTACCACGGCATCCAGGAAGTCATCGTCCAGAACTTCCGGGCCAAGCCGGACACCGCGATGCGCGGCATGCCCGATGCGGAGCTGGAGGAGCTGGCCGCCGCCATCGCGGTGGCCCGTCACATCCTCGGCCCGAGTGCCCGGATCCAGGCTCCGCCGAATCTGGTCGACGAGGAGTACGCGCTGCTCATCGGCGCCGGGATCGACGACTGGGGCGGGGTCTCGCCGCTGACTCCCGACCACGTGAATCCCGAGCGCCCCTGGCCGCACATCGAGGAGCTGGCCGCGCGGACGGCCGCCGCCGGGTTCGAGCTGCGCGAACGGCTCACGATCTACCCGGAGTTCCTGGAGCGCGGCGAGCCCTGGCTGGATCCCCGGCTGCTTCCGCACGTGCGCGCTCTGGCCGACGCGGCGACGGGGCTGGCGGACGAGGCCGCGGCGGTGGAGGGCCGGCCCTGGCAGGAGCCCGACGAGGGCTTCGCCGCGTACGGGCGCACGGACCTGCACGCCACGATCGACTCCGAGGGGCGTACGGGCGACCGGCGCGAGGACTTCGACCACGTCTACGGCGACTGGGAGGCCCTGAGGGAGGCGGCGGCGCCCGGGATGGTGCCGGAGCGGATCGACACGGACGTGCGCGCCGCCCTGGCGCAGGCGGCGGACGATCCGACGAAGCTCACCGACGACCAGGCCCTGGCCCTGCTGCACGCGGACGGACCGGCGCTGGACGCGCTCTGCCGGGTCGCGGACGACCTGCGGAAATCGGTGGTGGGTGACGAGGTCACGTACATCGTCACGCGGAACATCAACTTCACCAACGTCTGCTACACCGGCTGCCGCTTCTGCGCCTTCGCGCAGCGCCGTACGGACGCGGACGCGTACACGCTCTCGCTGGACCAGGTCGCGGACCGGGCGGTGCAGGCGTGGGACGTGGGCGCGGTCGAGGTCTGCATGCAGGGCGGGATCCACCCGGACCTGCCCGGGACGGCGTACTTCGACATCGCGCGGGCGGTGAAGGAGCGGGTGCCCGGCATGCACGTGCACGCCTTCTCCCCGATGGAGGTCGTCAACGGGGCCACGCGCACGGGGATGTCCGTACGGGACTGGCTCGCGGCGGCCAAGGAGGCCGGGCTGGACTCGATCCCGGGCACGGCGGCGGAGATCCTGGACGACGAGGTCCGCTGGGTGCTCACCAAGGGCAAGCTGCCGACGGCCGACTGGATCGACGTGGTCACGACGGCGCACGAGCTGGGCATCCGGTCCTCCTCGACCATGATGTACGGGCACGTGGACCAGCCGAGGCACTGGCTCGGGCACTTCCGCACGCTGGCCCGGATCCAGCAGACGGCGCTGTCCAAGGGCGTGGCCGGCTTCACGGAGTTCGTGACGCTCCCGTTCATCCACACCAACGCCCCGGTGTACCTGGCGGGCATCGCCCGGCCGGGGCCGACGGTCCGCGACAACCGGGCGGTGACGGCGATGGCCCGGATCCTGCTGCACCCGCACATCACCAACATCCAGACGAGCTGGGTGAAGCTGGGCGCGGAGGGCGCGGCGGAGATGCTCCGGTCGGGGGCGAACGACCTGGGCGGGACGCTGATGGAGGAGACCATCTCGCGTATGGCGGGGTCGGGTTACGGCTCCTACAAGTCGGTGCGGGACCTCGTCGCGGTCGCGGAGGCGGCCGGGCGGCCGGCGAAGGCCCGTACGACGCTGTACGGGGAGGTTCCGCCGGAGCGCCTGCGGGCGGCGGCGGCCTCGGACGGGCACCTGCCGGAGCTGCTGCCGGTCCTGGACTGAGGCGGCGGGCGCCCGGGGGGCGCGGCGGGGCCGGCCAGGGGCAGTCCGGCCGGGCCCTGTTCCTCGCCGGGGCCGCGCCCAGCGGTGCCGTGCCCGGGCGCATCGTGCCAGGGCGTGGCACAGCGCTGCTCGGCACGGCACGGCCCCGCTCGGCGCGGCTCGGCGCGGCTCGGTGGGGCTCGGTGCGGCGTCAGCCGACGAGGAGGTCCTTCTTGAGCTGCTTCAGCTCGCGGGCGTCGATGCCGAGCCCCTTGTCGAGGTAGCGGTCGAAGGTGCCGTACGCGGCCTTGACCTCGTCGTAGCCGGCGTTGAGGTATTCGGGGCGCACGTCGAGCATCGGCTTGTAGACGGCGGCCTGCTGGGCGGGCAGGTGGGACAGGATCGCGTCGTTGGCGGCCTTGCGGTAGTCGTTGCTGGCCAGGTAGTCGGCCGTGACGGTCTCGCGCGGGACGCCGAGGGCGGTCAGCAGGGCGGCGTTCGACCAGCCGGTGCGGTCCTTGCCCGCGGTGCAGTGGAAGAGGACGGCGCGGTCGCGGTCGCGCTGGACGCCCGCGAAGACCTGGCCGTACGCCTTCTTGCCTCCCTCGCCGCCGACCATGGCCTTCTCGGCGTCGGTCATGGCCTTGACGGCCTCGTCGGGGGTCTTCGGCATGGCCTGGAAGGAGCCGGAGCCGGCGAAGACGTCGGCGACGGTGTACGTGGCGCCGGCCGGGACGCGGTCGGGGCTCTGGGAGCGCTCGCTCTCCATGCGGAGGTCGAAGACGGTCTTGACGCGCAGCCGCTGGAGCTTGGCGAGGTCGTTGTCCGTGAGCTTGTCGAGGGCGTCGGAGCGGTAGACCTCGCCCATCTTGACCCAGTGGCCGTCGGCGGTGCGGTAGCCGCCGGCGTCGCGGAAGTTGACCGCGCCCTCCAGCTTGACGAGGCGGTCGGCGAGGCGCAGGCCCTGGCCGCGCTCCGGCTTGAAGTCGAACCACTGGCGGTCGGCGGCGGGCAGCCCCTTGACCACGGCCTGGCCCTGGGCGCCGCCCTTGGCGACGGTCTTGCCGTTCGCCCTGATCTCGACGCGCTGGGTGCCGCGGGCGTCCCACTTGAGGGTGTACGAGCCGTCGGCGCCGGCGGTGACGGTGGCCTCGGTGAAGGGTATGGCGGTCTGGCTGTGGTGCTGGTTGCCCCAGGGGAGGTCCCGGCCCGCGGCGGTGGCGGCGGGGGCCGCGAGCAGGGACGCGGTGAGCGTGGAGGCGACGACGGTCGCGGCGAGCAGTGCCTTCTTCATGCCCCTGAGGCTGTTGGCCTCCGGATAACTCCGCATGAACGAGGCGTGGCCGAAAACAACCGGCTCCGAGGCCAATGGCAAAACGTGCCACCCGTGTCTCATTCAGCGGGACCGCGTCCGGAACCGTTCGTATTCCGGCCGTTCTCCGGCCACTTATGGGCGGGGTGACTCGGTCCTTCCGAATTCGACCGAACGTGTCCACTACAGTGCGCGCCAGAGCTTGGGGGGAACAACATGGACACGATGAGGACCGCGACCGCGGCCGGTACGGGCACCGCGGAAGCGGCCACGCACCCGCCCGCACCCACGCCCGCGGCGGAGGCGCCCGTGACCGGCAGCGTGCGCACCGCCCTCTGGGGCCGGATCGAGCAGCAGGACTTCCGCAGCCGGGTGCGCGGCACCCTGCTCGGCTCCGCCATCGGGGACGCCCTGGGCGCGCCCGTCGCCGGTCTCTCCCTCGACGGCATCCGCGAGACCCACGGCCTGGCGGGGCTGACCGAGCTCGCCCCCGCGTACGGCCGCCGGGGCTCGGTCACCGCGTCCACCCAGCTGACGCTGTTCACCGTGGACGGCCTGATACGGGCCCACGTGCGCCGGGACACCGGCGGCTGGCACCCGCCGACCGACGTGCACCTGGCCTACCTCCGCTGGGCCGCGACCCAGCACGACTGGGGCCCCGACGAGCGCCGCAAGGACAACGGCTGGCTCGCGCAGGAGGAGTGGCTCTACGCCCGCCGCGGCCCCGACCGCGCCTGCATGACGGGCTTCGCCGACGAGACCCTCGGCACCCTGGACCAGCCGAAGAACCCCACCGCCCGGGACGCCGCGGCCACCGTCCGCTCGGCCCCCTTCGGCCTGCTGGTCGGCTGGGAACCGGCCCTGGTCCTCCAGCTCGCCGTGGAGTGCGCCACCCAGAGCCACGGACACCCCACCGCGTACCTGTCCTCCGGGGCCCTCGCGGTGATCGTCCACGGGCTCACCCGGGGGGAGTCCCTGGACGCCGCCGTCCAGCGCGCCCTGGGCCTGCTCGGCGCCCGCCCGGCCCACCAGCCGGTCACGGACGCCCTCCAGCGGGCCGTCTCCGCCGTCACCCAGGGCGAACCCAGCCCGAAGATGGTCGAGTCCCTGTCCCCGGGCGACGGCCGCGACGCGGAGGACGCGCTGGCCGTCGCCGTGTACTGCGCCCTGGTCGCCGAGGACGTCCCGCACGGGCTGCGCCTGGCCGTCAACCACGGCGGCGACTCCACCGCCACCGGCGCACTCTGCGGGGCCCTGCTCGGCGCCCTGCACGGCGAGACGGCCCTGCCCGCGGCCTGGCTGGCCGACCTGGAAGGCCGGGCCACGATCCTGGAACTCTCCGACGACTTCGCCCTGGAGATGACCCAGGGCCCCGCCCTCCACGGCCCCTCCGTCTCCGCCCCCGGCTGGCTCGCCCGCTACCCCCGGCGGTGACGGCGGGCGGTCCCGCCGCACCACCGCGCTCAGGAGCGTGGCTGGATCCACAAGGCCTCGGCCAGCGCGCACAGTTCGCCGTCCGCCGTGGCGAGGGCCGTGCCCACCGTGTACTTGCGGCCCTCCCCGCCGAGCAGCCAGGCGTACGAGACCAGGCCGCGGCCCCCGGCCACCGCCACCGGGCGCAGCAGCCGCGCCGTCAGGGCGGCCGTGACCGCGCCCGCCGGGCGGCCCCCGAGCAGCCGGCCCGCCGCGTTGCCGGGGCAGTCCAGCGCCCCCCACACCAGCTCGGGCGGCAACAGCCCGTCCGCCCCGACGAGTTCCGGCCCCGGCGTCCAGGCCGCGGCGACCATCTCCCGCCCCGGCACCTGCCCGCAGTGCAGGCGGAGCCCGGTGTCGGGGGTGCGGTCCAGGCCGCAGCCGAAGCAGTCGGCCTGCCCGTCCGGCGGCGCCGCCCGGAAGGCGTCGGCGGCCTGCCGCGCCTCCTCCCACGAAGGGGCCCGGGGCACGTCCGCGGACGGGGCCGCCCCGGCGGCCCGCGAGGCGGCGGCCAGCACCGCGCCGTCGGCGCCGAGCAGCGCGACACCCCCCTCGGGGTCCCGCACCGGACGGACCTCCGCGCCCGTCGGTACGGGCCTGCGGAAGTCCACGCGTACGGCCCCGGCGGCGTCCACCGCCATCCGGCCGGCCAGCAGCCCCGCCACGTACCCGCCGAACGCCACGCCCGGATAGCCGTGCAGCCGCTCCGGAACCGTGATCGTCTCCATGCCGCCCATGCCGTCCATGCCGCCCGCCCCACCTGTCGTCGAACCTCTGCCGCCTTCGTACGGAAGGCCGTACCTTGGCCGCCCCACATCTCGGAGGTGCCTCACCCATGCGGATCGCCACCACCATCTTCCTCACCGACCGCACCGTCTCCCCCACCCGCCTCGCACGCAGCCTGGAGGAGCGCGGCTTCTCCGGCCTCTACCTGCCCGAGCACACCCACATCCCGGCCGGCCGGGCCACGCCCGCGCCCATGGGCGGCGAGCTCCCGCAGGAGTACGGGCGCACCCTCGACCCCTTCGTGGCCCTCGGCCAGGCCTCCGCCGTGACGGAACGGCTCCACCTCGGCACCGGCATCACCCTGGTCGCCCAGCACGACCCCATCGACCTCGCGAAGCAGATCGCGACGCTGGACCACCTCTCCGGCGGCCGCTTCACCCTCGGGATCGGCTACGGGTGGAACGTCGAGGAGGCCGCCGACCACGGCGTCGAGTGGCGCACCCGGCGCGAACTGGTCCGGGACCGGATGGCGTTGATGCGGGCCCTGTGGTCCCCGGAGCCCACCGCGTACGAGGGCCCCTACGGCTCCGTCCAGGCCAGCCACGCCCACCCCAAGCCGGCCCGGCCGGCCCGTGAACTCCGCCCGGGCCAGGCCCTGTACGGCCCGCGCACCCTGATCGGCGGCGCGGCCGGCCCGAAGCTGTTCGCGGCCATCGCCGACCACGCCGACGGCTGGCTGCCCATCGGCGGCGGCGGGCTGAGCGAATCGCTGCCGGTGCTGCGGCAGACCTGGGAGGACGCGGGGCGCGACCCGAAGTCCCTCCGGGTGGTCCCGTACGCGGTCCGGCCGAACCCGGGGAAGCTCGCGCACTACGCCGGGCTCGGGATCGAGGAGGTGGTGCTGCAACTGCCGTCGGCGCAGGAGGCGGAGGTGCTGCGGACCCTGGACGGGTTCGCCCAATACCTCTGAGCACAGCACCTCTGAGCACAGCACCTCTGACCACCGCACCCCTGACCACCGCATCCCTCCGCCGTGGGCCGGCCCCTGGTACTTTGACGCGCTCCACTGATCGACTCGCCGCCCACCGGGGGACCACTCGTGCACACCCGCCTGCGCCTCTCCGTCGCCGCCGCCGGTCTCGCGGCCGCGCTCGTACTCACCGGCTGCGGCAGCGGCGGCGACGACAAGGCGGACCACAAGGCGGACGCCAAGCCGGGCACACCGGCGCCGGCGCCGGCGTCCGCCACCGCGAACGCGGGTGCGGCCCGCGACAGCGGCAAGGACTCGAAGGCCGGCAGCCTGGAGGGCGGCTGGCTCTCGGCGACGGCCACCGGCGGCATGGGCGTCGTCCTCAGCTTCGCGGGCAGGTCGGCCTTCATCGCCGAGTCCGCGACCGGCGTCGTCTGCGAGGGCGCCACCGACGGCGTGACCACCATCGACCTGAAGTGCCCGGCGGGCGCGACGCGCACCAAGGCCCGGGTGGAGTCCGTCGACGCCAAGACCCTCAAGGTCGTCTGGGACGGCGCCGCCGGTGCGGAAACCTTCACGAAGTACGAGTCGGACCGCTTCCCCACCCAGCAGCTGCCGACCATCCCGCCGAAGCCCTAGGGGGACGGGGCCGGCATCCTGAGTTCCGCCCAGACCGTCTTGCCGACGACCCTCGGCATGACCCCCCAGGCATCGGCCACGGCATCGACGATCCGCATCCCGTAGCCGCTCTCCGCCTGGTACGCGTGCGGCTGTACGGCGGGCCTGCGGTCGGCCCGCGCATCGGACACCTCGATCCGGAGCACGCCGTCCAGCAGGACCATCCGCAGCTCGAAGTCCCGCCCCGGGACCCGGCCGTGGGTGACGGCGTTCGCGGTGAGCTCGGCGACGAGCAGCCCGGCGTCCGCGGACGGGCCGCAACGGTCGGGGATGCCCCAGTGGTGCAGTTCCACGAGGGCGAGCTGACGGGCGAGGCGGGCGCCGCGCCGGGTACAGCTGAAACGCTGAGTGAACACGCGTACGAGGGGCCGGGCGGGCCCGGTGGGTGCGGTCATGGGGATCAACGTGCCGTGGGGACAAGGGGGTTCCCCAGCAAGCGGACCGCTACTTTTCAACTGTACGAGTCCACTCTCTGGACAGGCGTGGTCACGGTCGGTGAGCCTGAATGCCAGGGAGGTGACCTCCATGGCGAGTGTCGACGACAACGGTGGCGGCGAACCGGACAGCGACCTGCGGAACTTCGGCGAGACGATCAAGGCGTTCCGCAAACGCGCCGGCCTGACCCAGGAACAGCTGCATCCCCTGATCCGCTACTCGGTCCAGTACATCGGGTCGGTGGAACAAGGCCGCCGCCACCCGTCCGCGAGGTTCGTGGAGCAGGCGGAGGAGGTGCTGGACGCCTTCGGCGTGATCCGCCTGGCGGCGAAGCAGCTGACGCGCAGGCGGGGACTGGCGTCGTGGTTCCGGCGGTGGGCGGAGCTGGAGGACAGCGCCATCGCCCTGAACACGTACGAGTGCCGGTCCGTCCCGGGGCTGTTACAGCCCGAGTCGTACGCGCGGGCGCTGATCGACAACGTGCCGCCGCTGGCGACCCGGGCACAGGTGGACGCGCGACTCGCGTCGCGAGCGGCACGCCAGGAGCTCCTGCACCGGACGCCGTACATCTCGTTCAGTTTCATCATCGAACAGGCCTTGATCGAACGGCAGACGGGTGGACCGGAGGTCACCCGGGAGCTGATCGACCGCCTGCTGGAGTGCGGGGAGCTGCCGAACGTCGACGTCCAGATCATGCCGCTGGTCCAGCCGGTCCACGCGGGCACCGATGGACCCTTCCAGGTCTTGGAAACCGATGAGCACGAGTGGTACGGCTACGCGGAAGGGCAGAAGACGGGGCACGTCATCACAGACCGGAAAGACATCAGTGTCCTCCACCAGCGGTATGCCAAACTTCGCATTCAGGCCCTCAATCCTGCGGACAGCGCGGGCCTGTTGATGCGAAGGCGAGGATCCCTGTGAACAGCTCCCCGTTGCGATGGTTCAAGAGCAGCTACAGCGGCAGCGAGGGCGACGACTGCGTCGAAGTAGCCCTCTCCTGGCACAAGTCCACCTACAGCGGCAGCGAGGGCGACAGCTGCGTCGAGGTCGCCGCTTGCGCCGATACCGTCCACGTCCGGGACTCCAAGCTCACCGACGGGCCCGAGCTCGCCGTCGCCCCCGCCACCTGGACGGCGTTCCTCGGCGGCGTCACCGTCTGAGCGGCACTGGACGCTACGGCGGCGGTATCGGCCCCGGTGCGGCCACGCCCACCGCCGGACGCCAAAAACGCCCGTCAGGCAGGGCCTGACGGGCGCCGAGGAAGTAGTCGACATCGCGCTGGAAGCCGAGGCCCGGAACGGCCCGGCGCAGGTGGGGCCAGATGCTCGGGGCCACGCGGTACTCACCCGCCACCATCCACGGATCGTCTCCCAGCACGAACAGGTGCCGGACCTCCAGGAACTGGTCCCGCGAGAGCGAGACGGACTCGACCATCTCCTCGTCCGGGCCGAAGCCGGTCAGGTCCCAGACGAGGTTGTACCCGTCGGTGAATGGATAGTGGCTGCTCACCGCCTCAAGCTAGGCCGGGCCCCCGCCCACCCGCACCTGCTTTTAGCACCCGCCGAAAAGCGTGTGCAGTCAGCACGTATCTGCACGTATCGTCCCCGGTATGGACCCGCTCACCGAGAAACAGATCCGTGGCTCCTTCGTGAACTGCACGAAGGGCGAGGCCTCGCGGCTCCGGCTCCCGCTGGACTTCGCCGAGCTCCCCTGGCCCGACCTGGACTTCCTCGGCTGGGTCGACCCGGGCGCGCCGCTGCGCGCCCACATCGTGCGCACGGGCCCGGACGGCAAGCCGGTCGGCATCACCCTGCGCGTGCCCGCCTCGAACAGCACGAGCGCCCTGAAGTCCAGCATCTGCATGGTCTGCCTGACGGGACACGCCTCGTCCGACGTCGCGCTGCTGTCCGCTCCGCTCGCCGGGGCGCGCGGCCGGGAGGGCAACACCGTCGGCATCTACCTGTGCGCCGACCTGGCCTGCTCGCTGTACCTGCGGGGCAGGCGGAAGTCGAAGCGGGCGACCGGGGGCTACGTGGAGACGCTGAGCCTGGACGAGCGGATCGAGCGCGCGCTCGGCAACCTCGACGGCTTCACGGCGAAGGTCACCGGCGTCGCGGTCGGCTCGCGCTGATCCTCCCGGGCGGATCTGACGGATCCCGTTCCGCGGCGCGCCCCCGTGGCGGCCCGCGGCGTACCCTCCCCCGCATGATCGATTCACGCACCCACATCCGAGTCGCCCGCCCGTCCCGCGACCTGAAGGCCGTCGAGCGGTTCTACGTGGAAGGGCTCGGGCTGGACGTCCTGTGGCGGACCACCGGGCACGTGTCCGGGGAGCACGACCTGGTGATGGTCGGGCCGGCCGCGGGCGGGTGGCACTTCGAGCTGACCCACGACCCGGAGAACCCGGTCGAACCCACTCCCACCGTCGACGACCTGTTCGTCGTCTACCTCGGCCGGGAGCCCGACCCCGCCTTCGTCCGGCACCTGGTCGAGCACGGTGGGACCCGTGTCTCCTCCCACAACCCCTACTGGGACGACTACGGCGTCACGGTCGCCGACCCGGACGGCTACCGCCTGGTGCTCTGCTCCCGCACCTGGGGCTGAGCGACCGCCAGGGCTGCCGGGGTCGCCGGGGCTGCCGGGGTCGCCGGGGCCGCCATGGCCGCCTCCTGGGCGTCGAGCAGTTCGTCCCAGTGCTCCCGCGTCCAGTCGCACGCCGCGTCCAGCGGGCCCAGCAGGCCGCGGCCGAGCGGGGTCAGGGCGTACTCGACCCGGCGCTCGGGGCTCTCGTGTTCGGCGCGGGTGACGAAGCCGTCGCGTTCGAGGCCGCGCAGGGACTGGGTCAGGGACTTCGAGGTGATGCCGCGCAGCGGCACCTTGAGTTCGGAGAAGCGGCGCGGGCCGCCTTCGAGGCAGCGCAGGATCAGGGAGGCCCACTTGTCGCCGATCCGGAAGGGGACCAGCGGGCTCGGGCAGACGGGGTCGAACATCTCCGGATCCAGGGGCTCGCTCATGCGGCACACGCTAGGCCCGGTATCCGATCGGTGACCAGCCCCCTCCCTAAGGTCCGTCACATGACGAACCACAGCGACACCAACAACACGCAAGCGGTCCGGAACACGGGCCGGATCATCGTCTTCGGGGGCGGCGGCCGGGTCGGCCGGGCCGCCGTCGCCGAGGCCCGGGAGCGCGGGTACGAGGTCACGGTGGCGGGCCGCTCCGACGGGGACCTCACCTCGGCGGCGGACGTGGCCCGGCTCGCCGCCGGCCACGACGGGGCCGTCGTCGCGGCGTACGACATGGGGGCCGTCCCGGGCGAGTTCTTCCCCGCCGTCGCCCGCGCCCTGGCGGCCGGCCTCCCGCGGGCGGGGGTGGGGCGGCTGGTGTCGGTCGGGCTGGCCTCGGTACTGCCCACGGCGGCGGGGACGCCCCTGATGGACACCCCGGGGTATCCGCAGGAGTGGCGGGAGTTCTACGTGGGCCACGGCGCCGGCACCGAGGAGCTCCGGGCGGCCGCGCCCGGGGCGCTGGACTGGGTGGTGCTGAGCCCTGCGGGTGACTTCGCGGAGGCCGGGGCGCCTTCCACGGGCGGCTACGCCTTCGCGTCCGCGGACGCCGCGAGCCGGATCACGCACGCGGACTTCGCGCGGGCCCTGCTGGACCAGATCGAGGCGCCGGTTCCGCTGCGCCGTGCGCACGTGGGGGTGGCGGGCGCATGAGCGGGACGGGGATCGCCGGCGGCCGCCCGCCCGGCGACCCTGCCGGGGCGGAGCGGCTGTGGCCGGTGGTGGTGGCCGCGATGCCCTCGTACGCGGCGTACCGGGAGGCGGCGGACCGGGAGGTCCCGCTGGTCCTGGTCACGCCCGCGGGCCCCTGAGCCCTGCCGCCGTCGCGCGGTACGGCCCCGGGCCCGGCGGTCTCAGCGGACCTGGGGCGGCTTCGGCAGTCCGGACGACAGGGCGCTGCCCGCGCCGGTGAGGGAGGCGTCGGTGGCCTTGGTGGCGCTGCCGGCGGCGGAGGCGGTCACGGCGACCGCGGTCTTGGCGTCGGTGACGGTCTGCGCGGGGTGGTCCGCGATGTCCACGACGCGCTTGGCGAGCGGCGGGGCCTGGGGGGCGGGCTCGGCGGCCTGCGCGGCGGCCGGGGTGAGTGCGAGGGCTGCGCCGCCGGAAAGAACCAGGGCGGCGAGGCTGCGCTTCATGGTCTTCTTCATGGCCGGATCAACGACGCCGGTCGGCCCTGGTCACCGGCGCCGGGCGGGCGGCGACCGCGGCCGGGCGGGGCCCGGGCGGGGCCCGGCCGGGGCCCGGGCGTGCCCGCGGCCCCGGATCGGGGGGATCGATCCGGGGCCGCGGGGCTGACACAGCGGTTGGCGGGGCGGGCCCGCGGGGCCCGCCGGGGGTCAGTCCTCGACCACCAGGGCGGGGGTGGACTTCGTGAGGACCTGGCCGCGGAAGAAGGCGGGGCTGCGGCGTTCGGTGACGACCATGATGACCAGGCCGAGGGCGAGCAGGCCGACGCCGATGACGAAGACGCTGCCGACGCCGAGGACGGTGGAGCCGGATCCGTAGGACGGGTTCCACATGTCGATCAGGGTCTTGAAGAAGACGGTGGCGAGCAGCAGGCCGCCCAGGACCGGGAAGACGCCCTTGAAGAGCAGGTCGCGGGCGGAGTCGCGCAGTTCGTTGCGGAAGTACCAGGCGCAGGCGAAGGCCGTCAGCGAGTAGTAGAAGCAGATCATCAGGCCGAGGGCGAAGATCGTGTCGGTCAGGACGTTCTCGCTGACCAGGGTCATCACGGTGTAGAACACGCCGGTCGCGACGCCCGCCATGACGGTGGCGCGGCCGGGGGTCTTGAACCGGGGGTGGACCTTGGCGTAGGAGGGCGGCAGCGCCTCGTACGTGGACATGGCCAGGACCGTGCGGGCGACCGGGATGAAGGTGGTCTGCAGGGACGCGGTGGCGGAGGCCAGGACGGCGACGAAGAGCAGGATGCCGAGCATCGGGCCCATGACCGGGCCGGCGAGGGCGGCGAAGACGTTGTCGGAGGTCTCGGGGTTGCCGAGGCCGAGGCCCGCGGTGCCGGAGCCGACGGCCATCTGGGCGGCTATGCCGGTGGCCAGGTAGGAGCCGACCAGGACGACCATCGCGATGAGGGAGGCGCGGCCGGGGGTCTTGGCGGAGCCGGTGGTCTCCTCGTTGGTGGCCAGACAGGCGTCCCAGCCCCAGTACATGAAGATCGAGAGCGAGAGTCCGGCGGTGAAGGCCGCCATGGACTCGACCGCGAAGGGGTTCATCCACTGCCAGGAGAAGTCCAGGCCGGTGTCGAAGGAGCCGGCCGAGGCCTTCTGGAAGGCCATGGCGACGAAGATCGCGAGGACTGCGAGCTGGAGGCCGACCAGTGCGTACTGGACGCCCTTGGTGGCGGTCATGCCGCGGTAGCTGATGGCGGTGGCGGCGGCGATCAGGGTGAGGCAGGTGGCGATGTGGACGAGTTTGTTGTCGTCCAGGGCGGAGATCGACGGGTTGTTCGTGATCTCGCCGGCCAGCAGCCAGAAGTAGGAGGTGGCGACGCCGGCCAGGTTGGAGAGCACGATGATCGTGGCGATCACCAGGCCCCAGCCGCACATCCAGCCGATCCGCGGGCCGAAGGCCTTCACGGTCCAGGTGAACGAGGTGCCGCAGTCGGGCATGGCCTTGTTGAGCTCGCGGTACGCGAAGGCGACCAGGAGCATCGGGAGGAAGCCGGCCAGGAAGACCGCCGGCATCTGGACGCCGACTTCCCCGGCGGTGGAGCCGAGGGTCGAGGTCAGGCAGTAGACGGGGGCGACGGTGGAGATGCCGATGACGGCGCTTCCCACCAGTCCGACGGACCCCTTGCCGAGGCCCTTGCCGCGGACATCGCCCTCGGCGACGCCGCTTACCGTGTCTCCGACCTGAGGCCGGACGTCCAGCTGTGTCATGGGAAGGGACGTTAGATGCTGCGGTTTCCTCATCCGGAAGATCTAAGTCCGCTACTCCACAGGACTAATTTCCTTTGAATCTTGAGGTCGAGATGGTTAACGAGCTCGCAATACAAGGTTCACTCAGGCATCCATTCATGGTTCGACAGGCGCGAGCCCGGATCTTCCGGAATGCGGAAACCGCAGGCGTGTCCGTTTTGCCCCATTCAAAACTTTCCCGAGGTAATTTTCGAGCCCCCGAAACCCGGGGCGCGGTCCGCCAGACTGGTCCCATGCCCACAGCCGACGAGCTCATCAGCGCGGATACCGTCAGTAACCTGGCCCGTCTGCTCGCCCGAGCGGCCCGCAAGCGCCGCTCCCCCGCCCTGCTCGACCGCGCCGCGGCCCTCGACGGACTCGGCTACAGCGGGCGCGTCGCCGCCGTACGCGACGCCGTCCTCGCCGACCTGCCGCAGGACTGGCCCGCCTTCGAAACCGTCCTGCGCACCGCCCTCGAAGACCCGGAGTTCGCGGGCTGGATGACCTTCCCCGTCAACGAGGCCGTCGCCGTCCGCGGGCTGGAGGCGTTCGAGCCCGGCCTGGCGCTGCTGCGCGACCTCACCCCCCGGCTGACCGCCGAATCCGCCGTACGCCCCTTCCTGCGCGCGGATCCCGGCCGGGCCCTGGCCGTGATCCAGGGCTGGACCGCCGACCCCGACCCGCACGTCCGGCGCCTGGCCAGCGAGGGCACCCGGCCCCGGCTGCCGTGGGCGCCGCAGCTGCCGGCCTTCGTCGCCGACCCCCGGCCCGCCGTGCCCGTGCTCGACGCCCTCTACCGCGACGAGTCCGAGTACGTACGCCGCTCCGTCGCCAACCACCTCAACGACATCAGCCGCGACCACCCCGGGCTCGCGGTGGAGACCGCCGCGCGGTGGCGGGCCGCCCCCGCCGCCACGACGGATCGCGTCGTCCGGCACGGTCTGCGCACCCTGATCAAGGCAGGCCGGCCCGAGGCGCTGCACCTGCTGGGGCACTCCCCCGACGTCCCGGTCACCGTGAGCGGCCCGCTGGTGGCCACCCCCCACGTCACCGTCGGCGAGCACCTGGTCTTCTCGTACGAGGTCACGCACACCGGCGAGCTGCCGGCCGAGCTGGTCGTCGACTACGTCGTCCACCACGTCAAGGCCAACGGCACCCGCACCCCCAAGGTCTTCAAGCTCACCACCCGCAGCCTGGCCCCCGGCGAAACCCTCACCGGCACCAAACGGCACTCCTTCAAGCCGATCACCACCCGCCGCTACCACCCCGGGGAGCACCTGGTGCAGCTCCAGGTCAACGGCCGGGTCCGCGGCGAGGCCGTATTTTCGCTGGACGTGCCCGGAGCCGGGCTGGCAGGCTCCGGCTCATGACCCACGGAATCGAGCACACCCCCGCCCGTTGAGCGCCCCCGAGGAGCGCACGGCGCCCACCTCCCGGACCGCTGCCCGGCAGACCTCCCTCTACGACTACGCCCTCTTCCGCCACGGGATCGAGCCGGACGGCCGGGTCCCCCGGCGCGGCTACCCGCTGCCCGACGGACCGGAGCCGCCCCGGCGCGGCCACCCCCTGCCCGCCGGACCGCCGGAGCCCAGCCGCCCGCCCCTGACCGGGCAGCAGGCGCGCGAGGAGGTGGGCGCCGCCCTCGCCCCCGTGCTTGCCGACCCGGACCCGGTCCGGGCCGCCGGCGCCGTCGAACGCGCCGTCTCCGCACTCGGCCTGCCCCACCGCACCGTGCGGGCCCACGCCGCCCGGCTGCCGCTGGCGGACGCGACGACCGCCCGGCGCACCGCGCGCCGGCTGGTGCGCACCGGTACCGACCCGGCGGCCGTCGGCTTCGGCCTGGCCCTGCTGATCCGCCTCGCGGAGCCCGAGGACGTGCCCTGGCTCAAGGCCCTCGGCCTGCTCAGGGGCTTCGGTGACACCGCCGCGGCCGCCCTCGACCCGCTGGACCGGCGGGCCGCCGCCCTCGTACTGCTGCGCACGCGGATCAGGGGCGCGGAGCTGCTGCCGCTGATCGACGCCGTGGAGGCGGGTGAGGAGGAGGCCGTGCGGGCAGCCCTGCTCACGGTGGAGCCCGACCCCCTGCTGATCGGGCTCCCCCGCCGGATCGCGGAGGCCGCCGGGCTCGACGCACTGCTCCGAGCCCACCCGGAGGACCCCGCACTGCTCGCCCGGGCGGCCCGGCTGCTGCACGCGATGGCCGACCAGCGCGGCTCCCGAGCGGCGATCCTCGACTACGGCCCCGCCAAGGCCGTGTACGAGGCCGTGATCTCCCGTTCCGCCCTGCTGCCGCCGACCCTGGACCACGACGCCCTGCTCCTGTCGGTCGCCCTCGACCTGCACAGCGGTCCCGCCGCACTGCTCGGCTGGGAGCCGGGACGCCGCGAGGCCCTGCTGAACGCCCTGGCCCACCGCCCGCCCACCCCGCCGCGCCGCGCCCCGGCCACCCCCGCCGAACGCCGCCGGGCCCAGTGGGTCCGGCGCGTCGGGCGGCGGCCGTTCCGGCGCCGGCCGGACGGGGAGCGCCTGCGGATCGAGGTGGTCGTCCCCGACCCCGGCGACCAGAGCCGCGCCGAGACGCGGATCCTGCGCGACGGCCTCCCGCTGGTCCCCGCGGTGTTCGGGAAGGGCCCGGGCCTGCCCCCGGAGTTCCTGCTGGACCCCGGCCTGCTCCGGGCCCGCGCCGAACCCCGCGAGGTGCGGCTCGCCGTGGCGTACTGCACCGAGGGCTGCTGCGGCGCGCTCTACGTGACCGTACGGCGCGACGGCGGCCAGGTGGTGTGGGGCGACTGGCGCGGGGCGGTCGGTCCGCCCCCGCCGGAGTACCGCTTCGAAGCCGCCGCCTACGACGCCGAGGTGGAGCGCGCCGAGCAGGACCGCTGCCGGGCCTGACCTACCGCGCCCGCATGAGCAGCAGAGCGGCCAGGCCCTCATGGGACCTGGCCGCCTCGCTCACGGGCCGACAAGTTCGGCTGTTACGCCCATGCGGTGCAAGAACTGCCGAGCACCGCGCAGTTGTGGTGCGCAGACCCCGCTGGGTCGCCCGGCTGCGTCGACCTCGCCCCGGCCACCGCGGCAGATCGCTTGGGCCAGAGGGGCGGCCGGGCGCTCACCCCAGGCCTGATCGATCTCCTGACAAGGTGCTACGTCTGAGGCTGCCAGACGTAGCGGACGTCCGGCTCGCGCTCATCGTTGCGCAGACCGTTCGTCCGCTCGACCGCGATGAAGCCGTGCCGTTCGTAGAACCGCCGCGCCGCTTCGTTGACCTGGAACGTCCACAGCATCAATCCGTCTGGCTGCTGCCGCTTGGCCAGGGAGATGAACCGGTCTCCGAGGCCACGCCCACGCCACGCGGGGTCGAGGTAGAGCTGTTTCATCTCCCCGCCATTGAGCACCAGGAGCCCCACCACGTTGCTCCCGGTAACCGCCACCCAAGTCTCGTACTGCGGCACGAGTACGCGTGAGAACCAGTCGCGGACCTCTGCTTCGTCGTGGGCGCAGCGCACGGTCGGCAGCGCGGCGGCAAAAGAACGCAGCCACACATCGGCCGCGGCGCGTGCGTCGGTGTCGCTGGCACGACGGAGAACAACGTCGTCACTGGTCACAGCACGGTACCTCCGGCGATCCAAGGGCTAATGACGTGGTGCGAGGCTTGCGCGCGGGCCCGGTACTACTCCCCGGGACGTCCGAGCTGGTGAACGGTCCAGCCAGCCGCGCGCCAGGACTCCGGGTCGAGGGTGGTGCGGCAATCGACGATCAGGGCGTTGGCCAGGCGAACCGCCAGGTCCTGGGGGTCCGCCTGCTGGTACTCCGGCCATTCGGTGGCCAGGACAACGAGGTCGGCTCCGTCGACGGAGACGGCCAGATCGTCGGTGTATTCCAGCTCCGGGTTGCGGGTCATAGCGGTCGTCACGGCCTGCGGGTCGTGAACGGTGACGTTGCCGCCGGCCTGCTGGAGGGCATGGGCGAGCGCGAGCGCCGGGCTCTCCCTGACGTCGTTGGTGCCGGGCTTGAACGCGGCGCCCCACACGGTGATCTTGGCGTTCTTGACGGGGCGGTCGCCCAGGGCGTTTCGGATGAGGTCCATGGCGACGTCCGTGCGGCTCTCGTTGATCTTCTCGGCGGCGCGCAGGAGGGTGGCGGCCTGTTCGGCGCCGAGCTGGCGGGCGGAGGCGGTGAAGGCGCGGACGTCCTTGGGGAGGCAGCCGCCGCCGTAGCCGATGCCGGGCCTCATGCCGCCGCTGCCGATCCGGGGGTCGATGCCGAGAATCTCTACGATCTGGGAGATGTCCCCGCCCGCTGCGTCGCACATGTCGGCGACGGCGTTGATGTAGGAGATCTTCAGGCCGAGGAAGGTGTTCGCCGCGCCTTTGGCGAGTTCGGCGGTCTGCGGGTCGGTGACGAACAGGGGGACGCCGGCGTCCAGGATGGGGGCGTAGACGGCGCGGATCGCTTTCTCGGCCTCGGCGGTGGTGAGGCCGGCGATGAGGCGGTCGGGCCGCAGCGTGTCCTCCACCGCGTGCCCCTCCCGGAGGAACTCCGGGTTCCACACGACGTCGACACGTTCGCCGGCGGGAGCCAGGCGCTGGGCGAGGGCGGTGACCTGAACGGTGGTGCCTACGGTGACAGTGGATTTCCCGACGATCGTGCAGGCCCGGTCGAGGTGGGGGGCCAGCTGACGGATGGCGCCGTAGACCTGTCCGGTGTCGTAGGAGCGGCCGTCGGCGTCGATGGGGGTGCCGACGCCGATGAAGTGCATGTCGGCGAAGGCGGCGGCCTCGCGGATGTCGGCGGTGAACCGCAGGCGCCCGCTCTCGGTGTGGCGGGCGAGCAGCTCGGGAAGGCCGATCTCGTAGATGGGGCACTGGCCGGAGTTCAGGTTGTCGACCTTGGCCTGGTCGACGTCCACACCAATGACTTCGTGACCCAGTTCGGCCATCGCCGCCGCGTGCGGGATGCCGAGGTGCCCGCAGCCGATCACTGAAATGCGCATTCCTTGACTCTCATCCTGGGAGGGACCCTCGTGTGGGACCGGGGAACGAGCCCAGAGGCTAGCGCCGTTCCCCGGTCCCACAGTTCACTCGCTGATCGCGCCGAGGTTCAGCAGCCGCTCCAGCTCGCTGATCGCGTCGGCCGCCGCCTGACGTACGACGACGTCACCGGTCTGCGGCGCCTCCAGCGGGTACTCGAACCAGGTGCCGTCCGGACGGGGGAATCCCTCCGGGTCGACGATGAACACCTTGAGTCCGGCCTGGCGGGCCCGCTTGGCCACCCACCGCCGGTCGGCGTGCAGCCCGACCACGACCAGGGCCTTCGCGTCGGGGTGGAAGGTGACCGGCGGGATCCGCTGGTCGTAGCGGCGCATGAACTCCTCCTCGAACCCGGCGCGGGCGCCGAGCGCGTCGAAGTTGTTCGTGATGAACGGGCCGACCATCGCGCCGGCCTCCTCCATGCGTTTGAGCGCGTGCAGGGCCGGAGTGACCTCGGCGTTGAAGCACGCCCGGTACATTTCCGACAGCTCGTCGACCTTGCCCTCAGTGTCGAGGAACATCTGCGCGAGCAGCGGGTCCCGGCCCGGCGCGAGAACGAACGTGAAACCCTTGCCGAGCAGCTCGTCCTCGATCTCGTTGACGTGATACATCTCGTGGAGCCGGTGCAGCGGGGGGATCCCGGCCTCGTAGGAGACGCCGCAGCCGACCTCGACCTGGAACGGCAGGAAGTCGGCGAGCTGGGCCAGGTTGTCGGCGTAGACCGGCTGTCCAGGGGTGTCCTTGACCCGGACGCCGTGGGTCAGGACCTCCCACGGCCGACGGCGGATCGCCCTCGGGGGGAAGCAGTTGACGGACGTGAAGACGGTATCGATGACCTCGTAGCTCTCCGGGAGCTTGCGGCCGGCCCGCAGGTCCTCCGGGTGCTCCTCGACGCGGATCAGGTGGACGCGCAGGTCACCCAGCTCGAACCGGCCCGCCCCGACCTGCTTCCAGCCGCCTTCGGCCAGCATGGCGTGGTTCTGCTCCCACGCCTCGGCGATCTCAGCCTGCGGCGCCGCCACCGAGTGGTAGAGGTACATCTGCGTCATGGCGAGCGACGGCGCCGCGGTGGTGTCCACCAGCCCGTATCGGTGCCAGTAGTGGACGATGCGGCGGCGCGCGTCGCCTTCGCCCGACCAGCCGGAGTTGGAGGCGGTCTCCTCCTGCTGGGTACGCCGCCAGATGCCCTCTTCCTCGAAGCGGGGCCGGTCCGCGGTCACCCCGTAGAAGTCGTGCCACTTCCGGAGCTGGGCCTCATCGAGCTGGTCGATGACCGTGACGGGAAACTGCATGTCGTGTCCTCGATCTCTGAGTCGAAAACAGTCCGCCCCCTTGAAGAAGGGGCGGCGGATGGGCTAGTTGAGGGCTGCCACCGCGTCGGTGAGCGCGGCGGTCAGGAAGTCGATGTCCGCGCCGCTGGAGTTCAGCGGGGGCGCGACGACCAGGCCTTCGCTGCGCGGGTCACCGGCTCCGGTGAACGGGTAGAAGAAGACGCCTCGCCGCTCGCACTCCTCCATCAAGGGCCAGAGCAGGCCGGGAGTGACCTCAACCCCGTACAGGTGGCCGACGCCACGGACATCCCGCACCGGCGCCCAGCCTGTCAGGGACCGCAAAGACGTTCCCAGATGCTCTCCGAGAGCCGTGAACGAGCCGAAGTCCAGGGACTCCAGCTCGTCCAGCACCCCAAGGCAGACCGCCGCCATGAGCGGGTGGGTGGCCATGGTCCCCATCGCGGGCAGCGGGTCCACGTCCTTGTGTCGCAGCAGCGGCGCGATCTCCGGCGACACCAGCACTGCGCCCGCACCGACGTAGCCGGCACCCAATCCCTTGGACAGGATGACCAGGTCGGGGTCGCAGCCGTCCCAGTGATGACTCGCCAGAGGCGTGCCGGTGCGCCACAGCCCGGTGAGGACCTCGTCGTGGATGATCAGGACGTTCCGCGCCCGGCAGACCTCCGACACCCGCCGCAGGTAGCCATCCGGGGGTACGAAGGCGCCGCCTGTGGTCCCGTTGATGGGCTCGATCAGGACTGCGGCGACGTTCTCCGCGCCCCTGTTGTCGATCGCCCGCGCCACCTCGTCGGCACACGAGGCATCGCAGCCGCGTCCATCGTGGGCGTGGCCGTGCGTCGGCGGGTAGGGCGCCGCGAAGGCGGGGCCTAGACCGTACCGGTCTTCCGGACGGGGGTTGCGGATCTGGTTTCCTGCGACCCCGAGGGTGAACATGCTGTTGCCGTGGTACGACAGGTTGGACGTCAGGATGTCCCCGCGCAGCTTCCCGTCGCGGACCCGCACGAGGTTCCGCGCCAGACCCACCGCGACCTCCACGCCGAGTGTCCCGCACGTGGTCAGCGCGACGGAGTCCTCCGGGCGGCCGACCGCGCGGCACAGCCGGTCCATCAGCTCCATCTGGATGTGGGGTTGGACGACGGCGGCGCCACCGAAGGAATAGCGGGAGAACTGCTTCTCGATGCGGGAGAGGACCGCGGGACTGCCCTGCCCGACGTTCACGCAGAGGAGGCCGCTCGATCCGTCGAGCATCCGGCGGCCGTCGGCGCGGTGCAGCCAGGGTCCGTTCGATCCCACGGCTTCGAAGTCCGGCAGGGGCCTGTACGACGTCAGCAGACGTTCGCGTTGGCGCAAGTACCGATCCACGGAGAAGTCCCTTCCTGGGAGTGCTCACTGGGAGAGTGGAAGTGCGCGGCAGGGGTGGACCGCGGCAACTCCAAGACCACCGCACCAGAACGCGGTACAACAGTCCGTAGCCGCATGGCTGCAAGGAGTTTGCATCTCGTGCAAGTACGGACGGCCGCGTGCGCGCCTCCTCCGAGAGGGGCCACGCGGCCTCGGCCACACCAGGACGGGGATATGGATGCAGTGCGCAAGGCGCAGGTGACCGTCACAGCGACGGCCGCACCCGGCGAGGTGGTCCGCCGGACGCGCAGAACCCGCGGCATGACCCTGGCCACGCTCGGGTCGCTGACCGGCTACTCGGCCGCCCAGGTATCGCGGTTAGAGCGCGGAAAGTCCGCCATGACGGACGTCTCCGTGCTCCAGAGGTTCGCCCGGGCGCTCGATATCCCACCGCAGGCCCTCGGTCTCGCCCCGACCACGGGCGCCCATCCGGAGCCGCTCAGTCAGCGAACCGGGCCGTATCCCGGCCTGCCCGCCCCTACTCTGGGAATCCCAGGGCGCGTTGACGGAGAGGACCCGGTGCTGCGGCGAAGGCAACTACTCGCGAACCTGGCGGTCACCGCGGCGGCCGCCATGGGGGCTCCTGTCGCCGGCGCCGCCCCGGCCAAGGCCGAGGAGGCGCAGCTCGGCGAGACGCTCGTCGCGGGGCTGCGCGATGCGATGCTGGGGCTCGGCCCCACAGCCTCCGACACGCCCCTGGACCTCCTTGCGGCGGAACTGCACCGCGCCTTGACCGACTTCAATGACTGCGCGTACTCCAGCCTCGCCCTCCGGCTCCCGCGCCTGCTCTCCACCGGGCACCGGTCCACCAGCGACAGCGACAACTTCCCCGTGCTCGCGCAGGCTTACCTCCTGGCGACGCGGATCCTCGTCAAGCTCGACGAACCGCAGCTCGGCTGGATGGCAGCCGACCGCGCCCGGCAGTTCGCAGCCGCCGCCGGGGCGCCCCTGGCGGTCGCGGAGGCAGCCCGCCAGCAGGCCGTCCTCGCCCGCAAGGCGGGGTGGCACGACCAGGCCCTCACCCTCGCTCTGAACGCCGCTGACGACTCGGCCCTGCGTGAGCTCGGGAACGCCGGGAGCGCCCAGCGAGGTCTGCTGGTCCAGTGCGCTGCCTACACCGTCGCCCATCAACGCGATCAAGCCGGCATGCGTGAGCTGACCGGCGAGGCTACCGCCATCGCCAACAGCCTGGGCGCCGTCACCCACCTTCGGGATACCAACGGCGGGTTCAGCCGAGCCACCGTGCAGCTGCACCTGATCTCGGCGGAGAACACCGCCGGTGATCCTTCGGCCGCCATCGCTGCCGCGGATGCCCTTGCCCCCCAGGCACTCCCCACCAAGGAGCGGCGCGCTCTCTACTTCACCGACCGCGCGAAGGCGTTCGCCCAATGGGGCCGGAGAGACGAATGCATCCGCGCTCTCCTCCAGGCTGAGTACTGGGCACCTCAGGAGACCCACGCCCGGCCAGCTGTGAAGTCCCTCGTCTCAGGCCTGCTGCTCTCCGGACGCACCACACCCGAGCTCCGAGGCATCGCCGCCCGTACCGGCGTCCTGCACAGCTAGCCCGCGACGCCGTGCCCCGGGTTCGGCCCCCGGGCACGGCGTCCGGGGTCAGCCCGGCCAGACGATCGACTGGATCTCGCTGTACGCGTGCAGGGCGTACGAGCCGACGTCGCGACCGACGCCCGACCGCTTGAAGCCGCCGAACGGGGCCTCCATGTTCCGGCCGATCGTGTTGATGCCGACCCCGCCCGCGCGCAGGCGCCGCGCCACGCGGAAGGCCCGCGCCGAGTCCCCGGACCACACGTAGCTGAGCAGCCCGAAGTCGCTGTCGTTGGCCAGGGCGACGGCCTCGTCCTCCCCGCCGTCGGGTCCGTCGAAGGGGACGACCACGACGACCGGTCCGAAGATCTCCTCGCGGACCACCCGCATGTCGTTCGTGCAGTCCACCAGCAGGGTCGGCGCCACGTAGAAGCCGCGGCCCGCCCCGACGACCGGGCGCTCGCCGCCGTACGCGATCCGCGCGCCCTCCTTCCTCCCCAGCTCGACGTACGACTCGACGCGGTCGCGGTGCGCCGCCGAGATCACCGGGCCGACCACGGTTCCCCGTACGCCCGGGTCCCCGACCTTCATGAAGGCCAGGTAGCCGGTCAGCTTCTCCACCAGCTGTCCGTACACGGACCGGTGCACGATCACCCGGGTCGGGGCGGTGCAGATCTGGCCGGAGTAGAAGGAGAAGGTGGTGCCGATCCCCATCACCGCCGCGTCCAGGTCGGCGTCCTCGAACACGACCGCCGCGCCCTTGCCGCCGAGCTCCATCAGCTGCCGCTTCATGCTCCGGCCGCACACCTCGGCGATGCGCTGCCCGACGCCCGTGGAGCCGGTGAACGACACCATGTCCACGTCCGGGGAGTCCACCGCGGCCTCGCCCACCTCCACCGAGGTGCCGCAGACCACGTTGACCACGCCCGCCGGGACACCCGCCTCGTGGAGGGCGTCCGCCATCTTGAACACCGACAGCGGGTCCTGCGGGGCCGGCTTGACGACCACCGTGTTGCCCATGGCCAGGGCCGGGGCCACCTTGCCCGCCGGGTTCGCCCACGGGTTGTTGTACGAGGTGATGCAGGTGACCACGCCGACCGGCTGGCGCACCTCCAGCGCGCCCAGGATGCTCGCCTTCCCCATCGGGCCGGCTTCGGTGACCTGCGGCGCAAGGCCCCGCTCCACCGGTTCCAGGGCGCCCTTCGCGTACCGCCGGAAGCGGGCCACCCCGACGCCGACCTGCATGCCGCGCGCGATGCCGGTCGGTGCGCCGGTCTCCGCCTGCGCCAGCGCCGCCCACGGCTCGTACTCGCGCTGCATGATGTCCGCCGCCCGGTCGAGGATCGCGGCCCGCGCCTCGGGAGTCGTACGGGACCAGCCCTCGAAGGCCTGCGCCGCGGCGCGGGCGGCCTCCTCGACCTGGCCGCGGGTGGCTTCGGGGGCGAGGCCGACGACCGACTCGTCCGCCGGGTTGACCACCTCGTAGTGGCCGGCGGCGGGTTCCACCCACTCGCCGCCGATGTACAGCCGCTGGGGCCGCGCCGGGCTCATCGGGTGCTCACCGTCCTCGTGTCCCGGCCGGACCGGAGCACGATCCCGGGGATCGCTCCGGTCACCTCGTCGTCGCGGATGGTCTCCACGCCGTTGACGCGTACGGACACGATGCCGATCGCCCGCGCGTCCAGCCGCGGGCTGTCCCCGGGCAGGTCGTGGACGAGCGTCGCGGGCCCGGCCTCGATCCGCTCCGGGTCGAAGAGCACCAGGTCCGCGTGGAACCCCTCGCTGATCCGGCCGCGTTCGCGCAGGCCGAACAGCTGGGCCGGGTCGTCCGTGAGCATCCGTACCGCCTGCTCCAGCGGAAGCAGCTTGCGGCCGCGCAGGCAGTCGCCGAGGAAGCGGGTCGTGTACGGGGCTCCGCACATCCGGTCCAGGTGCGCGCCGGCGTCCGAGCCGCCCAGCATGACGTCCTCGTGCTGCCAGGTCTCCTGGCGCAGGGCCCAGCTGGCGGGGTCGTTGTCGGTGGGCATCGGCCACAGGACCGTGCGCAGGTCGTCGTTGGCGCAGATCTCCACCAGGCAGTGGAAGGCGTCCTGCCCGCGCTCGGCGGCGATGTCGTTGACGACGCGGCCGGACAGGCCCTCGTTCTCCTTGCTGTACGTGTCGCCGATGACGTAGCGCCCGAAGTTGGCGAGGCGCCGGAAGACCCCGGCCTCCTTGCTGTCGGCGCGGCGCAGCATCTCGGCCCGTACGCCGGCGTCGCGCAGTTTCGCGATCCGCTCGGGGACGGGCAGGCCGAGTATCTCGCCCCAGCCGGGGATGAGGTTGAGCGCGCAGAACGTGCCGAGCGACATGTTCATGGGGGTCAGGATCGGCATCGTCAGCGCGACGATCCGCCCGCCGGCCTTGCGGGCGCGCTCGCTCGGGATCAGCTGGCGCGGGACGCGTTCGGGGACGGCGGCGTCGATGGTGAGGACGTTCCAGTTCAGGGGCCGGCCGGCGGCGGCGCTCATCTCGACGAAGAGGTCGATCTCCTCGTCGGCGAACTGGTCGAGGCAGCCCGCGACGATCGCCTCCAGCTGGGTGCCCTCGTGTTCGGCGACCGCGCGGGAGAGGGCGAGGAGTTCGGCGGGTTCGGCGTGCCGGGAGGCGACCGGGGCGCCGGAGCCGTCGGAGTGGGTGGAGGACTGGGTGGTGGACAGGCCCCAGGCGCCGGCGTTCATGGCGTCGTGGAAGAGGGCCAGCATCTGTTCCATCTGCTGTTCGGTGGGCCGGCCGCCGACGGCGTCCTCGCCCATCACGTGGCGGCGCAGCGCGCAGTGGCCCACCATGAAGCCGGCGTTGACGGCGATCCGCCCCTCCAGGGCGTCGAGGTACTCGCCGAAGGTGGACCAGGTCCAGTCGACGCCCTCCTCCAGGGCGGCCAGTGCCATGCCCTCGACCTTGCTCATCATGCGGCGGGTGTAGTCGGCGTCCTCGGGGCGGTCGGGGTTGAGGGGGGCCAGGGTGAAGCCGCAGTTGCCGCCGGCGACGGTGGTGACGCCGTGGTTCATGGAGGGCGTGGCGTACGGGTCCCAGAACAGCTGGGCGTCGTAGTGCGTGTGGGGGTCGATGAACCCGGGGGTCAGGACCAGGCCGGTGGCGTCCTCGGCGGTCCGCGCCTCTTCCGTGACCGTGCCGGGGTCGCCGATGGCGACGATCCGGCCGTCCCGGATGCCGACGTCCGCGACGAACGCGGGGGCGCCGGTCCCGTCCACGACGGTGGCTCCCTTGATCAGGTGGTCGAGCATGACGTCCCTTCTTCGGTCACGCGAGCGGGGCCCGTGCGAGGCGGGCGCGGCCGGGCATGGGTCCGGCCGGAGCGCGCACGGCAGGCCGCGGCCCGTGCGCACTCCGGCCGTCTCCGTACGGGACGGCGGTCCGGGAAGACGCCGCCCCGGGTTCCTCCGCCGGTCAGGCGCTCTGGCGGAAGCGGGTGGTGCGGTGGACCGGGTCCGTGTCGATCTTCGGGATCACGTGCTCGCCGATGAGCTTGACGGTGGTCATCGTGTCCTCGTACGACACGCCGGTCGGCAGGCCGAAGGAGAGCTGGTCGGCGCCGGCCTGCTCCCAGCGCTTGCACTGCTGGAGCACCTCGGAGGGGTCACCGCAGATCAGCAGCTCCTCGGCGATCAGCAGCTCGATGATCTCCGCGTTGTACTCGGGGAGGGTCTCGGGCCACTGCGGGATCGCCTCGGGCCGCGGGAAGGTGTCGTGGTAGCGGAAGACCAGCGACTGGAAGCGGTTCATGTTGGCGTTGACGGCGATCTCGACGGCCTTGTCGTGGGTCTCGGCGCAGATCGCGGTCGAGGTGACCATGACGTTGTCGTTGACGAAGGCGCCGATGGCCTTCGCCTCCTGGATGGCGGTCTTGTACTGCTCCAGCACCCACTCCATGTCGGAGACCTTCTGGACGCTGAAGCCGAGGACGCCGAGGCCCTTCTTGGCGGCCATGGCGTACGAGGACGGCGACCCGGCGGCGTACCACATGGCCGGATGGGCCTTGCCGTACGGCTTGGGGAAGATCTTCCGCGGCGGCAGCGACCAGTGCTTGCCGTTGAACCCCTCGTACTCCTCTTGGAGGAACATCTTGGGGAACTCGGCGATGGTCTCCTCCCAGATCTCCTTGGTCCCGTTCATGTCCTCGATGCCCGGGAGGAAGCCGAGGATCTCGTGGCTGCCCGCGCCGCGGCCGGTGCCGAACTCGAAGCGGCCCTTGGAGAGGTGGTCGAGCATGGCGACCTTCTCGGCCACCTTGACCGGGTGGTTCACCGGGGCGAGGGGGTTGAAGATGCCGGAACCGAGGTGGATGCGCTCGGTGGCGTGGGCGAGGTAGCCGAGGAACACCTCGTTCGCCGAGAGGTGCGAGTACTCCTCCAGGAAGTGGTGCTCGGAGGCCCAGGCGTACTTGAAGCCGGACTTGTCGGCCTGGATGACGTACTCGGTCTCCTCGATCAGCGCCTTGTGCTCTGCCTCGGGGTCGACCTTGGACCGCGCCTCAGGCACGTATCCCTGCACGAAGAGCCCGAATTCCAAGGGGGTTCACCGTCCTTTGGTTTCTGACGTTGCGTCAGATTCGATGACCCGACTGTTCCACCGCCGGGGCGGAAGCGTCAATACCTGACGCTCCATCAGATATGTGGTGCCGGTGCCGGTGGCTAGAGGATGCTGACGCCCGCCATCCAGCCGCCGTCGATGACGAACGGCTGCCCCGTGATGTACGAGGAGTCCTCGCCGGTCAGGAAGAGGGCCAGCTTCGCGATCTCCTCCGGCTGCCCGACCCGGCCCATCGGGACCACCCGCTTGTAGAGCTCCGCCATCGCGTCCCGGGCCTCGTCCGTCATGCCCGCCGGATCCAGCAGCCCCGGATTGGCCATCGGCGTGTCCACCGCCCCCGGGCACATGGCGTTGACCCGGATGTTCTTCGCCGCCAGCTCCAGCGCCGCCACCCGCGTCAGGCCCAGGATCGCGGCCTTGGTCGCCGCGTACGTGCCGACGTACGCCATGCCCGTCAGACCGGTGTACGAGGAGGTGTTGACGATCGTCCCGCCGCCGGCCGCCTCGATCTCGGGCGCCACGGACTTGATGCCGAGGAAGGCGCCGACCTGGTTGACCTGGACGACCTGCTGGAACTCCTCCAGCGGGGTCGCGGTCAGCTCGTTGAAGCGCAGGATGCCCGCGTTGTTGACCAGGCCGCTGACCGGACCGAAGGCCTCCTTGGCCGCCGCGATCGCCGCCGCCCAGTCCTCCTCCCGGCTCACGTCCAGGCGCACGTAGCGGGCCCGGTCCTCGCCGATCTCCTTGGCGACCGCCGCGCCCTGCTCGTCCAGTACGTCACCGAGGAGCACCTTGGCGCCCTCCGCGGCGAAGAGACGGGCCTCCTGCTCGCCCTGGCCGCGCGCCGCACCGGTGATGATGACGACGCGCCCGTCCAGCTTGCCCGTGCCCGTGCCAGTGCCCAAGCCCATGTCGCGGTCTCCTAGTCGTCCGGTCGTTCCGTCGTCCGGTCAGTCGTTCAGTCGTTCAGTCGTTGAGGAGGGGCGCCACTTCGGCGCCGAAAGCGGCCATCTGGTCCGTCAGTTCGGCGCGGTCCCGGCTGCGGAAGCGGACCTGGATCTGGTCCACGCCCAGCGCCGCGTACTCCCGCAGGGACTCCGCGAGCGCCTCCGCCTTGCCGGTCAGTGCGCGGCGCCCGGTGTCCCAGCCGGGCTCGCCCACGTACAGCGCCTCGGTGATGGCCCCGATCTCGACGGGGCCGGTGACCCCGGCCGCCTCGCGGAGCTCCCTGATCCGGGCGATCTGCGCCGGGAGCTTCTCGCGCGGGTCCCCCTGAGGGAGCCAGCCGTCCCCGCGCACGGCCGCCCGCCGTACGGCCGCGGGCGAGGAACCGCCGACCCAGACGGGGATCCGCGCCTGGGCGGGGCGGGGCAGCTGCCCGAGGTCCTTGAAGGAGAACAGCTCGCCCTCGAACTCCGGGTACTCCTCGGGCCCGAGGGCTGCGCGCAGCGCGTCCAGCGTCTCGTCCAGCACGGCCCCCCGGCGCTCGAAGTCCACGCCCAGCGCCTCGAACTCCTCCTGGACGTGCCCGGCACCCACCCCGAGGATCAGGCGGCCCCCGGAGAGGTGGTCGAGGGTCGCGTACTGCTTGGCGGTGACCAGCGGGTGGCGCAGGCCGACGATCGCCACGTGGCTCAGCAGCCGCACCCGCTCGGTGATACCGGCCAGGAAGGCCAGGGTGGCCACCGGGTCGTACCAGACGGTGCTCATGGGCCCGGCCATGCGCCGCGGAACGGCCACGTGGTCGCAGGTGGCCACGTACCCGAAGCCGGCCCGGTCCGCGGCCCTCGCCACCTCGGCGAGATCGGCGGCGGTGGCCGCGGCCTCCCAGGGCTCGGCATAGATGGTGCTCTGCGACTGGATCGGGAGCTGCATCCCGTACACCAGCCGGCCTTCCGGAAACACGCGCGCCATGACCGTCCCCGCCTCGCCTTCGCCTGACCGCCCTGCCGGTTCGCCGTGTGGGCGCCGGTGGCCATCGTCATAGCTGACGGTCCGTCAGGCAAGGGGTGCGCGCCGCCGACCGTTCCGGCGGCCGGGGGAGCGACGGGGCCCCGCGGCCGCCCGGGGGCGGGCCGGGGGCCGCCCGGGGGGCCCCGGGTCCGGCCGCTGGTGTCCGGGGGCGGGCCGGGTCTAAGGTGCGGGCGCCCGGGATGGCTGCGAGCGCGGGAGACGTGCGTGGAACTGTTTCTGACCCTGGTGAGCGGGGTGGCGTGGACCGTCGTGTACGCGGAGGCGATCCGCGTCGGGCTGCGGGACCGGACGTACGCGATGCCGGTCGCCGCGCTCGCCCTGAACTTCGCGTGGGAGTCGACCTACGCGGTGAACGAGTTCCTCGGCGGGGTGTCCGCCCAGGGCGTGGTCAACGTCGTCTGGGCCGTCGCGGACATCGCCATCATCGGCACGTACCTGCGCTTCGGGCGGGCGGAACTGCCGGAGTTCGTCACCCGGCCGCTGTTCGCGGTGTGGAGCGCCCTCGTCTTCGCGAGCGCCTTCGCCGTGCAGTGGCTGTTCCTCGCGCACTTCGGGACGCACGACGCGAGCCGGTACTCGGCGTTCCTCCAGAACCTCCTGATGTCCGGCCTGTTCATCGCGCTCTACGCCGGCCGGCGCGGGCCGCGCGGGCAGTCGCTCCTCATCGCCGTCGCGAAGTGGCTCGGGACGCTGGCGCCGACCTTCCTGTTCGGGCTGATCGAAGGGGCGCCGTTCATCCTCGGGCTGGGGGTGCTGTGCGCCGTGTTCGACCTGGCGTACATCGGGCTGCTGGGGCGGGGGCGCCGGGCCGGGGCGGGGGCGGGTTCTGGGGCCGGGCCTGGGGCGGGGCCTGGGGCGGGGCCTGGGGCGGGGGCCGCCGCGGTCAGAAGCCCTGCGGGCCCATGACGATGACCGGATGCGCCGCCGGGTCCAGGGTGACGAGGAGCTTCCTCATCGCCTCCTTGGGAATGCCGACGCAGCCCTGGGAGGGGCCGTCGTGGTCCACGTGCAGCCAGATGTTGCCGCCCCGGGCCTCCCCGTCCGGCATGGCCGGGTCCAGCGGGGACACCCCCTGGCGGCGGTTGAAGTCGATCGCCACGACGTAGTCGAAGGAACCCTCCAGGGACTCTCCGTTCACACCGGCGCCCGAGGCGACGAAGCCGCCGTCCATGTCGTACGGGAACCTCGTGCCGGGCGGCTCCGGCAGCAGGCCGCCCGCGTCCGTGAGGGAGAAGACCCCCTGCGGGGAGGTCAGGTCCCCGTACGTCCGCCGGTCGGCCGGGGACCAGCCCCTGGCGCCGTTGCGGGCCGGCCAGCTCTCGGCCCGGATCCACTCGCCGCCCGGCGCCGGGCGGGTCCACAGGGTGGCGGTGGACTCCGAGGAGTCCACCGCCTTGCCGGAGACCACGACCAGCTGCCGGGACTCGTCGGGGATCCGGGCGCGGGTGGTCCCGCTGAGGCCCGGCAGGGCCGCGGAGCCGCTGAGCGCACCCCGGTGGTCACCGCGCTCGCCGCGCTCGGCCCGCTCACCGCGGTACGAGGCGGCCGGCGGGCGGGCGTCCGAGGCGGCCTGCGCGGCGGCGGCCCCCGGGGCGTCGCCGGGGGCGTGGAGCCACCCGATCGAGAAGGCCAGCAGCCCCAGGCCCGCCACGAGGACGAGCCCCCGGGTATTGCGGGGCCGGGCGGGCTTGCGGACGAGGACGGACCGGAAGGAGCGGGCTCGCACGTGCTTGCTCATTCAACCGACCGTACACAGCCGGTCTTCGAATCCGTTGAACGGCGGAACGCGTTGGCACGGTTGGCCCGGACGGCGGAGCCGGCGTTACGGAGGGGGCGTTACGGAGCCGGCCTCACGGCGTCGGCGTTACGGCGTCGGCCTTACGCGGTCGGCGGACGGAGCGGGCGCACGGAGCCGGCTCACCGCGTCGGCGCACGGAGCGGGCTCACCGCTCCGGCCCACCGAGCCGGCCCACCGCGCCGGCCCACGGGGCCGGCCCGCCCCGTCGGCTACGCAGTCGGCGGCACCGCGGCCGGTGCGCTCCGGGCGGGCGTGATCACCGGGAAGCCCACGCGGATCGTCAGCCCGCCCTCCGGGCCCGGATTGGCCCGCGCCGACAGCTCCGCGCCGTGCGCCCGCGCGATCGAGGCCACGATCGACAGCCCCAGACCCGCGCCCTCACCGGCCGTGTGCTGCCGTTCCGCGCGCCGCCGGAACGGCTCCAGGAGGCGCGGCACGTCGGCCGGCTCTATCACCGGCCCGGTGTTCGACACCGTCAGCAGCCCGTCGGCGGAGGTCGCGACGCGCAGTTCACCGCCCGCGCGGTTGTGGCGTACGGCATTGGCCAGCAGGTTCCGGACCAGGTGCCCCAGCAGGGTCCGGTCCCCCGGCACCGTCAGCGGCGCGAGGTCCCGTACGACCCTCAGCCCGCCGGCCGCCGCCGCCGTGATCTCCGGAGCCGCCAGCTCCGCCTCCGTGAGGGCCGCCAGGTCCACCGGAGCGGTCGCCTCCAGGCCCTCCTCCGAGACCGCGAGCAGCAGCAGCGACTCGATGAGGTGCTCGCTGGACTCCGCGACGCCGATCAGCTTGCTGCGGATGCGGGCCACCTTCTCCGGCGTCGGCTCCCCGGCCAGCCCGATCTCGGCGGCGGCCCGCTGGACGGCGAGCGGGGTGCGCAGCTCGTGGGCGGCGTTCGCGGCGAACCGGCGCTGGGCGCCGACCAGGTCCTCCATCCGGTCGAGCATCCCGTCGAAGGTGTCGGCCAGCCGCTTGAGCTCGCCGGGCGGGGCCTGGAGGCCGATCCGCTCGTGCAGGTTCGCGCCGGACAGCCGCCGGGCCGTCTCGGTGATCACTCCGACGGGGCGCAGCACCCGCCCGGCCATCCACCAGGCCAGCCACATCGAGGCCGCCGCGAAGACGGCGAGCGCGACGAGGGAGACGACGAGGAGCTCGTGGAGGGTGGCCTGTTCGACGGCGTCGGAGACGTTGCGGGTGACGCGGTACGACTCCATCTGCTCCGGCGTCGGCATGCTGCCGGGCGGGAGCCGCTCGGCCGGCACCCACACCTTCTCGCCCGGCACCGGGGGCTGCTCGCCCTGGCGGAAGGCGGGCATGACGGTGGTGACGGCGCCGTTGATGCGCGAGTAGAGGCCCTTGCGGACCAGTACGTTGACCAGCGCGACCAGGCCGCCGCCGGCGAGCAGGAGCAGCGCGCCGTAGAGGGCGGTGAGGCGGGCGCGCTCGGAACGGAGCACTGCTCTCATCGCGGACCACTGATCCGGTAGCCGGCGCCGGGAACGGTCTCGATCAGCGGCGGCTCGCCCAGCTTGGCGCGCAGCTTGCTCAGGGTCACCCGTACCGCATTGGTGCTGTACGAGGTGTCCTCCTCCCACACCTGCTCGATCAGGTCGTCACTGCTGAGGACCACACCGTCGGCCCGCAGCAGCGCCTCCAGCACGGCGAACTCCTTGCGGGAGAGCGCGAGCCGGTGCCCGTCGCGGGTCGCGGAGCGGCGCGCCGTGTCCAGCGCCAGGCCGGAACGCTCCAGTACCGGCGGCAGGGCGGGACGGGCGCGCCGGCCCAGCGCCAGGACGCGGGCGAGCAGCTCGTCGTAGGCGAAGGGCTTGGTGAGGTAGTCGTCGGCGCCCAGGCCCAGGCCCTCCACGCGGTCCCGTACGGTCCCGGACGCGGTCAGCATCAGCACCCGGGTCAGCAGCTGCTCGCGCACCACCTGGCGGCAGACCTCGTCACCGTGCAGGCCGGGCAGATCGCGGTCGAGCACGAGGACGTCGTACTCCCCCAGGCGCAGACGGCGCAGGGCCTCCAGGCCGTCGCCCGCCTCGTCGACGGCGAGCGCGTCCCCGCGCAGACCCTCGGCGATCATCTCCCGGAGGAACTCCTCGTCCTCCACCACCAGAACTCGCATGGCGTCCTCTTTACCGGAGAAGGACATTTCCTCGTCGTAAGCCCGGTGGGAGAGGGAAGCGAAATCCCGGTGTGCCGCAGGGTCGGGCCCATGAAGCGACCCACACAGCGATCCATGACCATGAGCACGGCCGCGGTCCTCACCGGCCTGACCCTCTTCGTGACCGCGTGCACGGGCGGGGGCGGCTCCTCGGACGGCAAGAAGGACGACGCCTCCGGCAACAACGCGTCGAGCGGGAGCAGCGGCGGCAGCAGCGGCGGCGACAGCGGGAAGATCGCCGACGACG
This sequence comes from Streptomyces sp. NPDC028314, assembly GCF_055565795.1. Taxonomy (NCBI): domain Bacteria; kingdom Bacillati; phylum Actinomycetota; class Actinomycetes; order Kitasatosporales; family Streptomycetaceae; genus Streptomyces; species Streptomyces sp. NPDC028314. Next base: position 106,806 of record NZ_JBVHTP010000021.1, read on the forward strand.
CGCTCAAGATGCGCAAGTGCCTGCGCGAGCAGGGCATCGACGCCCCCGACCCGGAGCCCGGCCAGGACCCGCGCGGGATGACGCTGGGCGGCGGGGCCGACCCGGAGAAGATGCAGAAGGCGATGGAGACCTGCGGGCTGAAGGCGCCCGGCTCCGGCGGCGGCCCCACGCAGGAGGAGAAGGACAAGGAACTCAAGTGGATCCAGTGCATGCGCGAGCACGGCGTGAACCTCAAGGACCCCGAGTACAACGGCGGCATGAAGAGCGCCACCGAGATACCCAAGGGGCAGGAGAAGGCCTTCGAGGAGGCCCAGAAGAAGTGTGAAGCGGCGTGAGGAAGCGGGGCGGGTGGCTGCTGGCCTCGCTGGCCGTACTGCTCGCCGCGTCCGGCGGCGGCTACGTGGTCATGGCCGACCCGCAGAAGGACTCCGGCCGCTCCGGTGACCAGCGCACCGACGGCCTCCCGCCCGGCACCTCGCCGGTCAGGCGCGGCGACCTCAGCTCCGGGCTCCAGGTCGAGGGCACCCTCGGGTACGCGAAGGAGCGCAAGCTGAACGCGGCCGGACCCGGGGTGCTGACCTGGGCGGCGGCCGAGGGCTCCGCCGTCGAACGGGACGGGAAGCTGTACGAGGTCAACGGCAGGGCGGTGCGGCTGATGTACGGGACCATGCCCATGTACCGGCCGCTGAAGGCCGGGGACAAGGGCGAGGACGTCAAGCAGCTCAAGCGGAACCTGGTCGCGCTCGGCTACGGAACCGGCCTGGACGCGCAGGACGGCACCTTCACGGCGGGCACGGCCTCGGCCGTCAAACGGTGGCAGAAGGCGCACGCGGTGAAGGAGACCGGCGAGGTCGCCAAGGAGGACGTCGCCTTCGCCTCCGGGCCCCAGCGGGTGCAGAAGAACGACGCGGCGGTGGGCGACGAGCCCGCCCCCGGCAAACCGGTGATGACCCTGACCGGGACGCAGCGCTCGGTCCGCTTCCAGCTGGACGTGGCGAAGGCGGCGGCGGCGAAGACCGGGGACCCGGTCACGATCGTCCTGCCGGGCGGCGCAGCGGCCACCGGGAAGATCGAGTCGGTGGGCAGCACGGCGAACCCGGACGACCCGTCCTCGGGGGGCGGGGGCGGTGGCGGCGGCGACAAGAAGCCGAAGGTCGAGGTGAACGTGGCCCTCGACAACGCCTCGGAGGTCAAGGCCCCCGACCAGGCACCCGTGACCGTACGGCTGACCGGGGAGACCCGCACGGGCGTGCTCTCCGTACCGGTCAACGCGCTGCTCGCCCTCACCGGCGGCGGCTTCGGCGTGCAGGTGGTCGAGAACGGCACGGTGCGCGAGGTCCGGGTCGAGCTGGGCATGTTCGGCCAGGGGCGGGTCGAGGTGAAGGGGGACTCCCTCAAGGAGGGCATGCAGGTAGGGGTCCCGAAGACATGACACTCCACGAGAACCAGCCCCTCGAGGGTGACGCGGGCGGGCACGGCGGGCGCCGGCTCGCGCGGGCGGTCGTGGAGCTGGCCGGGGTCACCAAGGAGTACCCGGGCGGGGTCTCGGCCCTGCGCGGGGTCGACCTGACCGTGATGAGCGGCGAACTCCTCGCCATCGTCGGCCCGTCGGGCTCCGGCAAGTCCACCCTGCTGCACATCGTCGGCACGCTGGACCGGCCGACCGCCGGCCAGGTGTCCATCGCCGGGCACGACATCGCGACCCTGTCCGACCGGGCCCTGTCCGCGCTGCGCTCGCGCCACGTCGGCTTCGTCTTCCAGTCGTTCCACCTGGTGCCCGGCATCAGCGCCCTGGCGAACGTCGCCGAGGGGCTGCTGTACTCCGGCCTCTCGCGCGCCGAGCGCGGCCGCCGGGCCGCCCGGGCGCTGGAGCGGGTCGGCCTCGGCGACCGGACGGACCACCGGCCGCACGAGCTGTCCGGCGGCCAGAAGCAGCGCGTCGCCATCGCCCGGGCGGTGGCCGGCGAACCGGACCTGCTGCTGGCCGACGAGCCGACGGGTGCCCTCGACACGGCGTCCGGCGAGTCGGTGATGGAGCTGCTGCACGAGCTGAACCGGGACGGGGCCACCATCGCCGTGATCACCCACGACAACGAGATCGCGGCGAGCCTCCCCCGGCAGGTGCGGATCCGGGACGGCGAGATCGTCGCGGACGTCTGGAACGCGGCGGCGGGGCTGGGGGTGGGTGCGTGATGGGCGCCGATACGAAGGACCCCGCCGGGGCCCGGGCGCGTACCCGTACCCGTACCCGCCGGCTCACGCCGCCGAGGCTGTCCCCGCGCGACGTGTTCCACGTCGGATCGGCGGGACTGCGGTCCCGGCCCATGCGGGTGTTCCTCTCGGCACTCGGCATCGCGATCGGCATCGCCACGATGATCGCGGTGGTCGGGATCTCCTCGTCCAGCCAGGCGAAACTGCTCCAGGAGCTCGACAAGCTGGGTACGAACATGCTGGTCGCGACCCCGGGGCAGTCCATGTTCACGGGGCAGGACACGAAGCTGCCCAAGGACGCCCCGGGCATGATCTCCCGTATCGAGGGGGTCGAGTCGGTCGGTACGACCGGCGACGTGCGGGAGTCCGTACGCCGCTCGGAGAACATCCCGAAGGAGGAGACGGGCGCGATCGCGGTGAAGGCGGCCAAGGACGACCTGCTCACCACCCTCCGCGCGCGGATGGGGCGGGGCACCTGGCTGAACGCCGCCACCGGCCGCTACCCCTCCGTCGTGCTCGGCCACGTCTCGGCGCAGCGGCTGGGCATCACCGAGCCGGGGCAGCAGGTCTTCATCGGCGGCCGCTACTTCACCGTGATCGGCATCCTGGAGCCGGTTCCGCTGGCCCCGGAGATCGAACGCTCCGCGCTGGTCGGATGGGAGGCGGCCGAGCAGCTGCTGGGCTTCGACGGCCACCCGACGGCCGTGTACGAACGCTCGGCGGACGACCGGGTCACCGCCGTCAGGGACCTCATCGGCCGGACGGCCAACCCCCAGACCCCGAGCGCGGTGTCCGTCACCGACCCCTCGGCGGCCCTGCAGGCCAAGGCCGCCACGGAAGGGGCCTTCAGCACCCTGCTGCTCGGCCTCGGCGGGATCGCCCTCCTGGTGGGCGGGGTCGGCGTGGCCAACACCATGATCATCTCGGTCCTGGAGAGGCGCCACGAGATCGGCCTGCGCCGGTCACTGGGCGCGACCAAGGGGCAGATCCGGATCCAGTTCGTCACGGAATCCCTGCTCCTGTCCGGCCTCGGCGGCCTGGCCGGCATCGTCCTGGGCGGCGCGGCCACGGCCGTCTACGCCCGAGCCGGCGACCTCCCCTGGGTGGTCCCCCTCTGGGCGGTCACGGGCGGCTTCGCCTCCACCCTCGCCATAGGCACGGTGGCAGGCCTCTACCCCGCAGTCCGCGCAGCCCGCCTGTCCCCGACGCTGGCGCTCTCGGCGGGGTAGGGGGCCCGCCAGGGCCGGAAAGCCGGGCGCGGGCGTTGGTGTTTGGCGGGGTCCAAGTATCCGGTGTCGGGGAGGCCAGAGCCCCCCCAAAAAAAAAGGCACGACGCCTGGCGTACCGCCACCACCAGCGTCCTCGCAACAGTGCGCAGCTTGTCACCCGAGCGGTGGGAGGCGAGGACGTCCGCACTGGTCAACCGGCGGCGACTGTGAAAATCGCTGTCCGATTCCCGGAGCACGGTGATAGACATCCGGCGGGGAAAAAGTCTTGAGTTCCCTGACCTGTTGCGACTGATCGATGAACGGTCGACCGATTCTGATCAGCCGTTCGGACGCTGAAGGGGATCATGATCGGCATCGATGGGTATCTGGCCGTGCTGGGGGTGGAGCGGCCGGCCACCCCGACCGCCGATACGTTGTGGGAACTGCATCGGGCACAGGTAGAACGGGTCGCCTACGAGACCCTCGACAACCAACTGGGCCGACCGGCGGGCATCAGTGCCGCGGAGTCCGTGGCCCGGATCCTGCGCGGGCGCGGCGGCTACTGCTTCCACCTCAACGGGGCCTTCGCCGTATTGCTGACGGCGCTCGGCTACGACGTGACCCTGCACCGGGCCGGGATACAGGATGAGGTCGAGGACCCGGAGGGCCCCGGTGGTGACCATCTCGCGCTCACCGTGCTGCTGGACGGCGAGCGGTGGCTGGTCGATACCGGGCTCGCCGGCGGCATGTACGAGCCGTTGCCTCTGCGCGAAGGCAGATATACCCAGGGGCCGTTCACCTACGGGATGGCTCCGTCGGCCGTGGTGCCCGGGGGCTGGCGGTTCACCCACGATCCCCGCGGCGCGTTCGCGGCGATGGTCTTCACGCCGGAGCCCGTGGAGCTGTCCTCGTTCGCCGCGAAGCACGCTCACCTGTCAGCGTCCCCCGAGTCCGGCTTCGTGCGGGTCCTCCAGGCCCAGCTGCGCGACGCCAAGGGCGTGGACATGCTGCGCGGCTGTGTGCTGCACCGGATTGACGCCGAAGGCACAGACCAGCGGATCATTGAGTCGGCCGACGACTGGTATGACGTCCTGGCCGACGTGTTCCACCTGAAACTGACCGACGTCGACACCGTCGCTCGGGCGGAGCTGTGGCACCGCGTCCGCACCGCGCATCAGGAGTGGGAGGCCGCAGGGCAGCAGTGAGCGGTGCCCTGCGGGAAAAGGCAGCCCGCCCCGTACACAACTCACACCCACGTATGTTCGCGAACCGCATCGGGTGCAGCGCCTTGTCGGCGATGAAAATCGCTGCCCGGTTGCTGGATCATGGTGATAGACATCCGGAGTGCAAAACACTCTTGAGTTCCCTGACCTGTTGCGACTGGTCGATGAACGGTCTGCCGCCTTCCGATCCGTGGTCGCCGCCGCGCCCAGACTCGATGTGCAGGTGCCCAGCTGCCCCGGGTGGACGCTGTTCGATCTGGTGAAGCACCTGGGTGGGGGAGACCGTTTCTGGGCCGCCATCGTCGGCGCGGGGTCTGCCGACGCTCCCCCGGCCGAGGCCGTCGCCGCGCGCGCCGCGCTGGAAGTGCCGCAGGAGCGTGAGGCCCTGCTGGCCTGGCTGGACGCGTCGACACAGCTTCTGCTGGGCGCCCTGCGCGCGGCGGGGCCGGAGAGCGGTTGCTGGACGTGGTGGCCCGCGTCGCAGTCACCGCAGACCGCCGGCGGCACCGCCCGGCACCGGGTCCAGGAGACCGCGGTGCACACCTACGACGCCCAGCTCGCCGGGGGCGCCCCGCAGCCGCTGCCGGTCGAGCTGGCACTCGACGGTGTGGAGGAGTTCCTGTTCACCGTCTGCGGAACGCCGAGTGCCTGGCCGCACAAGCCCACGGCCTTCGACTTCCACTCCGCCGAAGGCCGCTCCTGGCGCCTCACCGTCGACGGCGACGGCGCACGCACCACCCGCATCCCCGCGCCCGCCGCCGCGACCGGCGAAGACCCGGACGCAGCCGGCGCCTCCGTCCACGGCACGGCCAGCGAGCTGGTCCTCTACCTGTACGACCGGATCCAGGCCGACTCCTTGCACGTTGACGGAGACGCAGGGCTGCTCGACCTGCTCCGCGCCTGGGAGCCGGAGGAGAAGTAGGACGTAGCGGGGCTGGCCGCGCCGCTAGCCGGTAAGTGGTTGTTGTCGTCCCGGTCTTGAGGTGTGTGCCGGCCGGACGGGAGTGGCGATCGTTATCGCTGGTCCGGGTTGGTGTGAAGAGCGAATCCGCTGGTGTGGGGAGATTCTCGACCCGGTACCAGCTCCGAACCGCCCTCGTGCGTCAGGCTGGTGTAGTCGCCGCCGGACTCCGAGCGGTAGGGGATCGGTTCGGCGGTGAAGGCGGTCGCGAGTCGTTGCCGGTACCGTTCGGCGATCTCGGTGTAGTGCTGGTCGTCAAGGTGAACGGCGCTGTGCTCGACGAACGGCTGCAGCACATCGAAACCGGTGAAGTGCAGCACACCGTGGTTGATCGGGAACAGCAGGTCGTCGATGGGGCCGTTGACTCCCCGCGCGGTGTAGTGCCCGATCCTGCCGCCTGTGGTGGTGACGACCATGGCGCGCTTGCCGGCGAACGGCCCCGCGCCATAACGCGGTACCCCCGCGCCGTACGCGAAGCCGTAGGTGAACACTCGGTCGAACCACCCCTTGAGGATCGCGGGCATGGTGAACCACCACAGCGGGAACTTCAGGATGACCAGGTCGGCGTCGAGCAGCTTTTGCTGTTCGGCGCGGATGTCCTCGGTGAGCCGACCGGATCGGTAGGCCTCTCCGGAGGCATGCATGAAGTCCGGACCGGTGATGTCGTCGAAGTCGGTGAAGTCGGCCGCTGCCTGCCATTTCATGGCGTACAGGTCGGTGACCACGACATCGTGGCCGTCCGCGCGCAGGGCACTGACGGCGAGGTCCTTCAGGGAGCCGGTCAGCGAGTTCGGGTCGGGGTGTGCGTAGACGATCAGTACGTTCATGCCGACGATCGTGCGCCCGATGCCGGGCATCGGCCAGAGACTGCTTGTCCGCCGGACTCGGGTTCCTAGGACTGGCAGGACCACCATCGACACGACCGCTCCGAGTGGCCCGTACGCATACTGGGATGCATGGATGATCTCGGTGACCTCGGCACGTTCCTACAGTCACGTCGAGCGCACGTACCGCCGGAATCGGTCGGCGTCATCATCGGTGGCCGCCGCCGCGTGGCCGGTTTGCGGCGCGAGGAGCTGGCGCACCTGGCCGGCGTGAGCGTCGATTACTACACCCGGCTCGAGCAGGGACGAGCGACACAACCGTCGGAGCAGGTGCTGGACGCACTGTCGCGGGCGATGCAACTCGACGACGTGGCCCGCGAGCACCTGCACAAGCTGGCCAAACAGGGCAACCGCCGTCCGCAGCCGACCAGTTACCCGGCCACGATTCGGCCCCAACTGCAGCGGATCCTCGACACGATGTCGGACTATCCCGCGATGATCCTCAACCACCGCATCGACGTGCTGGCATACAACCGGCTGGCCGGTCTGCTGTACTGCGATCTGGATCAGGTGCCGGTCGACGAGCGCAATCTGGCCAGGATGATCTTTCTCGACACCGACCGCTTCGACCTGTACGCCGATCGCCCCTCATGCACCGCCGACACCGTGGCTCATCTGCGCCACGCCGCCGGCGAGTTCCCCGACGACCCGGAACTGGCGGCTCTCATCGGCGAGCTGTCCATCGGCAGCCGCCGCTTCAGCGAGCTGTGGGCCGCCGCCGAGGTCAGCGTGCGCGGCCACGGATCGCAGCGCTATCGGCACCCGATGATCGGCGTGATCACGTTGCACCAGGAGCGCTTCACGCTCCCGGACGGTTCCGGCCAGGAGCTGATCACCCTGACTCCCGAACCCGGCAGCATCGATGAGGACAACCTCCGTTTGCTCGCCAACCTCGGCCTCGACGACACCAGCGCACCACAGTCTCGCCCCTGAGCCGATCGGCGAGCGTCGCCCGCCGACCTCTCACGACCCCTCACGGCTTATGTCCAGCCCATGACGGGCTGATCGACGCCAGATGAGGAGAAGGACTGACAGATCGCTGGCGGCTTATGTCCAACCCAAGACGGGCCGCAGACGCTAAGCCGGGAGAAGCGCGTAGCGATCTGAGGCGTGGGCCGTGATGGGGCCGGGGCTGCGAAGGTGCCGGCGGCTGGCTGCGGGGAACAGGGAATCTGCCCGCGCATCGCTGAGGGAGCTGGGACCGGATGTGAACCTCCCGGCCATTCCTCTGGGGGCTTCCCGGCAGTCTTATGGCATTCCGGGGCGGGCCGGTCGGTCAAGGGTGGCCGAAGGCCATCGCGAAGCGACGCGAGCGCAGCGAGCGCCCTTGAGGGACCGGACCGAACCGGAAGGACAGTGGACTGACGGGACGCCCCCAGACCCTCCCCGACACCGGGCACTCGGACCCCGCCATCCGCTCTCTCCCCTCCCCTCCCCTCCCCTCCCCCACCCCGAAAGCCCCCGCACCGCGGAGGTACCGCTGAGACCCGTCAGACGTACCCTGATCTGATGAGAACTCCACGTCAGGCAGCGCGAATTGTGATTCTCTCGCCCACGGGCTCCGTGTTTCTCTTTCGGGAGAACAACGTCGAAGTCGGCATCCACTGGCTTCCCCCGGGCGGGGGCATAGACCCCGGGGAGAGCCCCGAGGAGTGTGTGCGGCGCGAGTTGCGGGAGGAGACCGGGTGGACCGACCTCGAGCCGCAGCGGCTGCTGTGCACCTGGGAGCACGACTTCACCCACCAGGGCGTCCCCGTCCGGCAGCACGAGCACATCTACGTCACCACCGGCCCGCACCGCGACCCCGTCCCGGAGTCCCCGGACGCCCACTGGCGCTGGCTCTCGCAGGACGCGCTCGCCGTCCTCGGGGAGCCGCTGTGGCCCCCGCGGCTGGCCGATCTGCTCGCCGGCGTGCCCGCCGAGCCGGTGCACCTCGGGCTGATGGTGTGAGCTGAACCCGGCTCAGGCCGGGCCGGCCGCCCCCGGGGCAGGGCATCCGGCCGAGCCTGCACGGAGCCCGCGGCCGGGCGCGGGGCACGGCACAGGACCGCCCCGCCCCAACAGGCCCCCGCCCCGCCTCAGCGGGCCGCTGCCCCCGCAGCCGCCCCCGCCCCCGCCGTCGCGCGGCGGTACAGCGTGGCCGCGTACTCCCCGAGGACGGTGCTCGTCGAGACGTCGTCCGTGTCGCCGCCCGTCAGGATGCCGATGATCTTGCCGTCGCGGGCGATCCACGCACTGCCGCTGGTGCCGCCCGGGAAGTCGGCGCAGTCGAAGCGCTGTTCCGTCGCCTTTTCGCGGACCGCGACCGCCGTGCAGGTGCGGGGCACCTTGCGGTCGGCCGGGTAGCCCGTCACCGTGACCTCCTCGCCCGCGCGGCCCGTGGCGTCGAGGGTGGCCGCGCCGGTGACGTCCTCGATGTTGCGGCCGGACGCGTCGGGGGCCAGACGGGCGAAGGCGAGGTCGTAGTCGTCGTTGGCGTCGTCCGTCCAGCGCCCGTCCTCGTAGACCTCTTCGAGCCGCCAGGTGCCGTACGGGACCGCACCGTTCGCGTACGCGGGTGCGAAGACCGGGCCTTCCGCGCCCTGGTTGCCGGGGACCAGGCAGTGCCCTGCGGTGACGATGAGGTTGCGGCCGGGGCTGTGCACGACCGTCGCGGTGCAGAAGTGGTCGCCGTCCACCCCACCGGAACCGCCTTCGAACAGCGCTCCCGTGAAGGCCGCCGGGCCGCCGGGGCGCGGCGTCACGGCGGACGGGCGCGGCGTCGGGGACGTGGACAGCTGAGGCTGCTTCGGTGATTGCGATCGTGACGGCGGGTTGGAGGAGACCACCCCGGAGGGGTCCGCCTTCGGCCGTGCCACGACCGCGCCGTCCGAGGCCGGCACCACCTTCGTCATGGCCGCAGACGCCCCCAGCGCGGCGACCGCGCACAGCACGACGGTCACCACGGTCCGCTTGTCCACCACAGTCGCCCCTCCCACTTTGCTCCGGCGAAGCATGCCCCGGCGTCACTTCCGCCGCAAGGGGTGGAGTTCGCCGTGATCACGCCGGAACCACCATCTCACTTCCGCGGCGCGGGTGTTGACAGAACCCGATCGGATCCCGACACTCAACTGCATACATCGGAAACAGTTTCTGGGGGAAACAATGATCGCCGCCGTCATCGCCGCGGGTACCGCCGTCACCGCCCTCGCCGCCCCGGCAGCCGCCCTGTTCGGCCACCGCGCCCTGCGCCGCGGCCGGGCCGCCCGGGCGCTGCGCATCGACTCCCCGCGCGGCATCGACGAACAGGGCTTCGTCCGCATCGGCGGCATCGACCAGTGGATCTCGGTCCGCGGCGAGGACCGCGCCAACCCGGTGATCGTCGAGATCCACGGCGGCCCCGGCGCCCCCAACTCCATCTACGCCACCCGCACCCGCTCCTGGGAGCAGCACTTCACGATCGTCCGCTGGGACATGCGCGGCGCCGGCCGGACCTTCGGCCACGGCGGCCCCGAGGGCCAGGGCGAGACCACGTTCTCCCGGCTCTACGAGGACGCCCTCGAAGTCACCCGGCACGCCCGGGCCCGCCTCGGCGCGGACAAGGTGCTCCTGCTCGCCAACTCCTTCGGCAGCGTCTTCGGCCTGCGCCTCGCCCGCAACCACCCCGAGCTCTTCTCGGCGTACGTCGGCACCGACCAGAACATCCACGACGCCGGCCGCGACACCTCCGCCTACCGGGCCGTCCTGGACCGGCTGCGAGCGGCGGGCCGGACCCGGCAGCTGGCGCGGGTCGAGGCACTGGGCGCCGACCGGCGCGCATGGGACTCCGGGCAGCGGTCGACGTACGACAAGCTCTGCACCCAGAGCGACCGGCTGACCCTGGACACCGTGAAGAAGGTGGTCCTCGGCTCGATGTGGCTGTCCCCGCTGCACTCGCTGCGCGACCTCAAGGACTTCTTCAAGGGGCAGGGCTTCTCGGAGCGGGTCACCGAGGGGACCGCGGGCTTCGACGACTGGGCCGACGGCACCCGGTTCGAGCTCCCCTTCTTCATCTTCCAGGGCGCGGGCGACGTCATCACCCCGGCGGCGCGGGCCAGGGCGTTCTTCGACGACGTACAGGCCCCCGTCAAGCACTTCGCGCTGATCGAGGACGCGAGCCACTTCGCCTCCTTCCGGCACCCGGAGGCCTTCCTGCGGCTCCTGCTGACCCATGTCCGGCCTGTGATCGCCCTGGAAGCGGCGGGCGTCCCTGCCGCGTAGCCGAGGAGCGGTGACGTGTGGCCCCGGGCGGGATCCGCCCGGGGCCAGACCGCGTCGTCGGGGCGCACGGACGGCTGAGCGCGGCCGGTCAGCAGCGCACCGGCGGTCGACAGCGCGCCGACAACCCACGGCCCTCAACCCGGCGGCGACCCGACCACGACCCGAAACCCGACGGCGACCCGAAACCCGACCACGGCCCTCAACCCGGCGGCGACCCGACCACGACGCGCAACCCGACCGCGACCCGCGGCCCGGCACCCGAACCCACTACGCGCCCAACCAGAGGCCCTCCGGGGTCAGGCCCAGCAGGTCGATGGCGTTGCCGCGCACGATGCGGTCGACCACGTCCGGGGCCAGGTGCCCCATCTGAGCCTCGCCCACCTCGCGGGACTTGGGCCAGGTGGAGTCGGAGTGCGGGTAGTCCGTCTCGTAGAGGACGTTGGCGACGCCGATGGAGTCGAGGTTCTTCAGCCCGAAGGCGTCGTCGAAGAAGCAGCCGAAGACGTGCTCGGCGAAGAGCTCCGACGGCGGCCGGTGGACCTTGTCGGCCACGCCGCCCCAGCCGCGGTTCTCCTCCCACACCACGTTCGCGCGCTCCAGGATGTAGGGGATCCAGCCGATCTGGCCCTCCGCGTACATGATCTTCAGGTTGGGGAAGCGCTCGAACTTGCCGCTCATCAGCCAGTCCACCATCGAGAAGCAGCAGTTGGCGAAGGTGATGGTCGATCCGACGGCCGGCGGGGCGTCCGCCGAGGTGGAGGGCATGCGCGAGGAGGAGCCGATGTGCATGGCGATGACCGTGCCGGTCTCGTCGCACGCCTGGAGGAAGGGGTCCCAGTCGTCGGTGTGGATGGACGGCAGCCCGAGGTGGGGCGGGATCTCCGAGAAGGCGACGGCGCGCACGCCGCGGGCCGCGTTGCGGCGGACCTCGGCGGCGGCCAGCCGGGCGTCCCAGAGCGGTACGAGGGTGAGCGGGATGAGCCGGCCCGCCGCTTGGGGGCCGCACCACTCCTCGACCATCCAGTCGTTGTAGGCCCGTACGCCGAGCAGCCCCAGCTCGCGGTCCTTGGCCTCCGTGAAGGTCTGGCCGCAGAACCGCGGGAAGGTGGGGAAGCAGAGCGCCGACTGGACGTGGTTGACGTCCATGTCCGCTAGGCGGTCGGGAACCGAGAAGGACCCCGGGCGCATCTGCTCGTAGGTGATGACTTCCAGTTTGATCTCGTCGCGGTCGTACCCGACGGCGGTGTCGAGGCGGGTGAGCGGCCGGTGCAGGTCTTCGTACACCCACCAGTCGCCTATCGGGCCGTCGTCGCCCTTCTGCCCCATGACGGGGGCGAACTTGCCGCCGAGGAAGGTCATTTCCTTCAAGGGGGCGCGGACGACCCGTGGGCCGATGTCCCGGTACTTGGACGGGAGCCGGTCCCGCCAGACGTGAGGGGGCTCAACCGTGTGGTCGTCCACCGAGATGATCTTCGGGAAGGTCTCCATGCGGACTACCGTAGCGCGCATCTGACGAACCGTCAGCTAGTTGCGCGGCAGTTGGGAAGCGATCAGTCCGCTGCGGGCTGACGGGTACGTGCAAGACAGGGCAGACTGACCCTTACACCGACGGAAGGCAGGGGGGACGACAGATGGACGGCGTACCGGCCATCCCGCACCAGCGGAACCACCCCAAGGCAGCCCGGACCACCACGGCCGCGGTCGACGCCCCTCCCGAATCCGCCTCCGCAGCCACGAAACCCGCCGATGCCACGGCCGAATCCACGGCCGGATCCAAGGCCGGCGCCCGAGCCGCATCCGAAGCCGCCGCCCGCGGACGCACCCCCCAGGACACCACCGCCGGAGCCGACGCCGCAGCCGCCTCCGCAGCCCCCCGCGGAGCCGCGCCCGAAGCCGGCACCCCGGCCGCGGCCGCCCCCGGCGCCCCGGCCGGCGCCGCCCGGGCCCGGGCCGACGCCGGCGGCAACCGCTTCGCCGTCCTCGGCACCGTCCGGGCCTGGCGCGGCTCCGAACCGCTGCCCTCCGGCAGCCCCCAGCAGCGCGCCCTGCTCGCCGCGCTCCTGCTCCGCGACGGCCGCACCGCCACCGCGCCGGAGCTCATCGACGCGATCTGGGGCGAGGACCCTCCGCAGCAGGCCCTCGCCACCATCCGTACGTACGCCTCCCGCCTGCGCAAGGTCCTCGACCCCGGGCTGCTCGTCACCGACGCCGGCGGCTACGCCATCCGCACGCCCACCGGCGCCCTCGACCTCGGCATCGCCCGCACCCTGGCCGCCGACGCCGAGAAGGCCCGCGCGTCCGGGGACCGCACCCTCGCCCGTACGCTCCTGGCCCGCGCCCTGGACCTCTGGGACGGCGAACCCCTCGCGGGGGTCCCCGGCCCGCACGCCGACACCGAGCGCACCCGGCTCGCCGAATGGCGCCTCCAGCTGCTGGAGACCCGCCTCGACCTCGACCTGGAGGTCGGCCACCACGCCGAAGCCGTCTCCGAGCTGACCGCGCTCACCGCCGCCCACCCCCTGCGGGAGCGACTGCGCGAGCTGCTGATGCTCGCCCTCTACCGCAGCGGCCGCCAGGCCGAGGCACTCGCCGTGTACGCCGACACCCGCCGGCTCCTCGCGGACGAACTAGGCGTCGACCCGCGCCCCGAACTCGCCGCGCTCCAGCACCGGATCCTGTGCGCGGACGCCGAGCTGGCCCTCGCCGAGGACCCGGCGCCGGCCGCCGCTCCCGTTCACGTGAGGCCCGCCCAATTGCCTGCCACCGTCCCGGACTTCACCGGCCGCGCGCCCTTCGTCACCGAGCTCGGGGAGATCCTCGCCGGCGCCGAGGGCCAGGTCATGGCCGTCTCCGCGCTCGCCGGGATCGGCGGCGTCGGCAAGACCACCCTCGCCGTGCACGTGGCGCACGCCGCCCGCCCGCACTTCCCCGACGGCCAGCTGTACGTCGACCTCCAGGGCACCGAGCCCCGCCCGGCCGAGCCCGTCGCCGTCCTCGGCTCCTTCCTGCGGGCGCTGGGCACCCCCGACACCGCCATCCCCGACTCCCCCGCCGAGCGGGCCGCGCTGTACCGGTCCACGCTCGACGGCCGCCGCGTCCTGGTCCTGCTCGACAACGCCCGCGACGCGGCCCAGGTGCGCCCGCTGCTGCCGGGCACCGCGGGCTGCGCCGCCCTCGTCACCAGCCGGGTCCGCATGTCGGGCCTCGCCGGGGCCCATCTCGTCGACCTCGACGTGATGAGCCCCGAGGAGGCCCTGCAGCTGTTCACCCGGATCGTCGGAGCGGAACGGGTCGGCGCCGAACGCCAGGCCGCCCTCGACGTCGTCGGCGCCTGCGGGTTCCTGCCGCTCGCCATCCGCATCGCCGCGTCCCGGCTCGCCGCCCGGCGCACCTGGACCGTGTCCGTACTCGCCGCCAAGCTCGCCGACGAGCGCCGCCGCCTGGACGAGCTCCAGGCCGGGGACCTCGCCGTCAAGGCCACCTTCGAGCTGGGCTACGGCCAGCTGGAGCCCGCCCAGCAGCGGGCGTTCCGGCTCCTCGGGCTCCCCGACGGGCCCGACATCTCGCTGGCCGCGGCGGCCGCCGTACTCGACCTGCCCGAGCACGACACCGAGGACCTCCTGGAGGCTTTAGTCGACTGCTCCCTGCTGGAATCCGCCGCGCCCGGCCGCTACCGCTTCCACGACCTCGTACGGCTCTACGCGCGTGCCTGCGCCGAACGCGACGAGCAGCCCCCGAGCGGCCGCGAAGCCGCCCTCGACCGGCTGCTGGACTTCTACCTGGCCACCGCCGCCGGCGTGTACGCCCTGGAGCGCCCCGGTGACCGGCTGCCCGCGCACCTGTCCGCCGCCCACCACCCCGGCCTCGTCTTCGCCGAACCGCGCGCCGCCCTGGACTGGCTGTTCGCGGAGGCGGACCCGCTGCTGGCGTGCGTGCGGCAGGCCGCCGTACGGTCCACGGGGCGGGACGACGTGCTGCGCCGGGCGGTGGACCTGCTGTGGGCGGCCAAGGACCTCACCGAGTCGGGGGCCAACTCCAAGCAGTACGAGTCCGCCTCCGTCGCCCTGTGCGAGGCCGCGCACGCCGCCGGGGACCCGCACGCCGAGGGCCGGGCGCGGATCACCCTCACCATCGTCCACCTGGTCGCGGGCCGGTTCGCCGAGGCCGACGCCGAGGCCAGCCGCGCCATGGTGCTGGCCCGGGAGGCCGACGACCCGCTGCCGAACTGCTGGGCGCCCAACGACCGCGGGATCATCGCCCTGTACGAGGGCCGGCACGCGGACGGCGAGCGGTTCCTGCTGGAGGCCATCGAGAACTTCCGCGCCGACGGGAACCTCGTCGGCGAGGCGAGCGCCCTGTGCAACCTCTCCCGCATCCACGTGATGCTGGGCCGGCTGAGCAGCGCCATAGACCTGGCGCAGCAGGGCATCGACATCTACGACCGGATGGGCCTGACCCTGCGCCTGGCCAACGGCCGCTACGCGCTGGGCATCGCGCTGACCCAGGCCGGCCGGCTGGGCGAGGCGCTGGCGCAGCTCGCGGAGGCGCTGACGCTGTTCCACGACAACCGGCAGCCGCTGTGGGAGGGCGTGACGCACTTCCGGCTCGCGGAGGCCCACCTGGCGGCCCGGCGGCCCACGCTGGCCGCCTCGCACGCCGAGCAGGCCATCGCGCTGCGCGGCATCGGCGGTGAGTGGCGCCGGGCCACGGTGCTGACGGTGCTGGGCAAGGCGTTGGTGCGGCTGGGGCAGACGGACCGGGCGCGGGTCTGCTGGCGGGACGCGGAGGCGGTCTTCGCGCAACTGGGCTCCGCCGAACTGGCCGAAGTACGCGCCCTGTTGGCCTCGCAGGTCGCGGCCTGACCAGCGCATTTCAACGGATGAACGGCACGTTCATCGTTCGTTTATCGCCGCGCGCCATCATCGGTACATCGACTCGACGCGTCGGGGGGCTCGCGGGTCGACTGGAGGACTACCCGTTCGGCGGTCCGCGGGGGAATCGCCGAACGGGCCCGACTCATCCATCAGGAGATCCGATGACGACGAACGAAAACGCCCTGCCGAACGAGGGCGACATCAAGCCGCTCGACAACCACGCCTCGGGCATCGAGATCAAACCGCTGGACAACCATGCCTCGGGCGGTACGCCGCTGCCCGGGCAGGAAGACAAAGCCGTGGACGAGGAGATCGTGACGCTGGACAACCACGCGTCCGGCACGCGTCCGTAGCGGAGGCGAGCCCAGCACGTACGGGGGACGTACGGGGGACGTACGGGGCCCACGGGGGAATGCACGGGGGCCCTACGGGGGGGGAATGCACGGGGGAACGTCCCCCACGGGGGAAGTACGGGGGCCCACGGGGGAAGCACAGGGGCTCTACGGGGGAAACGTACGGGGCCCCACGGGGGAATGCACGGGGGAAGAGCGGGGCCCCACGGGGGAGAACGTACGGGGGAAACGTACGGGGGATCGGCGGCCGCGGTGGCCTGGAGGGGGACCACCGCGGCCGCCGCATGTCGTTGTGACACCCCTGTGACCGGAGGCATGGCTTCCGTCACACCCCGGCTGATCTGCGCATGGTGTCCTGAGCGGATGCGCCCCGCCACCCCCGCCACCGCCCTCGCCACCCTCGCCGCCGCCGCGCTCCTCGCCGGCTGCGGAACGGTGAACGCCTCCTCCGGCGCGGCCGCAGGCTCCGTGCCGCCGAGCTGCGCCCCCTCCCCGTCCGCGGATCACGAGGACGTGGCCCTCCTCGGCCCGGAGTGCGGTCCCTCGCCGGCTGCGGCCACCGCCTACCGGGTCACCAACACCGGTACCGAAGCCCTCACCTACACCATCACCTTCGACTTCCTGAACGGCTCCGGCCAGGTCAGGGACAACATCCGGCAGACCGTGGCGTCCGTGGAGCCCGGCCGGAGCGTCACGCGAGCCGTCGACGACCCGCAGTCCTCGCCCGGCGCGTCCGGCCGCTCGCGCGTGCGGATCTCCCAGGTGCGGGCCGTTCCCGCTGCCGAGGCGCCCGACCCGGCCGGCGCCTGCCCGGCCTCCGGGATCCGGGTCACCGCCGACGACGGCGACGCCGCCATGGGGCTGCGCGTCGTCGGGCTCCACCTGACCAACTGCGGCACCGCCGCCTACCAGCTCGGCGGCTACCCCGGCCTCCAGCTGCTCGACAAGGGGCGCAAGCCCGTGACCGGCGTCGATGTCCTCCGCGGCACCGGCGAGATCGCCACGGGGATCGGCCCGGACGCACCGCCCGCGCCCTTCACGCTGAAGCCGGGCGAGTCCGCCTCCGCGTCCCTGGCGTGGCGCAACACCACCGGCTCGGGCGACGCCGTGAACGCCCCGTACGCCAGGGTGACGGCGAAGCCCGGGGCCGCGGCGGTGACCGTGACACCGGAGCTCGACCTCGGGACCACGGGCAGGCTCGGCGTCAGCGCCTGGCAGAAGGACAAGCCACGCACCCCGTGAGGGCTCCCCGCGCCGACGTCCGTCCCTCGCGGAGTGCGCGAACGCGTCTAGGCTGAGGACGTGTTCACCTCCCAGGGGCCGAGCCTCCGCGAACTGGCCGTACAGGCCCTCTCCTCCGTCGAGCAGGGCTACGACCTGCTCGCGCCCAAGTTCGACCGGACACCCTTCCGCACCCCGGACCGGATCCTCGACGCCGTCGAGGAGACCCTCGCGCAGCGGGAGGGCTCCTTCGGCTCCGGGCTGGACGTCTGCTGCGGCACCGGCGCGGGCCTGCCGATGCTGCGGCGGCTGTGCCGGGAGCGGGTGACCGGGGTCGACCTGAGCGCGGGCATGCTGGAGCAGGCCGCGCGGGACCTTCCCGACGGGGCCGACCTCGTACGGGCCGACGTGCTGGCGCTCCCGCCCGAGCTCGGGGACGCGTACGACCTGGCGGTGAGCTTCGGGGCCTTCGGCCACTTCCTCCCGGCCGAGCGGCCCGCCCTCTTCGCCGGGGTGCACCGCGCGCTGCACCCCGGCGGGGTCTTCGCCTTCCCGATCGGCGCCCCGCTGCCGCTGAGCTCCCCGCTCTGGTGGGCGACGGCCGGCTTCGACGCGGTGATGCGGGTGCGCAACGCGGTGTGGCGGCCGCCCTTCGTCATGTACTACCGCACCTTCCCGTGGGGGCCGGTCAGCGCGGACCTGCGCGCGGCGGGCTTCACGGTGGAGACGGCCCCGCTGGAGCACTTCGGGTACCGCCCCGACGGCAGCCCGCGCTGGCGGCTGGCGCTGGCCCGGCGGCCCGGCTAGGGAGTCGCCCCGCCGGCCTCGGCCCGGCGGGCGCGGAGTTCCGTCTTGAGCACCTTGCCGCTCGCGTTGCGCGGCAGGCCGGTGACGAACTCCACCTCCCTCGGCACCTTGTAGTTGGCCATCTCCCGCCGGGACCAGGCGATCAGGTCGTCGGCGGTGAGGGTGGAGCCGGGGCGCCGGACGGCGTACGCCTTGCCGACCTCGCCGAGGCGCGGGTCCGGGATGCCGACCACCGCCACGTCGGCCACGTCCGGGTGCAGGCCGAGGAGTTGCTCGATCTCGGCCGGGTAGGCGTTGAAGCCGCCGACGATGAACATGTCCTTGATCCGGTCGGTGATGCGCAGGTTCCCGGCGGCGTCGAGGACCCCGACGTCGCCGGTGCGCAGCCAGCCGTCGGGGGTGACGGCGCGGGCCGTCTCCTGCGGGTCCTCGAAGTAGCCCCGCATCACGTGGTGGCCGCGGACCCACACCTCGCCGGCCCGGCCGGCCGGTTCGGGGCGGCCTTCGGGGCCGGCGATGCGCAGTTCGGTGCCGGGGATGGCCCGGCCGGAGGTTTCCGCGATGATCGCGGCCGGGTCGCCCCGGCGGCACATGGTGACGATGCCGCTGGCCTCGGAGAGCCCGTACGCGGTGAGGACGGTGGCGATGCGCAGCTCGCCGCGGAGCCGCTCGACGAGCCGGAGCGGGACGACGGCGGCGCCGGTGACGACCAGGCGCAGGGCGGACAGGTCGTGGTGGGCGCGCTGGGGGTGGTCGAGGAGCGACTGGTGCAGGGTGGGCGGTCCGGGGAGTACGGAGATCCGCTCGGCGGCGATGTTGGCGAGGACGGTGTCCACGTTGAAGACGGGCTGGGGGACCATCGTGGCGCCGCGCATCAGGCAGGCGATGATCCCGGCCTTGTAGCCGAAGGTGTGGAAGAAGGGGTTCACGATCAGGTAGCGGTCGCCCTCGCGCAGTCCGGCGAGCTCGCTCCACACGTCGTAGCAGCGCAGCGTCTGGGCGTGGGTGATGACGGCGCCCTTGGGGCTGCCGGTGGTGCCGGAGGTGAAGATGATGTCCGAGGGGGCGTCCGGGGCGACGGACTCGGCGCGCTCGCGGACGACGGCGGCGGGGACGTGGTCCCCGCCGGCCAGGAAGTCCTTCCAGGTGCGGAAGGACTCGGGGGCGTCCTCGGCGAGTACGACGATCTGCTCCAGGTGCGGCAGGCCGGGCAGCGGACCGCCGCCGGGGCCTTCGGCGGCGGCGCGGCGCAGGGAGGCCACGTAGGAGGTGCCGAGGAAGGTGCCGGTGACGAAGAGGAGCCGGGCGCGGCTGCGCTGGAGGACGTACGCCGCTTCCGTGCCCTTGAAACGGGTGTTGAGGGGGACGAGCACGGCGCCCGCCGAGACGGCTCCCAGTGCGGAGACGATCCATTCGAGGGTGTTGGGCGCCCAGACGGCGACCCGGTCTCCCGGTTCGACGCCGGAGGCGATGCAGGCGGCCGCGGCGCGCTCGACGCGTTCGCCGAGCTGGGCGTAGCTGATGCGGACGCGGCCGTCGACAACGGCCTCGTGGCCGGCGTAGCGGGCGGCGGCGGCGCGCACGAGGCCGGGGATGCTGCCCCAGCGCAGGTCGCCGCGGGGGTCGGCGGCCGCGTCCGCGCCCCGATCCGCGCCGGTGGCCGTACGGGTCCCCGCGCCGGCGCTCCCGTACCGGCCGTCCTGCGCGCCGCCGTCCCCGCTGCCGCCCGTACTCCCGTACCGGCGGCCGTCCGCGCTGCCGCGCCCGCTGCCGCCCTCGCGCCGGTCCTCGCCCATCGTGCGCCCTCCCGATGCCCAGTAGCTGACTATCCGTCAGATTAGCTGTAGCCTTCGCGGCTGTCAGTACTGGTGCAGCCCCGGAGGTGGCGATGGCGGCAACGCTCAAGGACGCTACGGCAATAGTCGGCATCGGCCAGACCCGCTTTGCCAAACAACTCCCCGCGTCCGAGAAGGAACTGGCCTGCCGCGCCATCCTGGCGGCGCTCGCCGACGCCGGGATCGAACCATCCGAGGTGGACGCCTTCGCCTCCTACACGATGGAGGAGACCGACGAGGTCGAGGTCGCCAAGGCCATCGGCGCCGGCGACGTCACCTTCTTCTCCAAGGTCGGCTACGGCGGCGGCGGCTCCTGCGCCACCGTCGGCCACCTCGCCGCCGCCGTCGCCACCGGGCAGGCCACCGTCGGGGTCGCCTGGCGCTCGCGCAAACGCGGCTCCGGGCCGCGCCCGTGGAAGAACACGGCCGTGCAGCTGCCCACGCCCGGCCAGTGGACCCGCCCCTTCGGGCTGCTGCGCCCGGCCGACGAGATAGCCATGCTGGCCCGCCGCTACATGCACGAGTACGGGGCCACCCGCGACCACCTCTTCAACGTGGCGATGGCCTGCCGCAACCGGGCCAACGAGAACCCGGCGGCGATGATGTACGAACGGCCGCTGACCCGCGAGATGTACATGAGCTCCCGGATGATCAGCGATCCGCTCTGCCTCTTCGACAACTGCCTGGAGACGGACGGCGCGCTCGCCTGCGTGATCGTCTCCGCCGAGCGGGCCCGGGACTGCCGCCAGCGGCCCGTCTACGTGCACTCCGTCGCCCAGGGCCTGCCCGCCCAGCACCACGGGATGGTCAACTACTGGAACGACGACCCGCTGTCCGGACCGGCCTGGACCGCCGCCCGGCACCTGTGGAAGCAGGCCGACTTCGGACCCCAGGACGTACACGTCGCCCAGATCTACGACGCCTTCACCCCGCTGATCCCGCTGTCCCTGGAGGGCTACGGCTTCTGCGGGCGCGGCGAAGGCGCCGCCTTCACCGAGGGCGGTGCGCTGGAGATGGGCGGCCGGCTCCCGATCAACACCGGGGGCGGCGGGCTGAGCGAGGCGTACGTGCACGGCTTCAACCTGATCAACGAGGGCGTCAAGCAGCTGCGCGGCATCTCCACCGCCCAGGTGCCGGACGCCGCGACCTGCCTGGTGACGGCGGGCGAGGGAGTCCCGACGTCCGCGATCCTGCTGAGGAGCTGATCCCATGACCGCTGCCGCGCCCACCGAGTCCGCGGAGACCACCGAGCCCGCCCAGCCCGCCGGATCCGCCGGATCCGCCGCGCCCGCCTCCGCGCCCGCCCCCGCGCCCGACGCGGGTACCGAAGCGCTCCTCCTCCCCGTCCCGGACGAGGACGGCGCCCCCTTCTGGGAGTACGCCGACCGGGGCGAACTCCGCATCCAGGCCTGCTCCGACTGCGGAAGACTCCGCTTCCCGCCCCGCCCCTGCTGCCCGCACTGCCAGTCCTTCGCCTCGGAGTGGCGGCTGATGAGCGGGCGGGGCCGGATCTGGTCGTACGTACGGCCGCACCCGCCGCTGCTGCCCGCGTACGCCGCACAGGCCCCGTACAACGTGATCCTCGTGGAGCTGGCGGACGCACCGCAGATCCGGCTGGCCGGGAACCTCGTCACCTCGGCCGACGCCCCGCTGGACTCGGTGGACCCGGCCCGGCTGCGCATCGGGGCGCGCGTGCAGGTGGCGTTCACCCGGACGGGCGGGGTGGCCGTGCCGCGCTGGATCCTGGAGAGGTCATGACGGTCCGGGTGGAGCGGGACAAGGCGACCGGGGTCGCGGTCGTCACCCTGGACCGGGAGCGCAAGCACAACGCCATCGACCTGGCGACGGCGGCCGAACTGGCAGCCGTCTGGCGGGAGTTCCGCTACGAGGAGGACGTCCGGGCGGTGGTGCTGACCGGGGCGGGCACCGCGGCCTTCTGCACCGGCATCGACCGGTCGGTGGAGGTGCCGCAGCCGCGGTCCCCGTACTCGGTCGACGATCCGCTGGTCGCCATCGGCCCGAAGGCGGCCGACCTGTGGAAGCCGGTGATCGCGGCCGTCAACGGCATGGCCTGCGGCGGGGCCTTCTACCTGCTGGGCGAGTCGGAGTTCATCGTCTCCTCGACGGCGGCGACGTACTTCGACCCGCATACGACGTACGGGATGGTCAGCGCCTACGAGGCCGTGTACATGGCGCAGCGCATGCCGTTCGGGGAGGCCGCCCGGATGTCCCTGATGGGCACGGCGGAACGGCTCTCCGCGCAGCGGGCGTACGAGATCGGCCTGGTCTCGGAGCTGGCCCCGCCACAGGAGCTGCTGGAGGCCGCGGTGCGCTCGGCCGAGACCCTGGCGGGCTTTCCGACGGAGGGCGTACAGGGCACCGTGCGGGCGCTGTGGTCGGCGAAGCGGGCCGCGCTCCAGCAGGCCCTGGACCAGGCTCCGGCCCTGGTCACGCTGGGCAACCTGGCACCGGAGCGGCAGGCGGCCCTGTTCGGCGGGAGGCGCTCGGCACCGCAGCCGCGGGTGCGCTGAAGCCCCCCCTGCCAGGGCTTGTGCGCTGAAGTCCCCTGCCAGGGCTTGTGCGCGAGAGCCCCTGCTAGGGCTTGACGCCCTTGGCGGCGAGGGAGACCCCCTCGACGAGGCATTCGCGCACCGCGCCGGCCTTCGAGGCGTCCAGCAGCGGCACCTCGACGGTCCGCGACTCGCGCGCCTTGAGTTCGACCTGGGCGGAGCCGCGCTCGATGCTGTCCACCGGGCCCTGGAAGTTCACGGCGACCGAGAAGGTGCGGGTCTCGTTGACCTGGGAGGTGACCTTGACGATCGCCCTGGGGCGGCCGGTCTCCGCGCAGCTGACGAGCTCGGCCGTCCCGGGGGCGGCGCTGCGGGTCGGGCTGGGGGTGGCCGAGGCGGTGTTCCCGGACCCGTTGGTGGTGGTGTGGGTCTTCTTCTTGCTGCTCTTGGAGCTGGAGCAGCCGCCTCCGCTGCTCTTGCTCTTCCCGCTGCTGCTGCTGCCGCTGCTGCCGCTGCTGCTGGATCCCCCGTGCGAGGAGAAGCCGGTGAGCGCGAGCACCACGCCCACGAGCACGGCCGTGAACCTGATACGACGTCCAGCCACCATGGCCTGACTCCTCCCCCTGGGCAACGGCGCGCCACGCTACCAGGCGGCGCGCGCCCTGTATCTGGCCAGGAACAGATCGACTCCGGCGGCGGCCTGGGTGAGCAGTTCCGCGTCCGTGGGCCGGTATGCCGCGTCGAACGTGCCCACCAGCTGCGGCAGGGAGACGGTGACCGCGATCAGCTGCCGGACGGCGAGCTCGGTGTCCGCGTCCGGTACGTCGAGGACCCCGCGCGCGGTGAGCGCGCGTAGGGCCTGTGCGAGCGGGGCGTTCATGGCGGCGTGGCTGCGCAGGTACCAGAGGCGGCCGAGCTGCGGGAAGCGTTCGGCCTCACCGATGACGAGGCGGCGCAGGGACGCCACCCGGCCGTGGAGCTGGAGCCGTGCCCAGTCGGCCTGCACCCGGATCAGGGCGGCGCGGGGGTCGGGGGCGGTGGCGAGGGTGTCGGCGCAGGGGGCGAGGCCGGCGTGGGCGGTGTTCAGGACGGAGCCGACGACGGCGAGGAAGAGCCGCTCCTTGCTGCCGAAGTGCTTGTAGACGGTGGGCTTGGAGACGCCGGCGCGGGCGGCGATGGAGTCCACGGAGGCGGCCCGGTAGCCGTCGGCGAGGAACGCGCCGAGCGCGGCGGCGGTGATGGCGTGCCGCTTGGGCCGGGAGTGGCCGGCGACGGCCGGGAGCACGGGGATTCCATGGGCGTCACGGTCGTCGGCGGCGATGCTCATGCGCCCACCCTACCCAGGAACTGAACCGAACGGTGTAGTTGCGGAGCTGAACTACACGGTTTAGTCTCATCCCATCGAGCCGACACCGGGCCGCCCGGCGGGTGTCACACACAGGGGGAAGACCATGTCCGAGTTCAAGATCCTCGCCATCTCCGGCAGCCTGCGCGCCGACTCCCACAACACCGCCCTGCTGCGGGCCGCCCGCAAGCACCAGCCCGGGGGCCTGGACATCGAGATCTACGAGGGACTGCGCGAGCTCCCGCCGTACGACCAGGACCTCGACACCCCGCAGCACCGCCCGGCGGCCGTGGCCGACCTGCGCCGGCGGATCACGGAGGCCGACGGGCTCCTCATCGCCACCCCCGAGTTCAACTACTCCGTCCCCGGCACCCTGAAGAACGCCCTCGACTGGGTCAGCACCGACTGGACCCGCGAGGAGGGGCTGCCGCTGCTGCGCAAGCCGGTGGCGATCCTGGGCGCGGCGCCCACGAACTTCGGCACGGTGCGCGCACAGCTGGCGCTGCGCCAGGTGTTCGTGTGGACGGACAGCGACGTGGTGGTGAAGCCGGAGGTGCACCTGTTCCGGTCGTACGAGCGGTTCGACGAGAACGGGAACCTGACGGACGAGGCCTCCGTCGGCCTGGTCCGCGACCTCCTCTCGGCGCTGAAGACGAAGATCGCGGCCGCGGCCCGGTGACCGTCCGCCGCGTCCGGCGTGCGGGGGCAGGTGCCCGGGCGTAGCGTCGGGGTCAAGACCCCCACCGCGAAGGGCCGGGCATGATCCGCAACGTACTCGGCTCGCTGATGGGTCTCATCGGAGCGACGGCCGCCGTCTGGAGCCCCTTCCGTGCCTGGTACGACGGCCGTCACGGGCGCGACTACCGCCTGGAGGAGCTGTTCTCCCCCGCCGGCATCACCGGCGCCGGGGCCGCCCTGCTCGCCTCGCTCCTGCTGCCGTTCCTCTTCGCCGCGCTCCTCACCCTGGTCGCGGTCCTGCGGCGCTCGCGGCTGCTGATGGCCCTCGCGGGGGTCGTCGTCCTCGGCTTCTCGGTGCTGTGGGCGGTCCGCCAGGGCCAGGCCGTGGGCAGTCTGTCGGTCGGCGGTGACGGCGGGGGGCTCGGTGAGGGGGTCGCCAGTGCCTTCGGGGCCGGCGCCCTGCTCATCCTGGCGGCGGTCGTGATGAGCGGCCGCCCCGCCCGCGAGCGCCGCCGCGACCTGCCCCCGGCGACCGCCCCGGAGCCCTACCGGCCGACACCGGCCGACGAACTCTGGCCCCCGGCCCCGCCGCCGCGCGACCACGCCTGAGCCCGGACATGACGGCGGCCCCGGTCCCCCGAGTGGGGGCGGGGCCGTCCGGCCGGGAAGGCGGGGTGGGTCAGGCCTTGTCGACGACGCCCGAGGCCGCGATCTCGATCTTGGCGCGGGTGGCGCCGGACTGGGAGCCCAGGGACTCGATCTTCTGGACCAGCTCCGAGCCCTCGACGACCTCGCCGAAGACGACGTGCTTGCCGTCGAGCCACGGGGTGACGACGGTGGTGATGAAGAACTGCGAGCCGTTGGTGTTGCGGCCGGCGTTCGCCATCGACAGCAGGAACGGGCGGTCGTGCTTCAGGTCGAAGTTCTCGTCGGCGAACTTCTCGCCGTAGATGCTCTTGCCGCCGGTGCCGTTCTGGTTGGTGAAGTCACCGCCCTGGAGCATGAACTCGGGGATGACGCGGTGGAACGGCGAACCGGCGTAACCGAAGCCGTGCACGCCGGTGGCCAGCTCGCGGAAGTTCTTCGTCGTCTTCGGGACGACCTCGTCGAAGAGGTTGAAGACGATGCGGCCCGCGGCCTCGCCGTTGATGTTGATGTCGAAGTAAACGTTGCTCATGGGGTCCATCCTGTCACTCCCGGTGCGATACGCGACTCAGCGGGGCCCGGGCTGCGTCACGTACCCGTACGGGTGCCCGTGCCCTTGGCCGCGTCCAGGGCGTACACGCAGCGGTCCTTGCTGCACGCGTACACCACCCCCGCCTCCGCCACCGGCGCACCGGTGATCTCGCCGCCCGTGGCCAGCTTCCAGCGGAGCTGGCCGCCCGCCGCGTCCAGGGTGTACAGGCAGTGGTCCGCCGAACCGAAGTGCACCCGGCCGTCCGCGACCGCCGGCAGGCCGGTGATCTCACCGCCCGCCGCGAAACGCCACTTCGGGGTGCCGGTGACCGCGTCGAGCGTGTACAGGGCGCTGCCCGCGCCGAGGTGGACGTTGCCGCCCACGACCAGCACCGGGTCCGCCGAGGAGCGGGGCTCGGTGGCGATCCGCCAGCGGTCCTTGCCGGTGACGGCGTCCAGGGCGTAGACGGTGCCCAGGTAGTCGGCGAGGTAGACCCCGCCGCCGGTCACGGCCGCGCCTGGCGCGAAGGCCGGGGCGGCCAGGAACACCGCCGGGGCCTCGAAGTGCCAGCGGACCCGGCCGGAGGCCCGGTCGACGGACAGCACCCGGGTGCCGGCGGCGACGTAGACGTTGCCGTCCGGGGCCGGGGTGACGCGGACGGGGACGTTGCCGCAGGAGGCGGCGTCCCCGATCGGGTAGGACCAGGCCTCCAGGCCGCTGCGGGCGTCCAGGGCGCGCAGCCGGGCGTCCTGCCACACGTACACGGTGCCCTCGTGCAGCACGGGGGCCGCCTCGGGGGTCTCGAAGTCCGACTGGGCGCCGCTGAGCTCCCACAGCTTCTGGCCGTTCGAGGCCTCCCAGCCCTGGACCCCGCCGCCGCGCGTGGCGGTGATGACGGTGCCCCGGTCGGCCCGCAGCGCGTACACCCAGGCGTCGGTGGACAGCCGCCACCGCTCGGAGCCGTCGGTGGCGTCGAGCGCGAAGAGGGAGGGGCCGTCGGAGGCGTGGATGCGGCCGTCGGCGACGGCCATGGACCAGGCGACGTCCCGGGTCTTGAACTGGCGGCGGCCGCTGCCGACGTCCAGGGCGTGCACCTCGAAGGAGGTGACGTAGAGCAGGTCGCCCGCGACGGTCGGGGTGCCCCAGACCTCGTTGGACATGCGGAAGCGCCACGGGCGCCAGCGGCCGCTGTCCGGGGACGGGCCGGGGCTCGGGACGACGGCCGCCCCGGATCCGGACGGTACGGCTTCCAGCGCCGACTGCGGGCCGCCGCCGGGCGGCCGGATCCAGCCGGTCGCGGCGTCGGCCACCATCGCGGAGGACGCGGCGGCGGTGGCGCGCGGCCCGGGCCCGATGGGCACCGGGGAGCCGCCGAGCCGGACCGGTTCCCCGGAGGGCACGGGGCTCGGCTGCGGCGGGTGGTGCGGGCGCGGCGGGGCGGCCTGGCCGGTGCGCGGGTCCGTCCAGGGGTCGACGCCGCGCTGGCGGCGGTGGGTGGCGGGCCCGGAGGCGGGGCCGTGGCCCGCGCCGGGGCCGCCGGGGCCGGGGTTGGCGCGGACCGGCGCGGGCGCCGCCGTACGCTGACCGGCCCGGCGGGCCTCGATCATGGCGACGGCCCGCCCGGGGAGCCACGCGGAGGCGGTCCCGCTCTCGTCGTCGCCCTCGAACAGGTGCGGGGCGAGCTGCGCCTGGAGGTCGGCGGGGGTGGGGCGCCGGGTGGCGTCCATCTGCATGCAGGATTCGATGAGCGGCCGCAGCTCGTCGGGGAGCCCGTCGAGGTTGGGGCCCTCGCGCAGCAGCATGAACACCGTCTCCACCGGGTTCGCCCCGTGGTACGGCGGGTGTCCGGTGGCGGCGAAGACCAGCGTCGAGCCGAGCGAGAAGACGTCGCTGGCGCCCTTGACGCTGCGGGAGTCCTTGGCCTGCTCGGGCGACATGTAGGCGGGGGTGCCGACGGCGACGTTCGTCATGGTCAGGCGGGTGTTGGAGACGCCGCTGGCGATGCCGAAGTCGATCACGCGCGGGCCGTCCTCGACGACGAGCACGTTGGAGGGCTTCAGGTCGCGGTGGACGAGTCCGGCGCCGTGGATGGACTGCAGGGCCTCGGCGATGCCGGCCGCGAGCCACCGTACGGCCTGGGCGGGCATGGGCCCGCACTCGTTGACGATCTCCTCCAGGGAGGGCGCCGGGACGTACGCGGTGGCCAGCCAGGGCACGGCCGCCCGCGGGTCGGCGTCGACGACGGCCGCGGTGTAGAACCCGGAGACCGCGCGCGCCGCCTCCACCTCCCGGGTGAAGCGCACCCGGAACAGCTGGTCCTCGGCGAGCTCGGTCCGCACCGTCTTGATCGCCACCCGGCGTCCGGACGCCGACCGCGCGAGATAGACCAGCCCCATGCCGCCGGCGCCGAGCCGTCCCAGCACCTCGAAGGGGCCGATCCGTCTCGGGTCGTGCTGCGTCAGCTGCTCCACCACTCGCCTCCACACCTCCCCGTACGGGCCCGCACCGGGCCCGTTTCCACCAGCGCGCGCACCGGCACGGCGGTCGCCTCCGCGCCGGTCTCCCGTGCAGGTCCCACCCGTGCAGCCTCTCACCGCACCCGTGCAGCGTCTCACTCCGGGCAGCGCCAGGAGTCGCGCAAACCCGATTCTGTCAGGCCCGCGCCCGGTCCGGCCCCGGCTCAGGCGTGGCTTTCGGGAGCGGCTTTCGTACGGGACTCCGAGAGCACGCCGAAGACGGCCCCCTGATTGTCGGCGACGACCGCGATCCGCCCGTACGGCGTGTCGAACGGATCGGCGGTGACGCGGCCGCCGAGGCGCTGCACGGTGGCGACGGTCTGGTCGCAGTCGGGGACGGCGAAGTACACGAGGAAGTGCGCGGGCATGATCTCCGGGAAGGCGTCGGTGATCAGGCTGCGGCCGAGGACGGCGCTGTCGGAGCCGGGCGCGCTGCCCGGCGGGGACCAGACGCGGTACTCGATGCCGGTCTCGGGGTCGTCCTGGTCCTCGTGGACGTAGCCGAAGACCTTGGCGTAGAAGACGTCGACCGCGTCGCGCGCCCGGGTGTAGACCTCCGACCAGCAGTACGTGTACGGCTCCTGCTGGGCGTCGAAGCCGTGGTGCGTGCCGGGCTGCCAGAGGCCGAAGACGGCCCCGCCGGGGTCGGCGGCCAGGGCGGCGGTGCCGTACGGGCCCACGGGCTGGGGGTCCATCACCATCTGGCCGCCGGCGGCGCGGATGCGGGCGGCGCACGCGTAGGCGTCGGAGGTGTACAGGTAGACGCCCCAGACGGTGGGCATGCGGCCGTCGGGCTTGGGGGCGAGGGCGGCGACGTTGCGGCCGCGGCCGTAGGCCTGCGTGTAGTGGCCGTACGCGGCGCCCGCGCTGTCCCCGAAGGTCCACCCGAAGAGCTCACCGTAGAAGCGCTTGCCCGCCTCGACGTCCGGAAGCGAGGCGTCGACCCAGCAGGGTGAGCCTTCCGCGAATGCGGCCATGAGCCCGGTTCCTTCCGTTGTGCGGCGTATGCGCCCTCCCGTACCTCCCAGCCATGATGTGTCCGAAAACTTGTCCACAGCCTGTTGATAAGACTATTCGGGGGATACGCCACGATACGGGTGGGTCGGGCCCGGGATGCGCGCGGGCCCCGCGCCGGCCGGGAGGCCCCCGGGGGCCGTCCCGGGGGGCCTCCGCGGATCGTCCGGGGGGCCTCCGCTGATCGTCCGGGGGGTCTCCGCGGATCGTCCGGGGGGCCTCCGCTGATCGTCCGAGGGAGCGTCCGGGGGGCCGTCCGGGAGCCGCTTCCGACCAGGCCGGCGACCTCGTAACCCCATTTGCAGGCGGCCGAATAGCGCGCCGATCACCCCTCGGTAAGCTGACGGCATGACAGGACAAGTACGCACCGTCGACGGGCGTGTCGCCGGCCGGCGCGGCCAGGCGACGCGGCAGAAGCTGCTCGACTGCCTCAGCGAGATGCTCAGCTCCTCGCCGTACCGCGACGTCAAAGTGATCGACGTCGCCCGCAAGGCCGGTACCTCCCCCGCGACCTTCTACCAGTACTTCCCGGACGTCGAGGGCGCCGTCCTGGAGATCGCCGAGCACATGGCAACGGAGGGCGCGCAGTTGACGGCGCTCGTCGAGGGCCGGAGCTGGGTCGGCAAGGCCGGCTGGGCCGCGGCCGAGGAACTCGTCGAAGGCTTCCTGGAGTTCTGGCGGCGCAACGACGCGATCCTGCGGGTCGTCGACCTCGGCGCGGCCGAGGGCGACAAGCGGTTCTACAAGATCCGCATGAAGATCCTCAACTCCGTCACCAACTCCCTCACGGAGTCGATGAAGGAGCTCCAGGCCAAGGGCAAGGTCGACAAGGACGTGAGCCCGGCCGCGATCGCCGGTTCGCTGGTCGCGATGCTGGCCGCGGTCGCCTCGCACCAGAAGGGCTTCCAGACCTGGGGTGTCAAGCAGGCCGAGCTCAAGCCGAACCTGGCGCTGCTCGTCCACCTCGGCATCACGGGCAAGAAGCCGACCAGGTAACGGCGGACCCCGGACCCTTGCCAGGGGTCCCGGTCCGCCGCCCCGGGCCCGGCGCCGGCTCCTGCCGGTGCGCCGCCGGCCCGTGCCCGCCCTCCGCCGCGATCAGCGTCGCTCCAGGCGGAACAGCCGGATCTCGCGCTCGATGCGCGCCTGGTACGTCGCGTACGGCGGCCAGAACTTCAGCACCGCCTGCCACGCCGCCGCGCGTTCCTCGCCCTGCAGCAGCCGGGCCCGTACGGCGATGTCCTGACCGCGCCAGCTCACGTCCGCGTCCGGATGCCTGAGCAGGTTCCCGGTCCAGGCGGGATGTCCCGGGCGGCCGAAGTTGGAGCCGATCAGCAGCCAGCTCGCGCCGCCCTCCTCCGGCATGCAGGCGAGCGGCGTGGTGCGCGGCTCGCCTGACTTGGCTCCCCTGGCGGTGAGGATCACGCCGGGGAGCATCTGGGCGCTGAGCATGACCTTGCCCCGGGTCAGCTTGTGCACGGCCTTGTCCATCGCGGGGATGAAGTGCGGCGCGAGCTTGGCGAACAGCATGGTCGAGGAGACCTTCTGCATCAGTTTGACGCCGACGGGAGCCATCAGACGGCCGCCTTCTCGGGTGTGGTGGACGGGGCGAACAGGCCTGCCCGCCGGGCGGCGTGCGCGCGGAGCCGGTGGACGGGGCCGAAGAGGAGCTCGTCGGCCGCGGCCCGCTTGAAGTAGAGGTGCGCGTCGTGCTCCCAGGTGAAGCCGATGCCGCCGTGCAGCTGGATCGCCTCGCCGGCGGTGATCCGCAGCGCCTCCAGGGCCTGGGCGAGGGCGAGGCCGCCCTGGTCCGGGTCCCAGGCGGCGTAGTAGGCGGCGGAGCGGGCCGCCTGAACCTGGACGTACAGGTCCGCGAGGCGGTGCTTGACCGCCTGGAACGACCCGATCGCCCGGCCGAACTGCTCGCGCTGCCGTACGTACTCCACCGTACGGGCCAGCGCCTGCCCGGCCGCGCCGACCGCCTCGGCGGCGAGGGCGGTGGCGGCGGTGCGGCCGGTGGCGGCGAGGGCGCCTAGGACCGCGCCCTCTTCGTCGCCGTCGCCGAGCAACTCGGCACGGACGTGGCGCAGTTGGATCCGGCCTTGCGGCCGGGTCTCGTCGAGGGTGGACTGCCGGGCCCGTACGAGACCGGGCGCGTCCCCCCGTACGAGGAACAGCAGGGTCCGGCTGCGGGCGAAGCCGCCGGTGTGCGCGGCGACGAGGAGCAGGTCGGCGCCGTGGCCGTCGAGCACCTGGGCGACCTCCCCGTACAGCCGCCATCCGCCCTCCGCGGGGACGGCCTGCACCCCGCCGGCCCGGCCCCCGCCGGCCCACTCCCCCGGGGCGTTCTCGCCGGTCAGCGCGAGGGCGGTGGCCAGGGCGGGGCCGGGTACGGCGAGCGCGGCGGTCAGCCCGCCGGCCGCGAGCGGGGGCAGCAGTGCGGATCGCTGGGCCTGCGTCCCCAGAGCCCCGATCAGCGGCGCGGCCAGTGCGGCGGTGGCGAGCAGCGGCGAGGGCAGCAGCACCCGCCCGGTCTCCTCGCAGGCCAGCGCGAGGTCGGCGGGGGCGCAGCCGACGCCGCCGTACTCCTCGGCGATGGCGATGCCCGGCAGGCCGAGCTGCCGGGCGAGCTGCTGCCACAGCTCGCGGTCGTGTCCGGCGGCGGTGCGGACGGCGGCCTTGACCTCGTCCGGGCCGCAGCGTTTGCCCAGGATCTCGCGCAGGGTGCGGCGCATCTCGTGCT
The DNA here is from genome assembly GCF_055565795.1 of Streptomyces sp. NPDC028314. Lineage (NCBI taxonomy): Bacteria > Bacillati > Actinomycetota > Actinomycetes > Kitasatosporales > Streptomycetaceae > Streptomyces > Streptomyces sp. NPDC028314. The sequence goes on from NZ_JBVHTP010000021.1 coordinate 138,605, forward strand.
GCTCCGCGGTGAAGGCGGCATCCATCGTCGGGCTCCTCCCCGTATCTGACGGGCCGTCATGTTAGGGCGACAAGGCCCAGATGCCCAGGGGGCGCGCGCCGGGGGTTCAGGGGCCGGGCGGGGGGCCGGGCGCCCAGCCGGGCATGGAGTCAGCGGCACAACCTGGGGCGGGGGCCAACCACGCAACCTGGGACGGGGTCAGCGGCGGGGCCAGACGCCCAGCCGGGTGCGGTCGGCGGGGGGGGCAACGGCGAAGCCGGTCGTGGTCGGCGCCGCGGCCAGCGGCGCAGCCTGTCACGGGACCAGCGACGCAGCCTGCGGCAGGGTCAGCGACGCAGCCGGGGGCGGGCCAGCCACGCAGCCGGACGCGGGATCAGCGGCGCGGCCTGCGGCAGGGTCAGTCGCCAAGCCGGGCACGGTCGGCGCCGGGGCCAGTCGCCCAGCCGGGCACGGTCACCACCGGGGCCAGCCGCCCAGCCGGGCACGGAATCACCGGCACAACCTGCGGCGAGGGCCAGCCACACAGCCTGGGGCGGTCGGCGGCGGGGCCAGGCACGGTCGCCGCCGGGGGCAGCCGCACAACCGGGCACGGGGGACAGGGACGCAGCCCATAGCGGGGCCAACCACGCAGCCGGGCACGGAGACAGGGACGCAGTCGACGGCAGGGCCAGCCACGCATCCGGGCGCGGAGTCAGCGACGGGGTCAGCCACGCAGCCAGGTGCAGCGGCGCAGCCTGTGGCGGGGCCAGCCACGCAGCCTGGGCGGGCCAGGGACGCGGCCTGCGCCGGGGCCGGCGGCGCAGCCGGGCGCGCTCGGCGCCGAGGTCAGCGGCACAGCCGGGCACGGGGCCCAGCCACGCAGCCGGGCACGGGGCCCGCCGCGCAGCAGGACACGGGATCAGCGGCGCAGCCCTCGGCGGCCCAGCCGCTCGGCGGCCGCGATCCCCGCGCAGCCGACGCACGCCATGACGGCGTACCCGAGGATCTCGTGGCCGTCGGGGACCAGGAAGCGGAGGAACCCGAGGAAGCGGATGAAGCCGACCCACTCGTGCAGCAGGCCGCTGACGCCACCGACGAGGAGGGCTCCACCGAGTAAGCCCAGCACGCCCTTCAGAGGGTGGCCGGCAGAAGGCGAAGAGGTCATGCACCGACCGTAGGACGGGCGGCGCGCGCGCCGCATCACCCTTCCGGCGGGGACGGCCGCGACGAAAGAGAACGACCGGCCCGAGGCGTCCTCACCCCCTAGCGCCTGACGCACCGTCAGATATACCGTCGCCCCATGCCTGGACTGTCTGGACAGCCACGACCCGCACCCCACACACCCGCCGCCGCCCCCTCGCCACGCCGCCGGGTCGCGGTCGTCGGCGTCGCCCTCTCGGACTGCGGCCGGGTGGACGGACCCACCCCCTACGCCCTGCACGCGCAGGCCGCCCGCCGGGCCCTGGCCGACTCCGGCCTCGACCGGTCGGTCATCGACGGCTTCGCCTCCGCCGGCCTCGGCACCCTGGCCCCCGTCGAGGTGGCCGAGTACCTCGGACTGCGCCCCACCTGGGTCGACTCCACCTCCGTCGGCGGCTCGACCTGGGAGGTCATGGCCGCCCACGCCGCCGACGCGATCGCCGCGGGCCACGCCAACGCCGTCCTCCTCGTCTACGGCTCCACCGCCCGCGCCGACATCAAGGCCCGCCGCCGCACCTCGAACCTCTCCTTCGGCGCGCGCGGGCCGCTCCAGTTCGAGGTCCCGTACGGGCACACGCTGATCTCCAAGTACGCGATGGCCGCCCGCCGCCACATGCACGAGTACGGGACGACCCTGGAGCAGCTCGCCTCGGTGGCCGTACAGGCCCGGGCCAACGCCGCCACCAACCCGGAAGCGATGTTCCGGCAGCCCCTGACCGTGGACGAGGTCCTCTCCTCCGAGATGATCGCGGACCCCTTCACGAAGCTGCACTGCTGCATCCGCTCGGACGGCGGCTGCGCGGTGCTGCTGGCGGCGGAGGACTACGTACCCGACACCGCCAAGGCCCCGGTCTGGATCCTGGGCTCGGGCACCTCGGTCTCCCACACCACCATGTCGGAGTGGGAGGACTTCACCGTCTCCCCGGCGGCGGTCTCGGGCCGCCTGGCCTTCGAACGCGCCGGGATCACCCCGGCGGACGTGGACCTCGCCCAGATCTACGACGCCTTCACGTACATGACGCTGGTGACGCTGGAGGACCTCGGCTTCTGCGCGAAGGGCGAGGGCGGCGCCTTCGTGGAGAAGGGCCGGCTGCTGCGCGAGGGCGAGCTCCCCGTCAACACGGACGGCGGCGGGCTGTCCGCCTGCCACCCAGGCATGCGCGGCCTGTTCCTCCTGGTGGAGGCGGTACGCCAGCTCCGGGGCGAGGCGGGCGCGGGCCAGGTCACCAAGGCCGGCGGCCGCCTCCCGGAGGTGGCCGTGGCCTCGGGCACGGGCGGCTGGTTCTGCTCCTCCGGGACGGTCGTCCTGGCCCGCGGCTAGGCCGTCCCTTACGGTTCTTGCGACGCGGGGGCTTCACCGGCCACGGTCCGGAAGCGGCCGCCTAGTACTGCCAGCGGGGCTGCTTGCCGTCCTCCCGGCAGTGGATGAGGCGGCCGTTCCCGGCGTGGGTGGACCGTCCCACGTCGGCCTTGCGGCAGAACTGGCCCGCGTTGTAGCAGTTGCCGGCGTTGGAGACGATCTCGCAGTCGGCAGCGGCGGGCGGGGCCGGAGGCTGGGCCGGCTCCTTCGTCGCGGGCTTCGTCGGCGCCTTCGGAGCGGGCTTGGTCGGGGCGGGGGCCGCCTGGGTGGGCGGCTTGGCGTCGGGCGTCTGCGCGACCGGGGTGGGGGTGGGGGTGGGCGTCGGGGACGGTACGGCCGAAGGCGTCGGGGGCGGCGTGGGGGTGGGGGTCGGCGTCGGGGTCGGGGTGGCGACGGCCGTCGACCGGACCACCGACGGCGTGACGGCGGGCCCACCGCTCTCGGCCGGCCCGCACGCGACGGCGACCCCCGCCACCAGTACCGCGGTCAGCGCCCGTCTGACGACATTGCTCTTGATTCCACGCATCGCTACCCCCACCCCAAAGTGTTTGAAGACGGAATCATATGAACGGCGATGCGCCCGGGATATGACAATGGCGAAATGAGCGAAGCCGATTTCCACGCCACCCTGCATTCCCTGCGCGTGTGGGACACCCAGCTCCCCGCCTTCGACCCGGACTCGGCGCCGGCGGAGCCCCTGACGCTGTTCCGGGAGTGGTTCGTGAGCGCCGCCGAGGCCGGGCAGCCCGAACCGCACACGATGAGCCTGGCGACGGTGGACGCCGAGGGGCGGCCCGACGTACGCACGCTGATGCTGCACGACGCCGATGCGCGGGGCTGGCACTTCGCCTCGCACGCCACCAGCACGAAGGGCCGGCAACTGGCCGGGCAGCCGGAGGCGGCCCTGGGGTTCTACTGGCCGACGGTGGGCCGGCAGATCCGCATCCGGGGCACGGTCACGCCGTGCGGCCCCGAGGAGAGCCGGGCCGACCTTGCGGCCCGCTCACGCGGCGCGCTGGCGGCCGCGCTGACGGGGCACCAGAGCGAGACCCTGTCCTCCCTGCCGGAGCTGGCCGAGGCCTCGGCGGCGGCCTGGGCCCGCGCGGGGGCGGACCCGGACGCGGTGGCGCCGACGTGGACCCGGTACGTGCTGGCCCCGGCGGAGGTCGAGTTCTTCCAGGGCGACGCGGCTCGACGCCATGTGCGGCTCCGCTACGACCGGGGGCCGGGCGGCTGGCGCCGCGGGCTGCTGTGGCCGTAACCGGTGCCCTGGCCGGGCGGTTTCCGGGGTTCGGGGTGTCCCCGGTGCCCCGGGCCTGTTTGCAGCTCGGCTGCTGCGTGTCGCCTCAATCGCCGGCGGGGCTGGGGTGGTGGGTCGGTGCCGTGTCCGGGGTGGGGTGTCGTCCGGGGCGGGCATGATTTATGGCGCCTGTTCAGGACCTTGAA
>NZ_JBVHTP010000022.1:0-110244 GCF_055565795.1 Streptomyces sp. NPDC028314
TACGCGCAGACCGCCGCCTACGGCCACTTCGGCCGCGAGCTGCCGGACTTCACCTGGGAGCGCACCGACCGCGTGGACGCCCTGCGCGCCGCAGCGGGTCTCTGAGCGGTACCGCTCGTGACGGAAGGCCCCGGACCCTGCGGTCCGGGGCCTTCCCCGTGCCGTCCTCCCGGGCCTTCGCATGCCGCGGCTGTCGGTGGCGTTTGGTAAGAATGCGGGTGTGAGCAGCGCGAACGAGTCCGAGCAGCGGGGCGGGGACGGGAGTTCCGGCGGCCCGCCGGAACAGCTCGCGCTGATCCGGGAGATGGTCGCCGAGGCGAAGGCCAAGGCGCCCAAGGCCAAGCCCCGGACCTGGCGCGGCGCCGCGCTGGCCGAGGAACTGCCGGTCGCCCGGATCCTCGTCAACAAGGGCGTCCTGCATCTCGACCAGCTCTGGGACTACGCCGTACCCGCCGAGCTCGCCGAGGCCGCGCAGCCCGGCGTCCGGGTCCGGGTCCGCTTCGGGGCCGGCTCCCACCAGGTGCACGGCGGCCGCCGCGAAGGCGGCGGGCTCATCGACGGCTTCATCGTCGAGCGGCGGGCCGAGTCCGACTACAACGGCGCGCTGGCCGCGCTGGCCCACGTGGTCTCGCCCGAGGTGGTGCTGAGCCCCCGCATGCTCGCCCTCGCCCGCGCCGTGGCCGACCGGTACGCCGGCAGCCTGGCCGACGTCCTCCAGCTCGCCCTGCCCCCGCGCAACGCCCGCGCGGAGTCCAAGCCCTCACCGGAGCCGCTGCCGGCGCCCCCCGCCCCCGAACCGGCCGGCTGGGCGCGGTACGGCGCCGGCCCCGCCTTCCTGCGGGCGCTCGCCACCGGCGGTACCCCGCGCGCCGTCTGGACCGCCCTGCCCGGACCGGGCTGGGCCGACGAGCTCGCCCGCGCCATGGCCGCCACCCTCGCCTCCGGGCGCGGCGCCCTGGCCGTGCTGCCCGACGGGCGCACCGCGGGCCGGGTGGACGCCGCGCTCACCGCCCTGCTGGGCGAGGGGCGGCACGCGCTGCTGACCGCCGAGTCCGGCCCCGAGAAGCGCTACCGGCAGTGGCTCGCCGTCAGCCGGGGTTCGGTGCGGGCCGTCGTCGGGACCCGGGCCGCCATGTTCGCGCCCGTACGGGACCTCGGGCTGGTCGCGATCTGGGACGACGGGGACTCCAGCCACAGCGACGACCACGCCCCCTTCCCGCACGTCCGGGAGGTGCTGGAACTGCGCGCGGTCAGCGACGGCTGCGCCTTCCTGGCCGGGAGCACCAGCTGCACCGTGGAGGCCGCCCAGCTCGTCGAGTCGGGCTGGGCCCGGCCGCTGGTTGCCGACCGCGAGACCGTACGGGCCTGCGCGCCCCGGATCCGGACCGTGGGGGACGAGCTGCTGGCCCGGGACGAGGCCGCCCGGGCCGCGCGGCTGCCGAGCCTGGCCTGGGAGACCGTGCGGGAGGGGCTGAAGACCGGGCCCGTACTGGTGCAGGTGCCGCGGCGGGGCTACGTGCCCCGGCTGGCGTGCGAGCGCTGCCGGGCCCCGGCCCGGTGCCGGGTCTGCGCGGGGCCGCTGGAGGCTCCCGACGAGCGGGACCTGCAGTGCGGGTGGTGCGGGCGCGCCGAGCCGTCCTGGCACTGCGAGGAGTGCGGGTCGGTGCGGCTGCGGGCCCGGGTGGTGGGCGCGCGGCGGACCGCCGAGGAGCTGGGGCGGGCCTTCCCGGCCGTGCCCGTGCGCACCTCCGGGCGCGATCACGTACTGGACGAGGTGCCGGACCGGCCCGCGCTGGTGGTGTGCACCCCGGGGGCCGAGCCCGTCGCCGCCGGAGCCGGGTACGCGGCGGCCCTGCTGCTGGACGGCTGGGCGATGCTGACCCGGCCCGACCTGCGGGCGGGCGAGGACGCGCTGCGGCGCTGGATCGCCGCCGCCTCGCTGGTCCGGGGGGACGGGCAGGTCGTCGTGGTGGCCGAGCCGACGCTGCGGCCGGTGCAGGCCCTGGTGCGCTGGGACCCGGTCGGCCACGCCGTGCGGGAACTCTCGGAGCGGGCCCAGCTGGGCTTCCCGCCCGTGTCCCGGATGGCTGCCGTCGCCGGACGGGGCGAGGCGGTGGAGGCCTTCCTGGCCGCCGCCGAGCTGCCCCGGGACGCCGAGATCCTGGGGCCGGTGCCACTGCCGGCGCGGCGCGGGGAGCCCTCGGCGGGGGAGCGGGCGCTGGTCAGGGTCCGGCCCGGCAGCGGGGCGGCCCTGGCGGCCGCGCTGAAGTCGGCGCAGGCAGCCCGGATGGCGCGGGGCGTGCCGGCGTCGGAGTCGGTCCGGGTCCGGATCGACCCGCCGGACATCGGCTGACCGGGCGGGCGCCGCTGCGCGGGACGCCGAAAGCCCCCGGCGGAGCGACCCTTCGGGTACTCCGCCGGGGGCGGATGCCGCGGCGCTGCGGTCGGACCGCGCCGGCCGTCGGGGGTCGGCGTCCCGGCGGCGGGCCGTGGTCGGGCACGTTCAGCCGTTGCGCGGGCCCGGGAAGGCCGGCGAGCGGGGGGCCGCCCCGGCCGGGGCCCCGGCCTGCGACTCCTCGCGTACGGGCTGCGGAGGTACCGAGCGGGCGGCCGGGACGGTGGGGAGCGGGCCCAGGGTCCGGGTGGTCGTCCCCTCGGCCGGTGCCTCGACCGACTCGGCGGCCTGCGCGCGCCGGGCCCCGTAGCGGCGGTGCACGGCCTGCTTGGTGACCCCGAGCGCCGAGCCGACCGCGTCCCACGAGAAACCGAGCGAGCGGTCGAAGTCGACCGCGGCGGTCACCAGCGTCTCGACGCTGTCCCGCAGCTCCTGCGCGAGGCGGACGGTGGGCGCGGGCGCCCGGCCGTAGACGACGAAGCCCGTGGAGGGACCGGAGCGGCGCGGGCGGTACACGTTGCCGAGCTGGGCGGTGAGCGTACGCAGGGCATCCACCTGCCGGCGAACCCGCTCGATGTCCCGCACCAGCAGGTGCAGGCTGGCCCGGGCTTGGGCGTCGTGGGTGGCGTGGTCGGCCATGAAGAAGCCTCTCGAACCGGTGCTGAAGGGCGGATCGGGCCGCAGACACAGGTCACACGCGGCCCGTTTTGGTCAATCTCTCTTGACCAACGCGCCACCGGGCGCCCAGGTCACGCTGTGGGGGCGTGTCGGCATATGCGAGAGGCGCGCGGGTGTGCGTACGCCCCCTCAGGACCGCAGGTGGGCCGCCCTGCGCGCACCCCCATAGACTGGTGCGCTGCTGACAGCCGAGATAGCGAGGTAGGAACCGGTGAAGCTCGTCTTCGCAGGCACCCCCGAGGTAGCCGTGCCCGCCCTGGACGCCCTGATCGCCTCCGGGCGGCACGAGGTCGCGGCCGTCGTCACCCGGCCCGACGCACCGGCCGGCCGCGGCCGCCGGCTCGTCGCGAGCCCCGTCGCCGAACGGGCCGAGGAGGCCGGGATCGAGGTCCTCAAGCCCGTCCGGCCGCGCGACCCCGACTTCCAGGCCCGGCTGCGCGAGATCGCCCCGGACTGCTGCCCGGTCGTCGCGTACGGCGCGCTGCTCCCCAAGAGCGCCCTGGAGATCCCCCGCCACGGCTGGGTCAACCTGCACTTCTCCCTGCTGCCGGCCTGGCGCGGGGCCGCGCCCGTCCAGCAGTCGATCATTGCGGGCGACCAGGTCACCGGCGCGTCCACCTTCCGGATCGAGGAGGGGCTGGACACCGGTCCGGTGTACGGGATCCTGACCGAGGGGATCAAGCCCACCGACACCAGCGGCGACCTGCTGACCCGGCTCGCCTTCGCGGGAGCCGGACTGCTGGCCGCCACCATGGACGGCATCGAGGACGGGACCCTGCGCGCCGTCGAGCAGCCCGCCGACGGGATCTCGCTCGCGCCGAAGATCACCGTCGAGGACGCCCGGATCGACTGGACCGCCCCGGCGATGCGCGTCGACCGCGTGGTGCGCGGCTGCACGCCGGCGCCCGGTGCCTGGACCGTCTTCCGCGGAGAGCGGCTCAAGCTGATCTCCGTCGGCCTGGTCACCGACCGCACGGACCTGGCGCCCGGCGAGCTCGCCCCCGCCAAGAACAACGTCTACGCGGGCACCGGCTCGCACGCCGTGGAGCTGCTCTGGGTGCAGCCCCAGGGCAAGAAGCCGATGAAGGGCGCCGACTGGGCGCGCGGGGTGCGGATCGCGCCCGGCGAGCGCCTGGGCGGGGCCGACGTAGGCTGATCCCACCCGATTCCCGTCACCGCACACCCGTGGCACCTCGTACATCCGGAGCACCTTTCACGTGAGCGAACAGCCTCGTCAGCCTCGTCGTCGACCCGCCGCGGGCGGGGGTGGCAAGCCGTCCGGGAACCAGGACGGCGCCCCGGGCGGCAAGCAGGGCAAGCCCTACCGCCGGCCGAAGAAGGACCCCGTCCGGATGCTGGCCTTCGAGGCGCTGCGCGCGGTGGGCGAGCGCGACGCGTACGCCAACCTCGTGCTGCCGCCGCTGCTGCGCAAGGCCCGCCAGGACGAGAGCTTCCAGGCGCGGGACGCGGCGCTGGCGACCGAGCTGGTGTACGGGACGCTGCGCCGCCAGGGGACGTACGACGCGGTCATCAAGGCCTGCATCGACCGGCCGCTGCGGGAGGTGGACCCGCCGGTCCTCGACGTGCTCTCGCTCGGCGCGCACCAGCTGCTGGGGACCCGGATCCCGACCCACGCGGCGGTCTCCGCCAGCGTCGAGCTGGCCCGGGTGGTGCTCGGCGACGGGCGCGCCAAGTTCGTGAACGCCGTCCTGCGCAAGATCGCCGCGCACGACCTGGACGGCTGGCTGGAGCGGGTCGCCCCGCCGTACGAGGACGACGCCGAGGAACACCTGGCGGTGTACCACTCCCACCCGCGCTGGGTCGTCAGCGCGCTGTGGGACTCCCTGGGCGGCGGCCGCGCGGGCATCGAGGACCTGCTGGAGGCCGACAACGAGCGGCCCGAGGTCACCCTCGTGGCGCGGCCCGGGCGGTCCACCCCGCAGGAGCTGCTGGAGGCGGTCGGCGAGGACTCGGCGCTGCCCGGGCGCTGGTCCCCGTACGCCGTCCGGATGGCCGAGGGCGGCGAGCCGGGGGCGCTGGAGGCGGTGCGCGAGGGGCGCGCCGGAGTGCAGGACGAGGGCAGTCAGCTGGTGGCGATGGCCCTGGCGGCGGCCCCGGTCGAGGGCCGCGACGCGCGCTGGCTGGACGGCTGCGCCGGCCCGGGCGGCAAGGCCGCGCTGCTCGCCGCGCTGGCCGCGCAGCGGGGGGCGTTCCTGCTGGCCTCCGAGAAGCAGCCGCACCGGGCGCGCCTGGTGGAGAAGTCGCTGGCCGGCAATCCCGGCCCGTACCAGGTGATCACGGCGGACGGCACCCGCCCGCCGTGGCAGCCGGGCTCCTTCGACCGGGTCCTGATGGACGTACCGTGCTCCGGGCTGGGCGCGCTGCGCCGCCGCCCCGAGGCGCGCTGGCGCCGCCGTCCGGAGGACCTGGAGGGCTTCGCGCCGCTCCAGCGCGCTCTGCTGCGCGAGGCGCTGTCGGCGGTCCGGGTCGGCGGCGTCGTCGGCTACGCGACCTGCTCCCCGCACCTGGCGGAGACCCGGGTGGTCGTGGACGACGTCCTGAAGGGCCGGGGCGCGGGCGCGTCGCCGGTGTCGGCCGAACTGATCGACGCCAGGCCGTACATGGCGGGCGTACCGGCGCTGGGCGACGGCCCCGACGTCCAGCTGTGGCCGCACCTGCACGGGACGGACGCGATGTACCTGGCCCTGCTCCGCCGCACCGCGTAGCCGTAGCCGTAGCCGTTGGGCCCGGGCCGCCGCCGGGGCTCCTCAGACTCCGCCCCGCCTCCCGCGGACCGGGGAGAGGAGCACCGGGGTGCCGGCCAGGGCCAGGACGGCGGCTCCCGTCCAGAGGGCGGTGTGGAGCGTGGTGAGTTCCGCGAGGAGGCCCGAGAGCGCGGCGCCGAGGGCGACGGCGCCGGTGAGCATGAACCGGAAGGTGGCGTTCATGCGGCCCAGCAGGGGGTCCGGGGTCAGGTGCTGGCGCAGGCTGACGCCGAGGACGTTGTTGGAGCCGATCGTCGTCATGGCCAGCAGCCACCCGGCGCCGGCGGTCCAGAGCCACGGGCCGTGGTCCAGCAGCGGTACGAGGAGCGCCGCCGGGGTCAGGCTCAATGCGAGGGCGCGGCCGTAGCCGAGCCGGGCGGCGAGGGGCCGGGCCAGCCGGGCGCCCAGCAGCAGGCCCAGCCCGCCGGCCGCCCAGAACAGCCCGAGCGCGGCGGCCGACAGGCCCAGTTCCCGGACGAACAGCACCGGCAGCATGGTGTTGAGGATCGAGATGCCCAGGTTGTTCAGGGCGGCGGTCATCGCCAGGGCCCGTAATTCGGGGTGGCCGAGGACGTGCCGCAGGCCCTCCTTGATCTGGGCGCGGAGCGAGGCGCGCACGACGGCGGGCGGCGCCGGGGCGGGCCGGATCCGGATCAGGTGGAGCGCGGAGCCGAGGTAGGCCGCCGCCGACCAGGCGAGGGCGATCGGTGCGGTCAGGGCGGCGACCAGGGCCCCGCCCGCGCCGCGGCCGGCGATGTTCGCGGCGGCCATGAGGGTGACGAGGGCGGCGTTCGCCCGGACCAGGCCCTCGCGGCCGATCAGGCGGGGCAGCACGCTCTGGGCCCCGACGTCGGAGAAGACCGTGGCGCAGCCGCCCAGGAGGACGACGGCGTAGAGCTGGCCCAGGCTGAGCCGGCCGAGCCCCCAGGCGAGCGGGAGCGAGGCGAAGAGGGCGGCGCGGGCGAGGTCGGCGGTGATCAGGACCCGGCGGGTGCGGAGGCGGTCCACCCAGGCGCCGGCCGGCAGGCCTATGAGGAGGAACGCGAGGGTCGAGAGCGCGGCGAGGGTGCCGATCTGGCCCGGGGCGGCGTCGAGGGCGGTGAGGGCGAGGAGGGGGATCGCGACGTGGCCGGTGTTGGTGGCGAGCTGGTTGAGCGTGGCGGCCGTGAACAGGGTGCGGAAGTCCTGGTTGCGCCAGGGCGAGGCGGGTTCGGCGGCCGCGGTGGCCGGGATCGTGGCGGGGGTCGGGGCCGGTTCGGCGGGGGCGTCCGGGGGCGGGGTGGGGGCGGAAGGCACGGTCAGAACGGTGGCCGAACGGATGCCGAAGGACAAGTGATATGTACTCCATGATCATTTAAGCATCGCTAAGCGCACGGGGACTTGCGGGGTAGTGGCCGGAACCGGGTGGGGGCATGGCAACCTTGGGGCATGGCCGTTCAGATCAATCCCAGCATCCTGTCCGCCGACTTCGCCCGGCTCGCCGACGAGGCGAGGGCCGTGGAGGGGGCCGACTGGCTGCATGTCGACGTCATGGACAACCATTTCGTCCCGAACCTCACCCTCGGCGTACCGATCGTGGAATCCCTGAGCCGGGCCACGGACATTCCGCTCGACCTGCACCTCATGATCGAGAACCCCGACCGCTGGGCGCCGCAGTACGTGGAGGCCGGTGCCGGTTCGGTCACCTTCCACGCCGAGGCCGCCGCCGCGCCGGTCCGCCTCGCGCGGGAGATCCGTGCCATGGGGGCGCGGGCGGCCATGGCCCTCAAGCCGGCCACCCCCATCGAGCAGTACGAGGACCTGCTGCCCGAGCTGGACATGGTGCTGATCATGACGGTGGAGCCCGGCTTCGGCGGGCAGGCCTTCCTCGACATCATGCTGCCCAAGATCCGCCGTACCCGGGAGCTGATCGCCAAGCACGGGCTGGACCTCTGGCTCCAGGTCGACGGAGGGGTCTCGGCCTCGACGATCGAGCGCGTCGCGGAGGCCGGCGCGGACGTGTTCGTCGCCGGGAGCGCGGTCTACGGGGCGGTCGACCCGGCCGCCGCGGTGCGGACGCTGCGTGACCAGGCGGGTGCGGCCATCGCGGCGGCGCCCTGGGCTTGCGACCACTGAGACAAGGCTTGGTGAACAGCTCGGTGAACGGAGGCTGTCCAGGCTGATCAACGGCCGTCGGATCTGACAGGATGAACGGCGAGTCGAGAGTGTGAACACGAGAGTGTGAACAGCAGTGAGGAGAACGCGGTGTCTGCAATGTCGGCGGGACGGTCAGCCCTGCGGATGGGACCCGCGGAGCTGGTTCAGGCGGCGGCCATGGCGCGCCGCTTCTACCTGGAGGGGAAGTCCAAGATCCAGATCGCCGAGGAGTTCGGCGTGAGCCGCTTCAAGGTGGCCCGGGTCCTGGAGACGGCGCTGGAGCGCGACCTCGTACGCATCGAGATCCGCGTTCCCGCCGAACTCGACGCCGAGCGGTCCGACGCGCTCCGCGCCCGGTACGGGCTGCGGCACGCGGTCGTGGTCGAATCGCCGGCCGACGCGACCGAGGACGCGCCCGATCCGGAGAACCTCGGCGCCGTCGCCGCCGATCTGCTGGGCGAGCTGGTCAACGAGGGCGACGTGCTGGGCCTCGCGTGGGGCCGGTCGACCATCCACATGGCCGCCTCCCTGCACCGGCTGCCGCCGTGCACCGTGGTCCAGCTCACCGGCGTGTACGACGCCGGAACCGCCGAGCGCGGCTCCGTGGAGGCCGTACGGAGGGCCGCACAGGTCTCCGGCGGCGACGCGCACCCGATCTACGCGCCGATGCTGCTGCCCGATCCCGCCACCGCGGCCGCGCTGCGGAGCCAGACGGGCATCGCGCGGGCCTTCGAGTACTTCGACAAGGTCACGGTCGCGGCCGTGTCGATCGGCTCCTGGGAGCCGGGGATCTCCACCGTCCACGACATGCTCACGGACGAGGAGCGGGCCCACTACGCCTCGCTCGGGGTCGCCGCCGAGATGTCCGCCCACCTGTTCGACTCCGAGGGCCGTCGGGTCGGGCGGGATCTGGGCGAGCGGTGCATCACCGTCGAGGCCGACCGGCTGCGCCGGATCCCCGAGGTCGTGGCGATCGCCGGCGGGCTGCGCAAGGCCTCCGCGATCGGGGCGGTGCTCCGCTCGGGGCTGGTGACCAGCCTCGTCACGGACACGGCGGTGGCCGACTACCTGCTGACCGAGTCGGCCCCCGGGCTGCGGCCGGCGCTGGAGCGGGCCGACCCGGACGACTGACCGGGGCCCGGCCGGGGCCCGGCCGCGGCACGGTGGTGCGGATGGTGCCGGAATTGAGATCCGAACGGCGGACCGTAGGGCGGCCTGTGGGGCGCATACTGGTTTCAATGACAAAGTCAGCAGTACCTCGCCGCCATTTGCCGTCCAGCCCGTTCAAGGCCCCCGTGGAAGCGCCCCTGCGGCACTTCAGCGTCGGCGACCGGGTTACTCACGACGAACACGGCCTCGGTCGTGTCGTCGGAATCGAGGAGGGGATCGCTGTTCTCGTCGACTTCGGGTCGGTCCAGAAACGAATCCTGAGTCCCTACACCAAGATGGCCGCTCTCTGAAGCCACTGGGCGATTCGCGAGCGAATCGGATATTTGGCACGATCGGTGCATGATCTTTCGGAACGTGCCCCGATCGTTGCTGCGTGTGCTGGGGGCTCTGTTCCTCTGTGCCGCGCTGGTCGGTGCGGCGGGCTGCGGCGGGACGAAACCCGCGCCTGCCGCCGCCAGCACCCCGGCCTCCGCCTCCGTCGGGGGTGACGCCGCCGCGCCCGGGTGGGCGAAGGGGATGGCGACCGTACGGGCGGACGCGCTGCCGCAGCAGGCGCGCGACGTGCTGGTGCTGATCGACAGGGGCGGGCCGTACCCCTACCGGCAGGACGGGACCGTCTTCGGGAACTTCGAGAAGGCCCTCCCCCGGCAGAAGCGCGGCTACTACCACGAGTTCACCGTGAAGACATCGGGCGAACGGGACCGCGGCGCGCGGCGGATCGTCGTGGGCGAGGGCGGGGAGTTCTTCTACACGGACGACCACTACGAGACCTTCAAGGCGGTTCTCCGATGACCCTCGAAGCGCAGCCGCTCGGGCCGGCCCTCGCCGCCGCGGAGGAGGCGGGGTGGACGACCCTCCTGCTGGACCTGGACGGCGTACGGAGCAAGGCCGAGCTGATGCGGCGCTGCGGGCACGTGCTGCGGGTGCCGGAGTGGTTCGGCGGCAACTGGGACGCGCTGGCGGACGCGCTGATCGACCTGTCGTGGCTGCCGCGGGCGCCGGGGCGGCTGATCGCGGTGACCTCCTGGCGGGAGTACGCGCAGGCCCGCCCGCGGGACTGGGAGACGCTGCGGGAGATCCTGGAGGAGGCCGTGGAGTTCTGGCGCGGGGCACGGGATCCGGACGGGCCGGACGGGGCGGCGCCGTTGACGGTGCTGCTCGCCGACCGGGCCGAGGGGCCGGGCCGGACAGCGGGTCCGGGACGCCGCCGGAGCTGAGCCGGGACGGCTTCCCGGGGAGTACGGGGAGCGCCGGGAGAGCGCGGGAATGCGCGGAGCCCTGGAGTGCCGGTAGAGCCGGGAATGCCGGAAGCGCCGGGACTGCCGGGGAGGTGGGGGCCCGGGGCCCCCACCCGGGCTACGGGGTCTTCGGGGGCTTGGGAACCCAGGGCGGGGTCTGGCCCCAGGACCAGACCGGGATCTTGGCCGCGTCGACCGGCGGGGGGTTGGGGCCCGAGTAGATCAGGGCCATGCGGGTGCCCCACTCGATGTAGTACACGAACACCGCCCGGAACTCCGGGTCCGTCGGCAGTCCGACCTCGTCGGCGGTGTCCAGGAGCAGGTCCACCCAGCGGCGGCGCTGCTCCTCGGTGATGGCGCGGCCCAGGTGCTTGGTGGCCATGTGCTGGTGGCCGCCGTGGTGGGCGGAGTAGTCCGACGGGCCGCCGAAGACCTCCGACAGCCAGACGGCGACGTGCTGCGGGTGCTCCGAGTCCATGCCGGCGAAGACCGGGGCCAGGATCTCGTCGCGCAGGGCGTGCGCGTAGAAGGCGTCGGTGAGGCGGTTCATCGCCTCCGCGCCGCCCATCCACTCGTAGATCGTGGGGGTGGTGTCGGGCGAGGTGCTCATGACCGGCCGGCGGCCTTCCCCGGGCCGACCACGTCGGTCACCCGGTAGTGCTTCATCTCCTCGATGTTGCTCACGTACGGGCGGATCGCCGTGAAGAACGCCGGGAACTGGTCGCCCTTGCGGAAGCCCTGGAGGTGGTCCTCGACCGAGGTCCAGCGGATGCGGAGGATGTAGCGCTCTTCCTCCTCCTCGCTGTGGGCCAGCTCGTAGTCGATGCACTCGGGCGAGGCGGCCAGCGACTCGGCGGCCCGGCCGTACGCCGCCTCGAACTCCGGCTGGTCGCCCGGGGCGATCCGGTAGCGGATGTATTCGACGGTGGTGGTCATGGTGTGCGTGCCTCTCCCTGGGTTCAGGTGTTCCCGGCTACCCTTCCGGGATCTTGCGTGCCCGGCGACGGTTTCCGCTATTCGGACCCGGACTTCTTGATGTCCGCCTCGGCGTCCGGCTCGATGTCGGGGCCCTGGGAGCGGACCTGGCGGACCTTGTCGAGGGAGTCGCGCAGTTCGCCGAGCCACTCGTCGGTGTTGCGGCCGACGAGCCGCACGCACCAGGCGAGCGCGTCGGCCCGGCTGCGCGCCACGCCCCCCGCGACCAGGGTGTCGAGGACCTGGCGTTCGGACTGGCGCAGCCGGGTCATCACCGGGACCGCGAGGTGGGTGAAGAGGGTGGTCTCGTCGCCGGACCGGACGGCCCAGGCGACCTTGCGGCGGTAGAGCTCCTCCGCCTCGCGGGCGACCTCGATGCGCTGCTCGCGGGTGCGTTCGCGGAACTCCTTGACCGACTCGGTCGCCGGGATGGTCCCGACGACCGTGATCTCCTCGCGGTCGACGGTGACCGACACCAGGGACTCGTAGACGTCCACCGGCAGGCGGTCCGAGAACCAGGTACGGAGCTGTGTCTGCTGCTCGGGTGTAATCATGTAATCAACGTTGCATTCGTTGCAGCCTTGATCGCAAGGTTCCCGGGCCCGTGTTCGCTCTCAGCCCATCGAGCGGTAGCGGTGGATCAGGGAGACCGCCATCGCCCCCTCGCCCACCCCCGAGGCGACCCGCTTGACGGAGTGGGCCCGTACGTCGCCCGCCGCGAAGACCCCGGGGACGCTGGTCTCCAGCGGGTACGGGGCGCGCTCCAGGCTCCATTCCGCCGGGAGTTCGCCGCCGTTGGAGATCAGGTCGGAGCCGGTCAGGACGAACCCGTACTCGTCGCGCTCCACGACCCCGGCCAGCCAGTCGGTGTGCGGGCGGGCGCCGATGAAGGTGAACATGAAGCGGGCCGGGACCTCGGTGTCCTCGCCCGTGTCCGCGTTGTGCAGGGTCAGGCGTTCGAGGTGCTCGTCGCCGTCCAGCGAGACCACCGTCGTGCGCACCCTGACCTCGATGTTGGGGGTGCGCTCGATCTCGTCGATCAGGTAGCGGGACATGCTGTCGTCGAGGGAGGCCGCCCGGACGAGGATCGTCACCCGGGCCGCGTACTTGGCGAAGTGCACCGCCGCCTGGCCGGCCGAGTTCGCGCCGCCCACGATGAACACGTGCTGCGAGATGCAGGCCGAGCTCTCCGTGGTCGCCGCGCCGTAGTAGAGCCCGGCGCCCTCGAAGCGGTCCGCGCCGGGTGCGTCCAGTCGGTTGTACGAGACTCCGGTCGCCAGCAGCACCGTCTCGGCGCTGATCTCCGTCCCGTCCGCCAGCGTGAGGATCTTCGCCGGGTCGTCCCGGGTCAGGGAGACCACCTCGACCGGGTGCAGGATCTCGGCGCCGAACCGGGAGGCCTGGATGGTGGCCCGGCGGGTCAGGTCGCCGCCCGAGAGGCCCGACGGGAAGCCCAGGTAGTTCTCGATCAGGCTGGAGGTGCCCGCCTGGCCGCCCGGGGCGCGGGAGTCCAGCATCAGGGTGGACAGGCCCTCGGAGGCGGAGTACACCCCGGCCGCCAGGCCCGCCGGGCCCGCGCCGACGATGACGCACTCGTAGTGCGGGCGGGAGGCGGTGGTGGCCAGGCCCAGGCGCTGGGCGAGCTGGGTGTCGGTGGGGGCGGAGAGCACCGTCCCGTCCGGGAAGCGGACCAGCGGGAGCGCCGCGTCGGCGTGGGCGGCGGCGATCACGGTGAGCGCCTCGGGGTCCCGCTCGACGTTCAGGAAGCGGAACGGCTGCCCGTTGCGGGTGAAGAAGTCCCGGACGGCGTGGGTGCCGGGGGAGACCAGGTGGCCGGCGACGATGATGCCGTCGTACGCGGGACGGTAGTTGGCCAGCCAGTCCGAGAGCAGGTCGTCCAGGACGGGGAAGAGCCGCTCGTGCGGCGGGTCCCACGGTTTGAGCAGGTAGTAGTCCAGCCGGACCCGGTTGATCGCGGTGATCGCCGCGTCCGTCTCCGCGTACGCCGTCAGCAGCACCCGGCGGGCGTCGGGGAAGCGGCTGACCGCTTCGAGCAGGAACTCCACGCCCGTGACGTCGGGCATCCGCTGGTCGACGAGGAACAGGGCCGGGTCGTGGCCGCGTTCGTCGAGGGAGTCCAGGATCTTCAGGGCGTCGGCGGCCGAGGAGGCGCCCAGTACGCGGTACCGGTCGCCGTAGGCGCTGCGCAGGTCCCGGCGGACGGCGCGCAGGACCTGGGGGTCGTCGTCCACGGCCAGGATGACGGGCTTGCGGTTCTCCGACCGTTCGGCGGCGGCCGCGGCCGTGGCGGCGGTCTTGGTGGCCGGAGCGTTCTCCGGGGCCGCGCTCACGCCGGGTCCAGCATCAGCTGGTCGGCGTAGCACCAGGCCCAGTCCTCACCGGGCTCGTGCGAGGCCGCGATGGGGTGCTCGGTGGTGCGGTAGTGCCGGGTGGCGTGACGGTTCTTCGAGGAGTCGCAGCAGCCGACGTGCCCGCAGCTGAGGCACAACCGCAGGTGCACCCAGCCGTCGCCCATCGCCAGGCACTCCTCGCAGCCCTCGGTGCCGGGCTTCACCGGACGTATCTGGTCGATGTGTGTGCACAACAGGTCCATCGTCATCGTCCCCGTCCCTCTCCTCGCGCGTTCGTGCCGGTCCTGCCGCCGTCGCGCCGGTGAATCACGGCGCGTCCAGACCATAAGACGGGGCTCCGGGAATGGTTCATCGATTCGGCCGAGGTCATGAAGTACCGCGCCTACTTCATGACCTCGGGAGATGACTACATGAGGTGTCCGGGCGACCTGCCCTCCTACCTCACGAAGTCGCATACGGGCGCTTTGACGCAGGCCCCGCGCACAAGCAGTGTGGGGGACGCCAACGACAACAGGCGGCGCCTGGAGGAATCTGTGAGCAGAAAGATTCTGGTCATTGTCTCCGAACACGGTTACTGGGCCGAGGAACTGATAGGCCCCGTATCGAAGTTCGACGAGCGGGGCTATGAAGTCGTATTCGCCACCCCGACCGGAAAGCGTGCCCACGCTCTCCCGCCGAGCCTCGACGCGAACTACATCGACCCTCCGCTGGGCCGCTCGGTGACCACCGAGGAGAACGCCCGGCTGGGCCGGGAGTTCGAGCAGTCGAGCCGGCTCGACTCGCCCCTCGACATCGAGGCGTGGGCGCCCGAGCGCCCGTACACGAGCGACGAGGGCTACCTGCGCAAGCTGGAGCAGTACCACCGCGATCTGGACAAGCTGGAGGAGGAGATCGCGGGCTTCGACGCGATCCTCATCGTCGGCGGCAGCGGCCCGATCGCCGACCTCGCGAACAACGAGCGGGTCCACGCCCTGATCCTGGCCTTCAAGAAGGCCGGCAAGGTCGTGGCGGCCGAGTGCTACGGAGTGGCCTGCCTGGCCTTCGCCCGCGACTGGGGCGACCGCAGGAGCATCATCTGGGGCAAGCACGTGACCGGCCACTGCAAGGAGTACGACTACAAGGACGGCACCGGATTCCTCGGTACCGACTTCAACATGGGGCCGCCGCCGTATCCGCTGGAGTACATCCTGCGCGATGCCACGGGCCCGCGCGGCGCGTACCACGGGAATTTCGGCCACCCGCTGTCGGTGATTGTCGACTACCCGTTCGTGACCGGTCGTTCCACCCCGGATTCCTATTTGACGGGGCAGAAGATCGTTGAAGTGCTGGAGGACGGTCTCACCCGTTACGGGTGGTAGGGGGAATTCATGGAAGCCACTCCCGGACGGGAAAGGCTGATCGAGCAGTTCAAGGCCGACGGTCTGCATGTGATGTTCGGAAATCCGGGGACGGTGGAACAGGGATTCCTCGACGCGGTGGACGCGGCGGCGGACTTCCAGTACGTCCTCGCCCTCCAGGAGACGGTGGCCGCCGGCATCGCCGACGGCTACGCCCGGGCCACCGGGGGTGCGGCCCTGCTCCAGCTGCACTCCGGGGTGGGGCTGGGCAACGGCATCGGGATGCTGTACCAGTCGCTGCGCGGCCACACCCCGCTCGTCGTGGTCGCCGGTGACGCCGGGGTCCGCTACGACGCCATGGACGCGCAGATGGCGTCCGACCTGGTGGCGATGGCCAAGCCGGTGACCAAGTACGCGACCCGGGTCACCGACCGGCACTCCGTGCTCCGCACCATCCGGCGGGCCGTGAAGATCGCGCTCACCCCGCCCCGCGGGCCGGTGTTCGTGGCGCTGCCGATGGACGTGCTGGACGAGCTCAACTCCGAGCCCGTACTGCCCGCCACCGTGCCGCTCACGGACGTGGCGCCCTCGCCGGCCTCGGTGGGGCGGGCGGCCGAACTGCTGGCCTCCGCCGAGCGGCCGGTCCTCCTCGTCGGGGACGGGGTCTCGCTCTCCGGAGCGCAGGCCGAACTGGTCGCCGTCGCCGAGCTGCTGGGCGCCGACGTGTACGAGGTCGACTCCTCCGAGGTGAACATCGCGGCCTCGCACCCGCTGCGCCGCGGCCAGACGGGCCACATGTTCGGCCCGCACAGCAAGGAGCTGATCGGGGACGCGGACGGGGTGCTGATCGTCGGCACCTATGTCTTCCCGGAGGTGTTCCCCGAGCTGGAGAGCCCCTTCCGGGCGGGCGCCAAGGTCGTGCACATCGACCTCAACGCGTACGAGATCGCCAAGAACCATCCGGTGGACCTCGGCCTCGCCGCCGATCCCAAGCAGGCGCTGCGCGCGCTGGCCGGCGTACTGGAACACCGGCTGACCACCCGGCAGCGGGCCGCCGCGGCCGCCCGGCTGGACCGGCGGACCAGGGAACGGGCCCGTGCGGCCCTGGCCGCCGACGACACGGACGACACGCCGATGGCCGTCTTCCTGCGCACGCTGGCCGAGCGGACGGGGGGCGACCTCATCGTCTTCGACGAGGCGCTGACCACCTCGCCGCTGGTCACCAAGTACCTGCCGGCGGAGCGGCCGGGCGACTACCACCTCACCCGGGGCGGTTCGCTGGGCGTGGGCTTCCCGGGCGCGGTCGGGGCCAAGCTGGCCCGTCCGGACCGCCTCGTCGTCGGCTTCGCGGGCGACGGCGGGTCGATGTACACGTACCAGGCGCTGTGGACCGCCGTCCGGCACGGCATCAACGCCAAGTTCGTGGTCTGCAACAACCGCAAGTACCGGCTGCTCGACGACAACATCGCCCAGTACTGGCGGGAGCGGGACATCGCCGAGCACGGCTTCCCGGGCTCCTTCGACCTCTCCCACCCCGAGATCGACTTCGCCGGGCTGGCCCGGGCCCTCGGCGCGGACGGGACGCGGGTGGAGAAGCCCGACGAGGCGGTCGCGGCCGTCGGCCGGATGCTGGCCCACCCCGGTCCGTACCTCGTCGACATCCAGATCTGACCCGCACGGGGCCCGGCCCCGCACCGCACGAGCACGGACGTGGCACCGCACCGCCGCGCAACGACACCAGTACGGACGGACAGGAGGAGACCGCATGCCCGCCGAGCGGCTGACCGAGGACGCGATCCGCAGTTTCACCGAGAACTGGTACGTGGCACTGGACCAGCACCTTCCGCTGGACCGGGTGCTCGCCCTCATCACCGAGGACCTGGAGTTCAAGGTCCCCGAGGACACCTTCCTCGGACACCAGGGCTTCGGCCGCTGGTACGCAGCCGTCACCAACCGGTTCTTCGACGAGGTCCACACCGTCACGAAGGTCGAGCCCGTCATCGAGGGGGACCGGGCGATCGTCCGGGTCCTCGTCAACTGGCAGGCCAAGATCTGGGACCCGCCGGCCGCCCGCAGCCAGTGGCTCGGCTTCGACGCCGACCAGACCTGGGTCGTGGTGGCGGGTCCGGACGGACCGCTGATCAAGCAGTACACCGTCAACGAACTGGCGCCGATGCCCGGTTCCGGCTCCCTCTGACCGCCGGCGATGGCGAAGGAGAAGCGGCGATGACCGAAGTGACGCGCGAGCGGGTCGAGGCGGCGTACCGCGCCCTCGGCTCAGGGGACCGGGCCCGCATCCTGGAGTACTACTCCGAGGACCTGCGCTGGCTGGTACCGGGCAACCATCCGCTGGCCGGCTGGTACGAGAGCCTCGACGCCTTCCTGGAGCTGATGGGGCAGACCCACAAGCTCACGGGCGGCACCTTCCGGATGGACATCCAGGCGGTCCTCGTGGGTGAGGACTGCAGCGCCGACGTGTGCCGCAACGTCGCCCTGCGGGACGGCGCGGACCAGGCGAGCCTGTCCCCGTACGAGCGGATGGACTACCCCGTCTTCCACTTCATGCGGTGGCGGGACGGCCGGATCGTCGAGGGCCGCGACGGGCTCTTCGGGGACTCGGTGTCCGCCTTCAGCCAGTTCTGGGCGCCGTTCGCGCCCGACGGAACCCGCAGGGACCGATAGGGGAGGGGAGCACGATGAGCGTGTTGGACGCACGAACGATCCTGACCAGGTACTACCAGTACGCCAATGCCGGCGACTGGGACAGCTGGTGCGACCTGTTCGCCGACGACCAGGTCATGGACGAGCAGCTCGCGGGCCACATCGAGGGCCTGGAGACCCTGCGCTCGATGATGAAGGGCATGGGCACGATGTACCGGGTCTTCCGGAACGAGCCCGTGCACTTCCTCGTCGACGGGGAGAAGGCCGCGGCGGTCTCCCACCTCACCGCGGTGAGCGCGGACGGCCAGGCCATCGAGGCCGAGGTCATGAACTTCTTCCGGATCGTGGACGGAAAGATCGCCTACATGGCGAACTACCACGACACGGTTCCCTTCCAGGTGCTGGGCCAGGGCTGAGGGGGCGGGTCATGGCCGTAGACGAGTACGACTACGTCGTCGTGGGCTCCGGCACAGCCGGCAGCGTCCTCGCCGGCCGCCTCTCCGAGGACCCGGACGTCTCCGTCCTGGTCCTGGAGGCCGGCGGCTCCCGCATCCCGCCCGAGGTGGACGACCCGTCCTCCTGGTACAAGCTCCTCGGCGGGCCCGTCGACTGGGGGTACACCAGCGTCCCGCAGCCGGGGCTCGACGGCCGCCGTACGTACGAACCGCGCGGCAAGGCCCCCGGCGGCAGCAGCAACCTGTACATCATGATGCACATCCGGGGCCACGCCTCGGACTTCGACAACTGGGCCTACCAGGGCGCGGCCGGCTGGGCGTACGAGGACGTACTGCCCTACTTCGCCCTCCTGGAGGGCCAGGAGGACGCCACCGCCGCCACCACCGGCACCCGCGGCCCGCAGCGCATCACCCACGCCGGCCGCCACGACCCCAACCCGGCCTCCCGCGCCTTCATCGACGCGGCCGTGGAACTCGGCCACGAGGAGATCGCGGACTTCAACACCGACGGCCCCCGGCGCGGGCTCTTCGGCACCGGCTGGCACCACATCGACGTGGCCGACGGGCGCCGCCAGGGAGCCCTGGCCGCGTACCTGGAGCCGGCGCTCGGCCGCCCCAACCTGACCCTGCGCACCAGTGCGCAGAGCACCCGGCTGCTGTTCGACGGGGACACCTGCACGGGCGTCGAGTACGTCCAGCTCGCGCCGCCCGCCGAGTTCCCGGGCCGGACGGTCCGCGACGGGCACAGCCCGGCCGCCGCCGAGCCCGGCACGCACACCGTACGGGCCCGCCGCGAGGTGATCGTGGCCGCGGGGGCGATCGAGTCCCCGAAGCTGCTGCTGCTCTCCGGGGTCGGACATCCCGAGCAGCTGCGCGAGCACGGCATCGCGGTCACCGCGGCGCTGCCCGGGGTCGGCGAGAACTTCCACAACCACGTGCTGACCGGGCTGATGGCCGAGGTCACCCAGGAACTCCCGGCGCCGACGCAGAACCTTTCGGAGAGCGCTCTGTTCCTGTCCTCCCGACCCGGGCTTCCGGCTCCTGACCTGCAGATGGCCTTCGTCCACGTACCGTTCGACGTCATCGTCGGCCAGGACCACCCGAACACGGTCAGCATCCTGCCCGGTGTCGTACGCCCCGTCTCTCGGGGCTGGATCAGGCTGGCGGGCGCCGACCCCCTGGCCCACCCGCTGATCAACCCGAACTACCTGGGCGACCGGTGGGACCTGGAGCGGATGGTGCAGGGCGTCAAGCTCGCCCGGGAGATCTTCGCGACCTCCGCCTTCTCGCCCTGGTACAAGCAGGAGCTCCAGCCCGGCCCCGGCTACGTCGGCGACGACGACCTGCGGAACTTCGTGAAGCAGAAGTCGGAGAGCTACCACCACCAGGCCGGCTCCTGCCGCATGGGCATCGACGACCTCTCCGTCGTCGACCCCGAGCTGCGGGTGCACGGCGTACGCAACCTGCGCGTCGTCGACGCCAGCGTGATGCCCGCCGTCCCGTCGGGCAACTGCCACACCGCCATCGCGATGATCGCCGAGCGCGCGGCGGACTTCCTGAAGGGGGCCTCCCGTGCCTGACGTGGTCCTGCGCGAGGGCGCGCTGTCCGGGACCCGGATCGCGGTCCTGGTCGAGAGCGACTTCTACGAGCCGGAGATCTTCTACTACCAGCACCGGTTCGCGGAGGAGGGTGCCGAGGTCGAGTTCCTGACCCGGCTGTGGGGCAACGACTCCATCACCTTCTCCGGGCACGAGTACCGGGCGCCCTTCACCGCCGACCGGTCCCTGGAGGGGCTGAGCGACGAGGAGCTGCGCCGGTACGCGGCGATCATCGTGCCCTCGGGCATGGTGGCCGACCGGCTGCGCTACACCGAGGACGTGGACCAGCTGGCCCCGGCGACGGAGCTGCTGCGCCGGGCGTTCGAGGAGCCGACGGTCCTGAAGGGGATCATCTGCCACGGCATGTGGCTGGCCTCCTCCATCCCGGGCAAGGTCCGGGGCCGCAAGGTCGTCTGCCACAACAACCTCATCGGTGACGTCCGCAACATGGGCGCCGAGTACGTGGACGAGGACGTGGTGGTGGACGGGGACCTGGTCACCGGCCGCACCGGCGCGCACCACCACCTGTTCGCCCGCCGGATCATCGAGCTGATCGCGGCGGGGCGGGGCACGCGGGGGTCCGGCTGATGATCTGGTCGCACGTGGGCCTGAACTGCACGGACCAGAAGACCACCGAGGAGTTCTACACCCGGTACTTCGGCTTCACCCGGGCCCGGGTGGTCGACCTCGGGGAGGCCCGGATCGTGTTCCTGCGCAAGGGGGACGCGTACCTGGAGCTCTTCGCGGCCGACGCCGAACCGGCTCGGGCGGCGCACGACGACGGGCCGCAGGCGCCCGGCCGGATGCGCCACCTGGCCTTCCAGACCGACAGCGTCGACGCGTTCCTCGCGGAACTGGGCGACGCGGCCGAAGTGACCCTGGGGCCGCTGGACTTCGACGACTTCATCTGCGGGTGGCGGACCGTGTGGGTCCGCGATCCCGACGGGGTGATCGTCGAGGTCAGCCAGGGATTCGAGGACGACCGCACACCTTCAGAGAATAAGGACGGTGCATGACATGGCGGGCTCGTTGGGCTTCTCCTTCTCCGACACGATCGCGGGCTACGTCGTCCGCTTCGACTCCGGCACCCGGCTGCTGCGGCTGAAGACCTCGGACGGCCGCGAGTTCGACGTCTCGCTGGCCGGCGACCCGAGCGCCGAGCTGGTCCGCAACCTGGACGAGCCGTACATCGACGCCTCCGGGCACATCGACGAGATGCTCTCGCCCGGCCGGTTCCTCTTCGTCTACGGCGTCCACTACCCGGAGCAGGCGGGCCGCTACGACGCGAAGCGCCTGGTGTTCCTGGGCCGCGGCGCCGAGGACTACCGCTTCGAGGAGCCCAGCTGGTGGGTCAAGCAGATCGAATCGCTGGCCGACTTCTACAAGCGGGCGCAGTTCGGCGACGGGCCGGTGGACTTCACCGAGTACCGCACCGAGATCCGGCTCGGCGGTGACAAGACCGCCAGCCACGTCCAGGAGACCGACACGATCTCCCGCCTGGTCTACGGCATGGCCTCGGCCTACCTGCTGACCGGCAAGGACGAGTACCTGGAGGTCGCCGAGCGCGGTACCGAGTACCTGCGCAAGCACATGCGGGTCGTGGACAGCGAGGAGGACGTGGTCTTCTGGTACCACGGCATCAGCGTCGACGGGGACAGCGAACGCAAGCTGTTCACCTCGGAGTTCTCCGACGACTACGACGCGATCCCGATGTACGAGCAGATCTACGCGCTGGCCGGCCCCATCCAGACGTACCGCGTGACCGGTGACATCCGGATCAAGAACGACGCGGACGCCACCATCCGGCTGTTCGACAAGTTCTTCCACGACCCGGAGCAGGGCGGCTACTACTCCCACATCGACCCGATCCTCTTCAGCGCCGACCACGAGTCGCTGGGCGAGAACGCGGAGCGCAAGAACTGGAACTCGGTCGGAGACCACGCGCCCGCGTACCTGATCAACCTGTACCTGGCGACCGGCGAGCAGAAGTACGCCGACTTCCTGGAGTACACCTTCGACACCATCGCGGACCGCTTCCCGGACTACAAGAACAGCCCGTTCGTCCAGGAGCGCTTCTACCGCGACTGGTCGGCCGACACCTCGCACAGCTGGCAGCAGAACCGTGCCGTGGTCGGCCACAACCTCAAGATCGCCTGGAACCTGATGCGGATGAACTCGCTGAAGGCCAAGCCCGCGTACGAGGAGCTCGCCCGCAAGATCGGCGAGATCATGCCGGCCGTCGGCAGTGACGTCCAGCGCGGCGGCTGGTACGACGTGGTGGAGCGGGTGAAGGCCGCCGACGCCGACCAGGAGACGTATCGTTTCGCCTGGCACGACCGCAAGGCGTGGTGGCAGCAGGAGCAGGCGATCCTCGCCTACCTCATCCTGAACGGCACCGTCGGCGGCGAGGCGAACCTGCGCGAGGCCCGGCAGGCGCAGGCCTTCTACAACACCTTCTTCCTCGACCACGACGAGGGCGCCGTCTACTTCAACGTCCTCGCGAGCGGTACTCCGTACCTGCTCGGCACCGAGCGGCTCAAGGGCAGCCACTCGATGTCCATGTACCACTCGGCGGAGCTGTGCTACCTCTCCGCCGTCTACAACAACCTGCTCATCAACGGTCGGGAGATGGACTTCCACTTCCAGCCCGACCCCACGAACCTGCCGGACCGCGTGCTGCGCGTCTCGCCCGACCTGCTGCCCGCGGGTTCGGTGGCGGTCGCGTCCGTCGAGATCGACGAGAAGCCGTGGACGGATTTCGACGCGGACGGCCTGACGGTCCGGCTGCCCGACGTCCAGGGACGGGTCAAGGTCAAGGTACGGCTGCGGCCCGTCGCCCAGAAGTAGCGCTCAACGGGGGGCGCCCCAACATGAGGGGAATTCAATGACACTCAGCGTGAAGGAACGCCGGAACAAGGCGGGCACCGTGCTCGTCGCCACCGGCGAGATCAACAGCGAGACCTCGGGCTCGCTGCTCCAGGCACTGCTGCCGCTGGTCCGCGAGGGCCGGCCGCTGCGCATCGACCTCACCGCCGTCACCTACGTCTCCAGCGCGGGCCTGCGCACCCTGCTCGTGGTGTACCGCGAGGCCCAGCACGCCGGCGTCGCGGTCACCCTGTACGGGGTGAGCGAGGAAGTCCGGTTCGTCATGTCGGCCACCGGCTTCCTCGACTTCTTCTCGGCCGGCGAGGCCGCGGCGGCCGAGGCCAAGGTCCAGGCACGGGCCGCGCGATGACCGAGGCCCAGTCCGAGCAGGTGCTGCGCGTCGACGCGTACCCGACCCACGAGGTGGGCGGGTACCGCGTCCGCGCGGGCAAGCCGTTCCCCTTCGGGGCCAACGTGGTCCCCGGCGGGGTCAGTTTCTCCGTCTTCTCCGACCAGGCGACCTCCATGACCCTGGTCATCTTCAAGCGCGGAGAGCCCGAGCCGATGGCCGAGCTGGAATTCCCGGAGGAGTTCCGCACCGGCAGCGTCTTCGCCATGACGGTCTTCGGCCTCGACCACGAGAACATCGAGTACGGGTACCGGGCCGACGGCCCCTACGACCCGGTCACCGGCCACCGCTTCGACGCCCGGCAGATCCTCTCCGACCCCTACGCGCGGCTGATCGCCGGCCGCGACGTGTGGGGCGTGGAGCCGGACCGCAGCCGCGGCTACCAGTACCGCTCGCGGGTCTGCCTCCAGGACTTCGACTGGGCGGACGACACCCCGCTGCGGATCCCCGCCGAGGACCTCGTCGTCTACGAGGCCCACGTGCGCGGCTTCACCCGGCACCCGTCCTCGGGGGTCACCGCCCCCGGCACCTTCGCGGGGCTGCGCGAGAAGATCCCGTACCTCAAGGAGCTCGGGGTCAACTGCATCGAGCTGCTGCCGGTGTTCGAGTTCGACGAGAGCGACAACCCGCGGTCCAACCCGGAGACGGGCGAGAAGCTCTACGACTACTGGGGCTACAACACCGTCTCGTTCTTCGCGCCCAAGGCCGGCTACGCGGCCACCGGACGCTACGGGATGCAGGGCGACGAGTTCCGCACCCTGATCAAGGACCTGCACGCGGCCGGCATCGAGGTCATCCTCGACGTCGTCTTCAACCACACCGCCGAGGGCAACGAGCACGGCCCGACGATCTCCTTCAAGGGGCTCGACAACGCCACGTACTACATGCTCACGCCCGAGGGGTACTACTTCAACTTCA
Organism: Streptomyces sp. NPDC028314; assembly: GCF_055565795.1. Lineage (NCBI taxonomy): Bacteria > Bacillati > Actinomycetota > Actinomycetes > Kitasatosporales > Streptomycetaceae > Streptomyces > Streptomyces sp. NPDC028314. The sequence goes on from NZ_JBVHTP010000022.1 coordinate 23,974, forward strand.
GCGGCACCGGCAACACCGTCAACTGCAACCACCCCGTCGTGCGCAACTACGTGCTCGACTGCCTGCGCCACTGGGTCGCCGACTACCACATCGACGGCTTCCGCTTCGACCTGGCGGCCATCCTCGGCCGGTCCCTGGACGGCACCCCGCTGCCCAACCCGCCGCTGCTGGAACTGCTCGCCTACGACCCGGTCCTGCGGCACACCAAGCTCATCGCCGAGGCCTGGGACGCGGGCGGTCTCTACGAGGTCGGCAACTTCCCGGCGTACGGCCGCTGGGCGGAGTGGAACGGCAAGTACCGCGACACCGTCCGCAGCTTCCTCAAGGGCGACCCCGGGGTCACCGGGGAGCTCGCCACCCGGATCGCCGGCTCGCCCGACCTCTACTCCACCCGCGGGACCTCCGCGTCGGTCAACTTCCTGACCGCGCACGACGGTTTCACCCTGGCCGACCTGGTCTCGTACAACGACAAGCACAACGAGGCCAACGGCGAGGGCAACAACGACGGCGGCAACGACAACGCCAGCTGGAACTGCGGGGCCGAGGGGCCGACCGACGACCCCGAGGTCAACCGGCTGCGCACCCGCCAGATGAAGAACGCCCTCGCCATCCTCTTCACCAGCCAGGGCATCCCGATGCTGCTGTCCGGTGACGAGGTGGCGCGCACCCAGCAGGGCAACAACAACACGTACTGCCAGGACAACGAGCTGTCCTGGTTCGACTGGGACCAGGTCGACGAGAACGCCGAACTGCTCCGGTTCACCCGCGAGATGATCGCCTTCCGCAAGCACCACCGCGAGCTGCGCTCCACCGCCCATCCCACCGGACAGCTCCGGGACTCCCTGGGGCTGCCTGACATCAGCTGGCACGGGGAGCAGGCCTGGCAGCCCGACTGGTCGGCCGAGAGCCGGCTGCTGGCGGTGGCCCGCTGCGGCACCGGGGACGACGACGTGGTGTACGTGGCCATGAACGCGCACTGGGAGTCGCACGACCTGGAACTGCCCGCCCTGCCGGGCGGCCGGACCTGGCACCTGTTCGCCGACACCGGGAACGAGGCACCGCACGACATCCGCACCCCCGGTGCGGAGCAGGAGCTGGACAACGCCGGCAAGTACCTGATCGGCCCCCGCTCGGTCGTGATCCTGGTGGGCCGCACGAACGATCCCGAGACGACCGGGACCCTCTGACCGAAGGAGACCTGACATGCCGCTTTCCGTGTCCCTGAGCATCGAGGGCGACACCACCGTGATCGAACTGACGGGCGAGCTGGACGCCAAGACCGCGCCGGAGTTCCACCAGACCATCGAGAAGGCCGCCGGCCACGGCACGAGCACCGTGGAGATCCGGATGGCCGGCGTCGGCTACATGGCCAGCGCCGGGCTGCGCTCCCTGGTCTTCGCCCAGCAGAAGGTGGCCGACCACGTCACGATCAAGGTGGTCGGCGCCATCGAGCCCGTCTCCCGGACCATCCGGACGGCCGGACTGGACCGGAGCATCCTGCTCTCCGACGACTGACGGACGTGGGTGACATGGTCGAAACGGCGAGGAAGCCCTGCGTGCTGGAGGTGCCCGCGACGATGGGGGCACTGGGCGAGATCGCCGCGTTCGTCCTGCGGCTGGCCGACCGGGCCGGGCTGGACAAACGAGCCACGTACCGGATCCGGCTGGCCGTGGACGAGCTGGCCACGAACATCGTGATGCACGGGTACCGGGGCGGCGACGGACGGATCACCGTCCGCGGCTGTCCCGGGCCCGGCCGGGTGCGGATCGTCATCGAGGACACCGCACCCGCCTTCGACCCCGTCGAGGGACGCCTGCCCCCCGCCACCGGGATCCCCCTGGAACGGCGGCGGGTCGGCGGCCTCGGCATCCACCTGGCACTCACCAGCGTGGACGAGTACGGCTACGCACGCATGGACGGCCGCAACATCAGCACGCTGACTGTAAAGGCTGAGGGGACGGACCCATGCCCTCCACGACCGTGATCATCCTCGACGAGTACCCGCCGCCGCCGGCCGAACTGCGCGACGCACTGCGGCTGATGGACGCGGAACTCGTCTCCCGCACGCTGACGGAACTGCTGTGCGGACGCCTGGAGGCGCTGCCCGTCGCGGACGTGCTGCTCGCTCCCGCCGAAGCCGACGGGGAGTCCGTACGGGCGGCCGTACGCAGGCTGCGCCGCTGGGCCGGAGCCCCCATCGTGGTCGTCTGGACCGTGGCGGAGTTCGCCGCACTGGAGCAGCACGTACGCCTCGGGCACGACTACCTCGTACCGCCCTTCCTGCCCGCTCTGGTCGGGGCCCGGCTGCACAGCTGCTCCGAGCGCGCGGGCCTCGGCCGGACCCTGCGCGAGGCCGACGCCCGCGCGGAACTCATGGGATACGAGAAGGAGTTGGAGATCGGTCGGGAGATCCAGGCGGGCTTCCTGCCCGAATCGCTGCCCGTCCCGGCGGGCTGGGAGATCGACGTGCGGTTCCGGCCCGCCCGGCAGGTGGCGGGGGACTTCTACGACGTCTTCGAGATCTCCCGCGGCCGGCGCCTGGCGGTGGTCGTCGCGGACGTCTGCGACAAGGGCGTCGGCGCGGCCCTGTTCATGGCGCTCATCCGCTCGCTGCTGCGGCACACCGCGGAGAACAGCGGCCTCCAGCACCTGATGGCGGCGGGCCGGACCGGCGGCAGCCGCCGCATCCCGGTCGTGGGCGCCACCCCGCTGCTCAACGCGGTCACCGCGACCAACGGCTACCTCACCCGCAACCACCTGCGGCAGGGCTACTTCGCCACCCTGTTCTTCGGCGTGCTCGACCCGGTCACCGGCAGCCTCGTCTACATCAACGGCGGCCACAACCCGCCGCTGCTGCTGTCCGGCTCGGGTGAGGTGCCTCTGCCGCTGGACGTCACCGGACCGGCCGTCGGAGTCCTGCCCGACTGCGTCTACACCCTCGGCTACGCCCAGCTCGACCCCGGCGACACCCTCTTCGTGTTCACCGACGGCGTGCCCGAGGCGCGCTGCCCCGAAGGCGGTTTCCTCGGGGACGAGCGGATGCTGGAACTGCTCGGCGGCCCCCCGTCGAGCGGCAAGGACGTGGTCGACCGGATGGACCGGGCGGTGCGCGAGCACACCGGCACCGCCGAACAGCACGACGACGTCACCATGCTGGCCCTGCACCGGCCACGCGCGGCGCGGGGGCCGCACGCGGGCGGCGCCGGCCGCAAGGTGGTGGCCTAGATGGCCCGGACCATCGTGGCGCACTCGCACCGCGGTGGCACCGGGAAGTCCTCGGCACTGGCCAACCTCGCGCTGCTCATCGCGGCCGGGGGACGCCGGGTGGGGGTGGTCGACACCGACATCCAGTCGCCCACCCTGGACCTGCTGTTCCGGCTCGCACCCGGGGCGGGCTCGCTCGCCGACTACCTGCTCGGCCGCTGCGAGATCGAGGCCGCGGCCCAGCAGACCCGCAGGCCCGGGCTGTACGTCGTACCCGCCCGGACCGGGACCGCGGCGCTGCGGGAGCTGATGTCCACCGGGTACGACGTCGGGCTGCTTCCGGAGGGCTTCGACCGGCTGTCCGAGCACTTCGCGCTGGACGTACTGCTGCTCGACACCCACGCCGGGCTCAACAACGAGTCGGTGACCGCGATGGCCAGCGCGGACGTCGTGATGATCATGGCGCGGGCGGACCGGATCGACCTCTCGGGGGTGGAGGAGACCATCGCCCTCGCCGGACGGCTGGCCTGCCGGCGGGTCCTGGTGCTGAGCATGGCACCCGAGGGCACCGACCGGGGAGCGGCCGGGCTGCGGGCCGAGGAGGTCTACGGCGCGCCACTGGCCGGAATCCTTCCGTACGTGCCGGAAATGGCGGCGCTCTACGGAGAATGCATATTTGCAGAAGCCCATCCCGACCACCCCCTGGTCGGTGAATTCCGCTCGATCCTGACGGCGTTGGACGCACGTGACGAAGTATCACGTGCCTGACGTCGCCCCCTTACGCCCCTAGCAGGGGGCGTGTTGAATCGGCAGCGAATCCAGAACAAGGAGAGAGTCATGAAGATTCTCGTCGTCATGACGGCAAAGGCCACGCTCCATCTGCTGGACGGGGAGCAGCACCCCTCGGGATTCTGGGCCGAGGAATTCGTCGTTCCCTATACGCTCTTCCGCGCGGCCGGCCACGCCGTGGACGTGGCGACGATAGGAGGCCGGGCGCCGACGGTCGACCAGACCAGCGTCGACCCCCAGTTCCTCCGGTGGGTCCGCCCCGAGGGCTCGCCGGACGAGGACGCGGCCAACGCCGCCGAGTACGTCCGGGTCATCGGGGAGACCGAGCAGCTCACGCACCCCCTCGCGCTGGAGTCCCTCGGCGAGAAGGACATCGCCGGGTACGACGGCATCTACGTGAGCGGCGGCCACGGAGCCATCGGCGACCTGCCCAAGTCCGACGAGCTCGCGCAGATCCTGCGCTGGGCCATCGCCCAGGACAAGCCGCTCGCCACCGTCTGCCACGGCCACACCTCGCTCCTCGCGCTGCGCGACGGCGAGGGCCGCTGGCCGTTCGAGGGCTACCGGATGACCGCCTTCTCGCACAGCGAGGAACTGGTCACCAACATGGCCGGCCGGCTCCCGCTGATCCTGGAGGCCGAGCTCACCAGACTCGGCGCCCGCTACGAAAAGGCCGAAGCGATCTGGGACTCGCACGTCGTCGTGGACCGCAAGCTGACCACCGGCCAGAACCCGTACTCCTCCAAGGCCCTCGCCGAGACCTTCTTGGCACAACTGGCGAAGGGCTAGCACGCCCCCCGCATCCGACACCGGAAGGCAGCCATGACCAAGCGCGAGCTGAGCGGCCAGCCCCTGGCCAACCCCGGGAAGCTGTTCATCGGCGGCAAATGGGTTCCGGCCCAGGACGGCCGCACCGAGCCGGACATCAGCCCCGTGGACGGACAGGAGATCGTGCCGGTGGCCCAGGCCACCGCCGCCGACGCGGACGCGGCCGTGGCGGCCGCCCGCACGGCGTACGAGGAGGGTCCGTGGAGCAGACTGTCCGCCCAGGAGCGCGCACTGCGGCTGAACCGGGTCGGTGAGCTCATCGAGCGCGACCTGGAGGAGATCGCGCTGCTGGAGACGGTGGACATGGGGAAACCGTTCGCCTTCTCCAGCACCGTCGACGCCCCCATGGCGGCCCAGCTCATGCACTACTACGCGGGGGCGGTGACCCGGGTGGACGGCTCCTCCCGGGCGCCGGCCGGCGGGCAGCTCGCGTACACCCTGCGCGAACCGCTGGGGGTGGTGTGCGCCATCACCCCCTTCAACTTCCCGCTGCTGCTGTCGATGACGAAGATCGCCCCCGCCCTCGCGGCCGGGAACACGGTGGTCCACAAGCCCTCCCCGGCCACTCCGCTGACCGCGCTGAAGATCGCGGAGCTCTTCCAGGAGGCGGAGATCCCGGACGGGGTGCTGAACGTCATCACCGGTCCCGGCGTGGAACTGGGCGAGACCCTCACCGACCACCCCGACATCGACAAGATCGCCTTCACCGGCTCGACCGTCGTCGGCCAGGCCATCATCCGCAAGTCGGCCGGCACCCTGAAGAAGGTGACGATGGAACTCGGCGGCAAGTCCGCCAACATCGTCTTCGCCGACGCCGACCTCGACGCCGCCGAGGAGCTCGCCTTCTTCGGCATCTACTACAACAAGGGCGAGATCTGCACCGCCGGCTCCCGGCTGCTGCTCCACCGTCCCATCCACGACGAGATGGTCGAGCGCCTGGTCCGCCGGGCCTCCGCCCTCAAGCCCGGCGACCCCCGCGACCCGGCCACGCTGTTCGGGCCGCTCGCCCACCGCGGCCAGTTCGACAAGGTCAGCTCGTACATCGAGGTCGGCGAGAAGGAAGGCGCCGTCCTGCGCACCGGCGGCACCGGCTGGACCCCCGAGGGCGCCTCCAGCCAGGGGCTCTACTTCCTGCCGACGGTCTTCACCGGCGTGGACAACGGGATGCGGATCGCCCAGGAGGAGATCTTCGGACCGGTCCTGTCGATCATCCCCTTCGACACGGAGGAGGACGCCGTGCGCATCGCCAACGACAGCGCGTACGGCCTCGCCGCCGGGGTGCACACCAAGGACCTCAGGCGCGCCCACCGGGTGGCCTCGCAGATCAAGGCCGGCACGGTCTGGGTGAACTGCTACAACCAGTACGACCCCTCCGTGCCCTACGGCGGCTACAAGGCCTCGGGCTACGGCCGCGAGTGCGGGCCCGAATCCCTCGAGAGCTACACCCAGACCAAGTCGGTCTGGATCGGCATGGACTGACCGGCCGGAATACCGGAAGCACCGCGTCACCGTTCACGGAGGAGTGTCAATGCGGACAGGCATCATCGGCACCGGGCGGATCGGCTCGACCCTGGCCAGGATTCTGGTGGCCGCCGGCCACGAGGTCCTACTCGCCAACGCACGCGGACCGCGGTCCCTCGGCCCGCTGCTGGCCGAACTCGGCACGGCGGCCTCGGCGGCGCACCCCGCCGAGGTGGCCGAAAGGGCCGAGGTCCTGGTGCTGATGGTGCCCTTCGACACGGTACGGGGACTGCTGCCCCAGGAGGCCGTACGGGACACCGTGCTGGTGGACGCCACCAATGCCTTCGACGGCCCCGGCGCACCCCGTGACCTGGGCGGCCGCGGCTCCAGCGAACTGGTCGCCGACTGGTATCCCGGCGCCCGGATCGTGAAATCCCTGAACACCATGCACTTCGAAACCCTCGCCGTCGCCGGCACCGCGGGAGGCGAGCGTCTGGCCCATTTCACCGCGGGCGACGACGAAAAGGCCAAGGAAATCGTCGCGGGAATCATCACGGATCTCGGATTCGTACCCGTGGACACCGGACCGCTGCATTCCGGAGGAATTCTCCAGCAGCCAGGCGGACCCCTCTTCAACAAGCCGCTCACGGAAGCGCAGGCGCTCGCATGGATCTGACACTGAATGTGAACGGAAGACCGAGGAAATTCGCGGCCGAGCCGAACGAACTCCTCGTGGAACGGCTGCGCGACGGCCTCGGGCTGACCGGCACCAAGGTCGGCTGCGACACCGGGCAGTGCGGCACCTGCGTGGTCCGGATCGACGGCAGGTCCGCCAAGAGCTGCCTGGTCCTCACCGCGGCCGCGGCCGGCTCCGAGGTCACCACCATCGAGGGCGTCAGCACCCCCGGCGGCGAGCTGACCGGACTCCAGGAGGCCCTGCGCCAGGAGCACGGCACCCAGTGCGGGTTCTGCACCCCCGGCATGGTCATGGCCCTCGGCGAGCTCGTGGAGAACACCGCCGACGGCGAAGCCCCCACCGAGCCCGAGATCCGCGAGTGGCTCACCGGCAACCTGTGCCGCTGCACCGGCTACCACAGCGTCGTCCGGGGGGTGCAGCGCGCCTGCGCCACCGCCCGGGAAGTGGCCCCCGAGGCCGACGCGGTCTCCGACGCGATGGCCGACGCCGTGACCGTGGCGTCCGGACAGGAGGTGTGAGGGAGATGACCGCAGTGACGGGGGAGACCGCTCTCAAGGAGCAGGGCGTACTCGGCAAGCCGCTGGACAGCCGCGAGGATCCGCAGCTGCTGCGCGGCGAGGCGAAGTACGTGGGCGACATCGACCTGCCGGGCACCGCCCACATGGCCATCCTCGGCAGCCCGGTGGCCCACGCGAAGATCCTCTCCATCGAGACCAAGGCGGCCGAGCAGCTGCCCGGCGTACTGAAGGTGGCCACCGCGGCCGACTTCACCGACGTGATGCCGCTGCCCTGCATCTGGATACCCGGCGGGGTCGAGAGCCACTTCCCGCCCCACCCCTACGGACTTCCCGGCGCCCGCCCGGTGCTCACCGGCGACACCGTCCGGCACGTCGGCGACCCGATCGCCGTGGTCGTCGCCGAGACCCCGCGCCAGGCCACCGCCGCGCTGGCCGCCATCGCCGTCGAGTACGAGCCGCTGCCCGTGGTCACCCGGGCCGACGAGGCCCTCAAGGAGGGCGCGCCCCAGCTGCACGAGGCCGTCCCCGGCAACCTGAACGCGTACTGGACCTGCGGCGACAAGGACCGCACCGACGCGGCCATCGCCGAGGCCGAGGTCACCGTGGAGCTCGACCTGGTCAACCAGCGCACCATCAACAGCCCCATCGAGCCCCGGGGCGCGGTCGGCGACTACAACGCCGCCACCGGCGAGTACACCCTCTACGCCTCCACCCAGGGCCCGCACAACCACCGCTTCCTGCTCTCCGCGCTGGTCCTCGGCATCCCGTTCAACAAGCTCCGGGTGATCGCCCCGACCGTCGGCGGCAGCTTCGGCACCAAGGGCTACCTCTACCCCGACATGGCGCTGGTGCTGCTGCTCTCCAAGGCGCTCGGCCGCCCCGTCAAGTGGGTCGACACCCGCACCGGGCTGATGAACTCCACCGTCCAGGGCCGCGACCACCGCCAGCACGTCACCCTGGCCGGCACCCGCGACGGCCGGATCACCGCCGTCCGGGCCACCAGCTACGCCAACCTCGGCGCCTACCCCTCCACCATCGGCCCCGGTGTCGCCACCGCCCTGATGGGCCGCTCCATCAGCGGCATGTACGACATCGACGCGGCCTTCTGCGAGGTCTACGCCGCCTTCACCAACACCGTCTCGCTCGGCGCCCAGCGCGGCAGCGGCCGCGCCGAGGCCGCCTTCCTGATGGAACGCCTCGTCGACCGGTACGCCTCCGAGATCGGCATGGACCCGGCGGCCGTCCGCCGCAAGAACCTGGTGCCGAAGGAGAAGTTCCCGTACGACAACGGCCTCGGCTGGACCTACGACTCCGGGGACTACCAGCTGAACTTCGACCGGGCCATCGAGCTGTCGGGCTACGCCGACATGCCCGCCCGCAAGACGGAGGCCCGCGCCCGCGGCAAGCGGCTCGGCGTCGGCATCGCCTCCTACGTCGCCATCTGCGGCGTCGGCCCCTCCACCCGGATGTCCAAGGAGGGCATGCTCGGCGGCACCTGGGAGAGCGCGAACATCCGCGTCCACCCGACCGGCGAGGTCACCGTCACCGTCGGCTCCGCCTCCACGGGCCAGAGCCACGGCACCGTCTTCGCCCAGGTCGCCGCCGACGAGCTCGGCATCGACCCGGACACCGTGCAGGTCTACGAGGGCGACACGCTCAAGGCCCCGTACGGCCAGGGAACCTACGGCTCGCGCTCCTACAGCATGGCCGCGCCCGCCATCGCGCTCACCGCGCGGAAGATCAAGAGCAAGCTGGTCAAGGCCGGCGCGGTCTTCCTCGGCGTCCCGGAGGAGAAGGTCGTCTACGAGGGGGGCAAGGTCTACGAAGAGGGCAACGAGGAGAACACCAAGACCTTCGCCGAACTGGCGATGGCCATGTGGTACGGCTGGGGCCTGCCCCCGGAGATCGAGCCCGCCCTCGACGAGACCACGCACTTCGACCCGCCGGACTTCAACTACCCCTTCGGAACGCACGTCGCGGTCGTCGAGATCGACGAACTCACCGGCGAGACCGAGGTGGTGGCCTACACCGCCGTCGACGACGCCGGGAACATCGGCAACCCGAAGGTGGTCCTCGGCCAGATCGAGGGCAGCATCGTGCACGGCCTCGGCCAGGCCCTGATGGAGGCCGCCGTGTACGACGAGAACGGACTGCTCGTCAGCTCCGACCTGGGCCACTACGCCCTGCCGCGCGCCGTCGACGCCCCGTTCTTCGCCCTGGACAAGACCACCACCCCCTCCCCGCACAACCCGCTCGGCGCCAAGGGGGCCGGCGAGATCGCCACCGTCCCGCCCGCGGCCGCCGTGGTCAACGCCGTCGTCGACGCCCTGTCCGACCTGGGCGTCCAGCACATCGACATGCCCGTCACCCCCGAGAAGGTCTGGCGCCGCCTGAGAGGGGAAGCCCAGTGATCCTCACCGAATTCGACTACGTACGGCCCGTCGGGCTCGACGAGGCACTGACCCTGCTCGGCGGCGCCCCGGGCGCCCGGGTGCTGGCCGGCGGCCAGACCCTGCTGCCCGACCTGCGCACCGGCGCGGACCGGGCCCGGCTGCTGGTCGACGTACGGCACCTGGAGGAACTCCGGGGCGTCGGGCGCACCGCCGACGGGCTGCGGATCGGGGCCCTGACCACGCTCGCCGAACTGGCCGCGCACCCGCTGGTGCTGGCCGAGGCCCCGGAGATCGCCGCCGCGGCCCGCGCCAACGGCGACCCCCAGGTCCGCAACCTCGGCACCGCCGGAGGCAACCTCGCCGCCACGGGCCGCGCCACCGACCTGCCGGTCGCGGCCATCGCCGCCGGGGCGGTGGCCGAACTGGCCGGCCCCGGCGGGCGGTCCACCGTACCGGCCGAGGAGCTCGCCGCCTCCGGGGTGCCCGGCGGGGCGGTGATCACCGCCCTGCTGGTGCCTCCGGGAGGGCCGGCCGCCGCCTTCGAGAAGACCGCCGACCGGGCCACCCGCTACCCGCTGTGCGCCACGGCCGTACGGATCACCCCGGACGGGCCGCGGATCGCGGTCACCGGTGCCACCGCCCGCGCCCTGCGCCTGCGCGGGGTCGAGGACCGGCTGCGCACGGCCCCGTACACCACGGACACCGTGCTCGCCGCCTTCCGCGCCGAACCCCGGGAGCTGTTCATCCCGGGGCGCGGCACCTCGGCCGAGTACCTCGGCCACCTCGCGGGGGTGCTGACCGCCCGCGCGCTGGCGAGGGCCCAGGCCCTCGCCTGATCACCGCCCACCACGGGGGAGTTGACGCAGTGGCCGAACCGACCAAGACGACCACGGGGGACATCGTGCACCCGACCGGCCCGCCGGCCAGTGCGCCCAGATCATCCGGCTTCTGGGTGGTGGGCGCGGTGCTCGTCCTGCTGATGCTCTCCTCGTCCGTCCCCTCCGCCCTCTACGTGCTCTACCAGCAGAAGTGGGACCTGTCCTCCGGCACCGTCACGGTGGTCTTCGCGCTCTACGCCGTGACCGTGCTCGCCGGTCTGCTGCTCTTCGGGTCGCTGTCCGACACCCTCGGGCGGCGGCCCGTGCTCGGCGCCGGCCTGGTCCTCGCGATCGTCTCCATGGGCCTGTTCGCCGCCGCCCAGGGGCTCGGGCTGCTGCTCGCCGCCCGCGCCGTACAGGGGCTGGCGGTGGGCCTGGCCACCGGGGCGATGGGCGCGGCCCTGCTGGAACTCTCCCCGCGCTCGCGGCCCGCGCTCGGCGCGCAGGTCAACAGCGCGGGTCCGACCGTGGGCATCGGGCTCGGCGGGCTCGGGGCGGGACTGCTCGTCCAGTACGCGCCCGCCCCGACCGTGCTGAGCTACCTGCTGCTGGTCGCGGCCTTCGCGGCCACCCTGGTGGGGGTTTTCCGCATGCGAGAGAGCGCTCCCGGCGCCGGGGGACGGTTCAGGGTGGTCCCGCACCGGATCCGGGTGCCGGCCGCCGCACGCGGCCGGTTCGCCGTCCTCGTACTGACCATCGTCGCCGTCTGGTCGGTCGGCGGGTTCTACCTCTCGCTCGGCCCGCACCTCGCGCTCTCCCTGCTCAAGAGCACCAACTACCTGGTCGGCGGGGCCACCGTGGCGCTCCTCGCGGGCGCCGCCACGGTCGCGCAGCTGCTGCTCGGCCGCACCGAGGCGCTGCGCACCGCCGTACTCGGACTGCTCGGGCTGCTCGCGGGACTCGCCCTGGTACTGCTCGCGCTGGGCCTCGGCTCGGCCCCCGTGTTCCTCGTCGCCACGGCCGTCCTCGGCAGTGGCTGGGGCGCCGCCTTCCTCGGCTCCTTCCGGGCGCTGAGCGCACTCGCCGACCCGGCGCACCGCGGCGAACTCACCGCGGCCGTCTACGTCTTCGCGTACCTCGCCATGAGCGTCCCGGCGGTGCTCGCCGGAATGCTGACCAACATCCACGGACTGCACCGCACCTCGGTCGGCTTCATGGCCGCCGTCGCCGGGGTGTGCGCGCTGGCCCTGATCGCGACCCTGCGGCTGTCCGCCCGCGTCAGGGCCGAGGGGAGCACGCCATGAACGCCGGCACGCCGGACGCCGCGGAACTGCGGCCGGCCCTGCACGGGCTGGAGATCTTCGAAGGACTCACCGAGGAACAGCTGGACTGGCTGGTCTCGGTGTCCGAACCCCGGGTCCTCGGCGACGGGGAGGTGCTCTTCCGGGACGGAGACCAGGCCACCTGCTTCCACGTCCTGCTCGCCGGCGGGCTCGTCGTCACCAAGGTGGTGGACGGCCGGGAGGAGGTGCTCACCCGGCACTCCACCGAGGAGGAGAGCGCGGCCGCCGAGGAGCACGACGGCAAGCCGTCCGCCGCACACCGCTTCACCGGGGAGCTGCCGCTGCTCACGGACGGCTCGTACGTGGCCACCGCGGCCGCGAGCGGGCCGGCGACCACCGTCGTGGGCTACCCGAAAGCGGTGTTCTTCGAGATGCTGACCCGCTGCCACGGGGTGGCGGCGGTACTCATCCCCGTGCTGGCCTGGCGGATCAAGTCCTCCGAGGTGCAGGCCCGCAAGAGGGCCACCGTGGAGGCGCTCGGCACCCTCGCGGCGGGGCTCGCGCACGAGCTGAACAACCCGGCCGCCGCCGTGGCCCGGGCCGCGCAGGAGCTGGCGCCCGCCCTGGAGCGGCTGACCCTGACCGCCCACACCTGGGGCGCGGCCGCCTCGGGCGGGGAGCGCGCCGTCCTGGACCGGCTGGCCGAGGAGCTCGACAAGCTGCCGCCGCCCGGGACCAGCGACCCGCTGGCCCAGGCGGACGCCGAGGAGGAGATCGCCGACTGGGCCGAGGAGGCCGGCGCCGAACGGTCCGGGCTGCTCGGCTCGGGGGTCTCGGACCTGGGACTGGAGCTGGGCTGGCTGCTGGAGCGCCTGGAGGGGGTGGGGGAGTCCGCCCTGCCCGCGGCCCTGGACCACCTCGCGGCGCTGCTGGAGATCCGGTCGCTGGCCGCCGAGCTGCGGGCGGCAGGCCCGCGCATCTCCCAACTGGTCGCCGCCACCCGGGATTACGCCAATCTCGACCGGGCCCCCGAGCAGCGCTTCCCGGTGACCGGCGGACTGGAGAACACGCTGGTCGTGCTGCGGTCCAAGCTCACCGGTATCACCATCGTGCGTGCGTACGACGACGACCTGCCCGAACTGACGGGCTATCCGGGGGAGTTGAACCAGGTGTGGACCAACCTGGTGGACAACGCCGCCGAGGCCATGGAGGGCGCCGGCACGCTCACGCTGCGCGCCCGGGCCGAGGGCGTCTGCATGGTCGTGGAGATCACCGACACCGGCCGGGGCATCCCCGAGGACGTCCTGCCGAGGATCTTCGAACCGTTCTACACCACCAAGGACGTGGGCAAGGGCACCGGTCTGGGGCTGCACCTCAGCTACCGGATCGTGACCCAGCGCCACCACGGGTCCATCACGGCCCGCTCCCGTCCCGGCGAGACCCGGATGGTCGTCCGGCTCCCGCTCGCCGTACCGCCGGCCCCCGTTGCCGGACCCAACTCCACGAGTCCCGCCACCAGTTGAGAGAATGGAGTCGAACATGGCCAAGTACGACATCGCCAAGCTGCACCCGGTCTTCGTCCGCCAGATGGACGCGCTGGCCGCCCTGGACATCGAGGCTGTGATGAAGAACTACACCGACGACGCGGTGCTGCTGCGGTTCGAGGGGGCCTCGGTGGGCATCGAGGCCGTTCGCGAGACGTTCACCGGCTATCTCACCGTGAAGCCCACCCTGGTCGAGCTCCAGGAGTACATCGAGACCGACGACACCATCTTCTACCGGGCGATCATGAACCTCAACGGTGAACCGGAGCACGCGTTCGGGACACTTGTGGTCCGCGATGGCCGAATCTGGCGCCAGACCGCTGGATTCGGCGGCTGAGCCCCGATATCTGGGTAGCGTGTGCGGGGAGGGCGCGGGCAGCGCCCTCTCCGCGTGTTCGACAGGAATGGCAAAGGGGAGGTCATGGAACGCGAAACCGGGCGGGTCGAGGCATTCAGTGACGGCGTATTCGCCATCGTCATCACGATTCTGGTTCTGGAACTAAAGGTTCCGGAAGAAACCGGCTCGGACTTCTGGCACGGCGTCTGGGAACAGTGGCCGCATTACGCCGCCTATGTCGTGAGCTTCCTCATCATCGGCGTCATGTGGGTGAACCACCACACGATCTTCAGTCACCTCAAGAGGGTCGACCGACCCCTGTTGTTCCTGAATCTCCTGGTGCTGATGGTGGTATCGGTGATTCCCTACACCACCACCGTTCTGGCGGAGCATCTGGTGGAGGAGGGGGGCTCGGCGAACGCGGCCGCGATCCTCTACAGTTCGGTCACCGTCGCCTACGCCCTCGCATTCCTGGCCTTCTGGTGGTACGTCACCCGGGTCGGCCACCTCTTCCACGAACAGGTGGACAGGGACGGCGCGCGGGCGACCCGGATGCGCTTCGGCCTGGGTGCGATCGCCTACCCCCTGACCGTACTCCTGTCCTTTTACTCCGCACCGCTCACTCTCGTAGCGCACTTCCTGATCGCGCTCTACTATGCGGCGAACCAGATCCCCATCCCGCTCGTGGTAGAGGAAGAGCGGCTCGAATCTGCCAGCGACCTCAGGAAGTAGCCGCCTTGGCCTACGGCCGTTCTTCGCGGTCAAGTAGGGTATTGGATCTAGCTGGTCGCGGGGGAGGCCCAGATGGCTCGCGTAGTCCTGCCGGAGGATTCCAAGAAGGAAATCTCCGATTTGATCGATGTCCTGATCTCGCTCTTCTTCGAGTCATTACCCCGGCGGGACCAGCGAAACTGGGCCCGCGTTTATCTGAACGGACTGGTGCGGACCTCCGGGAAGAAAACAATCCGTAACATCGCCGGAACAGGTGCCAGTTCCGTCGAACAGAGCCTCCAGCAGTTCATCAGCAAATCCCCCTGGGACTGGACCCCCGTACGCCGGTCCCTCGCCCAGCACCTCGAACGCACCGCCCAGCGCCCGCTGGCCTGGGTGGTGCAGCCGATGGTCATAGAGAAGGCCGGCGACCGCTCCGTGGGCGTCGGCCGGCAGTTCGTCCCACAGCTCGGCCGCACCGCCAACTGCCAGCAGGCCAGCGGGATCTGGCTCGCCTCCAGCGAGGCCAGCTTCCCGGTCGAATGGACCCTCACCCTCCCCGGGCCCTGGACCAGTGAACTGCTGCGCCGCCGGCGGGCCGGCATCCCGGACACGGCGCGCTCGCTCACCCCCGCGCAGGACGCCGTACACGCCGTCCAGCGGATGGCCGCCACCTGGCAACTCCAGCGGCGCCCCGTGGTGATGGAGGTCTCGAACTCCGAACTCCCTTACTGCGTCGAGTCCTTCGCGCTCCAGGACATCCCGTTCGTCTTCAAGGTGGACGGCTCGCTGCCGGTCTCCTTCGGCGGCGCCGGCCGCCACAAGCCCGGCCCGCACACCGCACCCGCCCGCGAGCTCATCGACTCGCTGCGCTCCCAGCGCCGCGTCGTCGAATGGACCCGGCACGGCCGCGCCGAGGGAGCGGTGACCCTGCTGACCTCGGCCGCCATCCTCGCCACCCCCAGCGAGGACCGGCCGCTGCCCGCCCCCCCCACCCCGCTGCTGCTCGTGGGGGCCTGGACCGAGGCCGCCATGCTGCCCTCCGAGTTCTGGATCACCAACATCGGCGACAGGCCGCTCGCCCAGCTCTTCCTGCTGGCCAAACTCACCGACCGGGTCACCCTGGACTTCACCGAGACCTGCGAACCGGTCGGCATCCGCGACTTTGAGGGCCGCTCCTTCCGCGGCTGGCACCACCACGCCACCCTCGCGAGCGTGGCCCACGCCGCACAGCTGCTCGGCTGCGCCGGCGGGCGGGTCCCCGACCCGCAGAGCGCCCTGCCCTACCCGGGCATGGCGCGGCCCCCGGCCACCCGGCCGCCCGCCGTACTGCCACCGCGGCCGCTCGTACCCGGGCAGACCGCGCGCCGCGAGTACATCCGCTGATGCTCGACATCGCCTCGGAGCTACGCGCGTGGTGTGCCGAGCGGCGCGAGTTCGCGCTGGCCACCGTGGTCGCCGTCAGCGGGAGCGCGCCGCGCGGGCCGGGCGCCTCGCTGGCCGTCGACTCCGGGGGCACGGCACTCGGCTCCCTCTCCGGGGGCTGCGTGGAGTCCGCCGTGCACGAGCTGTGCCTCGACGCGATCGCTTCCGGCGAGGGCGGCCTGCACCGCTTCGGATACAGCGACGACGACGCCTTCGCGGTAGGCCTGACCTGCGGCGGAGTCCTGGACGTGCTGGTCACCCCGGTACGCGGACAGGACCCCGTAAGGCCCGTGCTCGGCTCGGTGCTGGACGCCGCCGCGGGAGGGGCGCGGGCCGCCCTCGCCCGGGTGGTGTCCGGCCCGCCCGAGCAGTCCGGCCGGGCACTGGCCGTGCACGCCGACGGCTCCTACGAGGGCTGCCTGGGCGGCAGCCCGGCCCTGGACCAGGCCGCCGCCGGGCGGGTACGGGCCCTGCTGCTCGCCGGGCGCACCGGTACCGCCGAACTCGGCACGGCGGGCGGGCTGTGCGGGCAGCCGCTGACGCTGCTGGTCGAGTCGGCCGCCGAACCGCCCCGCCTGATCGTCTACGGGGCCATCGACTTCGCGGCCGCCCTGGCACGGATCGGGGCCTTCCTGGGCCACCGGGTCACCGTGTGCGACGCCCGGCCCGTCTTCACCACGCCGGCCCGTTTCCCGGACGCCGACGAGGTGATCGTCGACTGGCCGCACCGGCACCTGGCCGCGGAATGGGAGGCGGGGCGCCTGGACGCCCGTACGGCGGTCTGCGTCCTGACCCACGACGCCAAGTTCGACGTACCGCTGCTCACCCTGGCCCTCGGCCTGCCACTGGGGTACGTGGGGGCCATGGGGTCCCGCCGCACCCACACCGAGCGGGCCGCCCGGCTGCGGGACGAGGGAGTCCCCGAAGCCGCGCTGGCCCGGCTGCGCTCACCGATCGGCCTGGACCTCGGCGGGGGCACCCCCGAGGAGACGGCCCTGGCCATCGCCGCCGAGTTCACGGCGGTCCGGCACGGCGGATCGGTGCTCCCGCTCGCCCAGCGCCGGGGCCCGGTCCACCGGCGGACGGGAGCTCCGGCAGTCCTGACCGCGGCGCCGGCGGCCCGGTCGGGGACCAAGGTCCCGTAGGAAAAGACCACAGGGCCCGGTATGTCCTGGACGATCGGCCCGGGCGGCGCGAACGCCAGGTCATGGGAGAATGAAGTACGTGCGTTTTCCTCGGCTGCCCTTGCTGAGGGTGACCGGGTTACCTCCGATCGACTGGGATGTTCAGCACGTGCGTTTCCTCAATGACCTGAAGCCGCCGTACGACCTGACGTACGACGATGTGTTCATGGTGCCGAGCCGCTCCGCGGTCGGTTCCCGCCAGGGCGTCGACCTCTCCTCGCCCGACGGCACCGGCACCACCATTCCGCTCGTCGTGGCGAACATGACCGCCATCGCGGGCCGCCGGATGGCCGAGACCGTCGCCCGCCGCGGCGGCATCGTCGTCATCCCGCAGGACATCCCGATCGAGATCGTCACCGACGTCATCTCCTGGGTGAAGACCCGCCACCTCGTGCTCGACACCCCGATCACCCTGGCGCCCACCCAGACCGTCGCCGACGCGCTGTCCCTGCTGCCCAAGCGGGCCCATGGCGCCGGCGTCGTCGTCGACGCCGACAACCGCCCGGTCGGCGTCGTCACCGACCACGACCTCACCGGCGTGGACCGCTTCACCCAGCTCTCCGAGGTCATGTCGAAGGAGCTGCTGCTCATCGACGCCGACATCGACCCCCGCGAGGCCTTCAACAAGCTCGACGCCGGCCACCGCAAGCTGGCCCCGGCCGTCGACAAGGACGGCAGGCTCGTCGGCCTCCTGACCCGCAAGGGCGCGCTGCGCGCCACCCTGTACACCCCCGCCACCGACGCCGACGGCAAGCTGCGCATCGCCGCCGCCGTCGGCATCAACGGCGACTTCGTCGCCAAGGCCAAGCAGCTGCTGGACGCGGGCGTCGACACGCTGGTCATCGACACGGCCCACGGCCACCAGGAGTCGATGATCAACGCGATCAAGGCCGTCCGCGCGCTGGACCCGCAGGTCCCGATCGTCGCGGGCAACATCGTCGCCGCCGAGGGCGTCAAGGACCTCATCGACGCCGGCGCCGACATCATCAAGGTCGGTGTGGGCCCCGGCGCCATGTGCACCACCCGCATGATGACCGGCGTGGGCCGCCCGCAGTTCTCCGCGGTCCTGGAGTGCGCGGCCGAGGCCAAGAAGTACGGCAAGCACGTCTGGGCCGACGGCGGCGTGCGCCACCCGCGCGACGTGGCGATGGCGCTGGCCGCCGGCGCCTCGAACGTCATGATCGGTTCCTGGTTCGCCGGTACGTACGAGTCCCCGGGCGACCTCCAGCAGTCCGCCGACGGCCGCCTGTACAAGGAGTCCTTCGGCATGGCGTCCGCCCGCGCGGTGCGCAACCGCACCTCGGAGGAGTCGGCCTACGACCGTGCCCGCAAGGCGCTGTTCGAGGAGGGCATCTCCACCTCGCGGATGTTCCTCGACCCGGCCCGCCCGGGCGTCGAGGACCTGATCGACTCGATCATCGCCGGTGTCCGCTCCTCCTGCACCTACGCCGGTGCCGGCTCCCTCGCGGAGTTCGAGGAGAAGGCCGTCGTCGGCATCCAGTCCGCCGCCGGCTACGCCGAGGGCAAGCCGCTGCACGCCAGCTGGAGCTAGTTCCGCTTCTCCGTGGCCCCCGCTCCGTCCCTTCCGGACGGGGCGGGGGCCACGCGTGTGTCCGGTGTCCGGCGTCGCGTCCCCCTGCGACGGGCCGCGACCACCCGGCACGTCCGCATCCGTTGCCGACCCGCTGTCTGCATGACCACGACCCCGCCGCCCGTAGCCTGGTGACAACCCGTCAGGATCCGAGAGGCCCTCCCGTGACCACGTATCTCGTCGGCTCGCGCGCCAGCAACCTGGCCATGACCCAGGTCCGCGAATTCCTCGCCCCGCTGCGCGAGCGGTTCCCCCACGTCTCCTTCACCCACCGGTCGATCCTCGAAGGGGGCGACCGGGACCGCCGCTCGCCCCTGTCGAGCGTGTCCGCGGTGAGCGGCGGCTCGGCCTTCAGCAGCGAGCAGGAAGCGGCCCTGGTCCGCGGGGACGTGGACGTGGTGGTGCACTCCCTGAAGGACCTGCCCACCGCGAACCCGCCCGGCCTGATGCTGCTCCCCCCGCCCGGCCGCGAGGACGTGCGCGACGCGCTCTGCGGCTCGACGCTCGCGGGCCTGCGCCAGGGCGCCCGGGTGGGCACCGGATCCGCCCGGCGCAAGGCCCAGCTCCTCGCCGTACGGCCCGACCTGGACGTGGTGCCGATCCGCGGCAACGTCCCGCCGAGGCTCCGCAAGATCCAGACCGAGGGACTCGACGCGGTCGTCCTCGCCGCCGCCGGACTGCACCGGCTCGGACTCGCCGACGCGGTGGGGGAGTTCCTGCCGGTCGAGGAGTTCCCGCCGTCGCCGGGCCAGGGCGCGCTGGGCATCCAGGTCCGGGAGGAGTCCGCCGGGCTTCGCGAGATCCTCTCCACGGCGGGCGACCTCGACGCCGACGCGCAGGTACGCGCGGAACGCTCCCTGCTCGCCGAGCTGCACGGCGGCTGCAGCGTGCCCGTCGGCGCGTACGCCCGGACCCTGCCCGACGGCACCCTGACCCTCTACGCCCAGGTCACCTCGCTCGACGGCCGCCGACGCGTCGCGGGGACCCTCACCGGGCCCGCGGACTCCCCCGAGAAGATCGGCGCCGCCCTGGCCGGCGAACTCGTGGACCAGGGCGCCGGAGCCATCCTCGACGCGGCCCGCGCCGGCCTCTGACGCCGCTCGACCGTTCGGCGCGCCGTTCGACCGGTGGGCGCCGCTCGCGGGGGGATACGTCAGGCGGCGGATAACTCCGCGCGGCGATTCGGTCACGCTCAGGTCATCCGACCCGGAAGGGGTGACCCCGGTGACCACCACCCACCTCGCGCGCCGCGCCGCCGACGACCAGGCTCTCGCCCGCCGGGCGACCGACGATCACGCCCTCGCCCGCCGGACCGACGACCACGCCCTGGCGCAGCTCCACCGCGAGCACGGCAAGGCCCTGTACGGATTCCTCCTCAGCCTCACCTTCGGCGACCGCCACCGCGCCGAGGACCTCGTGCAGGAGACCCTCTTCCGGGCCTGGAAACACCCCGAGGCCCTGGAGAGCCACGACCACGCCTCCATACGGCCCTGGCTGTACACCGTAGGGCGCCGGCTCGCCATCGACGCCCGCCGGGCACGGCTGGTGCGGCCCTCCGAGGTCGGCCCGGACGCCCTGGAGCAGTCCCCCGCCGCCGACGACCGCACTGAACAGGCCGTCGCCGCCCTCGACCTCCGCGAGGCACTGCGATTACTCAGCCCCGAACACCGCGCCGTCCTCGACCAGATCTACTTCCGCGGGGCGTCCGTCGTCGAGGCCGCCGAGGCGCTGGGCGTGCCGCCGGGGACCGTGAAGTCCCGGACCTACTACGCCCTGCGGGCCCTGCGCGCCCTGCTGCCCGGCTACGGCCGCGCGGCGGCCTGAGCCGCCACCGCCGCCCGGGAGCGGACCTGCAGCTTGGCGAGGATGTGCGAGACGTGCGTCTGCACGGTCCTGGGGGAGAGGAAGAGGGCCTCGGCGATCTCCGGGTTGGTCCGGCCCTGCGCGACCAGCAGCGCGATCCTGTGCTCGGCCGGGGTCAGCGCCTCCCACCCGTTGGACGGCCGCCGCCGCGCCGCCCGGCTGCCCCGGCGCACGCCCAGGCTCCGCAGCCGGGCGTCGGCCCGCGCGATGTCCCACCGGGCGCCCAGGTCCTCGTACGAGGCCACCGCTCGGGTCAGCGCCGCCCGGGCCCCCGCGAGGTCACCGCGCCAGGCCCGGGCCACCGCCAGGTCCTCCAGCGTGTGCCCCAGCACCAGCGGCCACCCGGCCCGCTCCGCCCGCACCACCGTCCGCGCCAGCAGCTCCGGATCCTGCGCGAACAGCCCCCGGCCGCGCAGCAGCGCCAGCGCCGGCCCCGGATACTCCGGCAGGGCCGCCGCCATGCGCGCGCAGGCCGCCACCGCCGCCCGGGCCGTCGCCGTGTCCCCGCTCTCCAGCGCGAGGCGGACCGTCTCCGACAGCACCCACGGCCGGTCGTACACCGCCGCCTCCTCCGCCGTGTCCGCCAGCGCGGGCAGCAGCGCGCGCAGCGCGTCGGCCGGCCGCCCGTCCCGCTCCGCCAGCAACGCCCGGGCCAGCAGCACGTGCGAGCCGTACCGCCGGGCCGCCGGGCTGCCGAAGGCGTCCGCGGGCAGCGCCGCCAGCTCCCGCTCCGCCGCCCCCCGCTCGTCCCGGTGGCCCAGCACCAGCGCCCGCAGCCCGTGCACCACCACCGGCAGCCAGCCGTCCGACACCGGCAGGCCGTCCGCGCGGGCCGCCCCGGCCAGGGCCGCGTCCCAGTCCCCGAGCCGGTAGTGGAACTCCGCCAGCCGGGCCTCGGTCACCACCAGCCGGCCCGTGGAACGGATCCGGACCGCCAGCTCCCGTGCCTCCTCGAGCGCCCGCGCGACGATCTCCGGCTCGTCGAACCGCATGTGGCCCTCCGCCTGGTTGGCGAGCAGCAGCAGCCGCATGTCGTTCGCCGCCGGACTGCGCCGGGCGTACGCGATGCCCTGCGCCACGTGGAGCAGCGACTCCCGGCCCCGGTTGAGGTGGAACAGCGCGAAGGCCACCGCGTGCTGCGCCTCCGCCCCGCACAGCGGGTCGCCCAGCCGCTCGGCCTGCTCCACCACCGGCCCGGCCAGCTCGTACGCCTGCGCCGGACGGCGCAGATCCGCCAGCGCCAGCACCCGGCAGGCCTCCAGGCGCAGCCGGTAGGCCGCCGACCCGAAGGCCTCCGCCAGCGCCTCCTCCGTGACCGCCAGTGAGCGTTCCATGTCCCCCTGGATCATCAGGGCCGACACCAGCTTGAAGGCCAGCGCCGCCCGCCGGTCCGGATCCGTCGCCCGCTCGCGCAGGGTGTCCAGCATGCGCACCGACTCCGGCCGGCGCAGCATCAGCGCCGCGTCCGCCAGGCTCTCCTCCAGGGCGTCCGGCGCCGGCGGCGCGCCCGGCCCCGCCGCGCCCTCGCTCTGGCCCTGCGCGACCGCCCGTTCCAGCAGCTCGGCAGCCGGCCCCGGGGCCACCGAGATCAGCGTCTGCGCCGACTCGGCCAGCCAGCGCACCCCCCACGCGTCCGGCGCACCGGCCCCCAGCAGTTGCTCGGCGGTGCGGGCCGGGTCCAGCCCCGCCCCGGCGAAGGCCCGGGCGGCCTCCTGGTGCAGGGTCCGGCGGACGGAGCCGGGCGTGTCCCGGTACAGGGCCTCGCGGAGCACCGGGTGGCGGAAGCGCAGCTGCTCGCCGGTGTCCTCCAGCAGCCCCGCCAGCAAAGGCTCCTCCAGTTCCCCGAGCAGCTCCCGCACCGGCTTGTCCTGTACGACGGCCAGCTCGCGCACCGTGAAGGACGGACCCAGCAGCGCCGCGTGGCGGAGGGTGGCACAGGCCGCCCGGGACAGGCAGTCCAGCCCCCGGGTCACGGAGGCGGGTGGCGGCGGCAAGTCGCGTGGAGCCAGACCCAGTTCGGCGATGCCGGCCTCGATCCGGATGGCCCGCGACCACTGGCCGACGAGCTCCCGCAGCAGCCGCGGGTTGCCGCCCGCCCGCTCCGCAGCCTCGCGCAGCAGCGGCCCCGCCGGCGCCCCCAGCAGCCCCCGCACCAGGTCCGCGGACTCCGCGGACGTCAGCGGCTCCAGCCGGACCACCAGCCCGCCCGGCCCCGCGCCGAGCCGCTCCACCTCGGGCCGCCGCGGCAGCGCCCGCCGGGTCCCGGCCAGCAGCAGCGGCAGCCTTCCCGCCGCCCGGCCCAGCCGCTCCCACACGAGCAGGCTGGCGGGATCCGCCCAGTGCAGATCGTCCAGCACCAGCAGCAACGGCCCCTCGGCGCACCACCCCAGGACCCCGGCCACCAGCAGGTCCATCGCCGCCAGCAGCGCCCCGCCGGGCCGCCGCGCGTCCTCGGCCTCCCGCAGCAGGGCGATCACCGCGGCCCTGGCCGCGCCGTCCGTACCGTCCGGGTGCACACAGTCCAGGGCCGCCCGCAGCGGCAGCCCCGCCGCCAGCTCCTCGGCGGCCCCGTACCGCACGCGCCAGCCCAGCGCGGCCGCCTCGGCCAGCGCCTCCCGGACGAAGGCCGTCCGGCCCGCGCCGGGTTCGCCCTCCACGATCAGGCGGCCACCGCCGCCCTGGGCCGCTCCGCGCACCCAGTTCCGCAACTCGTCACGCTGCTGCTCTCGCCCGACCCGCACCTCGGCGGTCCCTCCGGTCATGCCGCGCCTCCCGCAGGATGCCACGCCGCGGCCGGGTCAGGGCCGGGGAAGCCGATCTCCGGGGCCCGAAGTATGCACTCCTGCCCGGTACTTGGGAATCCGTACGGTGATCTTCATCCCCGCGCCCAGCCCCGTTTCGATGACGAGCCCGTAGTCGTCCCCGTACACCTGCCGCATGCGCTCGTCCACGTTCGGCAGTCCGATGCCCGAGGAGGACCCGGGCCGCTCCCCGGCCAGGATCCGGCGCAGCAGGGCCGGATCCATCCCCACCCCGTTGTCCTCGATGGTCAGCACCGCCTCCGAGCCCGCGTCCCGTGCGGCGATGGTGATCCGGCACTCCCGCGTGGAGTCCTCCAGGCCGTGCTTGACCGCGTTCTCCACCAGCGGCTGCAGGCACAAGAACGGCAGCGCCACCGGCAGCACCTCCGGCGCCACCTGGAGGGTCACCTTCAGCCGGTCCCCGAACCGGGCCCCGGCCAGCGCCAGATACTGCTCGATGGAACGCAGCTCCTCCGCCAGCGTGGTGAACTCGCCGTGCCGGCGGAAGGAGTAGCGGGTGAAGTCCGCGAACTCCAGCAGCAGATCCCGCGCCCGCTCCGGATCGGTCCTCACGAACGAGGCGATCGCAGCGAGGGAGTTGAAGATGAAGTGCGGGGAGATCTGCGCGCGCAGCGCCTTGATCTCCGCCTCCATCAGCCGTGTCCGGGACCGGTCCAGCTCGGACAGCTCCAGCTGCACGGACACCCAGCGCGCCACCTCGGTCGCGGCCCGCACCAGCACGGCCGACTCCCGCGAGCCGTACGCCACGAGCGCGCCGAGCATCCCGTCCTCACCGGTGAGCGGCGCGAACACCGCCCACTTCAGCGGGCAGTCGGGCCGCTGGCAGCCGGTGCGCAGGCTGATGCTCCGCCCCGACTCCAGCATCACCGCCACCCGGGCCATCGCCCGCCGCTGGTGGTGATCGGCGCCCGGCCCGTCCCAGGCCAGCACCGCCTCCCGGTCGGTGAGGCACAGTGCCTCCGTGCCCAGCAGCGACCGCAGCCGCCTCGCCGCCTTGCGGGCGGCGTCCTCGGTGAGCCCGGCCCGCAGCGGGGGAGCGGCCAGCGAAGCGGTGTGCAGGGTGTGGAAGGTGGCCCGCTCCACCGGGGTGCCCAGGTCCAGCCCGGCGGACCGCTCCCCGCGCCGGGCCTGCCACCGCCCGGCCGCCCAGCCGGTCCCCAGCAGCAGGGCCGCTCCCGCCACCGCCAGCACCGCGAGCACCGCCCCGGTCACCGCCCCGTCCACCGCGCACCCCCCGCCCGGTCGCCGGCCACGTCCTCCGGCAGGTGCAGCCGCGCCAGCGTCGCCGCGGCCCCCGCCGGGATCCGGGACCGGGTGCCCAGCGACACCCCCGCCATCGTCAGGAACCCCAGCGGCACCGACCACACCGCCGGCCAGGCCAGCAGGGTGTGCGTCCAGCCCGGCGCGACCGTCCCGGACCGGGTCGCCAGCACCGCGCTGAGCGCGGCTCCGCCACCCGTGACCAGCCCCGCCACCGCACCCGGCGGGGTCAGCCCGCGCCACCAGATGCCCAGCACCAGCAGCGGGCCGAAGGAGGAGGCCGAGACCGCGAAGGCCAGCCCCACCGCGTCCGCCACGGGCACCGCGGTCGCCGCCACCGCGCCCGCCAGCGGCACCAGCATCGCCACCACCACCGAGAGGCGGAAACTGCGCACCCCGCGCTTCGGCAGCACGTCCTGGTGCAGCACCCCGGCCACCGCCATGGTCAGCCCCGAGGCCGTCGACAGGAACGCCGCGAAGGCGCCCCCGGCCAGCAGCGCCCCCAGCAGCTCACCGAGCAGCCCGCCCAGCATCCGCTCCGGCAGCACCAGCACCGCCGCGTCCGCGTCGCCGGTCAGGGCCAGTCCCGGTGCGTAGATCCGGCCCAGCGCCCCGTACACCGGGGGCAGCAGGTAGAAGACCCCGACCAGCCCCAGCACCACCAGCGTGGTGCGCCGCGCGGTCCGCCCGTCCGGGCTCGTGTAGAAGCGCACCGCGACGTGCGGCAGGCCCATCGTGCCGAGGAAAGTGGCCAGGATCAGCCCGTACGTGGCGTACAGCTGCTGCCCGGGCCGGTCCCCGGACAGTGAGGCCGACCAGCTGGACATCCCCAGCCCGGACTCCGCCCGGGCGTCGGGCACGGCGCTGTCCGGGGCGAACTCCAGCAGGGTGCGGGCCCGTACCGAGTGCTGCCCGGCGCCCAGCGTCAACGCCTCGGCCTCGAACGCGTGCCCGTCCACCTGCCCGGTCACCGTCAGCGTGAGCGGCTCCTCCAGCGAGATCCGCAGGTCCTCGCCCACCGTGACGGCGGTGTGCTCGCGGAAGACCGCCGGGGCGTCGAAGGTGGCGCGCGGGGCCCCGTCCCCGGCCCACGCGGCGATCAGGAAGAAGGCGGGGACGAGCAGAGCGGTGAATTTGAGCCAGTACTGGAAGGCCTGCACGAAGGTGATGCTGCGCATCCCGCCGGCTCCCACGGCCGCCGTCACCACGGTGGCCACCACCAGCCCGCCGACCCAGGCCGGCGCCCCGGTCAGGATGGCCAGGGTCAGCCCCGCCCCCTGCAACTGGGGCAGCAGGTACAGCCAGCCGACGCCCACCACGAACAGCACCGCGATCCGGCGCACGGCCTGCGACTCCAGCCGGGCCTCCGCGAAGTCGGGCAGTGTGTACGCGCCGGAGCGCCGCAGCGGGGCCGCCACCAGGACCAGCAGTACGAGGTAGCCGGCGGTGTAGCCGACCGGGTACCAGAGCATCTCCGGCCCCTGGAGCAGCACCAGCCCCGCGATGCCGAGGAAGGAGGCGGCGGAGAGGTACTCCCCGCTGATGGCGGCCGCGTTGAGCCGGGGGCCCACGGTGCGCGAGGCGACGTAGAAGTCGGAGGTGGTCCGGGATATCCGCAGGCCGAGCGCGCCGACCAGCACCGTGACCAGGACGACGACGGTGACCGCGGTCAGCGCGTACGTCTGGTTCACCGGGCGGTCCTTCGACAGGGGAGGGGATTCCCGGAGTCTATGCACCGCCGCGCACCGGGCAACAGGCGCGTTCCGGCACGTCCCTGACGGGTACGGGCCGCCCGGCGGGCCCGGCGGCCCCGGCGGGCAGCCGCCCGCCGGGTCACACCGCCGGGTCACACCACAGGGTCACACCGCGGGATCACACCGCCGGGTCGCGGTGCTCCGCGCAGTCGCGCAGCGCGATCTCCAGCTCCACGTACGACTGCTCCGCGCGCCGGAAGGCCAGCGTCAGGGCCGCCTCGGCGCGGGGCGGCAGCTGCTGGCGGGCGCCGTCCTGGGCCTCGTACAGCACATCGGCCCAGCGGGCGGCCGCGCTGCGCAGCCGGGCCAGCAGGGCCTCGGCCTCGGCGGGACCGGCGGGCCGGGTCCGGGGCAGTCCGGTCAGCGCGTCCAGCAGCGCCTGGATCTCGGACAACCGTTGCTCCTCCCACGCCGGAAGATCCACGATACGCGCGGGTGGACGGCGCGGAAGCCGCCGCGGCCACCGCTGCGGCCGAAGGGCCCGACGGATCGCCGTACGCCCGTCCCGGAGCGACGAACGGCCGCGACGGGCGGTGAGCGGTCCCGGGTGTCAGCCGGTGGCCTGGCGCATCAGCAGATCGCGGAGCTCGCGCGCGTGGCGGCGGCTGACCTGGAGTTCCGCCGAACCGACCCGGACACTCGTCGTGCCCGCGTCCAGGCGCAGCTCGTCGATGCGGCCCAGCGCCACCAGGTGCCGGCGGTGGATCCGGACGAACCCGCGCGCCGCCCAGCGCTCCTCCAGCGTGGACAGCGGGATCCGCACCAGGTGGCTGCCCTCGTCCGTGTGGAGCCGGGCGTAGTCGCCCTGGGCCTCGACGTACGCGATGTCCGCGATCGCCACGAACCGGGTGACCCCGCCCAGTTCGACGGCGATCTGGTCCGGGCTGCGCTCGGCGACGGTGACCCCGGTGGCCGGCCGGCGCTGTACGGGCACGGTCGCGGCGGCCGGAGCCGGAGCCCGGACCGCCGCGGCGGAGGCCGGGAGTTCCGCCGCCGGGGGCTCCTCCACCCGGCCGAGCTGCGCGCTGGCCCGGCGGACGGCCTCGGCCAGCCGCTCCGGGCGCACGGGCTTGAGTACGTAGTCCACCGCTTTGAGGTCGAAGGCCTGCACGGCGAAACCCTCGTGGGCGGTGACGAACACGATCAGCGGGGGCCGCGCGAACCCGGCCAGCAGCCGGGCGATGTCCAGCCCGGTCAGCCCGGCCATGTGGATGTCGAGGAAGACCACGTCGATGCCGTCGGCGCCGTCCGGCCCGGTCTCCAGCGCCCGGGTGATCCGGCGCAGGGCCTCGGTGGCGTCCGAGGCGCCTTCGGCACTGCGCACCCGCGGGTCGGAACGCAGCAGGTAGAGGAGTTCCTCGAGCAGGGGCTTCTCGTCGTCGACGGCCAGTACGCGCAGCATGGGGCCGAGTCTAGGTTCCGCCTCGCCCACGGGGAACGGGGCGTGGACAAGGGGCGTGGACATGGGGCGCGGCCCCTGCCCGGGGGGAGGGAGGCAGGGGCCGCGCGTTCGTGATGGCTTCCGGGAGGGGCCTACTGGACGGTGATGAGCTTGCCGTCGGGGGCCACGGCGTACCAGGTGCCGCCGACGCCCTGGCCGTTGGTGTCGCCCGCCTTCTTGTCGCCGGTGAAGGTGTAGACGGGCCAGCAGTTCACCGTCTGCTGCTTCTTGCCGTCGGGGCGGTCCAGGACCAGGTAGTTCTTTTCGATGATGCCCTTGGCGTTGGCCTTGTCCACCGGGGGGACGACCGGCCACTTGGCCACGCAGTCGCCCTCGCACTTGGAGACCATGGGCCACGCGGTGTCCGGCTTGAAGCGGTAGACCGTCATGCCGTTGCCGTCGACGATGTGCTCGCCGAGCTTGGGGTCCTTCGCCACGGTCAGCGCGCCCGAGGCCTCGCCCGCACCGGCGGGGGCGGGGGCGGGAGCCGCCTTCGCGGCCTTCTTGCCGTCCGGCGCGGCCGCGAACCAGGTGCCGCCGACGCCCTGCCCCTTGGTGTCGCCCGCCTTGGTGTCCTTGCTGAAGCGGTACACCGGCCAGCCCGCCACCGTCAGCTGCTTGCTGCCGTCGGTCCGGACCACCTCGCCCAGCAGCGACGCGTCCATGCCCGCGGCGGCCGTCGCGTCGCCCGCGGCGACCACGGGCCAGGTCTTCGCGCAGTCCCCGTCGCAGTTCGACTTCGGCGGCTTGGCGGTGTCCTTGTCGAAGCGGTACAGGGTGAAACCGGCGCTGTCGGTGAGCACCGAGCCGAGCTGCTCGTTGGAGGCGATCGCCAGCTGCCCGGCGGGCTTGGCGCCGGCGGCGCTCGCGGGGTCCGCGGCGGAGGCCGCCGGGTCGGCGCCGTAGGAGTCCGCCGCGGGAGCCTGGGAGGCGGCGCCGGCCGGCTGGGTGTTGCCGGCCGCCTTGTCGGTCCCGCCACAGGCCGTCGCCGTAAGGACGACGGCAACTGCCACGGCGGCCAGGGTGGTTCCGCGCTTGATGCCCATCTTGATCTCTCCCACGTGTGGTGTCTGCCGGTCCGTCGCCGGAGCGTCGGCAACTTGTGCAGGACACGTCGTGGGGGGAGCTCTCTGTTCAGCCCGGGCGGTGTGTCGTCTTTCACCTACCCCGCGTCGAACCCGGCCCGGCGCAGGGCCGTGACCACAGCGAGGCCGAGAACCTGGTGCCCCTTGTCGTCGGGGTGCAGTCCGTCGGCCAGGTGCTCCGGTCCCAGCAGGTCACGGCCCGGCAGCAGGGCCAGCCGGCCGTCCCCGGCGGCGATCCGGTCGCGGGTGGCGCGCTCCATGGCGTCGCGCAGGGCGCCCAGGGTGGCGCCGAGCCGGTTCGGGGTGCGCTCGGCGTCCGGTCGCAGCACCGGGGACAGGAGCAGCAGGGGGGTGTGCGGATGCCCCTGCCGGATCAAGTCGAGGAACGCGCGCGTGGTCTCGTAGAGCATCGGCGCGGAAAAGGGCACGCGGGACCAGCAGTTGGTGCCGAAGGCGAGCGTGAGGACATCGGCGGGGAGTCCGGCGAGCTGTTCGGCGGTGGCGAGTTCCCCGCGGGCGGCTCCCGCGTAGCCGATGTTGACGGTGTCCCAGCCCAGCGCCCGCCCGGCGACCGCGGGCCAGCCGTGGGCGGGCCGGGTGGACCACCAGCCCTCGGTGATGGAGTCGCCGTGCACCACCCAGCGCGGTGCCGTCGGGGCGGGGGTCACGGGGCCGCCGATCCCGCGCACGCCGAGGATCGTCGGGGACTGGGCCTCGGGCGGGTGGACGGTGAACGGACCGCGCTGCCGGGGGATCTCGATGCGTACGACGGCTTCCGGGGCGGGCTCGGTGAAGACCTCGGTGAGCATCCCGTGCCGGTTCCACAGGGCGAACCCGTGCGCGAGGTCGCGCAGCGCGTCGGTGGGGCCGGGCACGGTCGCCCGGTAGCGGATCTCCACCGCGTGCGCCGACTCGGTGGTGAACTCCAGCCGCACGCCTATGGGCAGGGTGGCCCGCTCGCCGGTGTCCCAGGGCAGCCGCATGGTGTCCGCCGGGTCGGCGCGCACCGGCCGGCCCTCGTCCAGCCAGGCGACACCCCGCAGGAAGGGTCCGGGGTCCAGCCACCGCTCGTCCGCGTACAGCGGGATCACCACGCTCACTCGGCGCCTCCGATCGTCGGGTAGGGGAACTTCACGCCTACCCCGCCGTCGACCACCAGCGTCTGCCCCGTCACGTACGAGGACAGCGGCGAGGCGAGGAAGTACAGGGCGGCCGCGATGTCCGCGGTCTCGGCGACCCGGCCCAGCGGGGAGTTCTCCGCGTTGCGCCGCCGCCCCTCGGGACCGAGGAGGGAGGCGA
Source organism: Streptomyces sp. NPDC028314 (assembly GCF_055565795.1). Taxonomy (NCBI): domain Bacteria; kingdom Bacillati; phylum Actinomycetota; class Actinomycetes; order Kitasatosporales; family Streptomycetaceae; genus Streptomyces; species Streptomyces sp. NPDC028314. Next base: position 54,282 of record NZ_JBVHTP010000022.1, read on the forward strand.
CCCGCGGCGTCCACACCACACCCGGGGCCACCGCGTTCACGCGTACCCCGCGCGGGCCCAGTTCGATCGCCGCGGAGCGCACCAATGACATCAGCCCGGCCTTCGCGGCCCCGTACGCGGCGTGCAGCGGGGCGGCGGTCAGCCCGGAGACGGAGGCGACGAAGACCAGCGGGCCGCCCCCGGCGGCGGCCACGGCCCCGCCGCCGTACTGGACGGCCAGCCAGGCGTGCCGCGGCACCAGGTCGAAGTGCCAGGCCCAGCCCGCGTCGTCCAGGTCGGGCAGGGCCGCGTACCGGGCCATGCCCACGATGTCGACCACCCCGCCGACCGGACCGCCGAGCAGCCCGGGCGCCTCGGCGAAGAGGGTGCGCACCGCCTCGCGGCGGGTGACGTCGGCGGCGTACGGCAGGCTCCCGGTCTCGGCGGCCACCGCCCGTGCGCGCTCCGCGTCCACGTCCACGCACAGCAGCCGGGCGCCGCCGGCGGCCAGGGCGTGGGCGGTCTGCCGGCCGATGCCGTTGCCCGCGCCGAGCAGCACGAGGCGTCGGCCGTCGAGGCGGTGCAGGGCGGCGTAGTCGGGGACGGGGGAGGTGTCGGGGGGCTCGCGGGTGCCGCCGGTGGTGCCGGTCCGCCTGGTGCCGTCGGTACCGTCGGTGCCGTCGGTACCGTCGGTCCGGCCGTCCGAGGTGCCGTCGGTCCGGCCTTCCGAGGTGCCGTCGGTGCCGTCGGCCCGGCCCGCGGAGGTGGCGTCGGCCGGGGTGGCGTCGGCCGGGGTCGCGCCCGTCATGCCGGGGTCGTCCGGGGCCGGTAGCGGGCCAGCTCCGGGATGACTTCCTTCCCGAGGATCTCGATGGTCCGCAGGATCTCCCGGTGCTCCAGGTACCCCCACTGGACGTAGCAGATCAGCTGGTCCACGCCGAGGTCCGCGTACCGCCGGGCCTTGGCGACGATCGTTTCCGCGTCCCCGATCAGGATCATGTCCCCCTCGTCGAACTCCCGTACCGGCACGTTCCCCCCGAGGATCGGGCCGAGCAGCGGGAAGGCCCGCTCGCGCTCCCGCTCGTCCAGGTGTGGCAGTTCCCAGTCGAGGGTGAACCGCGCGAGGTTGGAGTACCACCAGGCCACGGAGTCCCACACGCGGGGGCCCGGCTGCGCGTGCGGCGGCGTCGCGTGGACCAGGGTGTAGGCGCTGACCCGGTTCGTGGTGACGTCGGTGAGCGGCCGCGGGGTCCGGGCGGCCTCCCGGTACGCGGCCACCTGCCGGGCCATGGCCTCCAGCGGCTGCATGATCGAGAACGAGAGCAGCCCCAGCCCGTGGGCCCCCGCGACCTCCGCCGAGCCGGGGGAGGTCGCCGCCATCCAGGCGGGCGGGTGGGGGTCCTGCACGGGCTTGGGGGTGACCATCCGGCGCGGGAAGCGGAAGCGCTCGGACTCGTACGCGAAGTACTCCTCGCGCCACATTCCGGTCACGATCCCGATCGCCTCGCGCCAGTCGTCCCGGGACCTCTCCCGGTCCACCCCGAAGGCCGCCTGCTCCATGGGCGTGGAGCGGCCGGTGCCCCACTCCACGCGGCCCCCGGACAGCAGGTCCACCGTGGCCACCTTCTCCGCGATGCGCTGCGGCGGGGTGAAGCCGAAGGGGGTCAGCGTCACGCCGAAGCCGAGCCGGATCCGCTCGGTGAGCCCCGCCAGGTGCCCCAGGAGCACCTCGGGGGCCGGGCAGTGCGAGCGGCCTTCGCGGAAGTGGTGCTCCACGGCCCAGACCGTGCGGAAGCCCATCCGGTCGGCGAGCCGGATCTGCTCCACCGCCTCCCGGTAGGCGCGCTGCTCGGCGGCCCGCTGCCCGTGCGGATGGGCGCCGGGCCAGGGCCGCGGCACGTCTATCTCGTAGAGCACGTCCAGATCCATGGCGGCACGCTGCGGCAGATCTGACGAAGTGTCAAGAAACTCGTCCGGAGGGGGTCGCGCAGTGATCGATCGTCCCCGCGCAACAAAGGACCATTGCGGGCAGATCCGCGCAACGATCGTGCGCCAATGTGCAAGGATGGTGCATTACGGGCGGTATCCCTCAGCTCGTAGGCTCACTCGCTGTACGTGGAGTGGCGCGGACCGCCTGCTCGGCGGTCCCCCATGCCCAGGCTGGCTCCTGCCCGCCTGCTCCTGCTCCGGACCGCTGCGGTCGATGCCTTATCCCCACCCGCAGTGTCAAAGGAGTCACCCGTGCTCGAAACCGGCCAGGCGCCACCGCTCACGTCCGAGCCCAGTAGGCCCGTCCACCCGCTGATGCGCCGCAAGCCCGTCGAGCAGCTCGTCGCCGAAGGCGGCCAGGGCGAGGGCGGCTCGCTGCGCCGCTCGCTCACCATGTGGCAGCTGACGATGATCAGCATCGGCGCCACCCTGGGTACCGGCATCTTCGTCGTCCTCGGCACCGCGGCCCCCAAGGCCGGCCCCGCCGTGACGATCTCCTTCGTCATCGCGGGCCTGACCGCCCTGTTCTCGGCGCTCTCCTACGCGGAGCTGGCCGGATCGGTCCCGGTCTCCGGGTCCTCGTACTCGTACTCCTACGCCACCATGGGCGAGCTCGTCGCCTGGATCTGCGGCTGGTGCCTGGTCCTGGAGTACGGCGTGTCCGTGGCGGCGGTCGCCGTCGGCTGGGGCGAGTACCTCAACGAGCTCCTCGACGGGACCATAGGCATCACCATCCCCGAGCAGGTCTCCGCGCCCCTCGGCGACGGCGGCTTCATCAACCTGCCGGCGCTGGTCGTGGTCCTGCTCGCGATGGTCTTCCTGATGCGCGGCGCCAAGGAGAGCGCCCGGGTCAACTCGATCATGGTCGGCGTGAAGATCGTCACCCTGCTGCTCTTCATCGGCATCGGCTTCATGGGCATCAAGGCCGGCAACTACGCCCCGCTCGCCCCGCTCGGCGTCACCGGCATCAGCGCCGCCGCCTCCACGCTCTTCTTCTCGTACATCGGCTTCGACGCCGCCTCCACCGCCGGTGAAGAGGCCAAGAACCCCAAGCGGGATCTGCCCCGCGCGATCATGCTCTCGCTGCTGATCGTCACCGTGCTGTACGTGCTGGTCGCCTTCGTCGCCGTCGGCGCCATGCCGTGGCAGGACTTCGAGGGCACCGAGGCCGCGCTCGCGCAGATCATGACCGACGTCTCCGGCCACACCTTCTGGGGCGTCGTCCTCGCCGCCGGCGCCGTCGTCGCCATCGCCTCCGTCGTCTTCGCCGTGCTCTACGGCCAGACCCGCATCCTCTTCGCCATGTCCCGCGACGGCCTCGTCCCCAAGGTCTTCGCCAAGGTCAACCCGAAGACCGGCGCGCCCCGCGCCAATGTGGTGATCGTCTCCCTCTTCTGCGGAGCCCTCGCGGCCTTCATCCCGCTCGGCAAGCTGGCCGACGCCACCAGCATCGGCACGCTCTTCGCCTTCGGCCTGGTCAACGTCGCCGTCATCATCCTGCGCAGGACCCGCCCGGACATGCCGCGCACCTTCAAGGTGGCGCTCTTCCCGATCACCCCGATCCTCGGTGTGATCGCCTGCGGCTACATGATGTTCAGCCTCGATACCGCCACGTGGATCGTTTTCGGTGGCTGGATGGCCGCTGGCCTCGTGTTCTACTTCCTGTACGGCATCCGCCGCTCCCGACTGGCCACAGCAGAGAAGTGATCCACCCGCAGTGCGACTGAACGATCTCGACGAACGCATCGTGCACGCCCTCGCCGAGGACGCCCGACGTTCCTACGCGGACATCGGCTCCGAGGTCGGGCTCTCCGCTCCCGCCGTCAAGCGGCGCGTCGACCGGCTGCGCGCCGAAGGAGCCATCACGGGCTTCACGGTCCGCGTGGACCCCGCCGCCATGGGCTGGGAGACCGAGGGCTTCATCGAGATCTACTGTCGCCACAACACCTCGCCGGACGACATCCGGCGAGGACTGGAGCGCTACCCCGAGGTGGTGGCCGCGTCGACCGTCACGGGCGACGCGGACGCCCTCGTCCAGGTCTTCGCCTCCGACATGCGCCACTTCGAGCGGGTGCTGGAGCGGATCGCGGGCGAGCCCTTCGTGGAGCGCACCAAGTCGGTCCTGGTCCTCTCGCCGCTGCTGCGCCGCTTCACCTCGGGCGCGCCGGCATAACGGCAGGCACACGCAACGGGCCGGACGCGTCGACGCGTCCGGCCCGTTGCGGCGTTTGCGGGGAGTGCCGCTGCTCCCGAAGAGACGGCCTAGACGTGAGCGGGAGTGCGCCGCCGGCCCAGGAGGGAGTGGCGTTCCTCCTCGGTCAGGCCGCCCCAGACCCCGAAGGACTCACGGGTGCGCAGCGCGTGCTCCAGGCAGGCCGCGCGCACCGGGCATCCGGCGCAGACCCGCTTGGCGGCCTCGTCGCGTTCCTCGCGGTCCTCACCCCGCTCACCGGCGGGATGGAAGAACCGCCCCGGCCCCAGGCTCCGGCAGGCCGCGTGCTCCTGCCACTGCCAGTGGTGCTCGGCGGGTCCGGGCAGCCGGGAGACGTCGGTCATGGCAGGTCCTTTCCATGGAGTACGTGGGTTCCTCCGCGTGTGACCGCTCCCCGCACCCTGAAACCCGCCCGGACGTAAGGGCCGTAGGACGATCACTGCCGCCGGGCCCACTCCTCCGCCAGCAGCCGGTACGAGCGCACCCGGTCCGCGTGGCCGTGCGTGATCGTGGTGATCAGCAGCTCGTCCGCGCCCGTGGCCTCCTGGAGCCGCTCCAGGTGGTCGGCCACCGTCGCGGCCGACCCCACGAACTGGGTCTCCACCCGGTCGGCGACCAGCGCGTGGTCCGCCGCCGACCAGGCCGCGGTCAGCTTCCGGGCCTGCGCCGGGGTGGGGAAGGGGATCGCGCCCTCGGCCGTACGGATGCTGCGCACCCACGGCCCGTACCCGGCCGCCAGCTCGCGCGCCGCCGCGTCGTCCTCGGCGACCACGACATCGGCGGACACGGTCAGGTACGGCCGGTCCAGCTCCGCGGACGGCTTGAAGGCCGCCCGGTAGCCCTCGGCCGCCTCCAGCACGCTCGCCGGGCTGACGTGGTAGTTCGCCGCGAACCGCAGCCCGTTCCCGCCGGCCGCCTCCGCGCTCACCCCGCCGCTGCTGCCGAGGATCCACACCTGGAGGTCCGCCCCCTCGCCGGGCACGGCGTGCGCCTCCACCCCCTCGGCCGACCGGTACTCGCCGCGCAGCAGGGCCAGTACGTCGCCCACCTGCTCGGCGTAGTCCTGCGGGCGGGCCCCCGGCAGGTTCAGCAGCTGCCGCTGGAGGGCCACCCGGGGGTGGCCCAGGAGCTGCTCGAAGGAGAAGCGGGGCGGGATCCGCAGCCCGTTCTCCGTCGTGTAGCCGCCCTCCGCCGCGGCGGGAGCCTCGGGAGCCTCGGCAGCGGGGGAAGCCGCCCCGGGAGCCTGCGCCGGCCGCTGCGGGGGGCGTCCCGCCGAGCGGCCCAGTCCCAGGTCGAGCCGCCCCGGGTGCAGGGCGTCGATCAGGCCGAACTCCTCGACCGTGGACAGGGCAGTGCGGTGGCCGAGCTGCACCGCGCCCGAACCGATCCGGATCGTGGAGGTCGCGGCGGCGGTCAGCGCCAGCACGACGGCCGGCGAGGTCCCGGCCACACCCGGGTTCAGGTGGTGCTCGGCGAACCAGTAGCGGGCGTAGCCGAGCCGCTCGGTCTGCCGGGCCAGGTCGATGCTGTTGCGCAGCGCCTCGGCGGCGGTGGAACCGGACGTGATCGGTACGAGGTCCAGGACCCCGAGCGGGATGCCGGGCATGGTTGTCCTCCTCAGCGGTCGGGGGTCGGCGGTCGGGGCGGGCGGGTCAGCGGTCCGCGGCGGCGAGCACGCGGGGCGTCTCCAGCCCGAGGTGGTCGCGCAGGGTCGGGCCCGCGTACTCGCGGCGGAACACCCCGCGCTCCTGGAGCAGCGGCACGACGGTGTCCGCGAACGCGTCGAGCCCGCCCGGAGTGAGGTGGGGCACGAGGATGAACCCGTCGGCCGCGTCCTGCTGCACCAGGTCGTTGATGGACCGGGCGACCGTGGCGGCCGAGCCGACGAAGTTCTGCCGGCCGGTGGTCTCGATCACCAGCTCCCGGATCGACAGGTTCCGGGCGGCGGCCAGCTCCCGCCACTCCTTGGCCACCGCCAGCGGGTCGCGGTTCATCCGCACGCTGGCCCGCCCGAGCGCGATGGTGTTCTCACCGGGGTCCGGGTCGATCTCCGGCAGCGGCCCGTCCGGGTCGTAGCCGGACAGGTCCCGGTTCCAGACGTGCTCCAGGTACTTGATCGCGGTGGCCCCGCTGACCTGCTTGAGCCGCACCTCCCTGGCCAGCTCCCGCGCGTCCGCGTCGGTGTCCCCGAGGACGAAGGTGGCCGCGGGCAGGATCTTCAGCTGGTCCGGGGTCCGGCCGTACCGGGCCAGGCGGCCCTTGACGTCGGCGTAGAAGGCCCGGCCCGCGTCCAGGGTGCTGTGCCGGCCGAAGATCGCGTCGGCGTCGGCCGCCGCGAACTCCCGGCCCTCGTCCGAGTCGCCCGCCTGGAAGATCACCGGCCGGCCCTGCGGGCTGCGCGGCACGTTGAACCGCCCCGAGATGTCGAACTGCTTCCCCCGGTGGACGAACGCCCCCGCGCCCGCGTCCCGCAGGAAGGTCCCGGAGACCGGGTCGGCCGCCACCTCGCCGCCGTCCCACGAGTCGAACAGCTCGTGCGCCGTGGCGAGGAACTCCCGCGCCCGCTCGTACCGTTCCTCACGGGGCAGGAAGCCGCCGCGCCGGAAGTTCTCCCCCGTGAAGGCGTCCCAGGAGGTCACCACGTTCCAGGCGGCCCGGCCGCCCGACAGGTGGTCGAGGCTGGCGAACTGGCGGGCCACCTCGTACGGCTCGTTGAAGGTGGAGTTGATGGTGCCGGTCAGCCCGAGGTGTTCGGTGACGGCCGCCAGCGCGGCCAGCACCGTGAAGGTGTCGGGACGCCCGACCACGTCCAAGTCGTAGATCTGCCCGCCCTGTTCCCGCAGCCGCAGACCCTCGGCGAGGAAGAGGAAGTCGAACTTGGCCCGCTCCGCCGTCCGCGCGAAGTGGACGAACGAGCTGAACTCGATGTGGCTCCCGGCCGCCGGATCGCTCCAGACGGTGGTGTTGTTGACGCCGGGGAAGTGTGCGGCGAGGTGGATCTGCTTGAGCGGCTTGCTCATGACGGTCGGTCCTTCCGGCTCAGACGTGGGCGTACCGGCTGGCCGGGCGGGAGAGCCCGAGCAGACCGCGCAGGGTGGAGGAAGCCTCGTAGGACCGCCGGAAGGCGCCCCGCCGCTGCAACTCGGGCACCAGGCCCCGGGTGATCGCCGGGAGGTCGCGGGCCAGCACCCCGGGCCGCAGCCGGAAGCCCGACAGCCCGGCCGCACGCCACTCCAGCAGCAGATCGGCCAGCTCCGCGGGGGTCCCGGTGAAGACCCGGGCGTCACTCGTGTACGCGGCCCCGTGCACGGAATCCAGCCGCTGGAGGCGCCGCGCCGCGGCCCCCGGAGCCTCGTCCAGGAAGACGGCCAGCTCCCCGAAGACGTGCAGCGGCTCCTCCGCGCGCCCGGCCGCCTCCCGGGCCTGCCGGATCCCCGCGACGGCCTCCGCGGCCTGGCCGGCGTCGTGCGGGGTCACGTACCCCACGTCGGCGGCCCGAGCGAGCAGCTCGTACCCGCCGGAGTCCGGGGCGAGCGCGCTCACGGGCGGCCGGCCCTGCGGGGGCCGCGGGGTGATGGACGGGCCCTTGACGCTGAAGTGCCGTCCCTCGAAGCCGATGTAGTGGAGCTTGGTCCGGTCCACGAAGCGGCCCGTGGCCACGTCCCGGACCTCGGCGTCGTCCTCCCAGCTGTCCCACAGCCGCCGCACCACCTCGATGTGGTCGGCCGCCTCCCCGTACAGCTCACCGACGGACAGCGCCAGCGGGTCGCGGCGGCCGAAGTGCCGTGCCTCGTCGGCCCTCCGGGAGATCTGGACGCGCAGCCCGGCGCGCCCGCCGCTGACGTAGTCGAGGGTGGCCACGGCCTTGGAGACGTGGAAGGGCTCCGTATGGGTGGCGACCACGCTCGGCACCAGTCCGATGTGCCGGCTCAGCGGCGCCACCCGGGCCGCCACCAGCACCGCGTCGAGCCGTCCGCGCACCAGGTCGGTGCGCCCGTCGGCCTCGGCCGGGTCGGTGGACTGCAGGCTCAGCGAGTCCTCGAAGGTGACGAAGTCCAGCAGCCCGGACTCCGCCTCGGCGACCAGGTCCGCCCAGTAGGCGGCGGTGAACAACTCGCCCGGCCGTGAACCGGGTTCGCGCCAGGCGGCGGGATGCCAGCCCGCGCCGTCGAGGGCGACGGCGAGATGGACCGTGGCGGGGTGTGCGGGCATGGCTGTGCTGCCTTCCTGATCGGGGAGTGCCGACGGAATCCCGGCACGGGGACGGAAAAGCCGATCAGGAACAACAGAGCGCGGCGGCGACCCGCTCCAGGTCGATGTGGGTCCGGGAGTGCAGCCGGACCAGCCCGCGCGGGGCGAGCCGGGGGGTGGGGCGGTCGCCCGCGTGCTGCGTTCCCACCGCCACCCCCCTGTTCATCGCTACCCACCCCGAAGCTACGGGAGCCGACGGGGCCACTCAATGAACCCCGTGTTAAGCCTTCTTTTCGTCGTCCGGGGTGAGCAGCCCGATGAACACCGGCTCGCGGCGCAGGACGAAGCCCATCGACCGGTACAGCCGGATGGCGTTCACGTTGCCCGCCGCGGCGTGCAGGAAGGGGAGGTCCCCGCGCTCGCGGATACCGGCGGCCACGGCGCGGACCAGCCGTTCGGCCAGGCCCCTGCCCCGGTGGTCGGGGTGCGTGCACACCGCGCTGATCTCCGTCCAGCCCGGCGGCCGCATCCGCTCCCCGGCCATCGCGATCAGCCGCCCCTCCTGCCGGATCCCGAGGTACGTGCCCAGCTCGACCGTGCGGGGCAGGAAGGGCCCCGGCTCGGTCAGCCCGACCAGGGCCAGCATCTCGGGTACGTCGGCGGGCCCGAGGCGGACCGCCTCGGGCGCGGCCTCGGCCCGTACCGCACTGCCCTCCAGCTGGACGCCCGGGATGGACAGCACCGTCCGCCAGCCGGCGGGCGGGGTCGGCAGCCCCGTCAGCCAGACCTCCGAGCCCGGCCCGGCCAGCTCGGCGAGATCCGCCCAGGCGAGCGGGTCGCCCGGGTCGTCGACGGCGGCGAAGGGGTTCGCCTGCGGCAGGTAGTGCGCCGCGCGCCCGGCGGTGACGGCGAAGTCGCGGTGCGGTCCGCTCAGGGCGGCCCAGACCGGATTGTCGAGGGGATGTGTGCCGGGGCCCGTGTCGGGGGACATGAGGTGCGGGGGATCCTTCCGGTCGGATGCGCGGGATCGTCGGTTCGTGACCGCCTTCTTGACGGCCTCGCGCGGCACCGTGAAACTGCGGGGGACGCTCAGCACCGTCAGCGCCCGCGACGGGCGGGTTTATGCCCCGAGGACAGGGATGGGATCGGTGGAGATGGCCCGGACACCAGGCGCGGTGGCACACCCCCTCCGCCGCTGGTGGCTGACCCGGCGCCTGCACATCGACCTCCTGCGCGTCTGCAGCGCCTTCGCCGCGCGGTCCTGAGCCGCGCCGTCCTGAGCGCGCCGTCCTGAGCCGCCCGGCCCGGCCGCTCCGGTTCTGCCGTTCCGGCCCGCCGCCCCCTCGCCGCGCGCCTGCGCCCACGCCCCGCCGCCCGGCCCCGTCGTTCCGCCACGCCTCCGGCGTGCCCAGCCGTGCCCGTGCGCACCCCGGCGCGCCCGCCCGGGGCCGGGTCCGGGCGGCGGCGGGCCTCGCGGCGGCGGGCCTCGCGGGGGCGGGCAAGGCCGCCCCCCGGCCCCGAGCCGCCACACGGCGGCCGGAGGGCCCCGCGCCCCGCGCCCCCGCGCAGGGCGACTCCAGCCGCGCCCGCGTCACGGGAGCGGGATCCGGCCGAGCCCCGACAGCCCGGGGCCGCTCGCCCGGCGGCCCCGCACCGATCACACCCCGCCCCCGGCGGTACAGAAGGAGAGCCATGCTCCAGATGGTCCTGCCCCGCACGGCCCCCGTTCCCGCCCCCCGCGGCCGCATCGGCGCCGGCTTCTCGCCCGTGCCCCGCCGCTACCACCTCTACCTCTCCGCCGGCTGTCCCCGCTCCCTGCGGGTGACCACCGCCCTCGCCCTGCTCGGCCTCACCGGCTCCGTCGGCACCACCGTGCTCGGCGACCCCGCCTCCCACGCGGCCCTCCGCGCCGCGTACGAGGCCGCCGGCCACCACTACGACGGCACCCTCACCGTGCCGGCCCTCTGCGACACCTGGAGCGGCCGCGTCGTCAGCAACCACACCCCCGACATCCTCGACGACCTCGCCGTCGGCCTCGCGGGCCGCCCGGACCTGGCCCCGCCCGTCCCCACCGCGCACGCCGAGGCCGTCCGCACGCTGCTCGACGAGGCCGCCCCGCGGGCCGAGCGGGCCGCGGCCCTCGGCCTGCTGGAGTGCCTGCTCGACCGGCACCCGTACGTCCTGGGCGACCGGCCGACCATCGCCGACGTGGACCTGTGGGTGGCGCTGCGGGACCCCGGCGCATCGACCGGAGCGGGCCAGTCCGTACGCTCGTACCTGCGCCGCCTCCGCGCGCTCCCGGCCTTCCGCGCCGGCGAGTAAAGGGCAGCGGAGGGGGTCCGCGCAACGAATCGCCGTTCGGCCCGTCGAACACGCAACGAATCGATGCTCCGAGCGCAACGGTGACGGCTTGTCCCGGCCGAACGCGCGAACGTACCGTCTAATGACCCCCTCCCCACCTGTCACAGAGGTACGCCCATGCCCCCGCTGCGCACCGCCCTCCTCCAGAGCTCCGGACGGCTCGGCGACACCGCCGAGAACCTCAAGGCGCTCGACGAGGCCGCGGCCCGCGCCGCACAGAGCGGGGCCGGGCTCCTCGTGACCTCGGAGATGTTCCTGACCGGCTACGCGCTGGACCTCCAGGACATCCCCGGGCTCGCCGAAGCGGCCGACGGCCCGTCCGCCGTCGCCATCGGAGAGATCGCCCGCCGCCACGGCGTCGCCGTCCTGTACGGCTACCCGGAGCGGTCGGGCGAGGCCGTCTTCAACTCCGCGCAGCTCATCGGAGCCGACGGGACCGCGCTCGCGAACTACCGCAAGACGCACCTCTTCGGCTGCTTCGAGCAGGACGCCTTCACGCCCGGCGACACCCCCGTCGTCCAGGCGGACCTCGGCGGCCTCCGCATCGGCATCATGATCTGCTACGACGTGGAGTTCCCCGAGAACGTCCGCGCGCACGCCCTGGCCGGGACCGACCTCCTCCTGGTCCCGACCGCGCAGATGCACCCGTTCCAGTTCGTCGCCGAGCAGCTGGTCCCCGTACGGGCCTTCGAGAACCAGATGTACATCGCGTACGTCAACCGCACCGGTCCCGAGGGCGAGTTCGAGTTCGTCGGCCTCAGCTGCCTGGCCGCCCCCGACGGGGTCACCCGGACCCGGGCCGGCCGCGGCGAGGAGCTGGTGATCGGCGAAGCCGATCCCGAGCTGCTGCGGGCCTCGCGCGAGACGAACCCGTACCTGCGCGACCGCCGCCCCGGGCTCTACGCCTCCCTCGTCTGAGCCCTCCCCTCCCCGCCCCCCCTCACCTGCCGCAGTCCGTTCGCAAGGAGCCGTACCCCATGACGTCCACGGTGCCCACCACCGCCGTCCCGCACAGCGACGGACAGCCCCCGATCACCATGTTCGGCCCGGACTTCCCGTACGCGTACGACGACTTCCTGGCCCACCCCGCGGGCCTGGGCCAGATACCGGCGACCGAGCTCGGCACCGAGGTCGCCGTCATCGGCGGCGGGCTGTCCGGCATCATCTCCGCGTACGAGCTGATGAAGATGGGCCTCAAGCCCGTCGTGTACGAGGCCGACCAGATCGGCGGCCGGCTGCGCACCGTCGGCTTCGAGGGCGCGGGCACCGAGGGCCTGACCGCGGAGATGGGCGCCATGCGCTTCCCGCCGTCCTCCACGGCCCTCCAGCACTACATCGACCTCGTCGGCCTGGTCACGGAGCCCTTCCCGAACCCGCTCGCCGAGTCCACCCCCTCCACGGTCGTCGACCTCAAGGGCGAGACGCACTACGCCGAGACCATCGCGGACCTCCCGCAGATCTACCGCGACGTGTCCGCCGCCTGGAACGCCTGCCTCGACGAGGGCGCCGACTTCTCCGACATGAACACCGCGATGCGCGAGCGGGACGTCCCGCGCATCCGCGAGATCTGGGCGAAGCTCGTCGAGAAGCTCGACGACGAGACCTTCTACGGGTTCCTCTGCAAGTCCGAGGCCTTCCAGTCCTTCCGCAAGCGCGAGATCTTCGGCCAGGTCGGCTTCGGCACCGGCGGCTGGGACACCGACTTCCCGAACTCCATCCTGGAGATCCTGCGCGTCGTCTACACCGAGGCGGACGACCACCACCGCGGCATCGTCGGCGGCTCGCAGCAGCTGCCGCTGCGCCTGTGGGAGCGCGAGCCCGAGAAGATCGTCCACTGGGCCCAGGGCACCTCGCTGTCCTCCCTGCACGAGGGCACCCCGCGCCCGGCGGTCACCCGCCTGCACCGCACGGCGGGCAACCGCATCACGGTCACCGACGCCACCGGCGACATCCGTACGTACCGTGCCGCGATCTTCACCGCCCAGTCCTGGATGCTGCTGTCGAAGATCGCGTGCGACGACACGCTCTTCCCGATCGACCACTGGACGGCGATCGAGCGCACCCACTACATGGAGTCCAGCAAGCTCTTCATCCCGGTCGACCGCCCGTTCTGGCTCGACAAGGACGAGGAGACGGGCCGCGACGTCATGTCGATGACCCTCACGGACCGCATGACGCGCGGCACGTACCTGCTGGACAACGGCCCGGACCAGCCGGCCGTCATCTGCCTCTCGTACACCTGGTGCGACGACAGCCTGAAGTGGCTGCCGCTGTCCGCGAACGAGCGGATGGAGGTCATGCTGAAGTCCCTCGGCGAGATCTACCCGAAGGTCGACATCCGGCGCCACATCATCGGCAACCCGGTGACCGTGTCCTGGGAGAACGAGCCCTACTTCATGGGCGCGTTCAAGGCGAACCTGCCGGGCCACTACCGCTACCAGCGGCGCCTGTTCACCCACTTCATGCAGGACCGCCTCCCCGAGGACAAGCGCGGCATCTTCCTCGCGGGCGACGACATCTCCTGGACGGCGGGCTGGGCCGAGGGCGCGGTCCAGACGGCGCTCAACGCGGTCTGGGGCGTCATGCACCACCTCGGCGGCTCCACGGACGCCACCAACCCCGGCCCGGGCGACGTCTACGACGAGATCGCCCCGGTCGAACTCCCCGAGGACTGATCCCCCGGGACCCACGGCCACGGGCCGCCCCCGCGCGAACAGCGCGGTGGCGGCCCGTTCTCATGCCCCCGGCGGTTCACACGTCGTCGCCGTGCCAGACGGCGTTCCAGCGCCGGGCCCGGGCGATCCGCAGATGCAGGTCCGCGGCGGCCGGCTCCCGGCCCAGCCCGTACCCGCAGTGCGCGCACAGCCGGTACACCGCGTAGCCGTTGCCCCAGCTCAGGCTCCCGCGGTCGGCCTCGCACACCGGACAGCCCGGACCGGCGTACTCGCGGGCCCGCTGGATCCGCGGCATCACCCCGGACAGCGGTCCGAGCGGGTGGAACTCCAGGTTCGGGCACGGCACCCAGGCGCGCGGCTGCGGCGGCTTCGGCTGCCGGATCCCCGCCCGCTTCTGTGCCCGGCGCCGCTCCTGCCAGTCCAGGACGTACGGCACCCAGATCTGCCGGGCGGCGTGCAGTTCCTCCACCGCCCGCACCAGCGACCGCGGGTCGTCGGCCGGGTCCCGCGGGATGCCGGCGCTGCCGCGCAGGTGGTGGAAGGTCGCGCGCAGCCCGTACGGGGCGAACTCCGTCAGGCAGGTGCGCAGTGCGGACAACCGCCGGTAGGCCGGGAGCGCGGTGTCGTGCACCCGTAGGCGGTGCGTGGCGAAGCTGGTCATCCGGGGAGCCTAGGCGGCCCTGCGCCCCTGGTCACCGGGGTTTCAGCCCCGCGGGGTCAGCAGGCAGCGGCCGACGAGTCCGACGCCGGCGTCGAGGGAGTCCTCGAACTCCTCGGCCAGGTCGGGGGAGCGGCGCAGGGTCCACAGCAGCCGGGCGGCCGCCCAGGCGCCCGCGCGGGCGCGCTCCAGGCTCCACGAGCCGACCAGGTGCGTCAGCGGGTCGGCGATCTCCAGCAGGTCCGGGCCCGGCATCAGGTCCTCCCGGATCCGCTCCTCCAGGGAGACCAGGGTGTCACCGACCCGGTCGAAGTCCGCTTCGAGGGCTGCCGGTTCGCAGTCGAGGTGCCGGCAGGTGGAGACCACGGCCAGCGCCAGGTCATGGCCGATGTGCGCGTTGATCCCGGCCAGCGCGTGCTGGAGCGGCCGGATGCCGGGGTGGCGGCGGTACTGGAGCAGCGGACGCCAGCAGGCCGGGGCCCGGTCGGCCTCCACCGCCGCCAGGTACCGCTCGGCGAAGCGCACGCTGAGGGTCTGCGCCCGGCGCGGTGCGGGGAACGCCCCGTGGGAGATCCGCTCGTGCAGGGTCTGCGTCACCGTCAGGTAGACCCGGTTGAAGACGGCCACACCGTCCTGCGCGGGCAGCCTCTCGTCCAGGGCGCGCATCCGCGCGAGCACCGCTTCCATGTCAGGCAGCGTCGCAGGCGGGACGCGCCGTGTGGGGAACTTGGCCGCAGGCTTCCCCGGTTCGGGCGAAACCCCGTCAACCCCGCTTGTCTCCGCCCGCCGCATGCGGGCCGGGCGGTGCGGGGGAGCGGAGGCGCTACCGCGACGGCGGGGGAGCGTCGTCCGGGCCGGATCCGTCGTCGTAGGCGGAGGTGCCCGAGTCGAGCAGCGGTTCCTGCTGCTTCAGGTGCGCCGGGGCGAAGTAGCGCAGCGCGTGGTAGCCGGTGATCACCACGATCGTGCCGAGCGCGATGCCGCCCAGCTCGAAGCTGTCGGTGATCTGCAGCTTGACCCCGCCGATGCCGATGATGATGCCCGCCGCGGCCGGTACCAGGTTCAGCGGATTGCGCAGGTCCACCCGGCCGCTCTGCCAGATCTGCGCACCGAGCAGGCCGATCATGCCGTACAGGATGACGGTGATGCCGCCCAGCACCCCACCCGGGATCGCGGCGACGACCGCGCCGAACTTCGGGCACAGGCCGAAGAGCAGGGCGAAGCCGGCCGCAGCCCAGTACGCGGCCGTCGAGTAGACGCGGGTGGCGGCCATGACGCCGATGTTCTCGGAGTACGTGGTGTTCGGCGGGCCGCCGACCGCGGTGGACAGCATGGACGCCGCGCCGTCGGCGGCGATGGCGGTGCCGAGCTGGTCGTCCAGCGGATCGCCGGTCATCTCGCCGACGGCCTTGATGTGCCCGGCGTTCTCGGCGATCAGGGCGATCACCACCGGCAGCGCGATCAGGATCGCCGACCATTCGAAGGCCGGCGCGTGGAAGGCCGGCAGGCCGATCCAGTCGGACGTGGCGACCCCGGAGAGGTCGAGCCGCCAGTGGTCCACCGCCTCCGGGCCGCCCGTGGTCGAGTGGATCTTGCCGAAGGCCAGGTCGAAGATCCAGGAGATCCCGTATCCGAAGACCAGGCCCAGGAAGATCGCGATCCGCGACCAGAAGCCGCGCAGGCAGACCACGGCCAGTCCGGTGAACAGCATCGTCAGCAGCGCGGTCCACTGGTCCTGCGGCCAGTACGTGGACGCGGTCACCGGCGCCAGGTTGAAGCCGATCAGCATGACGACCGCGCCCGTGACCACCGGAGGCATCGCCGCGTGGATGATCCGGGCGCCGAACCGCTGCACCGCCAGACCCGCCAGGAAGAGCGCCACGCCGACCACGAACACCGCGCCCGTGACCACCGCGCTGTCCCCGCCGCCCGCCCGGATCGCCGCCGCGACCCCGACGAAGGAGAGCGAACAGCCCAGGTACGAGGGGACCCGGCCGCGGGTCGCGAGCAGGAAGATGACCGTCGCGACACCGGACATCATGATGGCCAGGTTCGGGTCCAGGCCCATCAGGACCGGCGCCACGAAACTCGCGCCGAACATGGCCACGACATGCTGGGCGCCGAGCCCGGCGGTGCGCGGCCACGAGAGCCGCTCCTCCGGCCGTACCACCGCTCCGGGAGCCGGGGTCCGCCCGTCTCCGTGCAGGGTCCAGCGCACGCCGAGGCCCATGTCCCACCACTTCCGTTTCGCCGACCGGTCAAGCATCCGGGCCGCACCGCGGAGGAACCGCGTGAGCCAGCCGATATATTACGGCCGGATTCCAGCGGATTCGTCCCGATCGGCAGGGGCGGCTGCGCCCGCCACGGGCTTCTGCCGCAGTACGGCGGCCCCCGCCACGAGCGCGAACGCCAGCAGGGTGACCAGCCCGAAGGAGATCACGAGCGAGGTCGCGTCCGCCACCGCGCCGATCGCCGACGGCGCGATCAGGCCCGAGGTGTACGTGATCGTCGCGACACCGGCGATGGCCTGCGCGGGTGCCGGACCGCTGCGCGCCGCCGCCGCGAAGGCCAGCGGGACCACCACGGCGATGCCGAGCCCGATCAGCGCGAAGCCGGCCAGGGCCGCCGCCGGATGCCGGGCGACGACCACCAGCAGCCCGCCCAGAGTGGCGAGTACGCCGCCCGCGCGGACCGTGCGCACCGGGCCGAAGCGGTCCACGACCCGGTCCCCGGCGAGCCGGGCGACGGCCATCGTCAGCGCGAACGCCGTCGTGGAGGCCGCCGCCAGGCCCGCGTCCGTGTCGAGCACGTCCCGCAGGTACACGGCGGACCAGTCCAGGCTGGCGCCCTCCGCGAAGACCGCGCAGAAGCCGATCGCGCCGATCAGCAGGGCCGACTTCGGCGGCAGCGCGAAGTGCGGGGGCGCCTCGGCGTCCTCGGCGCTCCGCAGGTCCAGCACCCCGCGTACGGCGACCAGCCCGGCCGCGGTCAGGGCGAGCGCGGCGACCAGGTGGTGCAGCCGGGCGTCGGCCCCGGTGTGCGCGGCGACGGTGCCGGCCGCCGAACCGACGAGCGCGCCCACGCTCCACATGCCGTGCAGGGAGGACATGATCGAGCGGCCCAGCCGGTTCTCGGTCTCCACGCCGAGCGCGTTCATCGCCACGTCCGCCATGCCCGAGGTGGCTCCGTAGACGAACAGGGCGAAGCAGAGGGTCGCGAGGTTCGGGGCGAGGCTCGGCAGGATGAGGGAGAGGGTCCACAGTGCCAGGAGCCCCCGCAGGGCGGTGCGGGCACCGAACCGGTGGTTGATCCGCCCGGCCAGCGGCATCGCGAGCGCCGCGCCGAGTGCGGGGAAGGCCAGGGCGAGACCCAGGGTGCCAGCGCTGAGCTGGGCGTGCTCCTGGATCCAGGGGATGCGGGTGGCGAACGATCCGGTGACGGCGCCGTGGGCGCAGAAGACGGCGGCTATCGCGAAGCGGGCATGGCGCAGTCGCGCCGGGCTGAGGTCGGTTTCCCCGGTCATGACACGTAAACTATCAGGGACCCTGCCTGATGGTTAATGCTCTGGAGCTCTCTAAGATGGGCGCCGTGACCCCTGCCAAGGCCCTGACCGCCGCCGCGCCGTCCCCCGCGTCCCCGAGCACCGCCCGCGCCATCAACGACCGGCTCGCCCTGCGCCTCCTGCAGGAGCAGGGTCCGCTGACGGCGACTCAGCTCAAGCAGCTGACCGGCCTGTCCCGCCCGTCCGTGGCCGACCTCGTCGACCGGCTCACCGAGGCGGGGCTGATCGAGGTCGTGGGCGAGTCCGGCGAACAGCGCAGGGGCCCCAACGCCCGGCTGTACGGGATCGTCGCCCGCCGCGCCCACCTCGCCGCGCTGGACGTACGGACCGACAGCGCGACCGCGGTCGTCACCGACCTGCTGGGCCGGCCGCTGGCCGAGGCGGCACTGCCGGCCGACGCGGTCGAGGAGGCCGTCGACCGGCTGGAGGAGCTCACCCGCGAGGCCGGCGCGGAACGCCTGCACACCGTCGTGATCGGCGCCCCCGGGCTGGTGGCCCCCGGCAGCGGCGAACTCGCCGACACCCTGGGCCTGCCGTCCTGGCACCGGGACCTCGTCGCGGCCCTCCAGCGCCGGCTGCCCGCCAGGGTGGTCGTGGAGAACGAGACCAACCTCGCGGCCCTGGCCGAACAGCGGGCCGGCGCGGCCCGGGACGTGGAATCCTTCGTGCTGCTGTGGCTCGGCGGCGGAGTGGGCGCGGCGGTGGTCCTGGACGGACGGCTGCGCCGGGGGGCCTCCGGCGGGGCCGGGGAGATCGGCTTCCTGCCGGTGCCGGGCACCGGAGCCCTCCCCTCGGACACCGACTGCGGGGGCGGCTTCCACGCCCTGGCCGGGCGGGAGGCGGTGGCCGCACTGGCGGCCGAGCACGGGTTCCGGGGCCCGGTGGAACAGGCGGTGGCCGGGGCCGCGGGCGAGGCCTTCCTGGACACCCTGGCCGAGCGCCTGGCGATCGGGGCGGCCGCCGTGGCGGCGATCCTCGACCCGGGCTGCGTGGTCCTGGCCGGCGAACTCGGCCACGCGGGGGGCCCCGCGCTCGCCGCCCGGGTCGAGGCCCGGCTGCGCACCCTGACCCCGGTCGCGACGGAGGTCCGCGCCACCGCCCTCGGCGGGGCGGCGGTGCTGGCGGGGGCCAGGCTGGCCGCCCGCGAGGAGGCGCAGCGGGAGCTGTTCGGCTGAGGCCGCCGGGACGGGGGCCGTCACGGACACGACACGGCCTACGGCCGCCGGGCCAGGAACTCGGTGAACGTACCGCGGCCCACGGCGTGCGAGGGGGCGAGGTTCCCTCCCCGCCTGAAGCCCGCGTACGCCTTCCCCGCCAGCGGCAGCGGCACCACCCGGCGCCGCTTGCCCACCGCCGCCAGGTACGTACGCCCCAGCTCGGCCAGGGTGCGGATCTCCGGACCGCCCATGTCCGCGACCCGCCCCGCCGGGACGGGGACCGCCAGCTCCGCCAGCCGGTCCGCGACCTCCTCCACGGCGATCGGCTGCACCTTCACGCCCTTCGGCAACGGCACCACCGGCAGCTTCGCCGCCGCCCCCACCACCTGGGCCACCAGGTCGTGGAACTGCGTGGTCCGCAGGATCGTCACGCCCAGCCCCGACTCCTCCAGCAGCCGTTCCACCTTCCACTTCGTCTTGTAGTAGCCGAAGGGCACGACGTCCACGCCCACGATCGAGATGTAGACGATGTTGGTGACGGTCCCGGCCCGCCGGGCCGCCTCGATCAGATGCCCGGCGGCCACGTCGTCGCCCCCGCGCGGCGCGCTCGCGCAGTGCACGACCACCTCCACGCCGCGCATGGCCGCGTCCAGTCCGCTGCCGTCCCGCAGGTCCACCGGGTGGTCCGGGGAGCGCCTGCTCAGGACCCGCACGTCGTGACCCGCGGCCAGCAGCCGGACGGTGACGAGCGAGCCCAGGTTGCCGGTGCCTCCGGTGACGAGAATGGTGCTCATGGTGTCCGTTCCTTCCCTGAAGGGGTGCGTTCACCAGCTCCGACCGGACAGCCCTCAGGAATGTGACAGCTGCCGCTGGACGAATTCCAGCTTCTCCGGGTTGACCACCACCTGCATTGCGCTGACCAGCCCATTCTCGAACTCCATGACGAACACCGCCATCGCGCCGAACACCAGCGCCGGCGCCCCGTTGACCTCCGCGAAGGACACCGGCACGTCCCCGACGAACTTCTGCAGCGCGCCCACGAGGAAGCGGGCCACCTTCTCCCGGCCCAGGACCGGCCGCCGGGCCGAGTTGACCACCCCGCCACCGTCCGACACGTATCGCGCGTCGGCGGTCAGCAGGCGCTCCAGCCGGGCCAGGTCCCCGCTGCGCGCCGCCGACATGAAGGTCTCCACCAGGCTCTGCCACTGCTCCGGGTCCGGCCGGAAGCGCGGGCGCGGAGCGTCCAGCCGCTGCGCCGCCCGCCGGTAGAGCTGGCGGCAGTTGGCCTCGGTCAGGTCCAGCAGCCCGGAGATCTCCCGGTGGCTGTACGCGAACGCCTCGCGCAGCACGTACACCGCCCGCTCCACCGGCGTGAGCCGCTCCAGCAGGACCAGCAGGGCCATCGAGACGCTGTCGCGCCGCTCCGCCGAGTCCAGCGGGCCGAGCGTCCCGTCCCCGGTGAGCACCGGCTCGGGGAGCCAGGGGCCGACGTACTCCTCGCGCCGGGCGCGCGCCGAGCCGAGCCGGTTGAGGCACAGGCGGGTGACCACCTTGGCGAGCCAGGCGCCGGGGTGCTCGATCTCGTCCCGCTCGGCGGCGCTCCAGCGCAGGTAGGCGTCCTGGACGAGGTCCTCGGCCTCGTGCGCGGATCCCAGCATGCGGTAGGCGATGCCGAACATCCGGGGCCGGTGCTCTTCGAATTGCGCTACGGGCGCGGCGGTGTGTGCGGTCACCGCGACAGCGTACGAGCAGACGCGCGAGGACCCGGTGGCCGCCGGGCCACCGGGTCCTCACCTCACACGCGTCCGGCCACGCGCTCCGCCGCTGGACGCACAGGGCGTCAGCAGGCGCCCTGGTCCTTCCAGACGCCCCAGTCGCCCGTGGTGCCCGGCTCCTCGTTCTGCGTCCACCACTGGGCCTTCCAGGTGTGGCCCTTGTGGGAGACGAGGTTGCCGCTGTTGTAGACCGTGCCCGCGACGTAGGCCGGGTTGGCGCAGGTCCCGCCCGGAGGCGTGGTCGGCGGGGTGGTCGGGGGAGTGGTGGGCGGGGTGGTCGGCGGGGTCGTCGGGGGCTGACTGGACCCCGGCTGGACCACCGTCGTACCGCGGGCCAGGTCCCCGGCCAGGGCGTAGGTGGTGCCGGAGATGTTCACCGTCCAGTTGGAGGGGGTGGACACCGGCAGGTAGTAGTTGAACGCCAGGTCGACCGAGGCGCCCGGGGCCAGGCTCTGCCAGGCCGGGAGCTTGAGGGAGACCCGCTGGAAGTCGCCCTTCAGGCCGCCGATGTTGTTGCCGGTGTGGCCGCTGCTGATCACCTTCGTACCGAAGCCGGACTGGTCGGAGGCGTTGTTCGGGGCCGAGGTGCCGTAGTCGAACTGGAACTCGGTGCCGCCGGGCAGCGTCGCGTTCGTGTTGTTGGTGATCTTCAGCTTCGGGGTGAGCGGGTAGTTGGAGTCGCCCAGCTTGAACTCGGTGAACTCCGTCCTGATGTCCACGGCCTGGGCCGGCAGGGCGGAGCCGGCCTTCTTCGCGCCGTAGGGGGAGGCCGCCTTGAACTTCTGGTACATGGCGTCGGTGAGCGTGTCGCCCGGCTCGTACTGGCCCTTGGCCGCGTTGTACGCGTAGTCGCCCGCGAGCTCCCAGACCATCGTGCCGCCGATGCCCTTGTCGACCACGTAGTCGGCCTTGGCCTTGACGGACTGCTCGTCCTCCGTCGACAGGAAGACCTTCTTCTCCGCGTTCCACAGCCACGGCGCCACCAGCGTGGAGTCGTACTTGCGGACGTAGGCGCCGGTCAGCGTGGTGTTCGCGGGGAAGCCGTACTTGGTGACGTAGTCGCCGACGACACCCTTCTCCAGGTTCTTCGCGTGCCACATCGGGTTGGAACCGGCCGGGGACTCTACCCCGTTGGTGTCCTTGTCGTGCCAGAGGTTGTCGATGCCGACCGCGCCGTCGCCGCACTTCGTCAGGCCCGCGCCGGCCGGGCAGTTGGTGGCCGGAGCCTTGCCCCACAGGCCGTCGGTGCCGCCCTGCACGTTCTTGAACCCGCGGGTGTAGTACGGCAGGCCGATGTTGATGCGGCCGCCGGGCATCGATCCCCGGAAGTAGTGGTACGCCCAGTCGGTGTTCAGGTAGCCGACGCCGCCGTACTGGGAGGTGGAGTAGACGCCCGCGGCCGCCAGTTCGGCGTCCTTGCCGTCGTCGAAGAGGGAGGCGTTCGGGCCGACGTACTCGTTCCAGGCGCCGTGCAGGTCGTAGGACATGATGTTGACGTAGTCCAGGTACTTCTGCATCTGGAACGTCTCCATGCCCCGCAGCAGGTAGCCGGAGGAGGGGGCCGCGACGGAGAGCAGGTAGTGCTTGCCGTCGGCGGCGCCCGCGCGGTCGAGCCTCTCGCGCAGCGACTTCATCAGGGCCGCGTAGCCCTGGACCAGCCCGGCGCGGCGGGCGTTGGACAGCTGCCAGTCCAGCGGGTTGCCCGCGTCCTTCATGGTCGTCGGGTACTCGTAGTCGATGTCGACGCCGTTGAACCCGTACTTCCGGATGAACTCGACCGAGGAGTCGGCGAAGGTGTCGATGCCGGCCTGGTTGACCGAGCCGTCGGCGTTGGTGGCCATGGAGTAGAAGCCGCCGGAGGCGACGCGGTTGCCGTCGTCGCCGAAGTAGCCGCCCGTCTCGGCCCAGCCGCCCACCGAGATCAGCGTCTTCACGTTCGGGTACTGCTTCTTGAACTTGGTCAGCTGGTTGAAGTGGCCCTTGTACGGCAGGGCCGGGTCCATCTCGGCGCCCGCGACACCCGGCCAGGTCATCCCGGTGGCGGCGTTGTTCGCGTTGTCCGAGCCGACCGAGATCTTGTTGTCGGCGCCGACGTGGGCGAAGGCGTAGTTCAGGTGGGTGACCTTGGACCACGGGATGTTGTTGGCGAGGTAGGCGGGGGCGCCGTCCTTGCCGGTGCGCCAGCCGGTGAAGTAGCCGATGACGCGGCGCTGGTGGTCCGCGCCCATCTTCTCGCGGCCTTCGGAGTCGTAGACCGAGCAGTACGGGACGTCGACACCGGCCGTCTTGTACAGCCCGTCGGGGCGACAGCTCTCTCCCCCGGACTCCGCCTGGGGGGACCCCCAGGCGGCATGCGAAAGGGTTGTCGACAGTGCGGGCAGCAGCAGTCCGGCGATCGCCGCGCCGGATGCGAGCAGCATCGCTCTCGTACGTGTGGGGGACGGCATTGTGCCTCCTGGGGAGGGGAGGATGGCAGGACACGACGTGCGGCAACGTGCAGAGGGGTGGCGCTGGTCGGCCCGTGACGTGCGCACGTCGGAGGCCGGCTCCCGGGGAAGATGAAGGGAACGTTAAGAGGACTAGACCAACCCGTCAATAGGTCTGGACCAAAGCCCCGGAGGAAGTGCGGGTGGCGCGATAGCCGCGCTCGAGAACGGCCTGTTTGTGATCCAGGCCACACTTGCTCACTCGCATGGCCCCCGATCACCCATGGCACACTGGGCCTAGTACCAGTAGCAGCGCACTCCGGGGTCGGTGTAATTCCGAACCGGCGGTTATAGTCCGCGACCCGTCCGCAGCCAGCGGCCGGTTGACCAGGTGAAATTCCTGGACCGACGGTTAAAGTCCGGATGGGAGGCAGTGCGCGGCGGGCCAGTCACCGGTACGCCGCCGTCGGCGGTCCATCGGCGTATCCAGCGGATACGTCTCGAAACGGACCGTGTTTTCCGGCCTCGGCGTCCCCGCGTGTGCTACCCGCTTCATCTGTCGTATCCCGACAGGCCCCGGAGTCCGTGCCCGATGAGGCAGGAGGACCCGGTGGCGACACACGCCGACGCGCACCACAGCGACGCATCCGCACGCGATGCGTCCGCCATGGCCCGAGCCATCGAGCTCGCGGCCCGCGGCCTCGGTTCCACCAGCCCCAACCCCGTCGTCGGCTGCGTCATCACCGACCCCGCGGGCACGGTCGTCGGCGAGGGCTGGCACGAACGGGCCGGCGGCCCGCACGCCGAGGTCCACGCCCTGCGCGCGGCAGGCACCGCCGCCCGCGGCGGCACCGCCTACGTCACCCTCGAACCCTGCAACCACACCGGCCGTACGGGCCCCTGCGCGCAGGCCCTCATCGAGGCCGGCGTGACCCGCGTGGTCTACGCCGTGTCCGACCCGGACCCGCAGGCCAGTGGCGGATCCGCCACCCTGCGCGCCGCCGGCGTCAGCACCGAGGCCGGGCTGCTCGCGGACCGCGCCGAGGAGGGCAACGCCGCCTGGCTGACCTCCGTACGCCTCGGCCGCCCGTACGTCCTGTGGAAGTACGCCGCCACCCTCGACGGACGCGTGGCCGCCGCCGACGGCACGAGCCGCTGGATCAGCTCCCCGGAGTCCCGCGCCGACGTCCACCGGCTGCGCGCCGAGGCCGACGCCGTCGTCGTCGGCTCCGGCACGCTGCGCGCCGACGACCCGCACCTCGCGGTCCGCGGACCCGCCGCCCGCGCCGCCGCCGACCAGCCGCTGCGGGTCGTCCTCGACACCCACGCCACCGTCCGGCCCGGCGCCCGGGTCCTGGACGGGGCCGCCCCCACCCTGATCGCCGTCGCCGAGGACGCCGACACCGGGCACCTGCCCGGAGTGGACGTGGCCCGGCTCCCGCACGGCCGGCGCGACGGGCACGGGAAGCACGGCCTCTCCGTCGACGCCCTGCTCGCCGAGCTGCACCGGCGCGGGGTGCGCTCCGTACTCCTCGAAGGCGGCCCGACCCTGGCCGGCGCCTTCGTCGCCGCCGGAGCCGTCGACAAGGTCGTCGGCTACCTCGCCCCCGTCCTCCTCGGCGCGGGCCGCAGCGCCCTCGCCGACGCCGGCATCGCCACCCTCGCCGAAGCGCTCCGCCTGCGGATTACCGACACGGCCCGCACCGGCACGGACATCCGCATCACCGCAGTCCCCGAAGCCCTCCCCACCGCCCTCAAGGAGCACTGAGTGTTCACCGGAATCGTCGAAGAACTGGGCGAGGTCACCGCCGTCGAGCAGCTCGCGGAAGCCTCCCGCTTCCGGCTGCGCGGCCCCCTCGTCACCGACGGCGCCAAGCACGGCGACTCCATCGCCGTCAACGGCGTCTGCCTGACCGTCGTGGAGACCGCCGACGGCGAGTTCACCGCCGACGTCATGCAGGAGACCCTGAACCGCTCCGGCCTCGGCGCCCTGACCAAGGGCTCCCGGGTCAACCTGGAGCGCCCGATGGCCCTCGGCGGACGCCTCGGCGGACACCTGGTCCAGGGCCACGTGGACGGCACCGGCGAGATCCTCTCCCGCACCCCCTCCGAGCACTGGGAGCTCGTCAAGGTCGCCCTCCCGGCGAACCTGTCCCGGTACGTCGTCGAGAAGGGCTCCATCACGGTGGACGGCGTCAGCCTCACCGTGGTCGAGGCCGCCGCCGACTGGTTCACCATCAGCCTGATCCCGACCACCCTCGCCCTGACCACCCTCGGCCTCAAGCAGCCCGGCGACCCGGTCAACCTGGAGGTCGACGTACTCGCCAAGTACGTGGAGCGGCTGCTGGCCGCCGGAGTCGACCCGCTGACCCCGACCGCCACCGAGCGCCCGGAGGACCAGAAGTGAGCGCCC
This sequence comes from Streptomyces sp. NPDC028314, assembly GCF_055565795.1. NCBI lineage: Bacteria > Bacillati > Actinomycetota > Actinomycetes > Kitasatosporales > Streptomycetaceae > Streptomyces > Streptomyces sp. NPDC028314. The sequence goes on from NZ_JBVHTP010000022.1 coordinate 79,680, forward strand.
TGACCTGGCTCAACACCGAGGCCTTCGAGATCGTCGGCCAGAAGGTCATCTGGTCCGACATGATCGGCAACCTGATGGGCCTGGCCGCCCTCGCCCTCGGCTGGCGCCGTTCCATATGGACCTGGCCCGCACAGCTCCTGTCCGGCCTGATCCTGATCGCCGCCTACGCCTCCGCCCACCTCGCCGGCGGCGTCGGCAAGCAGCTCCTGGTGATCGGCGTGGCCGTATGGGGCTGGCGCGCCTGGCAGAAGGGCAGGCAGCAGGCCCAGGACGGCTCCATCGCCGTCCGCACGGCGAGCTGGAAGGAGCGCGGGCTCCTGCTGGCCGGCGCGGCCCTCGGCACCCTCGCCGTCGGCGGCCTGTTCACGCTCTTCCCGGACCTGTCGTGGAGCCCCTGGGCCGACGCGTACATCTTCGTCGGCACGATCGTCGCGATGGTCGCCCAGGCCCGCGGACTCGTCGAGTTCTGGTTCGCCTGGCTCCTCGTCGACCTCGTCGGCGTCCCGCTCGCCTTCAGCAACGGCCTGGCCTTCTCCGGCCTCGTCTACGTCGTCTACTTCGCCCTCGTCCTGTGGGGCGCCTACGACTGGTACCAGCGCTCTCGCACCACCCCCGCCACGGCCCTCGAAGGAGCAACGGCATGACCACCCTCAAGCCCGTGCCGGACGTGCCCTCCGCACACGGGGAGACCTTCCGCCTCGACCCCGTCGAGCAGGCCATCCGCGACATCGCGGCGGGCCGCCCGGTCGTCGTCGTCGACGACGAGGACCGCGAGAACGAGGGCGACCTCGTCATCGCGGCCGAGAAGGCCACCCCCGAGATCATCGCGTTCATGATGAGCGAGTGCCGGGGCCTGATCTGCGCCCCCCTGGAGGGCCCGGAGCTGGACCGGCTCGAACTGCCGCAGATGGTCCAGCACAACACCGAGTCGATGCAGACGGCCTTCACCGTCTCCGTCGACGCGAGCGCCGCCCACGGCGTCAGCACCGGAATCTCGGCCGCCGACCGCGCCACCACCCTGCGGCTGCTGGCCGACGGTGTCTCCGGGCCCGCCGACTTCGTCCGCCCGGGCCACGTCTTCCCGCTGCGCGCCAAGCCCGGCGGCGTCCTGGCCCGCAACGGCCACACCGAGGCCGCCGTCGACCTCGCCCGCCTCGCGGGCCTGCGCCCGGCCGGCGCCATCGTGGAGATCGCCGGCGAGGACGGGGTCATGCTGCGGCTGCCCGAGCTGATCCCCTTCGCCCGCAAGCACGGTCTGACGATCATCTCGATAGAGGACCTGATCGCCTACCGCCGCTCCGCCGAGCCGACCGTGCGCCGCGAGGCCGAGGTCAGCCTGCCGACCGCCTTCGGCACGTTCACCGCGTACGGCTACCGCTCCACCGTCGACGGGGTCGAGCACATCGCCCTCGTCCACGGAGAGGTCGGCGACGGCAAGGACGTCCTGGTCCGGATGCACTCCGAATGCCTGACCGGGGACATCTTCCAGTCCCAGCGCTGCGACTGCGGCCCCCAGCTGCACGCCTCCATGGCCCGCATCCAGGCCGAGGGCCGCGGAGTGGTCGTCTACCTGCGCGGCCACGAGGGCCGCGGCATCGGACTGCTGTCCAAGCTGCGCGCGTACGAGCTCCAGGAGCGGGGCCGCGACACCCTCGACGCCAACCTCGAACTCGGCCTGCCCGCCGACGCCCGCGACTACGGGGCCGGCGCGCAGATCCTCGCCGACCTCGGCGTGCACAGCGTCCGGCTGCTGACCAACAACCCCGAGAAGGCCGCAGCCCTGGTCCGCCACGGCATCGCGGTCGACGGCCGGGAGCCGATGCCCGTGACGGCCGGCGAGCACAATCTGCGGTACCTGCGCACCAAGCGGGACCGGATGGGCCACGACCTGCCCTGGCTGGACGAGGTCGTCTCCACGTCGGCCTGCGGCAACCAGTAGCGGCAAACCGGGTACCGGCAACCGAGTACCGGCAACCGAGTAGCGGCAACCGGGTACCGGCAACCGGGTACCGGCAACACCCCACGCGTACGAGCAACCAACACCTAGGAGCAGAGCTGTGAGCGGCAAGGGCGCACCCGAACTGAGTGTGAAGAACTGCGGCGACCTCCGGGTCGCCGTGATCGCGGCCCAGTGGCACGAGAAGGTCATGGACGGTCTGGTCGACGGCGCCCTGCGGGCCCTGCACGAGCTGGGCATCGACGAGCCCACCCTGCTCCGCGTGCCGGGCAGCTTCGAGCTCCCGGTCGTGGCGAAGGTACTGGCCGGTCGCGGTTACGATGCCATCGTCGCCCTCGGAGTGGTCATCCGCGGCGGCACCCCGCACTTCGAATACGTCTGCCAGGGCGTCACCCAGGGCCTGGTACAGGTATCGATCGACACCGGAGTCCCCGTCGGCTTCGGCGTACTGACCTGCGACACCGACGAGCAGGCGCTGGACCGCGCCGGGCTTGAGGGATCGAACGAGGACAAGGGGCACGAAGCGGTCACCGCCGCCGTCTCCACCGCCATGACCCTGCGGACCGTCAGCGAACCCTGGCGCTGAGTGGCGGCGGGAGACCCCTTATTCTGAGGACCATCATGGCGAACAAACCCCCCAAGAGCTTCGAAGAGCTCTTCACCGAGCTCCAGCTCAAGGCCGCCAACGGCGACCCCAGCACCTCCCGCACCGCCGAGCTCGTCTCCAAGGGCGTCCATGCCATCGGCAAGAAGGTCGTCGAGGAGGCCGCCGAGGTCTGGATGGCCGCCGAGTACGAGGGCAAGGAAGCCGCCGCCGAGGAGATCTCCCAGCTGCTCTACCACGTCCAGGTGATGATGGTGGCGCGCGGGATCTCCCTCGACGACGTCTACGCGCACCTCTAGGCCGGAGCTCTCCCCGCGGGCCCCCGCGCACCGCGCGGGCGCGCCCGCACCCACCCTTTCGCAACCTACGCACCAAAGGAAGCCCCATGCTGCGCATCGCCGTCCCCAACAAGGGTTCACTCTCCGGACCGGCGTCGGCGATGCTCCATGAGGCCGGCTACCGGATGCGCAAGGAGTCCAAGGAGCTCGTGGTCGTCGACCCCGAGAACGAGGTGGAGTTCTTCTACCTCCGGCCCAAGGACATCGCGATCTACGTGTCCTCCGGCAAGCTCGACATCGGCATCACCGGCCGGGACCTGCTGCTCGACTCCGGCGCCAGCGCCGAGGAGATCCTGCCGCTGAACTTCGGCCGGTCCACCTTCCGCTACGCCACCATGCCCGGCACGGCGAAGGGCCCCGAGGACTTCACCGGGATGACCATCGCGACCTCGTACGAGGGAATCGTCGCGAAGCACCTCGCCGAGAAGGGCATCGACGCCTCCGTCGTCCACCTCGACGGCGCGGTCGAGACCGCCATCCAGCTCGGCGTCGCCCAGATCATCGCGGACGTCGTGGAGACCGGCACCAGCCTGCGCAACGCCGGCCTGGAGGTCATCGGCGAGCCGATCCTGACCTCCGAGGCCGTGGTCATCCGCGGCAACGGCAGCGACCCCGAGGACCCGCGCGCCCAGCAGTTCCTGCGCCGCCTCCAGGGCGTCCTGGTGGCGCGCAGCTACGTGATGATGGACTACGACTGCCGCGCCGAGCACCTGGAGCGCGCGGTCGCCCTCACCCCGGGCCTGGAGTCGCCGACCGTGTCCCCGCTGCACAACGAGGGCTGGGTCGCCGTCCGCGCGATGGTCCCCGCCAAGGAAGCCCAGCGGATCATGGACGACCTGTACGAGCTCGGCGCCCGCGCGATCCTCACCACCTCGATCCACGCCTGCCGTCTCTGACCCGCGACACGACCTCCAGAAGGCACCCCGAAGCACCATGAGCGAGTCCGCCGCCCAGCCCGCCCCGCCCGCCCTGCCGGTCACCTTCCGGCCGAACCGCACCCGGGCCGTCCTGCTGGGCGTCGGGACCGCCATGTTCGTGACCATCGGATCGATCGCGTTCCTCCTGGAGAACCTGAGCCTGGCGGAGCGGATCAGCTTCCTCTCCACCGCCGCGCTGCTGTCGTCCGTCCTCGTCCTGCTCAGCCGCCCCAAGGTGGTCGCGGACGAGACCGGGGTCACCGTCGTCAACCTCACCACCACCCGCCGCCTGGAATGGGCGCAGATCCTGCGCGTGAACCTCCGCCCCGGCGACCCCTGGGTGTTCCTGGACCTCAACGACGGCACCAGCCTGCCCGTACTCGGCATCCAGCCCGGGGTGGCCAAGGCCCAGGCGATCGGCGACGCCCGCGCCCTGCGCGCCCTGGCCGAGAGCCGCGGAACCGGAGCGAACCACCACTGACCCCGTCGAGGATCGTCGCTGCGTCCCATTGCGGCGGCGATCTCAATGACTACCCTGGTGGGCGGGGCGCAGCTGTGCGCCCTCCCACCGGCCCCGGGACCCCGTGGCCCGTGGGCAACTGCGACTTGAGGAGTGACTCCCTCCAGCAATGGACGGATCGTCCGGTAGTACCCGCGCCGCCCTCCCTGCGGAGGCGGCGGCATGACCATCCCGCTACTCCTGCTCGTGGCGGCTTTCGTCCTGATCCTCGCCAACGGTTTCTTCGTGGCGGCCGAATTCGGCCTCGTCACGGTGGAGCGCGCCGAGGCCGAACGCGCCGCAGCCGACGGTGACCGCCGTGCCCGCACGGTCGTGAGCGCCCTGCGGGAGCTGTCCTTCCAGCTCTCCGGCACCCAGCTCGGCATCACCATCACCTCCCTGGTGGTCGGCATGCTCGCCGAACCGGCCCTGGCAGCCCTGCTGACCGGGCCGCTCGCCGCGACCGGCCTGCCCCGCGGAGCCGTCTCCGGTGTCGCCGTCGTGATCGGCATGCTGCTCGCCTCCGCCGTCCAGATGGTGGTCGGTGAGCTCGTACCGAAGAACTGGGCGGTCTCCCGGCCGCTCCAGGTCGCCCGCTTCGTGGCCGGACCCCAGCAGGTCTTCTCCCGCGCCTTCCGGCCGGTCATCGCGGCCCTCAACGCCGTGGCCAACCGGCTCGTACGGGCGCTCGGCGTCGAGCCGACCGAGGAGATGGCCTCCGCCCGCACCCCCGGCGAACTGGTCTCCCTGGTCCGCCACTCGGCCCAGGCCGGCGCCCTGGAACAGGACACCGCCGACCTCTTCGTACGGACCCTCTCGCTGGGCGAGCTCACGGCCCAGCACGTCATGACCCCCCGCGTGAAGGTCAGCGCCCTCCAGCACACGGCCACCGCGGCCGACGTGCTCAACCTCACCCGGGCCACCGGCCTGTCCCGCTTCCCGGTCTACCGCGAGCGCATCGACGAGATCACCGGCGTGGTCCACCTCAAGGACGCCCTCGCCGTACCCGAGTCCGAGCGCGCCCGCACCAGCGTCAGCCGGATCTGCGTCGCCCCGCTGCTGGTGCCCGGCTCCCTGCCGGTGCAGCCGCTGCTGGAGCGGCTGCGCAGCGAACAGCCGATGGCCGTGGTCGTCGACGAGTACGGCGGCACCGCCGGGGTCGTCACCCTGGAGGACATCGTGGAGGAGCTCGTCGGAGAGGTACGCGACGAGCACGACCTCGCGGAGGACGAGAGCCCCGAACTGGCCGCCGTACCCGCCGAGGACGGCCGCCCCTCCTGGGAGGCCGACGGCAGCTGCCGCGTGCAGACCCTGCGCCGGATAGGCCTGGAAGTGCCCGAGGGCCCCTACGAGACCGTCGCCGGTCTCGTCGCGGACCTGCTCGGCCGGATCCCCGCCCCCGGGGACCGCGCCGAACTCCCCGGCTGGCGGCTGTCCGTCCGCCAGGTCGGCCGCTACCGGGCCGAACGCGTCCGGCTGGTCCGTACCGCCCCGGTGCCCGCCCCGGCCGAGCTCCAGGTGGTGGGCCGGTGAACGCGCTCCAGCTCGTCTTCGCCCTGCTCCTGGTCCTGGCCAATGGTTTCTTCGTCGGCGCCGAGTTCGCCCTGGTCTCCGTACGCCGGAGCCAGATCGAGCCCCTCGCGGCCGGGTCCAAGCGGGCCCGCCAGGTGCTCCACGGCCTGGAGAACCTGCCGCGCATGATGGCCGCCGCGCAGTTCGGCATCACCATGTGCTCGCTCACCCTCGGCGCGGTCGCCGAACCCACCGTGGCCCGGCTGCTGGAGCCCGTCTTCCACGCCGCCCACGTGCCGCAGGGCCTGATCCACCCCCTCGGCTACGCCTTCGCGCTCGCCGCCGTGGTCTTCCTGCACCTGGTCATCGGCGAGATGGTCCCCAAGAACCTCGCCATGGCCGCCCCCGAGAAGACCGCCCTGTGGTTCAGCCCCGGCCTGGTCGCCTTCGCCCGCCTCTGCGGGCCGGTCACCACCGCGCTCGGCGCCTGCGCCACGCTCGTCCTGCGGCTCTTCAAGGTCGAGCCGAAGGACGAGGTCGAGGCCGTCTACACCAGTGCCCAGCTCGGCCGGCTCCTCAAGGACTCCCGGCAGGCCGGGCTCCTGGAGCCGGTGGAGCAGGAGCGCCTGGAGGACGCCCTGGAACTGGGCAGCCGCCCGGTCACCGACGTCCTGCTGGCCCGCGACCGGCTGGTCTCGGTCGGCCCGGCCGTCACCCCGCGCCAGATCGAACAGCTGACGGTGCGCACCGGCTACTCCCGCTTCCCGGTCCGCTCGGACAGCGGCGCCTTCATGGGCTACCTGCACGTGAAGGACGTACTGGACCTGGAGGAACGCGAACGGGCCGTGCCCCAGCGGGTCTGGCGCCGGATGACCACCGTCTGCTCCACCCTCCCGCTGGACGACGCCCTCAGCGTCATGCGCCGGGACGCCACCCACCTGGCCCAGGTCGCGGACCCGTCCGGCCGGGTGCTGGGGCTGGTCGCGATGGAGGACGTCCTGGAGATGCTGGTCGGAGAGGTACGCGACCCCGCGCACCGCACGACTCCGCCGGCCCGCCGGGCACCCGTGTCCGAGGGCGCCATGGCCGGCTGACCCCGCGCCTCCCCGGAGCCCCCGCCGCCTACAGCGGCGGGGGCTCCGGCCGTTCCTGCGGGCCCCGGCCCGACAGGACCTCCCCGTAGGCCTGCATCAGGTCCGCCAGCCGCAGCGTCGCCAGGTCGTCCCGGGAGGGGTCCCCGGCGAAGCCCGCCAGCCGCAGGTCCCGGTACGCGCAGCTCTTCTCGTACAGCGTCCGCAGGAAGCGGCCGTTGCCCAGCTCGTCGATCCAGCCCTGCTCGACCACGTGCCCGCTGATGCTGCGCAGCTCGTCCAGCGCCTCCTCGTCCCACCGGTCGCCGTTCGCGTCCGCCAGCACCCCGCCGATCGCGGTCAGCTCCAGCGGCCGGTAGCTCGGGAAGTCCACCCGGGTGGTGAACCGCGAGGACAGCCCGGGGTTCGTGGCCAGCAGCCGGTCCATCCCGGCCGGGTAGCCCGCCAGGATCACCACCAGGTGGTCGCGGTTGTCCTCGGCCCGCTTCAGCAGCACCTGGAGGGCCTCGTCGCCGTACGCGTCGCCCTTGCTGTAGCCGGAGTTGGACAGGCTGTACGCCTCGTCCACGAACAGCACCCCGCCGATCGCCGAATCGATCAGCTCGTTGGCCTTCACGGCCGTCTGCCCCAGGAACTCGCCGACCAGATCGGCCCGCTGAGCCTCCACCAGGTGGTCGCCGCCCAGCAGCCCCAGCGCGTAGAACACCCGGCCCAGGATCCGCGCCACCGTGGTCTTGCCCGTGCCCGACGGCCCCGAGAAGACGAAGTGCCGCTTCGGCGGCTGCACCGGCAGCCCCTGACCGGCCCGCAGCCTCGCCATGTGCAACTGCGCCGACAGCGCCTTCACCTGACGCTTCACCGGCTCCAGGCCCACCATCCGCTCCAGCTCCGCGAGCGCCTCGGCCAGCGCCTCCGGATCGGCGGGCCCGGCCGGGAGCCCCGCCGGCGCGCCCTGCGGCGGCACGGACACCTTGCGGCGCGCGCCTTCCAGCCGGCCCGCGCCGGACGGCGCCGCCCCCGGCCCGAACCGCTGGTCCGGCGGCTCCGGGCCGGCCAGCGGGTCCGGCTCGACCTGACCGTCCGCCGCGATGTCCTGGACCGGCCCCCCGCCGCCCAGCGCCACCGCCGCGAAGTCCCCGCCGGCCGTGGACAGGCCGTGCCCGGCGAAGCCCTCGCCCGCGTGCCCGTAGCCCGCGTAGCCGTCGGCGCCGTCGACGAAGTCGCTGTCCTCGATGGCCGTCAGCCGGGCCGCCGTGTCCATGAACGCCGGGTCCACCCGGTGCACCGCCCGGTACAGCGGCAGCGCCGCCGCACTGCGACCGGTGCCCTCGTGCGCCCGCGCCAGCCAGTACCGCAGCTCCTTGCGCTGCGGCTGCTCGCTGCGGCAGCGCATCAGCGCCGCCGACAGCATCGGCTCCGCCTGCCCGTACATCTCCAGCCGGACCCGGGCCATCCCGCCGAACAGGCCCGCCTCGATGCCCAGCAGCGGATCGTCCACCAGCGGCTCCGTCTGCCGGACCAACTGCTCCCAGTCCTTGACCAGATACGCCCGGCAGGCGTGCAGGAACCGCACCTGGGAATCCGTGTCCACCGGCGGCAGGGCGGCCAGCGCCTGGTCCAGCTCGGGCACGTGGCGGCCGTCCAGCCAGTGCGAGGCGTGGGCCAGCAGCAGGTCCCGGCGGCTCTCCAGCACCGGCTGCACCCACCAGCCCAGCCAGTACCACGAGTTCAGCGTCCTGCGGTGGCGGGCGCGCTGCTCCCCGAACCGGTCCCGGTGGGCGTACATGCGCAATAAGGCGTTGGTGGTGTCCACCCGGAGCGCGTGCAGGCCCAGCCAGGCGTCGGCCATCGCGGGATCCAGTCGTACGGCCGCCCGGAACTCCTCCTCGGCCTGCGGGTACGCGCCCATGGTGCAGGCGTCGACCCCGCGCAGCCAGGCGAGCTCGGCCGGGGCGTGCGTGCTGCCCGGCGTGCCGAAGTCCATCACATCCCCCACAAGCCTGCCCCCGTGGTACGCGGCAACCCCCGCGTCGCTCCCGCGAGTTGCCTACCGCGCCAGATGAAATCAGGGCTGCATCGTACCTGCGGTGACGCACCTTACCCAGGGTGCGACGGGTGCGCGTCGGGAGTCCGTCCCGGGCCGCTGTGGTCACTCAGGGTAAAGGGCGGGGCGGCAGTCGCGCCCCGATCGGGGCGTCCGACTCGGCCGGAGACAGAACGAAGCCCCCGATCACGGGGGAACAATCGGGGGCTTCGTATCCGCTGCGGCCTTTGCGGACCGCGCATTCAGAACGTAAGGCCGTCGCGGGGGCCAGGTCAAGCGGGTCGGAGAAGGCCCGTCCCGGCGGATTTCCGGCCCCGCTCAGGCCCGGGGGAGTTCGTCACCCTCAGTGATGGAAGCGGCGGTTCCCGCGGTCGCATCCGTCCCGGAAGTCCACTCGTATCCCGTACCGCTCTGGCGCACCAGCGTGTCGGCGAAGGGGCGCGAAGGGTCGTCCGAGAAGTGCGCGAGCTCCGCGCGCTCCCATCCGTCCCAGAAGTCGGAGAGTTCGCGCCCGTCCCGGTCCCGCCCGCGCCCCCAGGACTTCGCGCGCGGCATCTCCATCCACAGCAGCCGCGCCAGCCACGGGCGCAGCGCCCGCCGGCCCGCCCCGACCCCCTCGACGAGCAGCACCGGGGCCGGCTCCAGCGCCCGCTCCGGGCCGAAGCGGCGCTCCACCCAGTCGTACGGGGCCCAGCGCGCCGGCCGGCCGGCCGCGAGCGGCTCCAGCACCTGCGCGCGCAGCCGCCCGTCCCAGGCGAACAGCTCCGCGTGGGTCGCCACGTCGTCCAGGTGCAGCACCGGCGCCCCGCCCAGGGCCGCGGCGAGCCGCCCCGCGAAGGTGCTCTTCCCGGACCCGGCATGGCCGTCGATCCCGATCAGCCGCACCGGGCCGAGGGAGGGGGGCAGCGCGGCGAGCTCCCGCGCGAGCCGCTCCAGGGGTACGGCGGGCTCGGAGGGGGCGCGTGAGGGGGACGAGGGGTCGGGCTCCACCCGGCCAGCCTATGACCTGCGGCCGTCCGGCCCCCAAGCCCTGCCCGGGGCGGCTCCGGACCCGGCCGAACCGCGGGGCCGAACGGCGGTGAGAGTGCCGGGAACCGCGCCCCGGGCGGCGCTCACCGCGACACGGGCCCCTGGCTTCGGCGCGCGGGAGGCGGGAACTGGAATGGTGGAGGAGCCGAGCCGACGCACCGACCCCAGGGGGCCGCACCGATGACCGCACCCACACCACGCAGGGCCCTGCTCGCCGTCGCCCTCGCGGCCGCCGCGGCGGCCACCGTCCCGGGAGCGGCCGCCTCGGCCGCCGGAGCTCCCCGCGGCGGCCCGAAGGACAACACCGGCCCGAAGGACACCCCCGCCCCGGAGGCCGACGCGGGAGCCGCCGCGGCCCGGACGGTCGACAACCGCTTCTGGTACTCCGCCGAGCACTGGCGGGCCGGCACCCACCGGGGCACCACCGCCGTCGGCGGGACCCGCCCCGGCCTGGAGATCGAGGCCCCGGCCGGCCGGACCGGGTACACGGACCCGCACACCGCGAAGAAGGCCACCTGGGAATACGCCACCTGGACCTCCCCGGTGCACCGCTCCTCGGTCCCCGCCACCGAGGCCATCGCCTCCTGGAACGCCCGCACCCCGGCCGGCACCTGGATCCAGACCGAGCTGCGCGGCACCTACACCGACGGCACCGCCACCCCCTGGTACGTGATGGGCCGCTGGGCCTCCGGCGACGGCGACATCCGGCGCACCTCGGTGGACGGCCAGACCGACGGCCGGAGCACCGTCTGGACCGACACCCTCGCCCTGGACGGCCCCGCCAAGGCGAGCGGGCTGCGCATCCGGGACTGGCAGCTGCGGCTGACCCTCTACCGCAGACCCGGCGCGGAGGGCGGACCCACCGTCTGGCTCGCGGGGGCCATGGCCTCCGACGTCCCGGACCGGTTCACCGTGCCCGCCTCCGCTCCCTCCGGCACGGCCCTGGAGCTGAAGGTCCCGCGCTACTCCCAGGAGGTGCACATCGGCCGCTACCCCGAGTACGACAACGGCGGCGAGGCCTGGTGCAGCCCCACCTCCTCCCAGATGATCATCGAGTACTGGGGCCGCAAGGCCGGCGCCGAGGCCCTGGGCTGGGTCAAGAAGGGCTACTCCGACCCGCAGGTGTGCCACGCCGCCCGCTCGACGTACGACGCGGCGTACAAGGGCTGCGGCAACTGGCCCTTCAATGCCGCGTACGCGGCCACGTACCGGGAGATGGCCGGGGTGGTCACCCGGCTCACCTCCCTCTCCGAACTGGAGACCCTGGTCCGGGCCGGCATCCCGGCGATCACCTCCCAGTCCTTCCTGCCCCAGGAGCTGACCGGCGCGGGCTACGGCACGGCGGGCCACCTGATGACGGTCATCGGCTTCACGGCGGCCGGAGACGTGATCGCCAACGACCCGAACTCGGCGGACAAGGCGGCGGTGCGCCGCGTCTACCGGCGCGCCGAATGGGAGAAGGTCTGGCTCCGCACCAAGCGCCGCAACGCCGCCGGCAAGGAGGTGTCCGGCACCGGGGGGATCTGCTACCTCTACGCGCCGGCCCGCCCGACGCCGGCGCAGATCGACGCGCTGCGGGCGGTCGGGGTGCTCTGAGGACGCCCCGGAGAGGTGCCTGCGTGAAGTGCCCTCGTGAAGTGCCCTCGTGCAGCGCCCTCGCGAAAAACGGCCGCGGCTCGCATTGCTCCAAATGGGTTGTAAGCGCAAGATAAGGGGCACAAGGGCATATGTAGACAACAGGGCAGATTCAGGCTTCAACAGGAGGCAGCCCGCCATGACCACCCACCCGAGCATCGAACACCACCCTGACCTCGCCGAGATGCGCACCCGCTTCGAACAGGTCACGAGCACGCCCCGCGCGCAGGCGGTCGAGGCGCTGGCCCTGATCACGGGCCTGTACATCGCGGCCTCGCCGTGGATCGCCGGCTTCAGCGGCCTGAGCTCCCTGGCGGTCAACAACCTCATCGCCGGCCTTGCGTACTGTCTGTGCATGGGCGGCCTGGGTTCCGCCTACGAGCGCACGCACGCCATGGCGTGGACCGCGGTCGCCATCGCGGCCTGGACGATCGTCGCCCCCTGGGTCATCGCCGGCGACGTCTCCACCACCCGCACGGTGGTCAGCAACGTCATCGCCGGCTGCGTGGGCCTGCTGCTGGCCCTGGCCATGGCGGGCATGGCGGGCCGCGACCGCCGCGCCACCTGATCCGGCGCACCCGCACGTCACGCCCGCCGGAAACCTCCGGCGGGCGTGACGTGCGCCACCAGTGACGAGCGTCTCTACCGCAAAGGCCGCGAAGGCTGCCACATTGGACGGCATGACCGCACACACCGCAGCCCAGACCGACCGCGCCCGCAGCCTCGTCCGAACGGGTGGCCCCAAGGACGGTTCCAGCTGGCTGGAGCACGTACTGGGCTGGACCCTGGTGGTCGTCGTCGCCATGTTCGTCACCCAGGTCGGCTGGCTCTAGCCACCCCGCCGCCCCCCGCCCGCCCGCTCGCCGGGCGGCAGCCCGTACACCCCGCCCCGGCGATCGCCACCGCCTGGAGCGGCCTGGACCGGGATCACGAGGCCTCCAGACGCAGCCCGTCGGTGACGATCACGTCGGAGGTGACCAGCGCCTGCTCGGCGCTGACCTGGGTCATGAAGACGAACGGCGGGATCACCGGGGGAGCGGGCAGCCCGTCGGGGCTGAAGGTGACGCACAGCAGGCCCTCGATGCAGCCGCTGAACCTGGTCAGGTACAGGGTCACGTTGCCGCGCAGCTCCAGGGACCCGGCCGCCAGCCCGTACTCGCCCCGGCCGTCGTGGGTGCGCAGCCGGTAGTCGCGGAGCGAGGCCGCCGCCATCTTCAGCACCAGCACCTTGCGCGGCCCGTCGACCGTGGCCAGCTGGGTGACCCCGGCCAGGGCGAAGCCCCGGGGCGCGAAGAGCGAGGTGGTCACCGTCGGGGGAGTCCGGGCGGCCGTCGGCGGGCCCGGCGCGGCCTTCGCCTGCCCGGTCCCCGAGACCAGCGCGGCCAGCAGCACCACCGGCAGCGCGGCGGCCAGGGTGCGCGGCCCGCTGCCGTCCGGGCTCGGCACGTACGGGCCGCCCTCCTCGCCCGCCTCTCCGTCCGGCAGCGGGGTCCAGCCGAAGGCGAGCGCGCTGCCCGCGATGCCCAGCAGCATGCCGACCAGGAACCCGCCCAGGTTCGTCGCCACGAAGGACAGCACCGAGAGCAGCAGGGCGTGCACCGATACGTACGCCCGGGCCTGCGGGAGGAACCAGAGGAACAGGCCGGCCACGATCAGCGCCGCACCGATCCCGATGGCCGCGATCCCGCCGAGGCCCAGGCTGACCAGCACGGTCAGCGGGGACAGCGGGACCAGCAGCAGTTCGGCTCCGCCCAGCACCAGCAGCAGACCGCCCCAGAACGGCCGGGTCCGGCGCCAGGCGCGCAGCCGCTCGCGGGGGCCGGGCAGCGGAAGCCGCCACACCGCGCGTCCGCCGCCGTGTCCCACGGGTCGGCGCGGGCCTAGAAGCACTGCTTGCCGTCCAGGCCGACGCTCAGCTTCATGCCCTTGAGCCGGAAGTTGCCGCCCGTCGCGGACCAGGCGTGCGACTTCACGTCCAGCACCTCGATGTTCCCGGCCTGGAGGCCGAACTTGCCCGGCTCGCCCCTGACCCCGTCGACCGCGTCGAGGGTCGAGGCGTCCCGGCCGATCTGCGCCGTTCCGAAGGTGGCGTCGCCGTCCAGGTCCTCACCGTCGATCACCAGGTTGCTGGCGGTGACCTGCCCGGCCGGCCCGCCCGCGGTCAGCTTGAAGACCACCTTGCCCAGCGGGGTGCCCACCTCGGCGGACTGGCAGATGTCGGAGAGGGTGGCCTCGCCGATGCCGAGCAGTGCGACCGGATGCCCCTTGCCGTCGACGGAGCGGTCCGTCTGCACGTAGGAGGCCAGGCCCTTGCTGCTCAGCTTGGACGAGGAGACCTGGAAGGAGGTCCCCGAGACGGCGAAGGAAGCGGCGAGCGCCCCCTGGGCCATGACCATGGCCATCGCCCCGACCGCGACCACCGCGGGCATCGCGACGGCGGCCGTCTTCCTCCACTTGACCCGGCCCTCGCGGCTGCTGTTCTTGCTCATGGAAGTGCCTCCCGTACGTCGTTCCGTGCGCAGGGGAAGTGCATGAGACAGGTCTGCCATACTGCGGGCATCCTGTGGGAGTTCGAGGCTAGGGCTGAATTTGAATAATAGTCAACAGCGCGGCACGACCGAGCGTTCGCAGGTCCGCAGGGCCGAACTCATGGCGATCGGACGGAAGTTGTTCGCCGACACCTCGTACGACGCGCTCTCCATGGACGACATCGCCAAACAGGCGGGCGTCGCCAAGGGGTTGATCTACTACTACTTCAAGAGCAAGCGCGGCTACTACCTCGCCATCGTCGAGGACTCCGTCGCCGAACTCGTCGCCCGCGCGGGCGCGGAGCCCGAACTGACCGGCGCCGAAAGGGCCCGCCGCACCATCGACGGCTACCTGCACTACGCCGAACACCACCGGTCCGCCTACCGCACCATCGTCACCGGCGGCGTCGGCTCCGACTCCGAGGTGCTCGCCATCCGCGACGCGGTCCGCGAGGAGCTGATGGCCACGATCGCCGAAGGCGCGTACGGCCGCCGCACCGTGCCGGCGGTCGCCCGGCTCGCGCTGGTGGGCTGGCTCTCCGGGGTCGAGGGGATCACCCTCGAATGGATCGGCGGCCTCGGTGCGGCGGACGGCCCCGACCGCGCGGAGGTCGGGGCGCTCCTGGTCCGCCAGCTCCGCGCGACGCTGACCGTGATCGAGGAGTTCGTGCCCGAGTGCCCCGCTCCGCCCTCGCTCGAGGACCCCGCGGATAGCCTGGGAGGCCTTGGTGATCATGCACCGGTGACGGGAAGCCCCTGATCGGGCATACTCAAGCCGCCGCAGCCGCTGAACAGCCCCTCCCGCGATCCGGGAGGGCAGTATCGGCTGTGAGAGCACCGAGATCCGGCGGCGCGTCCCACACCTCACGCGTCGCCGCCGTGCCCGATGAGGGAGGAGAGCGCCGCCATGAACGACCGCGCCCCGCAGCCGGTGGACCGACAGCTGCCCACCGAGGAGTCCCGCGATCTGCTCGCGCTCGTACGAGAGATCGCGCAGCGGGAGATCCGCCCCCGGGCCGCCGAGGAGGAGGACGCCGGCCGCTTCCCCCGGGAGGTCTTCACGCTCCTGTCGGAGGCCGGCCTGCTCGGACTCCCGTACGCCGGTGAGTTCGGCGGCGGCGAGCAGCCGTACGAGGTCTACCTCCAGGTGCTCGAAGAGCTCGCCGCGGCCCGGCTGACGGTCGGCCTCGGAGTCAGCGTGCACTCGCTGGCCTGCCACGGCCTGGCCGGGTACGGCACCAAGGAGCAGCAGGGCGCCCACCTCCCCGAGATGCTCGGCGGCGGCCTGCTCGGCGCGTACTGCCTCTCCGAACCGGCCGCCGGCTCGGACGCGGCCTCGCTCACCACCAAGGCGGTGCGCGACGGAGACGACTGGGTCATAAGCGGCACCAAGGCCTGGATCACCCACGGCGGGGTCGCGGACTTCTACACCGTCCTCGCCCGGACCGGCGGCCAGGGCCCCAAGGGCATCACCGCCTTCCTCGTGCCCGGCGACGCGGAGGGCCTGACGGCGGCCGTCCCGGAGAAGAAGATGGGCATGAAGGGCTCGCCCACCGCCCAGCTGCACTTCGACGGCGTACGCATCCCCGACACCCGGCGCATCGGCGAGGAGGGCCAGGGCTTCACCATCGCGCTCGCCGCCCTGGACGCGGGCCGCCTCGGCATCGCGGCGTGTGCGATCGGCGTGGCCCAGGCGGCCCTGGACGAGGCCCTGGCCTACGCCCTGGACCGCAAGCAGTTCGGGCACCCCATCGCGGACTTCCAGGGGCTGCGCTTCATGCTGGCCGACATGGCGACGAAGATCGAGGCGGGCCGGGCGCTCTACCTCGCGGCGGCGCGGCTGCGGGACGCGGGCAAGCCGTTCTCCCGGCAGGCGGCGATGGCGAAGCTCTTCTGTACGGACGCGGCGATGGCCGTCACGACGGACGCCGTCCAGGTGCTCGGCGGGTACGGGTACACCGCGGACTTCCCGGTGGAGCGGCTGATGCGCGAGGCGAAGGTGCTCCAGATCGTCGAGGGCACCAACCAGATCCAGCGCATGGTCATCGCCCGCCACCTGGCCGGCCCCGAGACCCGCTGACGCCCCCGCCCGCCCCGGCCCGGCCTACCCGGACCCGGCGGTACCGGCCCGACCCGCCGGGCGCCGGTCCGATCCGCCCGGCTAGCGGCCGGACCCGCGGGGCGCGGACCCGATCCGCCGGGCGCTGGCCCGCCCCGGCCGGCAAGCGGCCCGACCCGACCGGCGCGGGTCCGACCCCGCTGCGCGGAACCGACCCGCCGGGTGCCGGTCCGACCGGGCGCCGGTCCGACCCGCGCGGCGCGGAACCGACCCGCCGGGCGCTGATCCGATCCGGCCGGCGAGGGGTCCGACCCGCGCTGCGCGGAGCCGACCCGCCGGGCGCTGGCCCGATCCGGCCGGCGAGGGGTCCGACCCGCGCGGCGCAGAGCCGACCCGCCGGGCGCCGGTCCGATCCGGCCGGCGAGGGGCCCGATCCGCGCGGCGCGGATCCGACCCGCCCGGCGGCGGCCGGTCCGGACCGCTTGGCGGGCGGGTCAGCTGCCGAACAGCGGGCCGCTCGGCCAGATCGGGGACGAGGCGATCTTGGACCACTCCGGGTCGCGCCGCCCCGGGAGGGTCCGGCCGTCGGCCGCCCAGCGGGCGATGAGGGCGCCGTAGATCGGCGGATCGGGCTGCCGCTGCTGAACCGATTCTTCGTGCCCGTGAGCAGGGGGCCGCCGACGGCGACCCGTTCTCGGCGTGGAGGTTTCAAGCGTGCTCATGCAGGGCCAACGCGAGACCCGATCGACCGGTAACCGCCCCCCGCCCACGCCCATCCGTTCGACCCGTCCCCGGTACGGCGGCCCACGTCACAAACCCATCACTTCCGGGTCACGCCCCCCGCAGCCCGGCGATCATGGCGGAATGCGCACACTGCACACCGTCACCGCCGTCCCCCTCGCGGTCGCCGCCGCGCTCCTGGCCCTCACCGGCTGCCAGGACACCTCGGCGCCGGGCGCCAGGACAGCCGATCCCAAGGCGCCCGGCACACCCGCCGCCTCGGCGACCGCCTCCGGCCCCGCGACCGCGCCGCCACCGTCCAAGGCCCCGCTCCAGGGCGCCAAGAGCGGCGCCCTGCCCAGCCTCGTGGGCAAGGGCCTCCAGAGCGCGCAGGACGAGGCCCAGGCGGCCGGCTTCTACCGTCTGAAGTCGCACGACAGCCTGGGCCGCGGCCGGGCCCAGGCCTTCGACCGGAACTGGAAGGTCTGCACCCAGAACCCCGGGCAGGGCACCCTGTCCACCGACACCACGATCGACTTCGGCGCGGTCAAGCTGGAGGAGGACTGCCCGGCAGCCGACGCCGGTGCACCGCCGCAGGCCGGTGCCACGATGCCGGACTTCGCCGGCAAGTCCGTCAAGGTGGCCCGCGGCGCCCTGCCGTCCAACGCGAGCGTCACCGTGAAGGACGCGGGGCAGAGCCGGATGGTGCTCCAGGAGTCCAACTGGCAGGTGTGCTCGCAGGAGCCGCAGGCCGGCGCCGCCCTCGACGGCCGGCCGGTGACCCTCAAGGCCGTCAAGTTCGGCGAATCCTGCCCCTGACCCCTGACCCCTGACCCCTGACCGCTGACCGCAGCCCGGACCCCGGACCCCGGACCCCGGATCCGGCCCTCGGCCGGGCCCGCCCCGCGGCGGGTGTCCTCACGCCGCCCGGGAGGGCACCGCGGGGGCGGCGGGCCCGTCCTCGGACCTGTGCCGCCGCCCCATGGGCGCGAGGGCGAGGAGCAGCAGCAGGCCTCCGAGCGGTATCAGGTCCAGGCCGACCGCCATGACCGCGATGCCCGCCACGACCGCGACCGGCTGCCAGGGCGCGATCCGGCGGAGCGCCGCCAGCTGCACGCTGAGGAGCACCAGCCCGATGTAGAACAGCACCGGGCCGACGGTGTAGAAGGCGGGCTCCACCCCGGCATGGCCCTTGATCTGCTGGAAGAGCTCGTCCATGGCGGCCCGGTCCGACCGGAGGAACCCGACGGCCAGGTCGATCCCCGCCTGAACCGCCGCCGTCACGACGCCGATCAGGCCCGCCGCGGCCCCGGCCCCGGCGAACCATCGGACGGCCCGCCCGCGGCCGCGCACCGCCGCACGGCGCATCTCCAGGAAGACCGGGGCGAAGAGCGCCACTCCCGCCAGCAGTGCGATGTGGCCCGCCGACCAGGCGAGGCCCGGGCCGTGCTGTGGATCGGTCAGCCGGATGAGCCCGTAGGCCGTCAAGAGGAGGGGGCCCGCGGTGAAAGCCGTTCGCCGCGGCGTGGAGTTCGTCATGTCCAGATCATTGCCGCGCGGCTGCCGAGAGGGCCTCGGGGCAAGCCCCGATCCGACCCTGAGTCGTCCCTTAGCGGGTCGTCGGCCCCCGGGGTGACCTGGCCGGGTGTGCCGGGCTGTCGCGGAGTGCCACAACTCTGGTCCTCGAAGCCATTTCTGACGTACCGTCAACTTCGCTCGAGCCGCCGTCGCCACACCACCGCGCCCAGGAGGTCCGCCATGTCCGCCGACCGGCCCGTCCCCCTCGACGAATACCCCGTCCACCAGGCCCCGTTGTCGATGAAGCACCTCGTCAGCGGCGACCGCAACGCGTACGACCGGTGCATCTTCCACGTCTTCGACCACGCCGGCCGGGCCGTCCTTATCCTCGGCCTCGGCGTCTACCCCAACGCCGGGGTCATCGACGCGTACGCCACCCTCCGCATCGGCGACGAACTCCTTGCCGTCCGCGCTTCGGACGCCCTCACCGACGACCGGATGAACCTCTCCGTCGGCCCGCTGCGGATCACCGTCGACGAACCCCTCAAGCGGATCGGCCTCCACTGCGAAGCCGACCCCGCCGATCCCCGGGGGCTCTCGTACGACGTCACCTGGAACGCCGAGTTCCCCGCCGTCTGGGAGCCCCACCACGTCCAGCGCCGCGGCGACCGCCTCATGCTCGAAGGCCGCCGCTTCGTCCAGGCCGGCAACGTCACCGGGACCATCCGCGCCAAGGGCGAGGAACTCACCCTCACCCCCGGCGAATGGACCGGCACCCGCGACCGCAGCTGGGGCGTCCGCCCCATTCCCGGCGAGGACGGCGGCCGGGCCGCCGAGGAGCACCGGCCCGAGGGCTTCCACTGGCTCTGGATCCCGGTCCGCTTCGAGGACCGCTTCCTCATGGTCATCGCCCAGGAGGACGCCGACGGCCACCGCACCCTCAGCGAGGCCGTCCAGGTCTTCCCCGAGGGCAGAGGCCGGCCCGACGTGCAGCTCGGCTGGCCGCACACCGACATCCGCTACCGGCCCGGCAGCCGCCACCCCGAGAGCGCCGTCGTCCACCTCACCGACCCCGCCCGCAAGCCCCTCGAACTCGGCGTGGAGATCCTGAACTCCTCCCCCCTCGCCGTCGGGGCCGGCTACCCGCCCGCCGCCGACTGGCAGCACGGCACCTGGCAGGGCCGCGGCTGGACCGACCGCCGCGTCTACGACCTCTCCGACCCCGCCGCGCACCCCATGGCCGCCTTCGGGGTCACCGACCACTCGGCCCGCTTCACCCTCGACGGCCGGGTCGGCCACGGGATCTTCGAGCACGGCAGCTTCGGCCGCCACGACCCCAGCGGGTTCGCCGACTACTCCTCCGTCGCGCCCTAAGGGCTGTCCCGCCGCGCGAGAGCACCGAGCACGAGAACCCGTAGGAAAGGAAGGCGGTACGCCATGGCAACGGCACCACGTCCCCGCACCTCCACCCGCGAGCCCGAAGAACTGGGCCGCCGCCTCACGGCGTGGCTCGACGGCAAACTCCCCGGCGCGAAGGTCACCAACACCTCCGTCCCCGGCTCCAACGGCATGTCCAGCGAGACCCTGCTCTTCGACATCGAGCACCCCGGCGCCCCCGACCGCGCCTGCGCCCTGCGCCTCGCCGCCGACCCGGCCGCCTACACGGTCTTCCCCACGTACGACATGCCCCGCCAGCACCGCGTGATGAGCCTGGTCGCCCGGCACACCGACCTGCCCGTGCCCCGCGTGCGCTGGCTGGAGGAGGATCCCGGCCCGCTCGGCGCGCCCTTCTTCGTCATGACCCGCGCCGAAGGCCGGGTCCCGCCCGACGTCATGCCCTACACCTACGAGGGCAACTGGCTGCACTCCGCCACCGCCGCCGAGCGGGCCCGCCTCCAGGAGGCGAGCATCTCCCTCCTCGCCCGGCTGCACGACCAGTTCCCCGCCGAGGAGGCGGAGTTCCTCCTGCCGCCCGGCGGGGGCAGCCCGCTGCGCCGCCACGTGGACGGCCAACGCACCTACTACGACTGGGTGGTGAGCGGGCTGGCCCGCTCACCCCTCCTGGAACGGGCCTTCGACCGCCTGGAGGAACTCTGGCCCGCCGACGAGGGCGACCCCGTCCTCAACTGGGGCGACGCCCGCATCGGCAACGTCATCTACCAGAGCGACGGCTTCGAGCCGGTGGCCGTACTCGACTGGGAGATGGCCGCGTACGCCCCGCGCGAGGTGGACCTCGGCTGGACGGTCTACCTCCACCGCTTCTTCCAGGACCTGACCGTCGGCTTCGGCCAGCCCGGACTGCCGGACTTCCTGCGCCGCGCCGACATCGAACGCCGGTACGCCGAACTCACCGGCCACACCCCGCGGGACATGGAGTTCCACACCCTCTACGCCGCCCTGCGGCACGGGATCGTGATGCTGCGCATCGCCTACCGGCAGGCGCACTTCGGCGAGGTCGAGGTCCCGGCGGACCCCGACGGCCTGATCCTGCACCACGCCAGCCTGGCCGCCATGGTGCAGGGCACGTACTGGTAGGACGTGAACGCCGGTCAGGCGGCCTGCGCGTGCTGGCGCATCTGCGGCGGCAGCGGGGCCGCCACCCGGACGGGGCGCGAGCCCGGACCGCCGACGTGCGAGAAGGGCTGCGTCCGCCAGTCCAGTCCGTGCGGCAGCGACAGGTGCACGACCGGGTCGAGCTCCGGCCCGTCCTGCTGGAACACGCCGACGGTCGGCAGGGCGTCGGAGGCCGGGCGGCCCGTGCCCGCGCACACCGTGAGCCCGAACGGGTTCCACGGGGTCAGGCAGAGCGCGTGCTCCGGCAGGTACTCCTCGTCCGCGACGAGGGCGATCGACTGACCGCAGTCGGGGCAGATCGCGTGGTGGATCTCGAACCCCTCGGCGTCTTCGAGGTAGTCGTCTTCCTCGGGATCGAGAAGTTCCAGGGGCTCCGGTTCGGTGCGACCGGCGCGCTTGGTGTTCAGCATGGATGTACTCCCCCTTGGGTGGGCCGGGCGGGCAGGTTCTTCAGCCACGGCCACAGCAAGCACTTCCCGTCGCGCGGCACGAGTAACCACAACCGCCCCCGGTACGCCTCCATACCTCTGTGGGCTTGGTCACATGCCCGCCGCAGGTGCCACTTCTCTCGTGGACACCGCTGTGCCTGGAGCGGTCCTGGGCAATAGGTTGAGCGGCTATGAGCGCAATGGAGGAGCTGGACCGCCAGATCGTTGATCTGCTCGTGCGGGACGGGCGTATGAGCTACACGGATCTGGGCAAGGCCACCGGACTGTCCACGTCGGCGGTCCATCAGCGAGTACGCCGCCTGGAGCAGCGCGGCGTGATCCGCGGCTATGCGGCCGTGGTCGACCCCGAGGCCGTCGGGCTGCCCCTGACGGCGTTCATCTCGGTGAAGCCGTTCGATCCCAGCGCACCCGACGACATCGCCGAGCGGCTGGCGGGCGTCCCGGAGATCGAGGCCTGCCACAGCGTCGCCGGCGACGAGAACTACATCCTCAAGGTGCGCGTGGCCACCCCCCTGGAGCTGGAGGACCTCCTGGGCCGCCTGCGCGCCCTGGCCCACGTCTCCACCCGTACGACCGTGGTCCTCTCCACCCCGTACGAATCCCGCCCACCCCGCGTGTGACCCCTCCGGGGCCCGGCAGGCCGCGACGCGGCCGCGCCGGGCCCCGAGGTCGGGCCCGCCCGGCCGAGGCGGGAGACTGGTCCCATGACAGACCGCACCTCCGCCACCGCCGCCGGAGCCCCCGCAGCCGAACGCACCGTCCTCCTCCGCGGCGGAGAGGTGCACAGCCCCGCCGACCCGTTCGCGACCGCGATGGTGGTCGAGCGCGGGCACATCGCCTGGGTCGGGTCCGAGGGCGCGGCCGACGCCTTCGCGCAGGGCGTGGACGAGGTCGTCCACCTCGACGGGGCCCTCGTCACGCCCGCCTTCACCGACGCCCACGTGCACACCACCTCCGCCGGCCTCGCCCTCACCGGCCTGGACCTCTCCGGGGCCCGCTCGCTCCCGGACGCCCTGGAGCTCGTACGGGCCCACGCCGCCCGCCGCCCCGCCGACCGGGTGCTCCTCGGCCACGGCTGGGACGCCTCCCGCTGGCCCGAGCGCCGCGCCCCCCGCCGCGAGGAGCTCGACCGGGCCACCGGCGGCCGCCCGCTCTACCTCAGCCGCATCGACGTGCACTCGGCCGTGGTCACCACCGCCCTGCTGGACCTCGTTCCCGGGGCCGCCGTCACCGGCGACGAGCCGCTGACCGCCGACGCCCACCACGCCGTACGCAGGGTCGCGCTCGGCGCCGTCGGCCCGGCCCAGCGCGCCGAGGCCCAGCGCGCCGCCCTGGACCGGGCGGCCTCCCTCGGCATCGGCTCCGTGCACGAGTGCGGCGGGCCCGAGATCTCCTCCCCGGAGGACTTCAGCGCACTGCTCGACCTGGCGCGCACCCACCCCGGCCCGCGCGTCTTCGGCTACTGGGCCGACCAGGACCTCGACCGGGCCAAGGCCCTCGGGGCGGTCGGCGCCGCGGGCGACCTCTTCGTGGACGGGGCCCTCGGCTCGCACACCGCCTGCCTGCACTCCCCGTACACCGACGCCGCCCACACCGGCACCGGCTACCTGGACGCCGACGACGTCGCCGCGCACGTGGCCGCCTGCACCGAGGAGGGGCTGCAGGCCGGGTTCCACGCCATCGGGGACGCCGCCCTGACCGCCGTGGTCGAGGGCGTCCGGGCCGCCGCCGAGAAGGTGGGCCTGGCCCGCGTCCGGGCCGCCCGGCACCGCGTCGAGCACGCCGAGATGATGACCCCGGCCACCATCGCCGCCTTCGCGGAGCTGGGCCTGACCGCCTCCGTGCAGCCCGCCTTCGACGCGGCCTGGGGCGGTGAGGACGGCATGTACGCCGACCGGCTCGGGGCCGAGCGCGCCCGCACCCTCAACCCGTACGCCGCGATGCTCAAGGCCGGTGTCCCGCTCGCCTTCGGCTCCGACGCGCCGGTCACCCCGCTCGACCCCTGGGGCACCGTCCGCGCCGCGGCCTTCCACCGCACGCCCGAGCACCGGATCTCCGTACGGGCCGCCTTCGCCGCCCACACCCGCGGCGGCTGGCGGGCCCTGGGCCGGGACGACGCGGGCATCCTCGTCCCCGGCGCGCCCGCCGACTACGCCGTCTGGCAGACCGAGGAACTGGTGGTCCAGGCGCCCGACGACCGGGTCGCCCGCTGGTCCACCGACCCGCGCTCCGGCACCCCCGGACTGCCCGACCTGACCCCCGGCGGGGATCTGCCGGTGTGCCTGTCCACGGTGGTCGGTGGCCGGGAGGTATTCGTACGGCCACAGGGGTGATCCGACCGGCCTCGGTTCGGTACGGGCGGCCGGACCCGGATAGGTTCGGCCGGGTCCACCACAGGACGTCCGTACCGGACGGATCCGTCCGCTCAGCGCACCCGCGCCTCGGGGGCGAGGGAAGGTTTCGCCGGGCGGCAGGTGGCCCCAGGTCGGGGCCCGGCGGTCCAGTAGACAACGGTCACGGCGATCCGCATCCAGCGGGAGCGCGGCCGGCCCGAAGGACCGCGGGCCCCGATCGCTGTTCTAAAATCGTCCCGCTGTGACGTGACGTACGTGGCGGGCCGGACGAGAAACTGCAAGGGGACCCAGTGAGCGACGGCGGACAGCGGACCTACGGGCCGCTCGGCACCACCCTGGTGATCATTCCGACGTACAACGAGGCGGAGAACATCGGCCTGATCGTCGGCCGCGTCCGCGCAGCCGTCCCGGAGGCCCACATCCTGGTAGCCGACGACAACAGCCCCGACGGCACCGGGAAGCTCGCCGACGAGCTGGCCGCCTCCGACGACCACGTCCACGTCATGCACCGCAAGGGCAAGGAGGGCCTCGGCGCGGCCTACCTGGCCGGCTTCGCCTGGGGCCTGGAGCACGGCTACGGCGTCATCGTCGAGATGGACGCCGACGGCTCCCACCAGCCCGAGGAACTGCCCCGGCTGCTCACCGCGCTCGGCGGCGCCGACCTGGTCCTGGGCTCGCGCTGGGTGCCGGGCGGCCGCGTCGTCAACTGGCCCAAGAGCCGCGAGATCCTTTCCCGCGGCGGGTCCACGTACTCCCGGCTCATGCTGGACGTCCCGATCCGCGACGTGACCGGCGGCTACCGCGCCTTCCGCCGCGAGACCCTGGAGGGGCTGGGCCTGGACGAGGTCGCCTCGGCCGGCTACTGCTTCCAGGTGGACCTGGCCCGCCGGGCCGTCCGCAAGGGCTTCAAGGTCGTGGAGGTGCCCATCACCTTCGTCGAGCGCGAGTTCGGCGACAGCAAGATGAGCAAGGACATCGTGGTGGAGGCCCTGTGGCGGGTCACCCAGTGGGGCGTCAAGGCCCGCACGGCGAAGCTGACCGGCAAGCCGGAAGCCTGAGCCCGCCCGCCGGACACCGCGGGAGCTCCGGACACCACAGGAGCTCCGGACACCACAGGAGCTCCGGACACCCCTAGGGGATGTCCGGTACCTCCGACTGAGGCCGCTTTTACGCCACCCCAGGCACACTGGTGGTATGACGACCGGCATTTCGACGGCCCCACGACGGCGCTCGCCCGCCCGTACGTTCCTCCCCTTGGCGGTCGCCGCCTGGCTGATCCTGGAGATCTGGCTGCTCAGCCTGGTCGCCGGGGTGGCCGGCGGGCTGACCGTCGCCCTGCTGCTCCTCGGCGCGATGCTGCTGGGCGGCGTGGTCATCAAGCGCGCCGGGCGCCGCGCCTTCAAGAACCTGACGCAGTCCCTCCAGCGGGCCCAGGAGGGCCGGCCGCCCGCTCCGCAGCAGCCCGGCCAGGGCAACGGCCTGACCATGCTGGCAGGCCTGCTCCTGATCATGCCGGGTCTTCTCTCGGACGCGGCCGGACTGCTCCTGCTGCTCCCGCCGGTCCGGGCGCTGATCAGCCGGCGGACGGCCCGCACGCTGGAGCGCAAGATGGCCGCGGCGCCCGCCGGCAGCTTCGGCGACGCCTTCCAGCAGGCCCGCATCCACTACCCGGACGGCAAGGTCGTCCAGGGCGAGGTCATCCGCGAGGACCAGCGGCAGCCCGGCCCGGGCCCGGCCGGCCCGGACACCGGCTACCGGCCGCCGCTGACCCCGTGAGGGCTCCGGCCCGCTGAGAACGCGCCCCGGGAAACCGGGGGACGGGCACGCCGAGGGCCCCCGCCACGGAAGTGGCGGGGGCCCTCGGCGTTGTACTCGGTGCCTTGTGCTCAGTCCGGCTGTCAGGCGGACTTGCGGCTGTCCCGCGGATGCACGGCAATGTTCATGGCGCCGGAACGAAGGACCGCGAGCCTCTCGGCCAGCACTTCCTCCAGCTCCTCGCGGGTGCGTCGCTCCATGAGCATGTCCCAGTGCGTTCGCGCAGGCTTGCCCTTCTTCTCTTCGGGCCCGTCCCCGTCCACCAGGAGTGCCATGGCGCCGCACGCCTTGCACTCCCACTCCGGCGGAATTTCTGCCTCAACCGAGAACGGCATCTCAAATCGATGTCCGTTCTGGCATGCGTACTCCACCGCCTGGCGCGGGGCCAGATCGATGCCGCGGTCCGTCTCGTAGCTGGTAACCACGAGCCGCGTACCGCGGAGAGCTCGCTCACTCATGAATCGTGCCTCCCGGGCTTGTCGCCCACAGGACAGGTGTCGCTGTCGTCGTCATCCGGTCAACGTCCGGTCGGCGGTATAGATTCCCGCTCCGGGTCATGCGTCGCCCGTCGTGCCGCCCCTTGTTGTACCCACCAATGCCCGTTTTGTCACATCTGGCAGCAGATGTCACCCAACGTCTACAGTTCCCAAGCGCGCAGTAACGGTCCGCCTGGCAGGCCAAAGGCGTACACTACCGGCCCTTCGCTTGAACGTCGAAATTCGTTCCGAATTCGTTCCCGGATCCGTGCTCGGAACCGGCTCGAACCCGCGGTCAGATCCGTTCGGGAACAGGATTGCCCGCCGCCTCCACCGCGCGCCGTACCGGCACCCTGGCGAGGAGCACGAAACCCAGTGCGAAGAACACCACCAGCGAGATGATCGCGTCCCGGTAGCTGCCCGTTACCTGGTACGTCAGGCCGAAGACCAGCGGTCCCACCCAGCTCAGCCCCCGGTCGCTCATCTCGTACGCGGAGAAGTACTCGGCCTCCTTGCCCGCCGGCACCAGGTGCGAGAACAGCGAACGCGACAGCGCCTGGCTGCCGCCCAGCACCAGCCCGATCATCGCGGCGAGTGCGAAGAACCACACCGGGGTCCGGGCCGGCAGGAAGTAGCCGGCCGCCAGCGTGAGCGCCCAGGCGGCCAGCGAACCCAGGATCGTGCGCTTGGCGCCGTGGATCCGGGCCAGCCGGCCCATCCCCAGCGCCCCGAACACCGCCAGGATCTGTACCAGCAGCACCGCCACGATCAGCGTGGACTGCTCCAGTTCCAGCTCCTCGGAGCCGTAGATCGAGGCCTGGGAGATCACCGTCTGCACGCCGTCGTTGTAGATCAGGTAGGCGAGCAGGAAGGACAGGGTCAGCGGATAGCGCCGCATGTCCTTCAGGGTCGCGACGAGCTGCTTCCAGCCGCTGACGGCCGGGCCGGCCCCCGGCTCCCGGACCACGGCCCGGTCCCGCAGCCGGCGCAGCGGGATCAGCGCGAAGGCCCCCCACCACAGGCCCGCCGAGGCCAGGCAGATCCGTACCGCCGTGCCCTCGGAGAGGCCGAAGGAGTCGTGGCCCGTGTAGAGCACCAGGTTCAGCACGAGCATCAGGGAGCCCGCGGTGTAGCCGAAGGCCCAGCCCCGAGAGGAGACCGTGTCCCGCTCGTCGGGGGTGGAGATCTGCGGCAGGTAGG
Organism: Streptomyces sp. NPDC028314; assembly: GCF_055565795.1. Lineage (NCBI taxonomy): Bacteria > Bacillati > Actinomycetota > Actinomycetes > Kitasatosporales > Streptomycetaceae > Streptomyces > Streptomyces sp. NPDC028314. Next base: position 106,999 of record NZ_JBVHTP010000022.1, read on the forward strand.
CGTTGTAGAGCACCATCGAGACGGACAGCGCGGCGTTCGCCACGATCAGCAGCAGCCCGCCCAGCAGATAGCGCTCACCGCCGAGGAAGAACATTCCGGCCGTCGCGGCGGCGCCCGTGTAGGCGGCCACCGCCAGCATCGGCTTCTTGCGGCCGGTGCGGTCGGCGACGGCCCCCGCCAGCGGCATGAGCAGGACGGCCAGGATCACCGAGGCCGAGACCGAGTAGGCGAAGAAGGAGCCCGCCCGCACCGGGACGCCCAGCGGGTGCACGAAGCCCTCGGCGTCCGCGGCGGCCTTGGCCACCGAGGTCAGGTACGGCCCGAGGAACACCGTGAGCACGCTCGCCGAGTACACCGATACGGCGAAGTCGTAGAAATACCAGCCCCGCTGCTCGCGCTTGCGCGCGGCCGCCGCCGTGGCGGCCGATCTGCCGTCGTCGGCCCCGGATTCCGCTTCGTCTTCCGTCTGCGCACTCATGAGCGCCCCCTCGCTGGTCCCCGTGGCGCGCGGCCCCCGGATGCCCGCGCGGAGCCCGAACGGGCGGTCAGGCCCAGGCGCCGCGCCGGTCCAGAACCGTGCGCAAGATGTCGATCCGGTCGGTCATGATGCCATCGACTCCCAGGTCGAGAAGAGCCTCCATGCGTTCCGGTTCGTTCACGGTCCACACGTGCACCTGGAGCCCCCGTGCGTGCGCGGTCCGTACGAAGCGCCGGTCGACCACCCGGATGCCCGCCTGGCGCTCCGGCACCTGCGCCGCCACCGCCCCCACCCGCAGCGCCGCGGGGATCGCGAACGAGCGCAGCCGCAGCCCCAGCACGCCGCGCACCCCGTACGAGGTGGCCAGCCGGGGGCCCGCGATCTTCTGGGCGCGGGCCACCCGGCTCTCGGAGAACGAGCCCACGCACACCCGGTCCCAGACCCCGGCCCGCGCGACCAGGTTCACCAGCGGGTGCAGGGCCGACTCGGACTTGATGTCGATGTTCCAGCGGGCGTCCGGGAACTCCTCCAGCAGGTCCTCGAACAGGGCCAGCGGTTCGCTGCCCGCCACCCGGGCCTCGCGGACCCGGCTCCACGGCAGCTCGGCGATCCTGCCGCGCCCGTCGGTGACCCGGTCCAGGGTCGAGTCGTGGAAGGCGACCAGTTTCCCGTCGGCCGTGGCGTGCACATCGGTCTCGAAGTACCGGTAGCCCGCGTCGGCGGCCCGGCGGAAGGCGGCGGCGGTGTTCTCCAGCCCGTCCGCGGCCCCTCCCCGGTGTGCGAAGGGGATCGGAGCAGGGTGGTCCAGATACGGGTGGCGAAGGCGTACGTGCGTCACGGCGGCAGTATGCCCCCTGTTCGCGGTGGGACGGGAGCGCCGCGATGGCCGCGCGGTGAACGAGGGACCCGCCATCCTTCCGCGACGCACCGAGCGTCCGGCCCGCCGGGGAGCCACGAGCCGCGCCCTGGCCCGAATGGACTGCTCCATGACACCCTGAACCCCGCAGAACCAATCCAATACCGGCCGCGGTCGCCCGCCGGGTGGGGCCAATTCGATGAAGGTGGACCGGACAGCATGGCTCAGTGGACCTCAGCGGTCGGCGCCGCACAGCTCGCCCGCCTGATCACCTCGCAGCAGGAGCGGCCCCCCGCTTCGGGCGCGCGCAAGCCGCCCGCCTACCGGACGCTCGCCGACGGCATCCGGCTCCTCGTGCTCGAAGGCCGCGTCCCGGTCGCCGCACGGCTGCCCGCGGAGCGGGAGCTGGCCGTCGCGCTCTCCCTCAGCCGCACCACCGTCGCCGCCGCCTACGAGGCCCTGCGCGGCGAGGGGTTCCTGGAGTCCCGCCGGGGCGCCGGCAGCTGGACCTCCGTACCGGCCGGCAACCCGCTGCCCGCCCGCGGCCTGGAACCGCTGCCGCCCGAAGCCCTCGGCTCGATGATCGACCTCGGCTGCGCCGCCCTCCCGGCCCCCGAGCCCTGGCTCACCAAAGCCGTCCAGGGCGCCCTGGAGGAACTCCCGCCGTACGCCCACACCCACGGCGACTACCCCGCGGGGCTCCCCGCGCTGCGCCGGATGATCGCCGACCGCTACACCGAGCGCGGCATCCCCACCATGCCCGAGCAGATCATGGTCACCACCGGGGCGATGGGCGCCATCGACGCCATCTGCAGCCTGTTCGCCGGGCGCGGCGAGCGCATCGCCGTCGAATCCCCGTCCTACGCCAACATCCTCCAGCTCATGCGCGCCGCCGGGGTGCGCCTCGTACCCGTCGCCATGGCCGCCGGGCTGACCGGCTGGGACATGGACGTCTGGCGGCAGGTGCTGCGCGACTCCGCCCCCCGGCTCGCCTACGTCGTCGCCGACTTCCACAACCCCACCGGCGCCCTCGCCTCCGACGACCAGCGGCGCGCGATGGTGGAGGCCGCCCGCTCGGCCGGCACCGTGCTCGTCGCCGACGAGACCATGGCCGAGCTGCAACTGGACCCGGCGCTGGAGATGCCGCGCCCGGTCTGCTCCTTCGATCCCGCCGGCTCCACGGTCGTCACCGTCGGCTCCGCCAGCAAGGCCTTCTGGGCCGGGATGCGGATCGGCTGGGTCCGCGCGGCCCCCGACGTCATCCGGAGCCTGGTCGCCGCCCGCGCGTACGCCGACCTCGGCACGCCGGTGCTGGAGCAGCTCGCGGTGAACTGGCTGATGCGGACCGGCGGCTGGGAGGAGGCCGTCGGGATCCGCCGCGACCAGGCCCGGGAGAACAGGGACGCGCTGGTCGCCGCGGTGCGCCGGGAGCTGCCCGACTGGGAGTTCCAGGTGCCGCAGGGCGGGCTGACCCTGTGGGCCCGCGCGGGCGGGCTGTCCGGCTCCCGGCTGGCCGAGGTGGGGGAGCGGGTCGGAGTCCGCGTCCCCTCGGGCCCCCGGTTCGGCGTCGACGGGGCCTTCGAGGGCTACGTCCGGCTGCCGTTCACCGTCGGCGGGCCGGTGGCCGAGGAGGCCGCCGCCCGGCTCGCGGCGGCGGCCCGGCTGGTCGGCACGGGCGCCGGCGGCAGCGGGGCGGAGCCGCCGCGGACGTTCGTCGCGTAGCGGTCCGCGGGGCTGCGGCCCCGTGCGCTGCCGTGCCTGCGGCGGCCCTGCGGCCCTGCGGCCCTGCGGCCCTGCGGCCCTACGGGCCTGCGGCCCTGCGGCCCTGCGGCCCTGCGGCCCTGCGGCCCTGCGGCCCTGCGGCCCTGCGGCCCTGCGGCCCTGCGGCCCTGCGGCCCTGCGGCCCTGCGGC